>NZ_JBIWOD010000004.1:0-209176 GCF_044767545.1 Streptomyces sp. NPDC101227 | reverse complement strand
GGGTGGGGGGGGGTGGGGGGGGGGGCCGGGGGGGGGCCCCCGGGGGGGGGGGGGGGGGCGGGGGGGGGGCCGGGGGGGGGGGCCCCCCCCCGGGGGCGCCCCCCCCCCCCGCCGGCGATCAGGATCGGGTCGGGGTCAGACCGCGCTGCCCGCCTGCCACTCCGACCACGAGAGGTTCCAGCCGTTGAGGCCGTTGTCCGGCTTGACGGTCTGGTCGTGGGAGTTCTTCACGATGACGACGTCGCCGACCAGCGACTCGTTGAAGAACCACTTGCCCGGGGTGTCGCCACCGCCGCCCTTCTGGTCGCGCAGGCCGACGCAGCCGTGGCTGGTGCCGGAGTTGCCGAAGACGGACGAGGCGCCCCAGTAGTTGCCGTGGATGAAGGTGCCGGAGGACGACAGGCGCATGGCGTGCGGGACGTCCTTGATGTCGTACTCGCCGCCGAAGCCGACCGTCGAGCCGTCCATCCGGGTCTGCTCGAACTTCTCCGAGATCACCATCTGGCCGTTGTAGGTCGGGTGGTCGGGGCTGCCGCCGGAGATCGGGATGTCCTTGAAGGTCTTGCCGTCCCGCTTGATCGTCATGTGCTGGGTGTTCATGTCGACCGTGGAGACCTGCGAGCGGCCGATGGTGAAGGAGACCGTCTTGGACTGGACGCCGGTGATGCCCTCGCCGCCCTTCACCCCGTCAAGGTCGATCTTCATGGTGACCTTGGAGCCGGCCTTCCAGTAGTCCTGCGGCCGGAAGTCCAGGCGCTGGGCGCCGAACCAGTGGCCGACGACCTGCTGGCCGCTGCTGGAGGTGACCTTGATGTGGGACTGGACGTCCTTCTTGTTGCTGATCACCTTGTCGAAGTTGAAGGAGACCGGCATGCCGACGCCGACGGTCTTGCCGTTGTCGGGGGTGTAGGTGCCGATGAAGCTGTTGGCCGAGGAGACGGTGCTGAAGGTGGCGTTCTCGGTGGCCGAGCGGCCCTTGGCGTCCTTGGCGTTCGCCGTGATCTTGTACTTGGTGCCGCGCTCCAGCTGGACGCCCGGCTTCCAGGAGGTCTTGTCGGCCGATATGGCGCCGGCAACCGGGGCGCCGGAGTCGGCCACGGTGAGCTTCACATCGGTCAACTTGCCGCCGGTGACCGTCACCCCGGTGTCGTTGATGCTGGCGTCGGTGGCGCCGTCCTTCGACGACACCTTGATCTTGGCGTCCGAAGAGTCCTTCTTGGCCGCGGCGTCCGCGCCGGCCTGGCCGTTCTTGGCGTCATGACCGCCCGCCTCGGCGTCGCCGCCACAGGCCGACAGGGCCAGTGCGCCCGCGGCGAGCAGCGCGGTCACGGCCAGCGCCCGGCGGGTGCGGCGCGATGTGCCCGCGGCTGACTGCTCTTCCGGATGGAGCGGCTGGTGCGGGGTGCGGGACCAGGCGGGCGCGGGGTTGTCCGGCGATGTCACGAGCTGCTCCATACAGGGGTGTTGTGATTCCGTGCTGGTAAACAGCACCTACAGGCGGATTTGGTTGCGGGTACGGCCGCGTTGTGACGAAGGTCACACTCGCGGGGGGAGGGGCTTGTCGGCCGGCCCCGACAACCAGGTTCGCAGCGGGGCGCCGTGTTCGTCCAGGCGGGGTGGCGCCTGCGGTTGGGCCACCGGGGTCTCCGAGAGGCGGAGCGGGCTGGCGACTTGAGGTATCCGGCCCTCGCCGACCGGCGTGACCGGGGCGAGCCCGAGCCGCTCCGCCAGTGCCAGCGCCTCGGAGAGCGTATTGACCGGCCCGCACGGCACGGACGCGGCGCCCAGCCGCTCGGTCCAGCCCTGCGGGGTGTCCGCCGCCAGCAGCTCCTCCAGCGCCCTCACGAGATCGGTGCGGTGGCGCACCCGGTCCTGGTTGCGTGCGAACCGCACGTCCCCGGCCAGTTCCGGCGCGCCGAGCGCCCCCGCCAGCGCCCGGAACTGCCGGTCGTTGCCCACCGCGACGGCGAGCAGCCCGCCCCGGCAGGCCAGAGTCTCGTACGGGGCGATGCTCGGGTGACGGTTGCCCATCGGCCCCGGGTCGTGCCCGGTGGCCAGATGGCCGGACGCCTGGTTGACCAGCGAGCCGAGCAGCGAGGACAGCAGATTGACCTCCACCAGCTGGCCCCGGCCGGTGCGGTCCCGGTGCCGCAGCGCCGCGAGGATGCCGGTGGCGGCGTCCTTGGCGGTCAGCACGTCCACCAGCGCGACGCCCGCCTTCAGGGGCGTACCGCCCGGCTCCCCGGTGATGCTCATCAGGCCGCCGACGGCCTGCACCACGAAGTCGTAGCCCGGCAGATGGGCGCCCTCGCCCGAGCCGAAACCGGTGATGGTGCAGTGCACCAGGCCGGGGTTGGCGGCCCGGGTGGCCGCGTGGTCCAGGCCGTATTTGGCCAGCGAGCCGGGCCGGAAGTTCTCGATCAGTACGTCGGCCCGGCGGGCCAGTTCGCGGGCGGCGGCCGCATCATCCGGATCGCCGAGATCCAGGGCCAGGCCGCGCTTGGAGCGGTTGGCGGCATCGAAGTACGCGGCGGTCCCGTCCGCGGCGAACGGCGGGCCCCAGGCGCGGGTGTCGTCGCCGGTTCCGGGCCGCTCCACCTTGATCACCTCGGCGCCCAGGTCGGCGAGCGTCGCGGCGGCCAGCGGCCCGGCCAGCACCCGGCTGAAGTCGGCCACCACAATGCCTTCGAGGGCGCGGGCTGGGAGCTCGGGCGGCGGGGACTGCTGCGGCACGGGCGTACTCCTCACGTCGCGGACAGGGTGCGGCCATGGTCGGGGGCGGTCTTCGCCGGGTGGAAGCCTCCGCGGTGTCCAAGGAGAAGGGCCCCACCCTGCCGCGCCGGAGGGTGGCGGCGGCGCGCCCCGAGCCGGACACCGGTAAAGGGCCGAAATGTCATAGGAGATACATCACTTAGCGCATTAGGGCGCTAGATCCCCTGTTGAAAGCCCTCGGCCGTGGTGTCCAATGGAACGGGCCGGTCCAGTTCTGCCCCGTCCGGCCCGGTTCCGCCCAGCGCCTGCCCGTCCTGGAGGTCCGTATGCTCCCCTCCGTTTCGATTCTGCAGCACGTCATCCTCGCCGTGCTGCTGGTCGCGACCGTCGCCTGGTTCGTCGCGCTGGCCAGACTCGTACGACGGGCCCGCGGCCAGGCGGCGGCGGACCGGGCGAGGCCGCGGCGGCTCGGCTCCGTACCGCGGCAGACCGGGCCCGCCGGGCCGCCCTCGGAGAGCGTGGAGCTGAGCCCCGCGGAGCGCGAGGCGTTCGCACTGCTCGTACGGCAGTTGACCGGCCGCGGCTAGGGTCTGTCCGATGGGTCAGGGTCGGATCGCCGAGCGGACACGCCCTAGCGGACCGGCCCCAGCCGCAGCAGCGCCAGCGCGGCCAGCATCTGCACCGACACCGCGGCCGCCGACTTCAGTGTCGGCAGATGATGCTGACCGCGGATCAGCAGTACGGCGAGGACATAGCCGAAGCCCCAGGTCGCATAGGTCGCGGCCTGGACGAAGGTGGCGTCGGTCGGCAGCCAGGCCACGATGGCCAGCCGCGGCAGATCCGTCACCCAGAACACCACGATGAACAGGCTCGCGGTCGGCGCGTAGCGGCCGTTGCCGCCGAGGGTGCGGGCGATGGCGTGGGTGACCGATCCCAGCGCGAGGCTGGCCACCAGGACGCCCGCCTCGGCCAGCCCGGCCAGTTGGAGCGCCATGGTCCGGTTCGCCGACCACTGCTGCCGGAAGGCCTCCACCGACAGTATTCCGATACCGCCGCTGACCAGCGACAACAACACCGCCGCACCCCATGCGCCACGGTCTCGCGCCTCGTCCAGGGTCTCCACCGGCCGGTACCAGAGCCCGAAGATCAGCCGGTGCCACCACAGACGGCGGCGGGGCGCGGGCTGCGGGGGCTCCGGGCGGACGAGCGTGGGGGGAGGCGTGGGGGGAGGTGGCGATGCGGACATACGGCCGTTTCTACCACCGGCGATTTCGCGGCGGTGCGGGGGCGTCGGGCGGCGGCACCGTGATGGGGGTACCTCCCGGTCGAGCGGTAGCCGAGACCGGGTGAGGATGAGACGCTCGGCCGGTGAGCCCCCAGACACCAGAGCACGACGAGGCCCATGGCGGCGGACTCGGCAGCCGGCTCAACTGGCTGCGGGCCGCGGTTCTCGGCGCCAACGACGGCATCGTCTCCACCGCCGGACTCGTCGTCGGCGTGGCCGGCGCCACCGAGGACCGCGGCGCCCTGCTGACCGCGGGCCTGGCCGGACTGCTGGCCGGATCGATGTCGATGGCCGCGGGCGAATACGTCTCGGTCTCCACCCAGCGCGACTCCGAAAAGGCGGCCCTGGCCCAGGAGAAGCGCGAGCTGGCCACCGAACCGCAGGCCGAACTCATCGAGCTGACCGAGCTGCTGAAGGGCAAGGGGCTCAGCGCGGAGCTGGCAGGGGAGGTCGCCGAGCAGCTCACCGAGCACGATGCGCTGCGCGCCCACGCGGAGGTCGAGCTGGGCATCGACCCCGACGAGCTCACCAACCCCTGGCACGCGGCCGGCGCCAGCTTCCTCGCCTTCACCGCGGGCGCGCTGCTGCCGCTGCTGGCGATCGTGCTGCCGCCCGCCGCGCTGCGGCTGCCCATCACCGTGGTCTCGGTGCTCGCCGCGCTCGCGCTGTGCGGCTGGAGCAGCGCCCGGATGGGCGCCGCCCCCATCCGCCGGGCGGTGCTGCGCAACGCCGGCGGCGGCGCGCTGGCGATGGCGGTGACGTACGCGGCGGGGGCCCTGCTCGGAGCCGCCGGGGTATGAGCCGGGACCGCCGCCCGCCCCGGTAACGCGCCCGTCAGCCCCCGTAGAGATCCCGGTACGAGGGGAACAGGCCCCCCGGACCGTCCACCGTCTCCGCCGCCAGGGCCGCCTTGACCACCGCCCGCATCAGCACGTCGGCCCCGGCGGCGAGGACCTCGTTCAGCGCCCCGGCCTCCACATGCACCCCGAACACCGGGTCGGTCCGGGCCTCTTCCGGCGCGAGCGGGCGGACGGCGGTGGACAGCGCGAAGACCGTGTCGCCGTCGGAGAGGAGATGGACGGGGCGGACCGCGCGGGCCAGGCCGTCGTGGGCGGTGCCCGCGAGCTTGTGGGCCTGGGCGCCGGTGAGGACGGCGTCGGTGGCGACGACCGCGAGCGTGGTGTTGAGCGGCGGGCGGACCGAGGCCGCCGTCCGGACCCGCGTGAGGTCCCTGGCCTCGGCGAGCCGCCGCTGGGCGGTGGCGTGGACGTCGGGTGAGGGGAAGGCGGCCGGGCCGCCCGCCAGCCGCCCGTGGAGCGCGCCGGTGTCGGGATCGGCGAAGCCGCCCGCCGCGTTGACGGCGACCAGCGCGGCGACGGTGACGCCCGAGGGCAGCACCACGCTCGCGGTCCCGATACCGCCCTTGAGGCCGCCGGCCACCGCACCCGTACCGGCGCCCGTATTGCCCTGCACCACCGGCGAGAGAGGGTCGGAATGCGCCGCGGCCTCGGCCGCCGCCCGCCCCAGCGCGGCATCCGGCCGGGCCCGCCAGTCGCCGCCGCGCCCCAGGTCGAACAGGGCGGCGGCCGGGACCACCGGGACGACCTGCGAGGGATCGGGGCCGACGCGGAAGCCGCGGCCCCGCTCCTCCAGCCAGACCGCCACACCGGACGCGGCGTCCAGCCCGAAGGCGCTGCCGCCGGTCAGCACCACCGCCTCCACCCGCTGTACGAGATTGCGCGGATCCAGCGCATCCGTCTCGCGGGTGCCGGGCCCGCCGCCCCGTACGTCGACGGCCGCGACCGCGCCGCCCTCCGGGGCGAGCACCACGGTGGTGCCGGTCAGATATCCCTCGCCGGTCCGCTCGGCGTGGCCCACCCGCAGCCCGGTGACATCGGTCAGCGCGTCGTGCGGGCCCGGCAGATGCGGTACGTCCCGTCCCTGCTGTGCGTCAGCCATGGGTCATGGGTACCACGCCCGTGGGCGCCCGGGCAGGAGTCAGTGACGGGCCGGGCCCATCACGATGACCGGGTGCTGGGCGGGGTCCAGGGTGCGCAGCAGTTCCCGCATCACGTCCGGCTTGAGGCTCACACATCCCTGGGTGGGGCCGTCGTGGTCGACGTGCAGCCAGACGCCGCCGCCCTTGTGCGCGCCGTCAGGCCGCTGCTGGTCCAGCGGGGAAGTGCCCGCCACGCGGTTGTAGTTGATGGCGATGACGTAGTCGAAGGCGCCGGCCAGCGGCTCGCCCTCGACGCCGGTGCCGTTGGCGACGAAGCTGCGGTTGTGGTCGTAGGGGAGCTTGGTGCCGCCCGGCGCGGGGAGGCGGCCGCCCGCGTCGGTGAGGGTGTAGACGCCCTGCGGGGAGCGGAGGTCGCCGTAGTGGTGATCGTCGGTCCAGCCGTGGGCGGCGTTGTGCGCGGCCCAGGTGCGGCCGGGCTGCCAGTCGTCGGAGCCCTTGGCGCGGGTGTAGAGGACGACGCGGGACTCGTAGGAGTCGCCGTCCTCGCCGGTGACGACCAGCACCTGGCGGGTGCCGGACGGTATCTGCTTGCGGACGGCGTCGCTCAGCCCGGGGATCGACCGGGCGGCGGGGGCGGCGTTCGGCACGCTCTTGGGGGCGGGCCGGTTCTGGGCCGTGTCCGGTCCTGCGGCCGTCTTCGTCGCGCCGTTCTTGCCGTCGGCCAGGCTGTCGTGATCGTCGCCCGAGGCCGGCCAGGCCCACAGGGCGGTGCCGACCAGGGTGGTGAGGGCCAGGCCGCCCACGGCCTTGCTGCGCCGGGACAGGCTCATGCGCGCGCGGTTCTGTGCGTGGCGGGCCATCGCTGGCGTCTCCTCAGGTGCGGACGGACGGATCAGGTTACGGACGGGCGGACGGCCCCCGAAATGCGGTAACCGGACTGCTGATACGGAAACCCGCAGGCATAAAAGGGGCAATCTGCACCCTACCGCGTTCGTACCGGGGTCCCTCCCCCGACCCCGGGGGAGGGCGGGGAACCAGAGGATGGTGGCAGAAGAAGTGGTTCCCGTTCGCGGCGAATTGGCGGGGAATGAGGCGGCCGCGACGGGGGCGGAGCGCGGTCGGGACGGACCGCTCCCCGCGGCCGAAAATGGCTGGATCCGGCATCAACTCGGCAGTTCGTCACGCGAGTTCGACGGCCGCGGTCGGCGGCCCCGCGGGATTCGCCCGGATCGGCGCCCGCGCACGGCCGTTCGGCACGCTTACGGGCGAAGCGGCGCCCGGAACCGTAACCACAGGACCGGACCGGACCGCCCGTCACCGGCTACTCCGCCAGCGCCGCACCCTGCCGAGCCGTCAGCGTGACCCCCACCGCCACCGTGACGGACGCCACCACACCGGCCGACAGCACCGCGAACCCTCCCGCGAACGTGCAGGCCAGGACCAGTACCGACGACACCGGAAGCACCAGCTGCTGCGCCAGGCCGCGCTTTTGATGACGCGAATGGATCAGCCACACCGTGAACATGAACAGCGCGGCGGGCACCGTGACACAGGCCGACGCCGCCACCGGCGACAGATGCGCCTTGCCCACCGACGCCTCCACCGCGATCTCGACCCCGGCGCCGATCGCCGCCGCCGAGGCGTACACGAGATAGTGGCCGTAGCCCCACACGAACGCCTGATTGTGGGAGCGCAGATGCAGATGGATGGGGACCGCGAAATAGATCCAGTACGCGGCGAAGACCAGCAGCAGGCCGCCGCCCGCGATCGGCAGCAGGCTGCCCAGCTCGTCGTTCTCGTCCAGCGCGGACTGCACGGCGACGGTGGCCGCCGCGATCGTCTCGCCGAGCACGATGATCGTGAACAGGCCGTAGCGCTCCGCGATGTGATGCGGATGCCAGGCCGTCTTCCAGTCCCGCTCGGCGAAGGCGGGCACCGACAGCTCCAGCAGCCCCATCACCACGAACACCCAGGGCACTTCGCCCGCGGGCACGAACAGCAGCGCAACCCACCCGACCTGGCAGATGGACACGCCCAGTGCATAGCGCAGCGCGGTACGCCGCTCGGCGCCCTCGCTGCCGTGCGCGGCCCGCAGCCACTGGGAGACCAGGGCCAGCCGCATCACCACATACCCGAACCACACCACCCCGAAGTCGGCGGCGGTGAAGGCGCGCGGCACGCCCGCGGCCAGGATCAGCACACCGGCGATCTGGACCAGGGTCACCACCCGGAACAGCGCATCGTCGGTGTCGTACGCCGAGGCGAACCAGCTGAAGTTGACCCAGGCCCACCAGATCGCGAAGAACAGCATCAGATAGCCGGTGATGCCGTGCCCCGGGTGGCCCTCCGCCAGGGCGTGCACCAGCTGGCGGCCGGCCTGCGCGATGGCCACCACGAAGCACAGGTCGAAGAAGAGCTCCAGCGGGGTGGCGGTGCGGTGCGCCTCGTCGCGGCTGCGCGCCCGCATGGGGACCGTCACGGGGGATCGTCGCCTCGCCCTGGGGTCAGCCGGTGATCCGCATCAGCGCGATGCGGTCGCCCTCGACGGTGAAGGCGAAGTCGGAGGGGCCGGTGTAGCCGTTGCCGCCGACCTGGAGGCTGACCGTGGTGGTGTTGCCCTGCGTCCGTACGGCCGTCACCTCGAGGGTGACCTGCCGGCCGATGAACTCCGAGTCGCTCCAGTCGCGGATCTCCTCCTGGCCCCGGAACTCGCGTCCCCAGTCGTTGACCGCCCCGTCGTCGGCGAAGGCGGCGAGAAAGCCGTCGATGTCACCGCCGTTGGCGGCACGCAGGGCACGGTCGACGGGCGCGGGGAGAGGCGGGGTGGGCATGGTGGCTCCTTGGCTCCGGGCGCGGGTTCCGGCCCCGGGCGGGGCGCGCGGTGCCATCAGTACATCCCGGCCGGGCCGCGGCACCGGCGAGGGCGGCGGGGGCGCGGCGTGTCGTGTCGCGGCAGCCGGGGCCTTCCCAGCCCCGCCCCCGGCCCGCCCGACAGGCCCTAATCCGCCACCGCCTCCACGATCGACGGGAACGCCGCCGTCGGCAGCACCCGCGTCAGCCGGAAGCCGCCGTCCGAAAGCAGCGTCGCGAACTCCTGCGCGGTGCGCTCCTGGCCGTCCAGGAGCGCCATCATCGCGACGTCCAGCGTCTTGCCGAAGTGCGGCGCATTGCCCTGCGGCAGGACGCATTCGATGACCAGCAGCCGGCTGCCACGCGACATCGCCGCATGACAGGTGCGCAGGATGCCGCGGCAGTCCGCGTCCGGCCAGTCGTGCAGCACATGCTTGAGGACATAGACGTCCCCGCCCTCCGGCACGGACGCGAAGAAATCGCCCTCCTCGGTGCGCCAGCGGCCCTTGACCTCGTCGCCGTCCAGCAGATGGCGGGCCAGCGGGGGCGGCTGGTCGAAGAGCACGCCGGACAGCTGCGGGTGACGGCGCAGCACGGCGCGCAGCAGGCCGCCGCGGCCGCCGCCGACGTCCACGACCGTGCCGGCCTCCGGGAACGGATACGCGGCGACCACCGCCTCGTCCACCGGCCCCGACAGCGCTGACATCCCGCTGTCGAAGAGCTCGCGGCGCTCCGGGTCGGACGCCAGATGCGTGAAGAGCGGCGCCCCGAAGAGCCGTTCGAAGGCCGCGCCGCCCTCCCGTACCGCCTCCGGCATCAGCGCCGAGGTCCGCAGGAACAGCTCGTCGGTGCTCAGCATGATGGCGGGGTGCAGCGAGTCGGGAACGTCGGTGCGCAGCGGTGCGGCGGCCGGGGTCAGCTGGAAGGCACCGGCGGCGTCCTCCCGGAAGATGCCGCGGGCGGCCAGATAGCGCAGCACCCGGCGCAGATGCGGGGCGTGGGTGTCGGTGGCGACGGCCAGCTGCTCGGCGGTGCGCGGGCCCTCGGCCAGGTGGTCGGCGATGCGGTAGTGGGCCGCGGTGCGCAGCGCGGCCGAGAAGAGGTGGCCCATGGCCTGGTCCATCAGGTGGGCCGCGAGGTCGCTGGGCGCGCCGTTCGGCGGCGTGGATGAGGTCGCCAATGTCAGCCTCCGGTCAACGGCTCGGGCGGGCTGGTTCACGGTCGCAGCCGGGCGCCCGGGTGTCACGAGGCGGCCGCGCGCGACCCGCGAAGTCCGGCCAGCCCGGGGCGCGTACGGACCCGTGCCGTCCGGTACGTCCGCCAGGGGGTGCGGGCGCCACGGTTCATGGTCGAATGCCCGTATGAGCGACAGTGACCACTCCCGCCCCGTCATCGACTCCGTCCTGGCCCCGCTCGACAACCGCCTCGCGGACCTGGTGGCGCTCTACGAGGACCTGCACCGCCACCCCGAACTCGGCTTCCACGAAACCCGTACGGCAGCCGAGGCCGCGCGCCGGCTGACCGCGTACGGCTATGACGTCACCACCGGCATCGGCGGCACCGGCGTCACGGGCGTCCTGCGCAACGGCCCCGGCCCGGTGGTCCTCCTGCGCGCCGACATGGACGCCCTGCCCGTCACCGAACGCTCCGGCCTCGACTACGCCTCCACCACCCCCGGCCGGATGCACGCCTGCGGCCACGACGTGCACGTCACCTGCCTGCTGGGCGCCGCCGACCTGCTCGCCGAGGCCCGCGACCACTGGTCCGGCACCCTGGTCGCGCTGTTCCAGCCCGCCGAGGAGGTCGGCAACGGCGCCCAGGCGATGCTGGACGACGGCCTCTACAGCAAGGGCCTGGTGCCCGTCCCCGATGTGGTGCTGGCCCAGCATGTCGCCCCGTTCGGCGCCGGGTTGATCGCCTACTGCCCCGGCGCCTGCATGGCCGCCGCCGACAGCCTGGAGATCACCTTCCACGGCAGCGGCGGACACGGCTCCCGCCCGGAGACCACCATCGACCCCATCCTGATGGCGGCCGCGTTCGTCCAGCGGGTGCAGTCCGTCGTGGCCCGCGAGGTGGCCCCCAAGGACCAGGCCGTCGTCAGCGTCGGCTCCTTCCACGCCGGGGACAGCGCGAACGTCATCCCCGAACAGGCCGTCGTACGGCTCAGCGTCCGCAGCTTCGACGAGACCGTACGGACCCGGGTCCTGGCCGCCATCGACCGCATCGCCCGCGCCGAGGCCACCGCCTCCGGCGCCGACCGCGCCCCGCAGACGAAGATCCTCGACTCCTTCCCCGTCACCGTCAACGAGTCCCGGACCCTGCGCAAGGTCAACGAGGAATTCACCCGGCTCTTCGGCGAACAGCGGCTGTTCGCCTACGACCCGGCATCGGGATCCGAGGACGTCGGAGTGCTGGCGACCGCCGCCGAGGCGCCCCTCTACTACTGGTGGCTGGGCGGCTGGGACCCGGAGGAGTTCCGTACGGCGCTCGCGGCCGGGCGGCTGGCGCAGGACATCCCGTCCAACCACTCGCCGCACTTCGTGCCGGTGGTGCGGCCGACGCTCACGATGGGCGTACAGGCGCTGACGGCCGCGGCGATGAACCGGCTGGACGCGGGCGGCAACTGAGGATGTGGCACGTCCGTGACCCCGTCCGTTGACCTTGCCCTTGGGGAAAGGCCCAGCATCGGCCGTACCGGGCCGAGACCCGGTACGAGGAGGGCGGAGGGATGGACGGGAACGGCGCCGGCACCGGCGGTCTGCTGACCATCGGGGCGTTCGCACGGGCCTGCCGGCTCTCGCCCAAGGCGCTGCGCCTGTACGACGACCTGGGGCTGCTGACACCGGCCCGGGTCGACCCGGACAACGGCTACCGCCGCTACGCCCCGGCACAGCTGGAGCGCGCGCAGCTGGTCGCCTCGCTCCGCCGGCTCGGGATGCCGCTGGCCCGCATCCGTGAGGTGTGCGAGCTGGCGCCCGGCCCGGCGGCCGAGGCGGTCGCCGCGTACTGGGCGAAGGCCGAGGCCGACACCGCCGCCCGCCGGGACCTGGCCGCCTTCCTCGTCGACCAGCTGAAGAGGAAGGACGACACCGTCATGACCGCATCAGGCACACCCGTACCCCGCGTACCCGCCCCGTTGACGATGCGCTGCGCCGCCGGGACCGACCGGGGGCTGATCCGGCCGGCCGGCCAGGACGCGGCGTACGCGGGCCCCCGGCTGCTGGCCGTGGCCGACGGCTACGGCCAGCTGGGCGGCCCGGCCGCGGCCGCCGCGATCGAGGAGCTCAAGCCTCTCGAGGACGCCGGTCCGGCCTCCGGTGACCTGCTCGCCGCCCTGGAGGACGCGGCCCGCCGCGCCAACCGGGCGGCCCCGACGGCCGATGCGGCCACGGGCTGCACCCTGACCGCACTGCTCCGCTCCGGCTCGTGGCTGGGGCTGCTGCACGTGGGGGACTCGCGCGCGTACGTCCTGCGCGACTCCGGCCTCTTCCGGATCACCCACGACCACAGCGTGGTGCAGTCCCTGATCGACGAGGGCCGGCTCACCCCGGAGGAGGCGCCCGCGCACCCCGACCGCGCGCTGCTGCTGCGCGCCCTCGACGGCGGCCCGGAATTCACCCCCGACCTCCAGCTCCTGGAGGCCCGGCCCGGCGAGCGGTATCTGCTGTGCACCGACGGCCTGTCGGGAGTGGTGGCCCCCGAGGCGATACGGCACACGCTGACCGCGGCCACCGCCCCCGAGGACGCCGTACGGAGCCTGCTCGCCCTGGCCCACGAGGCGGGCGCACCGGACAACGTGGGGTGCGCGGTGGGGGAGGTGGAGGTGGCGCGGGCGGCTTGAGCCCCTACCCCTGTGGGCGGCTTGCCGCTTCGCCCCCGCGGGCAGGGATATCGCAAGGGGCGCTCGCCACCCTTACGGGCCCACCCTTAAGGGAAGGGGGCGCAGCTCCCGAGCTGCGCCCCGCCCCTCATACGCGGCAATCGCCGGCATCGGTCACCGCGTACGCATGCGCCGGGTCAGCCGATGGTCTTGGCCACCCAGTCCTTGAAGTGGTGGATCTCGGTGTAGATGTCCGGGCTCTCGCCGCAGACGTGCCCCACGCCGCGGCTGTCGACGCCGACGATCACCCAGCGGCCGGCGACCTTCTTCAGCAGCGGGGAGCCGGAGTCGCCGCCGCACGGGCCGAACGTCCCCGTGGGGTTGTCGGCGCACACATCGCCCTTGTGGATGCCCCAGGAGTCGTCGCCGTCCGGGCCCTTCACGCACTCGGGCGTGTCGGCCGGGATGGTCTTGGTGTCGAGCTGCTGTAGGGCCCTGGGGAGCTTGTCCTGTCCCTTGTCGCCCGGCTTGGTGTAACCCCAGCCGATCTCCCGGACGGCGGTGCCGGCCGGGGTCGCGTCGGGCGACATCGCGACCGGCGCCTGCGGCACCTTCTTGCTCAGATGCAGCAGCGCGAGGTCGCTGCCGTAGTTGCGGTCGTCCGAGGCGACGTGGTCGGGGTGGACGGTGATGCTCCGGACGCCCACGACCGTGCCGCCGATGGTCCGGTCCTTGGAACCCACCCGGACGGTGAGGTCCTTGGCCGGGATGACCTCGGTCTTCCCGTCCTTGCCCGGCTTGGAGACGCAGTGCGCCGCGGTGACCACCCAGTCGCCGCGGATCAGCCCGCCGCCGCAGGTGAACGCCTTTGCGTCGCCCCAGCCGCCGTGGATCGCGGCCATGAACGAGTAGGCCGGCGCCGCGCCGCCGCCGATGATCTTCGGTGAGTCGTCACCGGGCCCGGCGGTGGGGGCGGCCCCGGCCGTTCCCGTCATCGCCCCGACGAGCATGGTCGCGGCGACCGCGACCGGCGCGTAACGCGCCCGCTTGACGGCGCTCTTCAACTTCGTACCGCGTGTCACGTATGAACTGCCCTTTCGCACGTAAGTACAGCTTCTGGGAGGCGGCGCCGACCACTTGCGTCATGTCGTACGACCCAGACGGTGAGTGGCTCAGCGGCCACAGAAGTAACAACAGTCACAACATTCACAGGTGGCACATGAGTTGCGGTATCCGTTGTCGTACTCAGATGTGGGCGCGAGCTAACTAGGCATCTGGAGGCGGGAGTTGAGGTGAAAGACGTCAACCCGTGTGGC
Source organism: Streptomyces sp. NPDC101227 (assembly GCF_044767545.1). Lineage (NCBI taxonomy): Bacteria > Bacillati > Actinomycetota > Actinomycetes > Kitasatosporales > Streptomycetaceae > Streptomyces > Streptomyces sp. NPDC101227. The sequence continues at coordinate 195,233 of NZ_JBIWOD010000004.1, read as the reverse complement.
CCTTACGGCGTCCCTCCCGCCCCTCCCGCCCCTCCCGTCCCCGCCCTTCCTACGCCAGCCCCTTCAGCATTCCCTTGAAGTACAGCTGCGGCAGCCCGTAGCGCTTGAGGAACCACATGTCGGTGCGCTCCCGGGTGGTGTCCAGGAAGGGGATGGAGGGGGCGGGCCGCAGGTCGTAGTCGAACTCGGCGAGGAGCATCTTGTGGCGGGCGGTGACCAGGGGGCAGGAGGTGTAGCCGTCGTAGCGGGCCGTGGCGGGGCGGTCGCGGAGGCCGGAGAGCAGGTTGGCGACGACGACGGGGGCCTGCTTGCGGATTGCCGCGCCGGTCTTCGACGTCGGGAGGCTGGCTACGTCGCCCAGCGTGAACACCTCGGGGAAATCGGGGTGCTGGAGGGTCTCCCGGTCCGCCTTGACGTACCCGTAGGGGGAGTCGGGGTCGGCGAGCGGGCCGCCCGCCAGCCACTCGGGGGCGCGCTGCGGCGGCACGGCGTGGAGGAGGTCGTAGCGGATGGTCTCGGCGGCGCCGGTGGCGTGGTCGGTGATCACGGCCTCGCGGGCGGCGCCGTCCAGGGCCGTCATCTCGGACCTGAGCCGCACCTCGATGCCGTAGCGCCTGGCCGTCTCCTCCAGCGCACGGGAGAACACCGGCACCTTGAACATCGCGGGCTCCGGGAGCACCAGGACGGTGCGGATCGCGCCCAGGACGCCGCGCTTGCGCCAGTGGTCGGCCGCCAGGTACGCGATCTTCTGCGGGGCGCCGCCGCACTTCACCGGGCCGGACGGCATGGTGAACACCGCCGTGCCGCGCCGCATCCGGCGGATCAACTCCCAGGTGTGCGGGGCGAGGTCGGGCCGGTAATTGCTGCTGACGCCGCCGTGGCCGAGGGCCGTGGCCAGGCCGGGTATGCCGTCCCAGTCGAGTTGCAGGCCGGGCGCGAGGACCAGCCGCCCGTACGTGAGGGTCCGGCCGGACGCGGTGGTGATCGTATGGGCGACCGGATCGACGGCCGTCGCGCGCTCGCGCAGCCAGCGCACGCCGGGCGGGATCACCTCCGCCTCGGTGCGCAGTGCGGCGCGCAGCGGCGCCTGCCCGCCGCCGACCAGCGTCCACAGCGGCTGGTACCAGTGCGTTTCCGAGGGCTCCAGCAGCGCGATGTCCCGCACTCCGGCGCGGCGTAAGCGGGCGGCGACGGTGATGCCTGCGGTGCCGCCGCCGACGATCAGGATCTGGTGGTGGGCGGGGGCAGGGGGCGTCATGGGGATCCTCCGGTAGGGGTTGTTGTTGCGGTCCGTGGTGTGGCTGACCGTGGTGTGGCTGACCGCGCCGTCACAGGCGGGGTATTGCGGTGGCCGCCATGCCGACCGCGAGGACGGCGATGAGAGAGGCGAACGACCTGGTCAGGGCCGATGCGGGCAGGCGGGCCGAGAGACGGTTGCCAAGGTAGCTGCCCACCGCCGTACAGGCCGCGAAACCGGCCAGCAGCGGCCAGTCCAGGGCGCCGGTACCGGCCCTGATGGCCAGCGCCGTGGTCGAGTTGATGAGGATGACGAGGAGCGAGGTGCCGACGGCGACCGGCATCTCCAGGCCCAGTACGAGCGTGAGGGCCGGTACGACGACGAAGCCGCCGCCGACGCCGAAGAAGCCGGTGAGCAGGCCGACGGCCGAGGCGGTGACGGCAATCCGGGCGGGGCGGCGACGGGCACCCGGCGTCTGTCGCTCCCGCCGTCCCTGCGCCTCCCGCCGTCCCTGTGCCTCCTTCTGCTCCCGTGCCTTCCGCCGCCCCTGTAACAGCAGCGCCGCCGCCACCGTCAGCATCAGCCCCGCGAACGCCGCCATCAGCGCCGTCGGGTCCAGCGCCGCGCTCCACCGGGTGCCGAGAAAGCTGCCCGCCGTGCCCAGCAACCCGAAGACCGCCCCGGCCGCCCAGCGGACCCGGCCCGCGCGGGCATGGCAGGCCAGTCCCGTCACCGCGCCGACCGCGACAACGATCAACGCGCCCGCCGTGGCCTCGTGCGGCGACTGGCCGAGCAGATAGACCAGCGCCGGAACGGCCAGGATCGAACCACCGCCGCCGAGCGCACCCAGCAGCACCCCGATCAGCAGCCCGCACGGCAGCGCCGCGACGGCTAAGACGACGGACACCCTAGGCGGACGGAGCCGAGGCCGACGACGGCGCAGAGGCCGCAGCCGAGACCGACGGCGGAGCCGAGACCGAAGCCGAGGCGGACGACGGAGCCGGAACCGCGGCCCGCGGCTCCAGCGCAACGGCCCCGCTCGCATCGGACCACTCCGCGACGAAGGCGAACCGGTCGCCGCGCACCACCGTCTCGCGCCACTCCACCGGCCGCTCCCCCGCCCTCCCCAGCCGCTCGATCGCGAACGCCGCCTCCCGGTCGGCCAGCCCCAGCAGCCACGCCTGCCGGATGTCCGGCAGGAACGGCTGGATCCGCTCGCGGCCACCGGTGACCTTCACCCCGCACAGGCGCGACAGTTCGCCGTAGAGCGAGGTGTGTCCGAAGCCGGCCGTCAGCAGCGGCTCGGCGATCTCCGCGGGCAGATACGCGGTGTCATGGGCGAGCGGCTCGCCGTCCGCCAGCCGCAGCCGCTCCAGTACGACCAGCGGCGCGTCGGGAAGCAGCTCCAGCTGCCTCGCGACCGTCCCGTCCACCGTCCGCTCCAGCCGCAGCACCTCGCTGCGCTGCTCCACGCCCTGACCCTCCAGCTCGCGGAAGAGGCTGTAGAGCGAGCCGAGCGGCTGCTGTATGCGACGGGTGTCCAGGCGGCTGGCGCGGCCGCGTTCGGCGATCACCAGGCCGTCGGCGCGCAGCGTGCGCAGCGCCTCGCGGACGGTGTGCCGGCTGACCTCGTACTCCCCGGTGAGCCGGTGCTCGGCCGGGAACTCCCGGGTGAACGCGCCGGCTTCCATGCGCCGCCGCAGATCGGCGGAGAGCTGCGCCCACAGGGGGAGCGGCGAACTCCGGTCCAGGGGCCGCGGGCCGGGGTCGGGGGAGTCCGGCTGGTGGGTCGTCATGGATTCCTCCGCGGGCGGGCGTACGGGGATGTGGCGGGGCGGACTTGTTGCCGCCTCTCGCGCTGCTTAATGTACGTACATCCGTGCATCCGCACAACGGACCCTGCCCGAGCGGGCCTTGGGCACACCCCCTGGAGGCCACCGTGCATTTCGCGCAGTACTACCTCGACTGCCTCTCCCAGGCGTCGTACCTCATCGGCGACCAGCGCACCGGACGCGCCGTCCTGGTCGACCCCCGACGCGACATCGACGACTACCTGCGCGACGCGGACGAGGTCGGCCTGCGCATCGAACTGGTCATTGAGACGCACATTCACGCCGACTTCCTCTCCGGCCATCTCGAGCTGGCGCGCGCGACCGGCGCCACCATCGCCTTCGGCGAGGCCGCCGCGACCGGCTTCCCCATCCGGCGGTTACGGGACGGCGAACGGATCTCGCTGGGACCCTCCGACGACGAGGGCGTCACCCTCACCGTGCTCGCCACCCCCGGCCACACCCTCGAATCCATCTGCCTGGTCATCCATGAACACCCCGACGACGACGTGCCGTTCGGCGTACTGACCGGCGACACGCTCTTCGTCGGCGACGTCGGCCGCCCCGACCTCCTCTCCGCCGCCGGGCACTCCCCGGACGAGATGGCCGTACGGCTGCACCGCTCCCTGCACACCAAACTCATGGTGCTCCCGGACGCGACCCGGGTCTTTCCCGCACACGGCGCCGGCTCGGCCTGCGGCCGCAACCTCTCCACCGAGACCAGCTCCACCATCGGCGACCAGCGGCGCCTCAACTACGCCCTCCAGCCCATGCCGGAGAGCGAATTCGTCCGGCTGATCACCGCGAGCCAGCCCGCCGCGCCCGGCTACTTCGCGCACGACGCCGCCCTCAACCGCGACGGACATCCCCTCCTGGACGCCGCCCCCCTGGCGGCCCTCACCCTGGAAGAGGCGCGCACCGCCCGTGACGAGCACGGCGCCGCCCTCCTGGACTGCCGCCCCCTCGCCGCCTACACCCGCGCCCACCTCGCCGGATCGCTGCACGCCGGCCTCGAAACCCGCTTCGCCGAGTACGCCGGCAGCGTGGTGGCGCCCGGCACCCCCATCGTGCTGCTCGCCGACCCCGGTACGGAGGCCGAGGCCCGCCTCCGCCTCGCCCGCATCGGCTACGACCGCGTCCTCGGCCACGTCCCCGACCCGGCGGCGGCCCTTGCCCGGCGGCCCGCGCTGGCCACCCGCAGCCACCGGATCGACGCGGACCAACTCCCCGCCACCCAGCCCCTCTCCGGCCAACTCGCGGCTGAACGGCACCAGTTGATAGACGTCCGAAACGCGGCCGAATTCGAGGCGGGCGCGCTTCCCGGGGCCCGCAACATCCCCCTGGCCACCCTCCGCGACCAGGCCGACCACCTGGACCGCGACCGACCGGTCGTCCTGTACTGCCGCAGCGGGAACCGGTCGGTGATCGCGGCGGCACTGCTGGAGGCGCGGGGGTTCGGCGATGTGCGGGATGTGGTGGGCGGCTATCAGGCGGCGGCGGGGGAGACGGCGGGCCGGGCGGGGTGAGGGGATCCGCCGACGCGGGGAAACCGCGGGGGCGCGAAGGGATTGGCGGCACCGGAAGCCGGGCAGAAAGGTCCGGGGCCCGCCGGGTACCGAACACTCGTACACCGGACGTTCAGCGATCGTTGATCGCTCATCTTCATGCTGAAACGCATGTTGCGCCGTGTGACGACAGAGCATGCAGAGGACGCCCGGGAAGAGCAAGAGCCGCAGGCGTCGCGGATCGCCCTCACCTGGACCGGGGAGCCGGGCCGGATGGAGGAGCTGACACATGGCATGCTCCTCGACCAGGCCGACCGCGCCGCGGCGGCGCTCGCGCGGCTCGGGGTGCGGGCCGGCGACAAGGTGGCGGTGCATCTGCCACTGGTGCCCGAATCGGTGATCGCCACCCTCGCCTGCGGGCGCCTCGACGCGCTGCGTACCACGCTGCCCGTCTCGCTCACCGTCCCCGAACTGGCCGCGCGGACCCGGGAGTCGGGGGCCCGGGTGCTGATCACCGCGGACGCGGCGTTCTGGGACGGGGCCATCCGGCCGGTGAAGGCGGTACTCGACCACGCGCTGGCGCGGGCCGGGGCCGCGGAGGGCGGGAAGGGCCGTACCGTCCTGGTGGTGAACCGGTGTGCGCGGCCGGTCTCCTGGACGCCGGGGCGCGACCGCTGGTGGCACGAAGCGCTCGACGAGTAGGACGGCCGGCCCGCGCCTCACCCCGAAGGAACGGCCGGGGCGTCGTCCGGACGCCGCTTGCTGCGCACCACGTCCAGGTACTCGGCCACCGCATCCCTGTTCCGGATCAGGCACTCGATGCGTTCCGTCATACGGTCGCGCTCGAGCTCCAGCGTGGCGAGCATCTCCGGTGTCGCATCCGCGAAGTGGATGATCCGCGGCTGGTCCAGGCAGGGCAGTATCTGCTTGATGATCCTGGTGGGCAGTCCCGCATCGAGCAGCCCCCTGATCTGCATGACCCGGTCCACGAAGCGCGCGTCGTACTCGCGATAGCCGTTCGCGGAGCGAGCGGCGGCGATCAGGCCCTGCTCCTCGTAATACCGCAGCAGCCGCCGGGGCGTGCCGGTCCGCTCCGAGAGCTCCCCTATGCGCATGGGCTCCCTTCCCCTCTTCTCCCTCTCCTCGCCTTCGCCCCATCGGACCACCGCATCGAGGCGACGGCACGACGCTACGCAGCGCCCGCACCCCACTCACGGCCGCACCACGCCCCGCGGGCCCGCACCGTACCCTGAAGAGGTGAGCACCACCCGCGAACCCGCATCCGAACCGGCCCCGGCCGACGAGGCGCCCGTCGCCCGGCCCGCCACGAGCGGGAACACCGAGATGGCCCGGCCCGCCGCCCGGCCCGCCGCGCTGATCTTCGACGATCCGCTGGACCGGCAGTCCTCGGACGACACCGACCGGGGCTGGGGTGAGCGCCCCACGGCCTCCGGCAGCGCTGCCGATCTGGCCCGCTTCCTCGACGAAAAGCCGCCCCACCACCTCTGAGCGAGGCGATGAGGCGGCGGGTGCCGGTCCCGGGTGCTCGCTCCTACTGCTGCGTCTTCTGCGCGATGACGGTGGCGGACGCCGGGGCCGAGCCGTTGCGCTGGGCGATGAGGGCGTCGCGGATCTCGATGAGCAGCTCGACCTCGGTCGGGTCGGCGGGGGTGTCGTCGACCGGCTTCTTCGCGTCCTGGCGGGCCTTCCACTTGTTCATCGGAAGGATCATGAGGAAGTAGACGACCGCGGCGGTGATCAGGAAGGTCAGCGCGGCGCTGAGCACCGAGCCCCACAGGATGAAGATGCCGTCGGTGAATTCGCCGGTCTTCGGGTCCGGGTGGCAGCTGGCGCTGAGGCAGGACTTGTAGTTGTCGAGGTTCTGCGAGCCGAGGGCGCCGATGATCGGGTTGATCACGCCCTTGACCACGGCATTGACGATGTTGGTGAACGCCGCACCGACGACGACCGCGACCGCGAGCTCGATGACGTTTCCGCGCATCAGGAATTCCTTGAATCCCTGCAGGACGCCCTTGTTCTCGCTCACCTGACAGCCTCTTTCCACGCTCGGTACGGACGGTGCAGCAACAATCAGCACCGCAACTTACGGCAGGGCGGGGCGGCGGTGTCCAGTCGCCCGACACGAACCGGCGATCGACCAGAGCGTCAGTGCGGATCTTGCGGACGGACCGGCCCTTCCCCGAGCCCTGGAAGAGCAGGGGGGACACCGACCCCGGAGAAGCTTTGCGTGCGAGGAGAGCGGATGCCACTCGATCTTGGGGCATGGCTACCGCCCTCCGGAGAGCGCCGCCGCCGGGCACCCGGCCGCCGGAGCCGTTCGTACGGCACCGTACGAGACGCCCGTGGCCAGTGCTGCGGCGGCCATCGCCAGTGCGGCCGCGAGCAGACGTCGTCGCGTCGCCCGCCGCCATCGGTGTCGTCCACCGCCGGCTCGTACCGGTGCGAAGTGGGGCACTTCACATGTCGGGGGAGTCGGCAGGGGTGGGTCGGGGAGCGGCGGCAGGGGGAGCCGTAAGCCGGTGGAAGGAAGATCGAGGGAGCCGTCGGGAGAGGAACCGAGGGGGGAATCGAGAGAGGGGCCGAAGGGGGAACGGAGCATCGTCGTCACCGCCTGTCGCGGGGATTGCGGAATTCGGGACCGGCGCTCACCGGCGATCACCACCGTGCCGGAATTCCCCGCGGCCCGCTCCGGCCTGTGGATGAACCCGCGTCTGTGGACAACCCGGTCACCCACAGGAGGCCCTGACGTCCCTGACGCCCCTGATGCCTCCGCGAGCCCTCCGGCCGCCATGTCCCGCCCCGAGAGCCCACCGGCCCCCGCGAAACCCGCCGCGCCTCTTCCGTACGACGCCCGGCAGTCGCTAAGGCAGCTCGATGCCCAGATCCCAGCCCTCGAGGGAGCTCGGGCAGGGGCAGTCGCGGGCCGCGGAGTCGGGGAGGGCGGCCACCGCGTCGAAGAGGACCTCGCGCAGTCGGCCGACGTTCTGGCCGAAGACCTCCAGGACCTCCTCGTGGGTGACGCCGGCGCCGGTCTCGGCGCCCGCGTCCAGGTCGGTGACCAGGGTCAATGACGTGTAACAGAGGCCGAGCTCACGGGCGAGTACGGCCTCGGGGTGACCGGTCATGCCGACCACCGACCAGCCCTGCGCGGCGTGCCAGCGGGACTCGGCGCGGGTGGAGAAGCGGGGGCCTTCGATGACGACGAGGGTGCCGCCGTCGACCGGCTCCCAGTTGCGGCCGCGGGCCGCCGCCACCGCGGTCCGGCGTCCGGTGGGGCAGTACGGGTCGGCGAACGAGACGTGGACGATGTTCGGGACGCCGCCGCCCGGCAGCGGTTCGCCGTCGAAATAGGACTGGGCGCGGGACTTGGTGCGGTCGACGAGCTGGTCGGGGACGAGCAGCGTGCCGGGACCGTATTCGGGCCGCAGGCCGCCGACGGCGCACGGGCCGAGGACCTGGCGCACGCCGACCGAGCGCAGCGCCCACAGGTTGGCGCGGTAGTTGATGCGGTGCGGCGCGAGGCGGTGCCCGCGGCCGTGCCGGGGCAGGAAGGCGACCCGGCGGCCGGCCACATCGCCCAGGAAGAGGGAGTCGCTGGGTGGACCGTACGGGGTCTCCACCGTGATCTCGGTCACGTCATCGAGGAAGGAGTAGAACCCCGAGCCGCCGATAACGCCAATCTCCGCGTCAGCCATGCCGGTCACACTATCGGGGCGGCGCCGAGCCGCGGTGGGGGTCCCCTGCCCTACGAGGGCTCGGGCGAGGGCAGGAAAAGCCGCGGACCCCGCCGTCGGCGACGGCGGGGTCCGGGGGAAGCGCTGGTCAGGCGGCGGAGCTGCTGCTCGTGGACGACGAGGACGTCGAGGACGACGCCGTCGAGGACGAGGACGAGGACGAGGAGGATGCCGAGGACGACGAGGCCGTCGACTTGGCGTCCGAGCCGCTGGACGAGTCCGAGGAGGACGAGCCGCTCGTGCCGGAGGAGCTCTTCGCCGGGCTGCTGCTGGACGACGAGCCGCGGCTGTCGTTGCGGTAGAACCCGGAGCCCTTGAAGACGATGCCGACCGCGGAGAACACCTTCTTGAGGCGTCCGTCGCAGCTGGGGCACTCGGTGAGCGCGTCGTCGGTGAACTTCTGCACGGCCTCAAGGCCCTCGCCGCACGCGGTGCACTGGTACTGGTAGGTCGGCACTTGACTTCCTCCTGGCACTCTCACTCGATGAGTGCTAACGACGATCCATAGTGCAGTATTCCGGCCCGTCAGTCCACTGTGACCGGCGTACGGTGACCGACTCCACGTTCGGCCGGGCGCTCGCCCCGCGTTCCGTCAGGCGCTCGCCAGCTCCCGCTCGCGGTCCTCGGTGACGGCGGTGACCTGGTAGTCCGTGGCGTCCGAGCCGCCGCTGACCACGGTCGACGAACGCGGTCGCAGATGCGTGCGCAGCGTCAGCAGCACCGTCAGCGCCAGCGCCGTACCGGCCAGCGGCACCAGGAATCCGGCGCTCGGGCCGAAGCGGTCCGTCAGCTGGCCGGCCGAGGAGGCCGCGGCGGCCTGGCCCAGCGCCACCGCGCCGGTGAGCCACGTGAAGGCCTCCGTGCGGGCGGCGGCCGGCACCAGCGTCTCGACCAGGGTGTAGCCGGAGATCAGGGCCGGGGCGATGCACAGGCCGATGACCAGGCCGACGGCGGCCAGCAGCGGTACCGCGGTCACGGACCACAGCGGGGTGGTGGCCAGCGCCAGCAGCCCGTAGGCGACCAGCAGCCGGCGTCGCGGGCCGACCTTCCAGCTGATGGCGCCGCAGGCGACGCCCGCGAGCATGTTGCCGGCCGCGAAGATCCCGTAGAGGACGCCGTTGATGCCCGGGTGCCCGATGTGCTCGGTGAAGGCGGTCAGCGAGACCTGCATGCCGCCGAAGACGGTGCCGATGCCGAGGAACGCGACGATCAGGACGCGTACGCCGGGCAACGACAGCGCCGAGACGCGCGGCCGGTCGGTGTCCTGCGCCCGGTGGACGGGCGGCTGGGTGCGCCGCTGCGCGGCGAACAGCAGTCCGCCGGCCAGGCTGAGGACGGCCTCGGTGATCAGGCCGGCGGCCGGGTGGATACCGGTGCACAGAGCGGTCGCCAGCACCGGGCCGACGACGAAGGTGAACTCATCGGTGACCGACTCGAAGGCGGCGGCGGTCGGCATCAGCGGGCTGCCGCCGAGCTGGGCCGCCCAACGGGCCCGGACCATCGGGCCGACCTGCGGCGTCGAGGCGCCGGTGGGGACGGCCACCGCGAGCAGCGCCCACAGGGGGGCGTGTGCGAGGGCCAGGGTGATCAGGGCGGCGACGCCGGCGACATGCACCGCGACGCCGGGGAGCAGCACCGCGCGCTGACCGAAGCGGTCGGCGAGCTTGCCGCTCTGCGGGGCGAACAGCGCCATCGAGACGCCGGTGGCGGCGGTCACCGCGCCGGCGGTGCCGAAGGAGCCGGTGGTGGACTGGACGAGCAGGGTGATGCCGATCGTCAGCATCGCGAACGGCTGCCGGGCCAGAAAGCCGGGCAGCAGGAACGTCCATGCACCAGGGGTGCGCAGCAGTTGTCCGTAACCGGGACGGGAGGTCTTGACCGCGGATGCCACGGCCGGGGCCTTTCTGCCGCCTGGTAGCGCGCCGCCGCGAGGTCGTCACGGGTACGCGCCGAGAGCTGTCCTCTCGCGCAGGACCGAGTGATACCGCGTGGTCCGCACCGGGGAAGTGGCTGCGCTTGTGGCAGAGGACCGCGGCCGCCGAGCGGTCGCGCCAGCTCTGCTTCAGGCAGAGTTGGTTCGTTTATTGCCTCTTCATACTACAGGCCGAAGCGCGTGAAGCCCTGGGATTAACCAGGGCTTCACGCGGAATTCCTTGGGATCCGTGGAGAGATGCGGCACATACCGGCCGGTCGGAGTCGGGCCGGGGGCCGGTTCAGCCGGCCTGCCGCCGCCTGCCCCGCCGCTCCCTGGACTCCTCGGGCCGCGGGCCGCCGTGTCCGCCCGTCCCCAGCCAGCCGGCCAGCTTGCCGCCCTGGGAGACCGCCTGCAGTCGCCGCTCGGCCGCGTCCCGTACCGGATCCGTGGCCACCACCAGCAGCTCGTCGCCGTGCCGCAGCACGGTCGTGGGCGACGGTACGAAGCTGGAGCCGTCCCGTACGACGAGGGTGACCGCGGCACCGGCGGGCATCCGCAGCTCGCCGACCTCGACGCCGTGCATCCGCGAGACGGGGCCGATGGACGTGGACAGCAGATGGCCGCGCAGCCGCTCCAGAGGGGCCGACTCGATGCCCAGGTCGGCGGGCTCCGCGCCGTCGCCCAGCCGCAGCCGCCTGGCGAGCCAGGGCAGCGTCGGGCCCTGGATGAGGGTGTAGACGACGACCAGGACGAAGACGATGTTGAAGACGCGTTCGCTGCCCGGGATGTCCGTGACCATCGGAATGGTGGCCAGGACGATGGGCACCGCGCCGCGCAGGCCGGCCCAGGACAGCAGGGTCTTCTCCTGCCAGGGCATGGGGTACGGCAGCAGGCTCGCGAAGACCGACAGCGGGCGGGCCACGATCGTCAGGATCATGCCGATGACCAGCGCCGGAACGATGTCGTCGAGGAGGTTGTGCGGGGTGACCAGCAGGCCCAGCAGAACGAACATGCCGATCTGGCCGATCCAGCCGAGCCCCTCGGCGAAGCCGCGGGTGGCCGGGGCGTGCGGCAGTTTGGCGTTGCCGAGGACCACCGCGGCCAGATAGACGGCGAGGAAGCCGGAGCCGTGCGCCAGGGCGCCGGCCGCGTAGGCGGAGACCGCGATGGCCATGACGGCGATCGGGTAGAGGCCGGAGGCGGGCAGTGCCACATGCCGCATGCCGTAGGAGCCGAGCCAGCCGACCGCCACCCCGATGGCGGCGCCGATGGCCAGCTCCAGGGCTATCTCGCCGAGCAGGGCGTACCAGTGCTCGACCGGCCCGGCCGTGGAGAAGGCGACGACGAGGATGACCACCGGTGCGTCGTTGAAGCCCGATTCCGCCTCCAGGACACCCGTCAGGCGGGCGGGCAGCGGGACGTTGCGCAGTACGGAGAAGACCGCGGCCGCGTCCGTCGAGGAGACCACGGCGCCGATCAGCAGCGCCTGGCGCCATCCGAGCCCGGCCAGATAGTGCGCTCCGGCCGCGGTGACCCCCACGCTCACCGCGACGCCGACCGTCGAGAGCAGCGCCGCCCGGGGCAGCGCCGGCTTGATTTCCTTCCACTTCGTGCCCAGGCCGCCCTCCGCGAGGATCACGACCAGGGCCGCATAGCCGAGGAGTTGGGTCAGCTCGGCGTTGTCGAAGACGACACCGCCCAGGCCGTCCTGTCCTATGGCGATGCCTATCCCCAGGTAGATGAGCAGGCTGGGGAGCCCGCTGCGCGAGGAGAGCCGTACCGCGGCCACGGCGATGAGCAGTACGAGCGAGCAGACCAGCAGGAGTTCATTGAGGTGTTCGACAGTCAGGAGCTGGTCCTTTCTCGCACGCGGGCCGGAGGGGGCGGGTCCGTTAGGTGCCTTTACAGGTCGTTCGGGACCTACGATCCTTACCGTATCTAGTTACTGAGTCTAACAATTTACCATTACTTGAAAGTCGGATGTGCTGGTGGTGACTCCGCGTAGGGCTCGCCGGACCCGTGCGCCTATGGTTGCTCCAGCACTCCCACCCTGCCCCTCGAAGGACAGAGATGCCCGCCAACAAGTCCGGCCCTGCCCCAAAGAAGAAGAAGGGGCGGCGCGGCCGCCTCGTCGCCATCACGGTCGTGCTGCTGCTCGTGGCGGGCATCGGCTTCGGCGCGTACTGGAGCGTCAGTACCGTGCGCGCCTCGTTCCCGGAGACCACCGGGTCGCTCAACCTCCCGGGGCTGACGAACCCGGTGACCGTCGCGCGCGACGGTAACGGCATCCCGCAGATCTACGCGGACACCGACGCGGACCTCTTCCGCGCCCAGGGCTTCGTCCAGGCCCAGGACCGCTTCTGGGAGATGGACGTCCGGCGCCATATGACGTCCGGCCGGCTGTCGGAGATGTTCGGCAAGAGCCAGGTCAAGTCCGATGAATTCCTGCGCACGCTGGGCTGGCACCACGTGGCGCAGAAGGAGTACGACACCAAGCTCTCACCGGAGACCAAGAAATATCTCCAGGCCTACTCCGACGGCGTCAACGCCTATCTCAAGGAGCACCAGGGCTCGGCACTCTCCCTGGAGTACGCGGCGCTGGGCCTCGAGAACGACTACACGCCCCAGAAGTGGACGCCGGTCGACTCGGTCGCCTGGCTCAAGGCGATGGCCTGGGACCTGCGCGGCAACATGCAGGAGGAGATCGACCGCTCCCTGATGACCAGCCGCTTCACCCCGGAGCAGATCGCCCAGCTCTACCCGAAGTACCCGTACCAGCGGAACAAGCCGATCGTCGAGGGCGGTTCGGTCGACCCGGCCACCAAGAAGTACCAGCCCAAGGGCGCGGCGAACGCCGCCCCGGCCGGCACCGCCACCGAGGGCCTGCAGTCGCAGCTCTCCGCGCTGTCCAAGACCCTCGACAAGGTCCCCGCACTGCTCGGCCCCAACGGCAACGGCATCGGCTCCAACTCCTGGGTCGTCTCCGGTGAGCACACCACCACCAAGAAGCCGCTGCTGGCCAACGACCCGCACCTGGCGCCGCAGATGCCCTCGCTCTGGTACCAGATGGGCCTGCACTGCCGCACCACCGGCCCCAAGTGCAACTACGACGTCTCCGGCTTCACCTTCTCCGGCATGCCCGGCGTCGTCATCGGCCACAACCAGAACATCTCCTGGGGCATGACCAACCTGGGCGCCGACGTCTCCGACCTCTACCTGGAGAAGATCAGCGCCGACGGGTACCTCTACGACAACAAGCAGCGCCCGTTCGTCACGCGCAAGGAGACCATCAACGTCGCCGGCGGCGAGAGCCACAAGATCACCGTCAGGTCCACCAACAACGGACCGATCGTCTCCGACCGCGACGACGAGCTGACCAACGTCGGCAAGGACGCCCCCGTAGGCAACGCCGCCCCCGACCGCGGCGACGGCTACGCCGTATCGCTGCGCTGGACCGCCCTGGACCCCGGCAAGTCCATGGACGCCGTCTTCGAGCTCGACCGCGCCAAGGACTGGGGCAGCTTCCGCAAGGCCGCCGAGCACTTCGAGGTGCCCTCGCAGAACCTCATCTACGCCGACACCAAGGGCAACATCGGCTACCAGGCGCCCGGCCGGATCCCGGTCCGCGGCGCCGGCGACGGCACCTACCCGGCGCCCGGCTGGGAGTCGAAGTACGGCTGGAAGGGCTACATCCCGCAGCGGGCCCTGCCCTACGAGTACAACCCCGAGCGCGGCTACATCGTCACCGCCAACCAGGCCGTCATCGACGAGGACAAGTACCCCTACCTCCTCACGAAGGACTGGGGCTACGGCGCCCGGAGCCAGCGGATCAACGACCTCATCCAGTCGAAGATCAAGGGCGGCAGCCCGGTCTCCACGGACGACATGCAGGCCTTCCAGAAGGACAACAGCAGCGAGATCGCCCGGCTGCTGACCCCGTACCTCACGAAGATCGACATCAAGGACAAGTACGTCCGCGACGCGCAGCAGCTGCTGGAGGGCTGGGACTTCACCCAGGAGCCCGACTCCGCCGCGGCCGCCTACTTCAACGCCGTCTGGCGCAACACCCTCAAGCTCGCCTTCGGCAACAAGATGCCCAAGGAACTGCGGCTCGAGGGACAGTGCCTGGCCGTCCACCCGGCGAACGAGACCGGACCCGACGACGACCTCAACAAGCTGGTCCGCGAATGCGGCGAGCGGGCCGCCGACTCGGCGCAGCCCGACGGCGGCGACCGCTGGTACGAGGTCGTCCGCAAGATCCTGGACGACCCGCACAACGCCTGGTGGAAGACCGAGGACCGGCCCGGCCACCCCGGTGACAAGAACCGCGACCAGCTCCTCGCCGAGGCCATGAAGGACGCCCGCTACGAGCTGACCGCCAAGCTCGGCAAGAACATCGACAACTGGAGCTGGGGCCGCCTGCACCAGCTGTACCTGAACAACCAGACCCTGGGCACCGACGGACCCGGCTTCCTCCAGGGCCTGTTCAACCGCGGCCCGTGGAACGTCGGCGGCGGCGAGGCCGCGGTCGACGCCACCGGCTGGAACGCCGCGGGCGGCTACAAGGTCACCTGGGTCCCGTCCATGCGGATGGTCGTCAACCTCGCCGACCTCGACAAGTCCCGCTGGATCAACCTCACCGGCGCCTCCGGGCACGCCTTCAACGCGCACTACTACGACCAGACCGACAAATGGGCCAAGGGTGAACTGCTGCCCTGGGTGTTCAGCGAGTCGGCCGTCAAGAAGAGCGCGAAGGAGACGCTGACGCTGTCGCCGTAAGACCGCGGGGCACCACCAGCACCAGCACCACATCGACGCCGTCGGGCGGGCCGGGAGACCTCCGGCCCGCCCGACGGCGTTCCCGCCTCAGGCGGGCCTCAGGAAGCGGTGCACCCCCGACGGCGTCACCGCCGCGTGCACGATCCGGTCGTGCGGCTCGGCCGGCACGGCCTCCAGCACCTCCGCGTCGTACAGCAGCACCACCAGCGAGGCGGCCGACCCGGCCCGCTCGAGACGCTCCAGCACCCGGTCGTAGGACCCGCCGCCGCGCCCCAGCCGCAGCCCCCGCCCGTCCACCGCGAGACCCGGCAGCAGCACCACATCGGCCTCCGTGACGGCCTCCGGCCCGAGCCGCCCGCCGTCCGGCTCCAGCAGCCCCCAGCCGGCCGCTACGAGCCGCTCGGGGCCCTCGTACGCCGCCCAGTCAAGATCGTTGTCCGGCAGCAGCACGGGCAGCAGCACCCGCACCCCCGCCGCCCGCAGCCGGTCCAGCAACGGCAGCGTGGGGGGCTCATTCCCGAAGGAGACATACGCGGCAACGGTCCGCGCGACGGCCGGGCCGGACGGCGCCTCCGCCCCCGGGGCGCCCTCCCCGGACTCCGCCACCCGCAGGCCCGTGAATTCCGCCAGTTCCGCCAGTTCGAGCGTCCGCCGGGCGAGCGCGACGCCCGACGCCGCCACGACATCCGGCGGCAACGATCTCCTCACCTCCAGGAGATCTCGCCGCAACCTGCGCTTCCTATCGTGATCGGATTCGTGACCAGAGTTCATTTGTGGGCCCTTGCTCCCGCTCTCATGCTCTATTCACCAGACCCTCATCATCGTTCCGATAGGGCCGGTTATGGTGTCGCGCATGACCCCATCGCACACGCGGATCAGCAAGGCTGTCATCCCGGCAGCCGGCCTCGGCACCCGGTTTCTCCCCGCCACGAAGGCCACACCCAAGGAGATGCTCCCGGTCGTCGACAAGCCCGCCATCCAGTACGTGGTGGAGGAGGCCGCCGCCGCCGGACTCTCCGACGTACTCATGGTCACCGGCCGCAACAAGCGTCCCCTTGAGGACCACTTCGACCGCAACTACGAACTCGAAGAGGCCCTGCACCGCAAGGGTGACGAATCCCGGCTGGCGAAGGTCCAGGAATCCAGCGACCTGGCGACCATGCACTACGTACGGCAGGGCGACCCCCGGGGCCTGGGCCACGCCGTCCTGTGCGCCGCGCCGCACGTCGGCGACCAGCCCTTCGCGGTCCTCCTCGGCGACGACCTCATCGACCCCCGCGACCCGCTGCTCCAGCGCATGATCGAGATACAGGAACAGTACGGCGGCTCCGTCATCGCCCTGATGGAGGTCGACCCGGCACAGATCCACCTCTACGGCTGCGCGGCCGCCGCCCCCACCGGCGACGACGACGTGGTCGTGGTCTCCGACCTGGTGGAGAAGCCGGACCCCGCCGAGGCCCCCAGCAACCTCGCCATCATCGGCCGCTACGTCCTCGACCCGGCCGTCTTCGAGGTGCTGCGCAAGACCGAACCGGGCCGCGGCGGCGAGATCCAGCTGACCGACGCCCTCCAGGCGCTGGCCGCCGACCCGGCCCTCGGGGGCCCCGTCCACGGTGTCGTCTTCAAGGGCCGGCGGTATGACACCGGCGACCGTGGCGATTACCTGCGTGCCATTGTCAGACTGGCATGCGAACGTGAAGACCTGGGCCCGGACTTCAGGGCTTGGCTTCGCAGTTACGTCACCGAGGAGATGTAGGACGTTGAACGGCACCACCGACCAGACCCGCCACCAGGACCGCGTCTGGTCGGTGGCCGAACACCTCGACGACGTCCTGTCGAAAATCCATCCACTGGAGCCGATCGAGCTGCAACTCCTCGACGCTCAGGGCTGCGTCCTGGTCGAGGACATCACGGTCCCCGTCGCCCTGCCGCCCTTCGACAACAGCTCCATGGACGGCTATGCCGTCCGGGTCGCCGATGTCGCGGGCGCCACCGACGACTTCCCCGCGGCCCTCACGGTCATCGGCGATGTCGCGGCGGGCAGCGGCGAGCTCCCCGCGGTCGGCCCCGGCGAGGCGGCCCGCATCATGACCGGCGCCCCCGTGCCGCCCGGCGCCGAGGCCGTCGTCCCCGTGGAATGGACCGACGGCGGCAGCGGCCAGGGCCCGGCCGCCGGCATGCGCGCCCACAGCGCCGCACCCCAGGACGCGACCGGCGAGGTCCGCGTCCACCGCCCCGTCGAGGCGGGCGCCCATATCCGCGCCAAGGGCAGCGACGTCTCCGCGGGCGAGCCGGCCCTGCGCGCCGGTACGGTCCTGGGCCCGTCCCAGATCGGCCTGCTCGCCGCCATCGGCCGCGGCACGGTCCGGGTGCGGCCCCGCCCCCGGGTCGTCGTCATGTCCACCGGCAGCGAACTGGTCCAGCCCGGCGAGGCGTTGGGCCCCGGCCGGATCTACGACTCCAACAGCTTCCAGCTCACCGCCGCCGCCCGCGCCGCCGGAGCCATCGCCTACCGCGTCGGCGCCGTCGCCGATGACGCCGAGACGCTGCGCTCCACCCTCGAGGACCAGCTCATCCGGGCCGACATCATGGTCACCAGCGGCGGCGTCAGCGTCGGCGCGTACGACGTGGTCAAGGAGACGCTGGCCGACTTCTCCGCCGAGGAGGGCATGGTCGAGTTCCGCAAGCTGGCCATGCAGCCCGGCAAGCCCCAGGGCTTCGGCCTCATCGGCCCCGACCGCACCCCCCTCATGGCGCTCCCCGGCAACCCCGTCAGCTCCTACGTCTCCTTCGAACTCTTCGTCCGCCCCGCCATCCGCACCCTGATGGGCCTGCCGGACGTCCACCGCCCCGTCGCCCAGGCCGAGTGCACCGAGCCCATCGCCTCCTCACCCAAGGGAAAGCGGCAGTTCCTGCGGGGCTCCTACGACCCGGACGCCGGCAAGGTGACCCCGGTGGGCGGCTCCGGCTCCCACCTGATCAAGGCCCTCGCCCACGCCAACGCCCTGATCATCGTCCCCGAGGACACCACCGAGGTGGCCGCCGGCGGAGAGGTGGACGTCGTCCTGCTCGGGTAGCCGCCGACCGGTGCGGGTACGGTGTCGTCCCACAGGCGCGGCACGGCACGGTCCGGACCAGGAGAACGATGAGCAGCGGCCAGCAACACCTCACCCACATCGACGCCGCGGGCGCGGCCCGGATGGTCGACGTATCGGAGAAGGACGTCACCGCCCGCACCGCCCGTGCCCGCGGCCGCGTCCTGGTATCGCCGCAGGTCATCGAGCTGCTGCGAGGCGAGGGCATGCCCAAGGGCGACGCCCTGGCCACCGCCCGGATCGCCGGCATCATGGGCGCCAAGCGCACCCCCGAGCTGATCCCGCTGTGCCACCCCCTCGCCGTCTCCGGCGTGAAGCTGGATCTGACCGTCACCGACGAGGCGGTCGAAATCGCCGCCACCGTCAAGACCACCGACCGCACGGGCGTCGAAATGGAGGCGCTGACCGCCGTCTCCGTCGCCGCCCTCACCGTCGTCGACATGATCAAGGCGGTCGACAAGGCGGCGGTCATCTCCGACATCCGCGTCGAGGAGAAGACCGGCGGCAAGTCCGGCGACTGGAGCCGGTCGTGAACTCCGCCCACCCGGATCCGGACCCCGCCGCGGCGCCGCGCCGCGCCCTGGTCGTCACGGCCTCCAACCGCGCCGCCGCCGGCGTCTACCCGGACAAGGGCGGCCCGCTCCTCGCCGAGGGCCTGACCGCCATGGGCTTCGAGGTCGACGGCCCCCAGGTCGTCCCCGACGGCGACCCGGTGGAAGCCGCGCTGCGCGCCGCCGTGGGCGCCGGCTACTCCGTCGTCCTGACCACCGGCGGCACGGGCATCTCGCCCACCGACCGCACCCCCGAGGCCACCCGCCGGGTCCTGGACTACGAGGTCCCCGGCATCCCCGAGGCCATCCGCGCCGCCGGCCGGGAAAAGGTCCCCACCGCGGCGCTCTCCCGGGGCCTGGCGGGCGTGGCCCGCGCCACCTTGATCATCAACCTCCCCGGCTCCACGGGCGGCGTCCGCGACGGCCTGGCCGTCCTCGCCGATCTCCTCCCGCACGCCGTCGACCAGCTCCACGGCGGCGACCACCCCAGACCCACCGGGAGCCCGAGCTGAACGCGTTCTGGCCCGTGGTCCTCGCAGAGGGCGAGGTCACCCTCCGCCCGATAAAGCTGCGCGACCAGCGCCCCTGGCGCGAGGTCAACCGCCGCAACCGCGACTGGCTGCGCCCCTGGGAAGCCACCATCCCGCCGCCCCCGCCGGGCATTCCGCCGCCGCACCGCCCCACGTACCGCCAAATGGTGCGCCATCTGCGCGCCGAGGCGCACGCGGGCCGGATGCTGCCGTTCGTCATCGAATACCAGGGCCGTCTCGCCGGACAACTCACCGTCGCCGGCATTACCTGGGGCTCCATGTGCTCGGGCCATATCGGCTACTGGGTGGACCAGGAAGTCGCCGGCCGGGGCGTCGTGCCGACCGCCGTGGCGCTCGCCGTCGACCATTGCTTCCACAGCGTGGGACTGCACCGCATCGAGGTCTGTATTCGGCCGGAAAACATCCCCAGCCGGCGCGTGGTGGAGAAACTCGGCTTCCGCGAGGAGGGCATCCGCCCCCGCTATCTGCACATCGACGGCGGCTGGCGTGACCACGCGGTATTCGCGCTGACCGCGGAAGAAGTGCCCGAAGGCCTGCTGAACCGCTGGCGGCAGCACAGGCCCAGCACACCCGGCGCACCCCATAAATAAAATAAATGTTCGAATGTGATGTCCGGCCTGACCGGATTCACGAAGAGGCCGTCCTTACCATCACAAAAAAAGTTCGAGATATCAGCCAGATCGTGCGACACACCGGCCCAATTGGCGGATGGCCCCGCGCAAACCCCTCTACCGTGTGAGTTGTGAGAAGCAGCGGCCTCATCTACGCAGTCATCGTCGGGGCCTGGGCCGCCTATTTGGTGCCGATGTGGCTCCGTAGGCAGGACGAGCTCAACGAGGCGCGTCCGACCGAACGCTTCAGCACTGCCATCCGGCTCCTGTCCGGACGTGCGGCCATGCAACGCCGTTACGACAAGGGGCAGGAGGAGTGTCCCGCCGACGATGCCGGCGACGAGCAGCGCCCGGACGCCCCGGCCGACGAGCCGGACCCCGGGCCCTTCGTCGACCCCGAACCGGCGGCCGAGGCCGAGGCCTCGCACACCCGGGTGCAGTCGACGCCGCCCCGCCCTTCCCTCTCCGAACGCACCAAGCGAGCCAAGGTCCTCGCCCGTCGCCGGCGCACCATCACCATGCTCTTCCTCGCCTTCACCGTCGGCGCCATCGCCGCCGCGGTCGGCGGCCTCCCCTTCCTCTGGGCGCCCGCCGCCCCCGCAGGCCTCCTCACCGCGTACATCGTCTACCTCCGCGTCCAGGAGCGCCGCCGCTTCACGTTCACCATGGACCAGCGCAAGGCGGAGGCGGCGGCGCAACGACTGCGGGAGGGTCGGCCCCGCCCTCAGCAGGCGGCCGACCAGCCGCCCGTCGACGACCACCAGCCCGACGCCCGCGCTGATGCCCCGGCCGAGGCCGCCCCGGAGCCGCCCCGCCCGGCCGCGACCCCGCCGCACACCGCCGGCCGCCGCGCGCTCGTCGAGGAGACCGACCACGCCGAGTGGGTCGACCAGCAACGCGAACGCGAACGCCCCCGCCCCGCCTCCGGCAGCTGGGAGCCGGTCCCCGTACCCCTCCCCACCTACGTCACCGCCCCGGTGGCCCCCCGCGCCACCAGCCATGTCGACCTCGACGCCGACGACGCCTGGAGCTCCGCCCGCTCCAGCGCCGCCCCCGACCACCCCCAGCCCGACACCCACACCCGCCGCCCCCGCGGCCGCACCCCCCTCTTCGACCAGTACGAGGACGAGGACCGCCCCCGCGCCGCGAACGAGTGACGGCCCTCCGCTGACCAGCACCGGAAGCGATTTCCGAGCACCGCGACCGAGATGCTAGAGTTTCACTCGTCGCAAGGGCCTGTGGCGCAGCTGGTAGCGCACCTCGTTCGCAACGAGGGGGTCAGGGGTTCGAGTCCCCTCAGGTCCACCGCACGTCAAAGCCCCCGCCGGGGATATCCGGTGGGGGCTTTTTCGTTGCTGCGCAAGGGGGTGTCATGACTGGACACGACTGGAATGGCGGGGACGACGACGCCGGTCATGCGTCGGCGGTTGCCCGTACGTGGATCACCGTGGTGATCTCTTTGGCTTGTGTGGTGTTTGTGGTCGGCGCGATCGTCGCCGTTGGCCTGGCGATTTTCGGGCTGAGTGGAATGCTCGCGGTCGTCGGCGACTGACTCGCGCCGTAGGGCAGTGACGTACCGCAAGTCCTCGGCGCCCACCGAGCCCGGTGCTTCTTGTCGCGGGCGCCGGTGGCCGGGAACATGGCCGGGTGACCGACGGAACAGACGGATACGAGCGACGGCGTACCGCGAGAACACTGGTCGGAGCGATGGTCGCGACGTCCTTCGGGCTGGCGTTCGTCGAGGCCAACAGCGCGACGTTGCACGGGCCGTGGACGGTGGTGGCGCGGATCTGCGGTGGGGTGTTGGCCGTGTTCCTCGGGGTCAGGATCGTCGCCGCGCGGCGGGCGGCCGGGATGCGTTTCGGGCGCGCGGGTTCGGGGGCTTTCGGCGGGTGGTACCGCTTGGTGGTGCTCGCCGAGGTGGCGGCGCTGGTGGCCGGCCTGCTGGTGATCAACTCGGTGGCGAAACATGGGTCGTTGACGTTGCCGTGGGTGACCTTTGTGGTCGGGGTGCATTTCTTCGGGCTCGGTACGCTGTGGCGCTCCCGGGCGCTGCATGCGCTGGCCGCAGCGCTGACCGTGCTGGGCGCGGCCGGCTTCGTCCTCGGCGCGGTGGACGCGGACCCGGCGTGGATCGCGGTGGTTTCCGGAATGCTGCCGGGCGTCGCGCTGTTCACCGTAGCCGCGTCCTCGTTGGTGCAGCACAAGCGCAGGATCCGCGACACCGGTCGGGCGGCGGGCGCTGCCGCGGGGCAGTCGGTGTCGCCGCACGGGGGCTCGTAGGCGAGGTGGGCAGGTGTTCTTGCCGGCCGGCGGCCGAAGGGCCGTCCCTCTGCCAGTCGTTGCGCGTCGAGCCCGCGGCGCTCATCGCCCAAGGCGTGTACCCGCCCGGTACCCCCAGGCAGATCCCCTGGCCGAGGGGCCGGCCGTGCTGGAGCAACTCGAAGCCGGCCGGACCCGCGGCTAGTACGCCCTTGATCCCTGGCGCCAGGCACGCCTGCGACTCACCGCGATGCCTGGGCGGCCAGGCGGTCGACCGCCTTGGTGACCGCGCCGGCGCCGTCCTCGCGGGCGAGGCGCCGGGCGGCGTGGGTGGCGCGCTCGGTGAGGGCGGGGTCCGTGGTGGCCTGGGTGAGGGCATCGGCGAGGCGGGTCACGGCGTTGTCCGCGGCGAGGTCCTTGAAGGGGATCGGTGTCGTGGCGGCGCCGAGAGCGGCCAGGCGGGCGGCCCAGAAGGGCTGGTCGGCGGCGACGGGAAGGGGGACGGTCGGGACTCCGGCGCGCAGGCCCGCGGCGGCGGTGCCGGCGCCGCAGTGGTGGACGACGGCGGACATATGGGGGTAGAGGAGGGCGTGGGGGACCTCGCCGATGGTGAGGATGTCGGGGGTGAGGAGGTGGGGGGTGCGGGGGTCGGAGGCGGTGGTGTCGGCGGACAGGTTCGCCCAGCCGGACTGAAGGATCCCGCGGACCTTGGCGCGGCGCAGGGCCCGTACGGCCAGGGAGCTCAGCCGTTCGCCCTCGCCGGACGCCATGCTGCCGAAGCCGATGAAGACCGGGGGCGGGCCCGCGGCGAGGAAGTCTCGTATGGCGGGAGGGAGTTGGGTGTCCGGTGAGTGCCAGGGCCACCAGTTTCCGACGATGTCCAGGCCGGCGCGCCAGTCGGCCGGGCGGGGTATCAGGACCTCGCTGAAGCCGTGCAGGACCGGCGGCCCGGCCGCTTCGGTGCGGCGGCGGACCGTACGGGCAGTGGCGGGCGGCAGGCCGAGGCGGGTGCGCAGGTCGCGGGTCGCGTCGGCGTAGAGGCGGTCGATGACGCGCAGGGAGAGGCGGCCGGCGGCGCGGTTGCCCCAGCGGCCCAGGGAGCGGCCGCCGCTGATGACGGGGGCGAAGTCGCCGGTGGGGGCGTTGGGGACGAGGGGCAGGTCCAGGCACGGGATGTCCCTCGCCTCGGCGAGGTGCCGGCCGAGCGGAGCCGTGGTGGTGGAGAGGAGGAGGAGTTCGGTGTCCTCGCGAGCGGCTTCGGCGAGGCCGCCGCCCAGTTGTCGGATGAAGGCGGCGGCCCGGCGCATCAGGTCCCGGTTGCCGCCGGCGGAGGCGGGTCTCTCCGGCTCGGCGGAGCCGGCGGCGGGGCGGGCGGCGCGCGGGTCGGCCGGGAGGGGCCGGAATTCCAGGCCGGCGGCCGATACGAGCGGGGCGTAGGCGTCGTGTGTGGCGAGCGCGACCTCGTGGCCGGCGTCCCGGAGGCGGGCGCCGACTCCGGTGTAGGGGGCGACGTCGCCGTAGGAGCCGGCGGCGGCTATCAGGATCTTCATGGGCTTCGACCCTCTGTTGCTGGTGGTGGGGTGCTGGTTCGCCGGTTGCCGGGAGCCCGGCGCCGGTTGCCGGGGAGCGGGAGGCGGGCCGTAGCCGGCGCTCAGGCTTCCCGCTGGGCGTCCGTCTGACGTACCGCGTTCGCGTGGATGGCCGTGCGCAGATACGAGGCCAGGCCGGGGCGCTGCTCGGTCGGCGGGACGAGCAGGGCGAAGGCGCGGGGATCGGCGGCGAAGTCGTCGGCGATCCGGCCGTGCATATCGGTGGGGCACGGGGTGAACCAGCGGCTGATGTGCCGCCGGTGTTCCTCGGCGAGGTCCATGGCCCGTTCGCCGTCCGCCGGCTCCTCGGTGTCGAAGGCGGCGGTGAGGCGTTGGCGCCATGCGGCGGCCTCGGCCATGATCTGCGCCCAGTCCTCCTTGGAGTGGGCGTCGGCGCGTGCCATGGAGCGCCGGTGTCCCTCGCGGTGCTGCCACTTCAGATGCGCCTCGGTGGCGTAACTGAGGTCGAAGGAGATCTCGCCGAAGACCTCGAACCGCTCCTCGGGCGTCAGCCGCACGCCGGTCTGCTGGACCTCCATGGCCTGCTCGGCGACCTCCACCAGCCGCTGCAGCTTGGTGATCTCGTCGTTGAGGAGACGGTGCCGGGCGCGGAGATGGTCGAGGGCGTTGGCCTGCGGGTCCTCCAGGATGGTGGCGATCTCGTCGAGCGGAAAGCCGAGTTCCCGGTAGAAGAGGATCTGCTGGAGCCGGGCCAGGTCGGCCTCGCCGTAGAGGCGGTAGCCGGCGGGGCTGCGGTCGCTGGGGGAGAGCAGGCCGGCCTTGTCGTAGTGGTGCAGGGTGCGCACCGTGACCCCCGCCAAGCGGGAGACCTGCCCGACCGAGTAGCCCATCCCCGCGCCTTTCGTCCCATATGTCCCATCGGCCCCCGGTGGTGGTCACCCGGGGCCCGTGCCGTCGATCAGGCTGCGGCCTGACGTTAGGTGAGGGTCAAGCGGGGAGGGGAGGAGAGGGACGGGGGCGGCTGCGGCGGGTTCGTCCTAGAGCTCCTTCGCCATGCACCGGCTCTGCTCGTGGTTCCGGTAGTACCCGAACTTCTTCACCAGCCGATAGCCGCTGGACGCGTACAGCGCGAGCGCCTCCGGCTGCTCGGTGCCGGTCTCCAGGACCATGCGGATGCGGCCCGCGGCGCGCGCATCCGCCTCGAGGTCGGCGAGTATCCGCCGGGCGAGCCCCCGGCCGCGCGCCTCCGGGACCACGAACATCCGCTTGATCTCGGCATCGCCCGCCGTGTACCCCTCCGCCAGGTCCTCCTGGAGCCGCCAGCCCCCGGTGGCCAGCGGGCGCCCGTCCTCGTACGCGAGGAGGTAGATGCCGTGGGGCGGGGCGAACATCTTGGGGTCCAGCTGGGTCAGATCGACGTCGCCGTAGCGGCGGATGTATTCCTGCTGGACCTGCTCCTCGAGCGCGACCGCGTCGGGATGGTCGTAGCGGACGGGGCGTATCTCCATTTCGCGCATCGTACTGGCGTCCGAGTGGCCGGGGCGAGAAGCCCAGGCAGGCGGCCCACGCGCCCGTCGCGTAGGCTGCGCTGCCGCCAGCGCGATGAGGGAGTTTGTGTTGCTGACTGTGACGACGGTGAATGTGAACGGGCTGCGCGCCGCGGCCAAGAAGGGCTTTGTGCCGTGGCTGGCGGAGACCGCGGCCGATGTGCTGTGCCTCCAGGAGGTGCGCGCCGAGGCCGGCCAGCTGCCGGACGGCGTACGCGACCCCGAGGGCTGGTTCACCGTGCACGCCCCGGCTGCCGCCAAGGGGCGGGCCGGCGTGGCGCTGTACACGCGCCGGGAGCCGGAGCGGGTGCAGGTGGGCTTCGGCTCGGCGGAATTCGACGACAGCGGCCGTTATGTCGAGGCCGATCTGCCCGGCGTGACCGTCGCCAGCCTCTACCTCCCCTCCGGTGAGGTCGGCACCGAGCGCCAGGACGAGAAGGAGCGCTTCCTGGCGGAGTTCCTCCCCTACCTCGTGGACCTGCGCGAACGCTCCGCGGCGGACGGCCGCGAGGTCGTGGTCTGCGGCGACTGGAACATCGCCCACCAGGAGGCGGACCTCAAGAACTGGAAGGCCAACCAGAAGAAGTCCGGCTTCCTCCCGGAGGAGCGCGCCTGGCTCACCGACGTCCTGGACGAGGCCCGCGGCGGCTACGTGGACGTCGTCCGCGCCCTGCACCCCGACGCCGAGGGCCCCTATTCCTGGTGGTCGTACCGGGGCCGCGCCTTCGACAACGACTCGGGGTGGCGGATCGACTACCACATGGCCACGCCCGGCCTGGCGCGTCGGGCCGTGAAGGCATACGTGGAGCGGGCGGCCGGCTATGACCAGCGGTGGAGCGATCATGCGCCGGTGACGGTGGCCTACGAGGGCTGAGCGGCGGCCGCGGGGCGGCTGACCGTTCGGGCGCGCTGCTCAGTCCCCGTCCGCCGCGGCCTCCGGCCCCTCGGTCTTCGGGCCGGCCTCCCGACCCCCGTCGCACGCCCGCAGCCACTCCTCGATCTCGGTTCGTACGCGGCGGTCCATGGCCATGGCGAGTTCGGCTTCGACGACGCCCTTGGTCAGGGGGCGGAAGGTGTCGATGATCTCGGCCATGCGGTCGACGTCCTGGTCGGTGGGGGCGCGGTGCAGGACGTCGGCGAGGAGGTGGGTGCGGATCAGGTTGCAGAAGAGGAGGGCCAGGGCGTCGGCGTGGACGCGGACCTTGCGGGCGGATTCCAGGACGGCGGCCAGCGGGATGCCCTTGTCGACGAGTTCGGTGGAGGCGTCCAGGAGGCGGCGGCTGATGTGGACGAACTCGTCTCCGTCGACGGCGAGATAGCCCATGTCCAGGGACGTGGTCAGGTTCTCCGGGGTGACGTCGTCGCTGAAGTGGTCGGCCAGTTCCTCGGGGGTCAGGCGGACCGGGGTTTCCTCGGACCACGGGGTGAGGATCGTGGCGTCCAGGCCGAGGAGTTCGCCGACGTCGCGGCCGCTTTCGAAAGCGGCGAGGAGTTCGCCGATGCCGCCGAGGGTGTGGCCGCGCTCCAGGAGTGCGCCGATGGTGCGCAGGCGGGCGAGATGGTGCTCGTTGTACCAGGCGATCCGGCCCTCGCGGCGCGGCGCGGGGATGAGCTTGCGCTCGCGGTAGAAGCGCAGCGTGCGGACCGTGATGCCGGCTTCCTTGGCGAGATCGGCCATGCGGAATTCGCGGGAGGGAGAGGGTGCGGGGGTGGGCGAGGCGCCGTGTGCGGTTGCTTCGGCGTGCGGGAGTGCCGGCCCGGTCCCGTGCCCCTTCGCCGTCTCGTTCTCGTTCGCTGCCACCCGTTCACCCTATGCCGGTGCCGGCCCGCGGGGGCGAAGTGCGACCGGCGGTAACTTCCTGGCGCTCGACCCCTACCGCTCGGTACGGAGCTGCCCTACGCTCCAATCAGCCAACCGTGCCAGTGATTGCTGGCGCGGTTGAGCGAAGGCTGGTGAAGGTTGGTGTCGAACTCGGGAGGCGGCGGGATGGCCGAGCGCGAGCATGAGCGGGAGCACGTGCGGGTGGCGGTGATCGGATCGGGATTCGGTGGCCTGGGCGCGGCCGTACGGCTGCGCCGGCAGGGGATCACCGACTTCGTGGTCCTGGAACGGGCCGATGCGGTGGGCGGCACCTGGCGGGACAACAGCTATCCGGGCTGCGCGTGCGACGTGCCCTCGCATCTGTACTCGTTCTCCTTCGCGCCGAATCCGGAATGGCCACGGAACTTCTCCGGGCAGACGCATATCCGCGCGTATCTGGAGCGGGTGACGGACACCTTCGGTCTGCGTCCGCACATCCGCTTCAACTCCGAGGTGCGCGGCCTGCGGTGGAGCAACGACGAGCTGCGGTGGGAGATCGAGACGGCCCGGGGCGCGCTGACCGCGGACGTGGTCGTCTCGGCCACCGGGCCGCTGTCCGACCCCAAGCTGCCGGACGTCCCGGGGCTGGACTCCTTCCCGGGCAAGGTCTTCCACTCCGCGCGCTGGGACCACGACTACGACCTGCGGGGCAAGCGGGTGGCGATGGTCGGCACCGGGGCGTCGGCGATCCAGATCGTGCCGGCCATCCAGCCCGAGGCCGGCCGGCTGACCGTCTTCCAGCGCACGCCCCCCTGGGTCATGCCGCGCGCCGACCGCAAGATCACCGGCGCGGAGCGCTGGCTGCACACCAAGGTCCCGGCGACCCGGGCGCTGCGCCGCCGGCTGCTGTGGGGCATCCGCGAGCTCCAGGTCAGCGCGTTCACCAAGCGGCCCAATGAGCTCGGCCTGATCGAGACCATCGCCAAGTCCCATATGCGCAAGGTCATCAAGGACCCGGCGATGCGCGCCCGGCTCACCCCCGACTACCGCATCGGCTGCAAGCGCATCCTGCTGTCCAACAGCTGGTACCCGGCGCTGGCCGAGCCCAATGTCGATCTGGTGTCGTCCGGGCTGAAGGAGGTCCGCGGCAACACGCTGGTCGCCTCCGACGGTACGGAGACCGAGGTCGACGCGATCATCTTCGGGACCGGCTTCCACGTCACCGACATGCCCATCGCCCAGCGGGTGACCGGCGCGTACGGCACCACCCTCGCCGAGGAGTGGAAGGACGGCATGGAGGCCCTGCGCGGCGCCAGCGCTGCCGGATTCCCCAACTTCCTCACCATCATCGGCCCCAACACCGGCCTCGGGAACAGCTCGATGATCCTGATGATCGAGGCCCAGCTGAACTACATGGCCGACTTCATGCGCCAGCTCGACATCCTCGGCGGGCGGATCGCGCTCAGCGCCCGGCCGTCCGCGGTGCAGGAGTGGACGCGGACGATCCAGCGGCGCATGCAGCGCACGGTGTGGAACACCGGCGGCTGCGACAGCTGGTACCTGGACGCGAGCGGGCGCAACACGACCGCATGGCCGGGGACGACGGCGGAGTTCCGGCGGGTGACCCGGCAGGTGGATCTCGCGGAGTACGAGGTGCTGCGGCCCCCGGCCAAACCGGCCGAGGAAGCGGAACCGGCCACACCGATCGCCAAGGAGGTGGCCGCATGAGCCGGCCCGCGCACCTGACCACCGGGGCGTACGCACCGCCCGTACCGCGCACGACGACGACCGTCACCTCCGCCGACGGCTCCCGCCTCTACGCCGAGGTCCACGGGCCCGAGGGCGCCCCCGCCGTCGTCCTCGCCCACGGCTGGACCTGCTCGACGGCCTTCTGGGCGCCGGTCGTCCGCGACCTCGCCACCGACCACAAGGTCGTCGTCTACGACCAGCGCGGGCACGGGCGCAGCCCGGCGGTGAGCGCGGCGGGGTACAGCACCCAAGCCCTCGCCGACGACCTCGTCGCCGTACTGGAGGCGACGCTGGAGACCGGCGAACGCGCCGTGGTCGGCGGGCACTCCATGGGCGGCATGACGATCATGGCCGCCGCGGACCGCCCGCAGCTGCGCGAGCGGGCCGCCGCGGCCCTGCTGTGCAGCACCGGGAGCGCCGAACTGGCCGCGGAATCACGGGTGTTCCCGCTGCGCAGCCCGCAGGGCCGGCGCCGCGCGCACCGGCTGCTGCTGGGCTCGCGCGCCCCGCTGGGGCCCGTATCGCCGCCCGCCAAGTGGGCCCTGCGGTACGCGACCATGGGCGCCGGTGCCACCGCCGCGCAGATCGAGGCCTGCGCGCGGATCGTGCATGCCTGCCCGCCCGGCGTACGGGCCCGCTGGGGCAAGGTGCTGGCCGGTCTCGAACTGACCGGCGGGGTGGCGCGGCTGGAGCTGCCGACCGCCGTCGTCGCGGGCACCGCCGACCGCCTCACGCCTTTTGTGCACGCCCGCCGGCTGGCCTCCGTGCTCCCCGACTGCCGGGGCGTGACCGAGCTGTCCGGCCTGGGACACATGACGCCCATCGAGGATCCGGGCGCGGTCGGCGGCCGCCTCCGCGAGCTCGTACGCGATCACCTGATCACCACCGATACGGAAGCCGGGCGGGCCGCGGCGGCCGCCGCCCCCCGCGGCAAGCGGCAGAAGAAGGAGAAGACGGCGTGAGCGCGAACAGGAGCCTGGACGGGCAGGTCGTCGTGGTGACCGGGGCGGCGCGGGGGGTCGGTGCGCTACTGGCGCGCAAGCTGTCGGCACGCGGGGCGACGCTGGCGCTGGTCGGCCTGGAGCCGGACGAGCTGAAGAACGTCGCGGCCTCGCTGCACGGCCCGGCGCACCACTGGCACGCCGATGTCACCGACCACGAGGCGATGGCCCATGTCGCGGGCGAGGTCAAGGACCGCTTCGGCAAGATCGACGTGGTCGTCGCCAACGCCGGGGTGGCGACCGGCGGCCCGTTCGTCGACTCCGACCCGGTGGCGTGGAAGCGGGTCATCGAGGTCAACCTGATAGGCGGCGCGGTGACCGGCCGCGCCTTCCTGCCCGTACTGATGGAGTCGCGCGGCTACTTCCTCCAGATCGCCTCGCTGGCCGCGATCACCCCGGCGCCGATGATGACCGCGTACTGCGCCTCCAAATCGGGCGTCGAGGCGTTCGCGCACAGCCTGCGCGCCGAGGTCGGCCACAAGGGCGTACGGGTCGGCGTCGGCTATCTGAGCTGGACCGACACCGACATGGTGCGCGGCGCCGACCAGGACGACATCATGCGCGAACTGCGTTCCCGGCTGCCCTGGCCGTCGAACAAGACCTATCCGCTGGGCCCCGCCGTCGACCGGATCGTGGCGGGCATCGAGCGCCGCTCCCCGCATGTCTACGGGCAGTGGTGGCTGCGCGGGATGCAGTCGCTGCGCGGCTATCTGCCGTCGGTCATCGGGTCGGTGGGGCAGCGGGAGATGCGCCGTTTCGGGGACCGGCTGGACGGGATGCGGACCGGGCTGGTCGGCGCGGGCGGGGAGGCGGACGAGAAGGCGCGGGCTGATCGGTAGGGGCGGGGTGCGCGGCGGCCGCCCCCCGGCCGTCCCCCGTCGCTCCCCGCTCGAAATGCGGTGAATGTCCTGTTGTGTAAGTCTGGTCGGGCCCTTTCCCCGCACCTCACGCAGGAGTGACCAGCATGGGTCTCAAGGAGCAGTTCCAGGACAAGGCCGAGCGGCTCAAGGCGCAGGCGCAGCAGGCCGGGGACGGCGCCGGGGACGAGGCGTCCGAGCGGGGGCAGCAGGCCGGTGAGGCGGCCCGGGAAGCGGCCGACGACGCTCAGGACCGCTTCCAGGACTGATCCGCCGCGCGGATACGCGAAGGGGGCGCGCCCGGTGCACCGGGCGCGCCCCACGCGTCAGTTGACGCTCACTTCACGACCTTGAGGCTCTTCGGCCAGCCGTAGTGCGCGGCCTTGGCGAAGAGGTTCTTGATGTGCGCCGGAGTGAGCTTGATGCACCCCAGCGAGTAGTAGTCGTTGGTGCCGTCCCAGCGGTAGGGGTTGTCGCGGCCGGGCTGCCGGGCGCCCTGGGTGCCGTTCGGCTTCATCTCGCTGTGCACGAACAGGGCGGTGCGCTTGGTGTGGTGGTTCTTGCACACCTTGTCCTCGACCTGGATGGCGTAGCCGTTGATCCCCTTGGCCCCGCCGGCCTTGTGGGTGGTGTGGCCCAGCACCTGGTAGGTGCCGTTGGGCAGCCAGCCCTGCATGCTTGCGCATTCGTTGGTCCCGTTGCGCCCGCCGTTGCCGGAGCCCGCACGGTACTTGGCGAGCACCTTGTCCTTGGCGTGGGGGATGCTCTTCATCAGGTACAGCCGCGAGTTGCCGGGGTTGCTCCAGTTCTTGTTGAAGTAGAGGTAGGTGCCCCCGGCCGCCGGGCGGGCGGCCTCGGCGGGGCCGGCGGCGGTGAGGGCGAGGCCGCCGGTGAGCGCGACGGCGGTGGCGAGCGGAACGATCCGCTGACGGATTCGCATCGGGTTGTCTCCCGTTGTGTGGTGGTGAGTTGGGCGATGCCGGCCGGGCAGGACACGACTGTGCTGGGGGCGCCACCGTCCGGCAAGGGGAACGGCTGTCCGGGACAGTCCGCCGCTGTCCGGGCAGGTCACGGAGGTGCGCGGCCGGGTCCGCGACGGCCCGTTGTGGCTTTCGCCGGGTGGCGGTTCAATGACGCCCATGGGCAATACGGGGGGCACGGGGGACTTACGCCCGGGCGCGGCCGGCGACGCGGCCGCATTCGTCGGGCTGATGCAACAACTCAAGGAACACTCGGGCCTGACCTACCGTCAGCTGGAGCGGCGGGCGGCGGAGGGGGGCGCCGTACTCGCCCGGAGCACGCTCGCCGACGCCCTGCGCAGGAACGCCCTGCCGAGGGCGGAGACGGTCGAGGCGTTCGTCCGGGCCTGCGGCGGCACGGAGGCCGAGGCGGGCGAGTGGCTGGCGGCGCGGCGGCGCATCGCGGCCGGGACGCGGACGGCCCCGGCGCAAACCCCCGCGCCGGCCCCGGATCACGCCCCGTCGCAGCGGCCGTACCGGAAGAGACCGAAGCGCATCACGCTGATCGTCGCCGCCGCCCTCGCCGCGGTCCTGGCCGCCGTCGGCGTGCGGCTACTGGTCGGCAAGGAGGCGCCGGCCGTCGCGTCGCCGCCCGCCGGCGAGGTCCGCATCCATCCCCTGCGTGCGCCCGCCCTGTGCCTGACCGACGGGCGGGTGCTGCGCGCGCATCGCTACCGCACGGTCGCCGTCCAGCGGCCCTGCACGGAGGCGGTGCCGCCGCACACCCGTCTCAAGGCCGCCGGGGCCGGGTACTACCGCATCCAGTGGGACCACCCGGACGAGGGCACCGGCTGTCTGGTCCTGCTGCACGAGCCGGCGCTCGACGGACTGCTGGAGCCGCACGACGACTGCTCGACCGCCGGTCCCGCACAGCGGTTCCGCATCGAACCGGCCGGGAAGGCGGCGTACCGGTTCCGGACGGGCGACGGCGTCGACCGCTGCCTCGCCGTCGAGGGCGGCCGGGCCGCGGCGGACGGGGCCGTGGCGCGGGCGGAGCCGTGTACCGGAGCGGACGGCGAGAAATTCCTGATCGACGGTAAATGAGCCGGGGCCTGGGCGGACGTCCGGAGAGCTCACCCGCCCCGGGGCGGCAGCGGCGGCCGCGCCCGGTCCGGCACCTCCGACAGGTCCGGCGGTGTCGCGGCCGGATGCCGCTCCAGCAGCTCCAGCGCCGTGCGCACCGCGACCCCCAGCTGCGGATGCCGCCCCTCCGCCCAGTGCACCGGGGACCGCAGGGCCTCGATGTCGACCTCGACGCCGTGGTTCTCCACGCCCCACCCGTACAGCTGGAACCACGCGGCATTCATCGGCACGGTGATCGTGGTGCCATCGGCGAGCCGGTGCCGGCCGGTCATCCCGACCACCCCGCCCCAGGTGCGCATGCCCACCACCGGGCCGATGCCCAGCAGCTTGAAGGCCGCGGTGATCATGTCGCCGTCGGACGAGGTCATCTCGTCGGCGACCGCGACCACCGGGCCGTGCGGTGCGGTACTGGCGTACGAGACGGGCCGCGCGCCGCGGGTCAGGTCCCAGCCGATGATGGTGCGGGTCAGCTTCTCGACGACCAGCTCGGAGATATTGCCGCCCGCGTTGCCCCGTACGTCCACGATCAGCGCGGGCATGGACATCTCCCGCCGCAGATCGCGGTTGAACTGGGCCCAGCCGGAGCCGCCCATGTCGGGGATGTGGAGATAGCCGCATCTGTCGTCGCTCAGCTTCCGGACGACGGCGCGGCGTTTGGCGACCCAGTCCTGGTAGCGCAGCGGCCGCTCGTCGATCAGCGGGACGACCGCGATCCGGCGCGCGGGGCCGGTGCCTTCGGCCGGCGCGAAGGTCAGCTCGACGGTGGTGCCCCCGGCCGCGGCGAGCAGCGGATAAGGGCCCGCCACCGGGTCGACCGGGCGGCCGTCGACATGGGTGAGCGCGGCGCCCTCGCGGATGCCCGTACCGGCCAGCGGGGAACGCGCCTTGGGGTCGGAGGACTCGCCGGGCAGGATCCGCTGGACCACCCAACGTCCCTCCCGCGGATAGAAGTTGGCGCCCAGCAGGCCGATGGGCCGCTGGTAGTGCGGGGGCCCCTCATTGCGCCGGGCGCCGGCGACATAGGCGTGCGAGGTGCCCAGCTCGCCCAGCACCTCCCGCAGCAGATCGGCGAACTCGTCGGGCGAGGCGACCCGTTCGACCAGCGGCCGGTACTGCGCCAGCACCTCGTCCCAGTCGATGCCGCACATCCCCGGCTCCCAGAAGTACGACCGGATGAGCCGGCCCGCCTCGTCGAAGGCCTGGCGCCACTCCCACTCCGGTTCGACGTCGTGCAAGATGCGCCGCAGATCCAGGAAGACCGTCGAGTCGGCGTCGGGCGGCTCGGTCGCGGGGACGGCCCGCAGATCGCCCTCGTCGTTGAGGACCAGCCGGGTGCCGTCGCCGCTGAGCGCGAACGAGTCCAGGGAGCCGGAGAGTTCGGTGCGCCGCGCCTTGGTCAGATCGAAGTGTTCGAGGGTGGGCCGCCCCGACGTCTCGGCCGGGTTGGCGAACGTTTCGCCCAGCGCCCCGGAGATCGGCCAGCGCAGCCAGACCAGCCCGCCCCCGGCGACCGGCTGCAGCGCCGAGTACTTGGACGCGGCGACGGGGAACGGCGTGACCCGGTTCTCCAGCCCCTCCACCTCCACCAGCACCGGGCCTTCCCCCGGCGGCGGGTTCTCCGCCGGGTCCAGCCCGCCCGCCGCGGGCCGCCCCTCCGGGGACAGCGCGAAGGGCGAGGGGGTGGCGGAGGACAGCGGGACGAGATGGGGCCGGCAGCCCAGGGGGAAGGACAGGTCGCCGGTGTGCACGTCGTAGACCGGGTCGAAGCCGCGCCACGACAGGAACGCCAGATAGCGCCCGTCGCGGGTGAACACCGGCTGCTCGTCCTCGAAGCGGCCGTTGGTGACGTCCACGACGGTGCGGTCCGCAAGCCGGGCCATCTTGATCAGCCGCAGCGACCGGCCGATACCGGGGTGTGACCAGGTCAGCCAGCGGGAGTCGGGGGAGAAGGACAGGTCGCGCACGGGCCCGTTGTCGGAGGCGATCAGCTCGGTGACGTCGCCGGGCCGGCCCGGCTCGTCCTCGGCCGTCTCCTCCGGCGCCCGCGTGTCCACCAGCAGCAGCCGGCCGTCGTGCGAGGCCACCGCCACCCGTTCGCCGTCCGGGGACGAGACCATCTCGTGGACCCGGCCCAGCCTGCCCGCCGCCAGCCGCAGCGGAGTGTGCGCGGCGCTGGCCCGCGGCAGGTCGGAGATCTCGATGGCGTCGTCGCCCTCGGCGTCGGTGACATAGGCGATCCGCCCGGTCGAGCCCAGCATCTCGGGCAGCCGGACCCGTACGCCCGGGACGTCGTGGATCGAACGGGCCGGGCCGTCGCGGTGCGTGAGCCAGTACAGGCTGCCGCGGACGCCGACCGCGCTGGCCCGCCCGGTGGAGTCCACCGCGAGCGAGGTCACATGCGCGGCGGCCGGGACCTGGTACGGACGGCGTCCGGCCCGCGGCCCGCCCAGCTTGACCGCCAGCTTGCGCGGTACGGCGCCCGCGCTCAGGTCGTCGACCAGCCAGATGTCGCCCGCGCACTGGTAGACGATGCGCGAGCCGTCCGTCGAGGCGTGCCGGGCGTAGAAGTCCGCATGGTCCGTGTGCCGCCGCAGATCCGTACCGTCCGGCAGACACGAATAGACATTGGCGATGCCCTCATGGTCGGACAGGAACGCGATCCGGCCACCGGTGAACATCACCGAGTCCAGATGCCCGTACAGCTCCGGCAGCAGCCGCTTGCCGTGCAGCCACAGGCGGCCCATCGCGCCGCCCCGGTAGCGCTTCCAGGAGGCGGGCTCGTGCGGGGGCTTGCCGGTCAGCAGCAGGGTGCGGTGCTCCCCCTCGACATCGGCGACCGCGATGTCGGAGACCGGCCCCCACGGCAGCTGACCACCGGGGCTGCCGTCGGTGGGCAGGCTGTACGACCACGAGTAGTACGAGAACGGCTGCCCGTGCGAGGAGACGGCGAGGACATGGGGATTGCCCTCCTGGTCGGGCGGCGTCCAGCCGCAGACGCGGGCGTCCGTGCTGCCCCAGTACGTCAGCCGCCGCGCCGGACCGCCGTCGACCGGCGCGAGATGCACCTCCGGGTCGAGGCTGCGCCAGGTGGTGAAGGCGATCTGGCGGCCGTCGGGGGAGAAACGGGGGTGGCCGACGCGGGTGCGGTCGGCGGTCAGCCGCCAGGCGCGGCCGGGCTCCTCGCCCGGCGGCGCGATCGGGGCCACCCACAGGTCGTCCTCGGCGGCGAAGCACAGCAGGTCGCCGTGCAGATGCGGAAACCGCAGGTAGGAGGCGGGTGGTGGGTCCGGTGTGGCCGCCGTGGGGCGCAGCCGTCCGTGAGGCTTGGCGGGGTTCGTCTCCGGCGGTGGCCCGACGGACTCGCGTGCGTCGCTCACGCCACCATGGTTTCGGGGGAGCGGGAGGGCGGCAACTCGGCGCCCGATCCGCGCCCGATCCGCGCCCGATCAGCCCACGGGAAGGTGCCGGGCGAAGAAGGAGTGCACATACGCGCGGACCATCGGCACCGCAGTGGCCGGGTCGAGGGCGCCGACCAGCGCGTTCCGGTCGTGCGCCGGCATCAGCCCGGCGGCCTGGAGCTGGGGCGCCAGGGCGGCGTAGTCGGTGAAGACCCAGTGAGCGGCGTCGTCGATCCCGCGCCGCCGTGCGTGCCCCGGCGAGTGGGCGAGCAGGGCCGACCAGGAACGGTCCCGTTCCTTGCGGGTGGGGAAGTTCTCGCTGCCGACCAGGAGCAGTGGCCGGTCCACCCCGTGCCGGGCGACCGGGTATGGCTTCCCCTCCGCTCCGGGCCGCTCCGGCGGCTGGTCCAGGTAGCCCTCCAGATTGACCGCCGCGCCGATGCGCCGGTCCTCGTACAGCGCCCCGGCCGCCGCGGTGCCGCCCGCGCTGTGGCCGTAGACGCCCACCCGCCGCAGGTCCAGCGCGCGCCCCAGATCCTTGGGCAGCGCGCGGCCCGCCGCGTCCGGGTTGCGCCCGGCGACCAGCGCCGCCAGCCGCCCCAGCACGAAGCGGATGTCCGCGATCCGGGTGTCGATCATGGTGCGGAACCGCCGGGGATCGGCCCGGGGATCGCCCCGGAAGACGGTGGCCCGGACCCTTTCCCGCCCCGCCCGCGCCACCGGGAAGCCGACCTCACCGGCATCCCCCGGATGGTCGATCGTCACCACCACATACCCGCGGCTCGCCAGCTCCTCGGCGAGCCCCGTGCCCAGGGTCCGCGCATCGCCGCCGCCCGGCGTGTACAGCAGCACCGGCCGCCGGACGGGCCGCGCGGGCGCACCCGAGTGGGAGTGGGTCCGGGTCGCCGCCCAGTCCACCCCCTCCGCCGGCAGGTGGTGTACGCGGACGTCGATCGCCTGGAACAACTCCACGGCGTCCCCGGCCATCTGCGGCGCGAGCGGGTACCCGCGGACGGCACGGGCCGGATAGAACACCGTGATCATCACCTCCCGTACCGCGATCGCCGGCTCCCAGGGATCGCGCCTCGACCGGTCGACCAGATACAGCGTGGCCGCCCCGACCGGGTGCGGCCCGGTCGGGGCCGGGAGGCGAAGGGTGAGACCGGCCCCACCGTCCCCGGCCCCCACCCTCGCCCTCGCCCGACGGTCCTGCGCGGCCCCCGCCCCGTGCCCCTTCGCGGAGTTGGCCCCCGCCGTACCGCAGCCGTCGAGCAGCATCCCGGCCCCCAGCGCGGCGGCGGCTGCCCCCGCCGTCCTGATGACCGTCCGCCGGTCCACCTCGCCGCGGCCGACCGCTCCTGCGAACATCGTTCCCCCTCAAGCCCGTTGTGACGTCGGTCCTTGCGCCTGGTGACGCACCCCTGGATGAATGAAGGGGACCGACCGGTGCCCCGAATGCTGGCCCCGGCGAGGAGGACGGGCGAACGTTCAGGCCCTGCCCGAAACGATGGCGCGGCGCCCGGAGGGGGAGTAGTGGTCATCCGGATCCACTTCACGGCCGATGACTTCGCCCGCGTCCGCTTCGCGCCCCGGCCCGCCCCGTTGCAAGAGCTGAACGTGGCCCTGATGAAGATGTGCCTCCCCGACGAGGAGCTCCTCTTCGGCCACTGGCGGCGCCGGCTGCTCCGCTCCCTGCCGGCCGCCGTCGGCCCGCTGCGCGACGTGGTTCCCGCCGGCGTGGCCCCCCTCTTCCTCGACGTCTTCAGCGACAGCCTGCGAGAAGGCCTGGACACCGTACGCGCCTCGCCCCCCGCCCTGGTCCGCGCCGAACTCGAGCGGGTACATATCCACCACCCGGCCCCGGCACCCTCGTGGATCCGCGGCCTGCACCGCGGCGACACCGACGCCTGGCAACTCCTCCGCCGCGCCCAGCGAGCCGCATTCGATACGGCGCTGCGCCCCGTATGGCCCCAGATCCAGGACCTGCACCGGACGGAGTTCACCCGCCATGCCCTGACGGCGGCCGAGCACGGCATCGCCGGCGCGCTGGCGGAGCTCGCCCCCACCTCCCAACTACGGGACAACGTCTGGGAGTTCGCGTCTCCCGCCGACCGTGACATCGCCTTGGCGGGCCGCGGCCTGGTCCTCGTCCCCACCTTCCACTGGACCGGCCACCCCCTCCTCTCCGACCTGCCCGACCGCCCCCTGCACCTGACCTACCCGGCCGGTACGGGCCTGCCCCTCACGCCGGCGGGGGCCGACGGCACGGACGACGCGCTCGCCGCCGTCCTCGGCCGCACCCGCCTCGACATCCTCCACCGCCTCGCGGACGAGCACACCACCAGCGGGCTCGCCCGCGGCCTGGGCGTCAGCAACGCCACCGCCTCCGCCCATACGGCCGCGCTGCGCGGCGCGGGCCTGATCACCACGGTCCGCGCGGGGCGGGCGGTTCTGCACCGGCGCACGGCCCTGGGGAGCCTGCTGGTGCAGCGGGACGGCCGGATGCGCGGCTGACCGGGAGGCGGACGGGCCCGTCCCGCCTGCAACCCGCCCCGCCCTCGCGGTGTTCTTCTCTTTGTAAGGGTGAGATGGACTCTTCGCGGAGCACAAGGGAGGTCTCGACATGGCACAGGACATCACCCGGCGGAAGCTCTCGTTCGCCGGCGGCGGAGACCCATCCGGTCGCGCCGAACTCACCGTGGTCATACGCCACATACGGGCCGGGGCGCCGGGGCGCGCCTGACTCCCCTCAGCCGCGACGGGCGCGGAAGTAGGAGTTGGCGGCGGGGAGGAACATCAGCACCACGGCGGTGAGCACGGCGGTCACGTGCAGCGCCCGGCTGGCTCCGAAGACGAGGTCGAGCGCGTCGGCCTGGGCGAGCGCCGCGCCGGGGCTGTGGCCCTGGGCGAGGGCGCGGAGGGGCTCGACCACCATCGACGCAGTGCCCGCGACGCCGAGGCCGAGCGCCAGCGTGATCCGGGCCCAGCCGCGTCCGCGGCGCATCCGGAGGGCGATCAGCAGCGCGGCGGTGAAGACGGCGAGCCGGACCGTGAGGCCCACGGCGATCGCGGGGACGGAGCCCGAGCCCTCGGCGACCATCCGGCCGACGGCCAGCACCGTCTCGAAGGCGCCGGCGGCCACGGCCGTTACCCACAGGGCGAATGCGGCACGCACCGGCGCGGGAGGCGTGGGCTCACGACGGGCCGGGGCGATGGACGGGGGCTGTTGCGCGGTGTGCGTCACGGGGGCCTCGATTCGGGAGAGGTATGGGGTGGAGGTGGGGGTGGGGGGGGCGGGGGCGGGGAATCGGGGCGGGAGTGACGGGACAGGGCCCGGTGCGAGGAGATCGGGGGCGGCTCTTGGACAGTGCCGATCCTTCCGGCGGGGCGCGCTCACGGCCCGCCCGCTACCCGGCGTATCTCTTGGCGGGTTAACCCCACCCGCCAAGCCGCACCCGCCAAGCCCCACCCGCATAAACCCACCCGCGCCGCCCGCCGTGTGCGGGGGCGGGGGCGCGACCAACGGGGACCGGACGCGTCGGCCCGCGCCCGGCCCGCGCCCGCGTCGGCCCGCGCCCGGCCCGCGCCCGCGTCGGCCCGCGCCCGGCCCGCGCCCGCCCGCGCCCGCGCCCGGCCGGGCCGGGCCCGCGCCCGCGCCCGCCCGGCGGGCCGGGCGTGCACTGCGTTAGGGGGCGGTAACAGGATGCTGTGGCGTTTCGCACTGTGGGCGCTCTTGCAACACCTTTGCAGGAGGCCTCACCATTGGCTGGTTGCAGAGCCCGAAGCGGAGACAGCCTGAGATGCACGTACCTGATGGATTCATCAATGCGCCGGTGTCGGTGGCGACCGGTGCGGTCGCCGCGGTCGCGGTCGCGGTCAGCCTGCGCGGCGCGCGGCGTGAGCTGGCGGGTGCGGTGCCGGGCGGCACCGGGGCGGGGGCGGAGCGTACGGCGCC
This sequence comes from Streptomyces sp. NPDC101227, assembly GCF_044767545.1. Lineage (NCBI taxonomy): Bacteria > Bacillati > Actinomycetota > Actinomycetes > Kitasatosporales > Streptomycetaceae > Streptomyces > Streptomyces sp. NPDC101227. The sequence continues at coordinate 155,183 of NZ_JBIWOD010000004.1, read as the reverse complement.
GCTCGCCGGGCTGGTGGCGGCCTTCATCTTCGCCGTGCAGATGCTGAATTTCCCGGTCGCGGCCGGGACCAGCGGGCATCTGCTGGGCGGTGCGCTCGCGGCGATACTCGTGGGGCCGTACACGGGTGTCCTGTGTGTGTCGGTGGTGCTGCTGATGCAGGGGGTGCTGTTCGCCGATGGTGGGCTGACGGCGCTGGGCGTGAACATCAGCGATATGGCGATCGTGACGACGGTCGTCGCCTATGCCGTGTTCCGCGGACTGGTGAAGGTCCTGCCGCGGCAGCGGCGGTCGATCACGGTCGCCTCGTTCGTGGCGGCCCTGATTTCGGTGCCGGCCGCGGCGGTCGCCTTCACCGCCATTTTCGCGCTGGGCGGGACCACCGATGTGCCGATCGGCAAGGTGTTCACGGCCATGGTCGGGGTGCATGTGCTGATCGGTCTGGGCGAGGCCGTCATCACGGCGCTGACGGTGGGCGCGGTGATCGCCGTACGGCCGGACCTGGTGTACGGGGCGCGCGGGCTGACCAAGCCGCTGGAGCTGCGGACCTCGCCGCTCGATGTTCCAACGCCGGCTGCGGACGAGGTCACGACGGCCGCCCGCGAGACCGGACCCGGCGCCGCGGCCCCGGCCGCCCCGGCTCCCCGCCGCTCCGTTCGCCGGGTCTGGTGGGCCGGCCTGGCGGCCGCGCTGCTGTGTGCGGGCGGTATCAGCTACTACGCGTCCGCCAGCCCCGACGGCCTGGAGAAGGTCGCCCACGATCAGGGGATCGACACGAAGACCAAGGAGCACGCGAGCAAGGACTCGCCGCTCGCCGACTACAGCGTGAAGGACATCGGCAATGCGCGGCTGGCCGGTGGGCTCGCCGGAGTGATCGGGGTCGGGGCGACGCTCGCCGTCGGGACCGGGGTCTTCGTGGTGCTGCGGCGGCGCAAGGCCGTCGAGCCTGCCGGGGCCGCGGGGACCGCCGAGGCCCCGGGCGGGCGTGTCTGATGGGTGCCGGGCACGCGCACAAGCTCTACCGGCACGGGCATTCGCCGGTGCACGCGCTGCCGCCGCACTGCAAAATCGCCGCCGTTTTCTGCTTTGTGCTCATCGTGGTCTCCACGCCGCGGGAAGCGGTCTGGGCCTTCGCGCTGTACGCGGTCCTGATCGCGTCGGTCGCGGCCGTGGCCCGGATTCCGGCCGGGTTCCTGCTCAAGCGGTTGCTGATCGAGGTGCCGTTCGTGGCGTTCGCGGTGCTGATGCCGTTCGTGGCGGAGGGACCGCGGGTGCATCTGGGCTGGCTGAGCCTGAGCGAGTCCGGGCTGTGGGGAGCCTGGAACATTCTGGCCAAGGGCACGCTGGGGGTCGCGGCCTCCGTACTGCTCGCCTCGACGACCGAGCTGCGTGAATTGCTGCTGGGGCTCCAGCGGCTGCGGATGCCGCCGATGCTCGTACAGATCGCCTCGTTCATGATCCGCTACGGCGATGTGATCACCGACGAGATGCGGCGGATGCGGATCGCCCGGCTCTCGCGGGGCTTCGAGGCCCGCGGCGTACGGCACTGGGGGGTCCTCGCCAAGTCCGCCGGCGCGCTGTTCATCCGCTCCTACGAGCGGGGCGAGCGCGTCCACCTCGCCATGGTCAGCCGGGGCTACACCGGCACCATGCCCGTCCTGACCGACACCGCCGCCACCCGCACACAATGGACCCACGCCGCCGCGCTGCCTGTTGCCGCCCTTGCCGTATGCCTTCTGGGATGGACGCTGTGAGTACGACCACGCCGACCGCTACGCCCCCCTCGCTAGAGGTCTCCGGGCTCGCCTACGCCTACCCCGACGGGCATCAGGCGCTCTTCGGGGTCAATCTGTCCGTCGGCCGCGGTGAGCGCGTGGCGCTGCTCGGGCCCAACGGTGCGGGCAAGACCACGCTCGTCCTGCATCTGAACGGGATCCTTCAGGCGGGGGCCGGGTCCGTGGCCGTCGCCGGGCTGCCGGTGGGCAAGGAGCATCTCGCCGAGATCCGGCGGCGGGTGGGGATCGTTTTTCAGGATCCCGATGACCAGCTGTTCATGCCGACCGTCCGGGAGGATGTCGCCTTCGGGCCGGCCGCGGCGGGGCTGCGCGGCGCCGAGCTGGAGGGGCGGGTGACGGAGGCGCTCGAACGGGTCGGCATGGCTGAGTTCGCGGACCGGCCGCCGCACCATCTGTCGTTCGGGCAGCGGCGGCGGGTCGCCGTTGCCACGGTGCTCGCCATGCGGCCGGAGATTCTCGTACTCGACGAGCCGTCATCCAATCTTGATCCGGCCTCGCGGCGCGAACTCGCCGATATTCTGCGTTCGTTGGATGTGACCGTACTGATGGTCACGCATGATTTGCCCTATGCGCTGGAACTGTGTCCGCGATCCGTTGTGCTGTCGGGCGGAGTGATTGTCGCGGACGGAACCACCCAGGAATTGTTGTGTGATGACGAGCTGATGCGGACCCACCGGCTGGAATTGCCTTTCGGGTTCGACCCCCGGTCGGTCACGCTGCCCGTGTGAACCGCCTCCCCGGCCGGGATGTTGTGACGAATCCCACTGGCCCGGGCCCTGGTCATCAGCACTGATCCCCGCGTTGCACCATTGATGGGTCACCAATGCGACGGATGAGTGGGAAGCGGGAATCAGTGGTGGACGTCCAGGGCACGGTCGAGGACGGCTTCGAGCCGGTCCGGGACGCCTTCGCGGACAACTTCGCACGGCGCGGGGAGCGCGGGGCGGCGGTCGCCGTCTACCTGCACGGGCGCAAGGTCGTGGACCTGTGGGGCGGCGCCAAGGACGGGGACGGTGCCTCGCCGGAGCCCTGGGAGGCGGGGACGGCGCAGCTCGTCCGGTCCGCGACCAAGGGCGTGGCGGCGATCGTTCCCCTGCTGCTGCATCAGCGCGGGCTGCTGGATCTGGACGCGCCCGTCGGCACGTACTGGCCCGAGTTCAAGGCGGCAGGCAAGGAGCGGGTGCTCGTACGGCATCTGCTGTCGCACCGGGCCGGGCTGCCGGTCGTGGATACGCCGCTGACGCCCACGCAGGCCATCGACGGGGTCAGCGGGCCGGCGGCGCTGGCCGCCCAGGCGCCCGTCTGGGAGCCGGGGACCGAGCACGGCTACCACGCGCAGACCTACGGCTGGCTCATCGCCGAGCTGGTGCTGCGGGTGACGGGGCGGACGCTCGGCAGCTGGGTGGCCGAGGAGATATCCGGGCCGCTGGGGCTGGATCTGTGGATAGGGCTGCCCGCCGGAATGCAGTCCCGGGTGGGTCGGCTCGCCGACATCGAGGCGCCGGCCGGGACCGGGGCCGCCGGGCTGCGGGTGCGTCCCAAGCGGGCGGTCGCCGAGGCGTATGAGGATCCCTCGTCGCTCACGCGGCGGGCGTTCGGCGCGATATCTCCCGCCGCCGATGAGAATTCCCCGGAATACCGGGCCGCCGAACTCCCGGCGTCGGCCGGAATTGCCACGGCGCGTGCGCTGGCGCGGTGTTATGCCGCGTTGATAGGGCCCGTTGACGGGCATCAGCGTGTGTTTGCGCCGGCCACGCTGACGCTTGCGCGCACCGAGGAATCCGCCGGGCTCGACCGTACGCTGCTGGTCCATACGCGATTCGGTCTCGGCTTTATGTTGCACGGGGCGGCTTCGCCGCTTCTGGGGCCGGGGGCATTCGGGCACCCGGGGCGGGGCGGCGCACTTGCCTGCGCGGATCCCGAAAGCGGCCTCGCTTTCGGTTACATCACGAATGGCATGCAGAAAAACGTGACGGCGGACCCGCGGGCCCAGGCCTTGCTGCGCGCCGTCGCCTCCCGCATCGGCGGGTGACCCCGCCGTACCCCCTCGGACGGCGCGCCCGGCCTCTCACCCCGAGTGCAGCATCAGCCCGATGCCCACCACCATCAGGCCCGCCGCCGCGATGCGGGGCGCGCCGAAGCGTTCCTTGAAGAAGAGCGCTCCGATGGCGGCGCCGACGATGATCGAGGACTCGCGCAGGGCCGCGATGGGGGCCAGGGGAGCGCGGGTCTGGGCCCACAGGACGAGGCCGTAGGCGAAGACGGACAGGACGCCGCCGGCCAGGCCGCGCAGGGCCATGGGGCGCAGCGCGGTGAGGAGCTCCCCGCGGCGGGTGGCGAGGGCGTAGGCGGGGATGGCCAGGCCTTCGAGGATCATCAGCCAGGCGATGTAGCCGAGGGGGGTGCCGGAGGCGCGTACGCCCAGGCCGTCGACGGTGGTGTACGAGGCGATGGACAGGCCGGTGGCGAGGGCGGCGGTGATGGCCGGCCAGTGCGGCTTGGTCTCCGCGCCGCGGATGCCCCACAGGGCCACGCCCACCAGCCCGGCGGAGGCTATGGCCACGCCGGCCAGGGCCCAGGCGTCGGGGATCTCGTGCACGAAGACGGCGGCGAGGACGGTGACCGCCAGGGGCGCTGTACCGCGGGCTATCGGGTACATCTGGCCGAAGTCGCCCAGCCGGAACGACTGCATCAGCAGGACCTGGTAGACGACGTGCAGGACGGCGGACCCCAGGAGGTAGGGCCAGGCGGCCGCCGCGGGAAACGGGGTGAAGGCCGCTATGGCGATGCCGCACAGGGCACCGCCGCCGCCGACCAGGGTGAAGGCGAGGAGCTGGTCGCGGATGCCGTGGGCGATGCCGTTCCAGCTGGCGTGGGTGACGGCGGCTATCAGGACCGCCGCGACGACGAGCGGGGTCACGCGGTGCGCTCGCGCGCGTCCGCGAGGCGGGCCCCGGCGCAGCGGCCGGCCGCGAGGGCCGGGCGCGGTGCGCGGAGCGCCTCGGCGGGGCGGCGACGGGCCCGGGAGCTGCGGGTTCGGTGTGTGGGGGCGGCGGGCGCGGAATCGCTCATGGCCCGCACGCTAGCGAAAGCTGTACGGGCCATGCGAACGAAATCCGGCCGATGAGACGAGGGGCACCTCGGTGCCCCGCCGCCTCAGCCTGCGGTGAGGATGGAGCGGACCACCGGGCCCGCGTTGGCGCCGCCGTGGCCGCTCGCCGGGACGACGGCCGCCGCGGCCAGGTCGTCGCGGTAGGCGGTGAACCAGGCGTTGGGCTTCTTCTGGTTGTCGACCTCGGCCGAGCCGGTCTTGGCGCCGATGTCACCGCCGACCCCGGCCATCGCCTCGGCGGCCGTACCGGAGGTCGCGGTCAGCTTCATCAGCGACTTCAGGCCGGACTGGGTGGACGGCTTCAGGCCGCGGGCGGCCTTGGCGAAGGTCCGGTTGTCCAGCGACGGCGCGACGATGTACGGCTGGTGGAAGGAGCCGGCGTGGACCGTGGCGGCGAACGTGGCGACGTTGAGCGGGTTCATCCGCACACCGCCCTGCCCGATCAGCGACGCCGCCATCTGGGCGTCGGACTGGACCGGCACCGCGCCGTCGAAGGTGGGGATGCCGGTCTGCCAGTTCAGGCCGATGCCGAAGACGTCCCGCGCCTCGTTCGTGAGGTCGTCGTCCTTGAGCTTGGGCGCCAGCGAGATGAAGGCGTTGTTGCAGGACGCGGCGAAGCTCTGCGCGAAGGTGCCGTCCTTGATCTCGGACTTGCCGTCGTTCTGGAACTTCCAGCCGCCGACCGTGAAGTACTTGGGGCACGGGTGCTTCTTGCCGGGCGAGGTCAGACCCTTGTCCAGGAACATCGCCGAGGTGACGATCTTCATCGTCGAGCCGGGGGCCAGCGACCCCTGGGTAGCCATGCTGAAGCCCTTCGCCGGGGAGTTGGCGAGCGCCAGGATCTCACCGGTGCTGGGCTTGACCGCGGCCGCCGAGGCGGACTTCTTGCCCTTGATCGCCTTCTCGGCCGCCGTCTGGAGCTTGGCGTCCAGGGTGGTCTTGAGCGTGCCCGGGGTGCCCTTGGAGAGCACCTTCAGCGTCTTGTCGGCCTGCTGCTCGGCGGGCTTGGCGGTCTTGGCGCGGTGGATGAACAGCTCCACGCCGGGCTTGCCGCCGGTCTTGGCGCCGTACTTTTCGCGCAGGCTGTCCAGGATCCCGGCCAGCGTCGGGTGCGCCTCGGGGGTGAGCTCGACCCCGTTGCGGTCCACGGCCTTGATCGGCGGCGCCTCGGCCTCGCCCGTACGCAGCTCGTCACCCTTGGCCAGGCCCGGGTGCAGCACCGCCGGCTGCCAGGTGATCTGCGGCTTACCGGTGCTCTTGTCCCGGTGGACGGTCGCGGAGGCGGGGTACGAGTACGGCGACTTGGTGCCGTTGTAGTCGATCTGGGTGGTGACGGTGTACGGCACCTTGTCGCCCGTCGGCGTGCCCGGAGTCACCGTCACCTTGGAGAACTTCGCCTGCTTGCTGAAGGTCTCCAGCGCGCTCCTGGCGGCGTCGGGGCTGTCCGTCAGCGCGGCGGCCTTGGCGGCGTCGCCGGACTGCCAGGCGTTCAGGAAGTCCTGGGACGTCGCCTGTACTTCCTTGGCGCTGAGCGGGCCGGTCTTCACGGAGGGCGCGTTGCCGCCCGACTTGGCGTCCGCGGACGTGACCTGCTGCGGCGACTTGTCGTCGTCCGAGCCACCGAACAGCGTGAAGCCGCCGACGACTCCCGCCACCAGGGCCACCGATCCGCCGATCAGTCCGTACTTCACCTCGCGGCGCATGCCACCGATCCCCTCCCAGAGAGCTTGTCCTTGGATACGCACACAAGAACGTGCGTCGCACTCTAAGGGACACGGGGAAACGAGCGGGCGTCGGTCAGTCTCGATCAGGGCACGGTCCGGTGACGCGCTGTGAGGCACCTGTTGCGAACCTGTGATGTCGCTGAAGGTGGGGAGCCGGCCGTGGTGGGGCCTCGGGAGGGACCACGAACAGCTGACGGGGCGGGCGCGCGGGCGCTGCGCGACGAGCACCCGGGCGAGTGATTTCACCCCGGCGCCCGCCGCCCCGGCCTCATACCCAGCTGTCCAGCCACATCCGCCCGTGCCAGGCCGATTTCGGAATCGGCATGCCCGTGTACAGCGGATAGAAGTAGATGAAGTTCCAGATGATGAGGAGGACGAGGACCCCGGCGCCCACCGCCCCGATCGTGTGGCGGCGTTCGCTCGCGCCCGGGGGACCGATGATCGCGCCGATCATCATGGCCAGCGCCAGGCACAGGAACGGCACGAAGACGACGGCGTAGAAGAGGAAGATCGTGCGTTCCTGGTAGAGGAACCAGGGCAGATAGCCGGCCGCGACGCCGCAGGCGATGGCGCCGGCCCGCCAGTCGCGCTTGAAGAGCCAGCGGTAGAGGGCGTAGAGCAGCGCGAAGCAGGCGGCCCACCACAGCAGCGGCGTGCCCAGGGCCAGGACCTCGCGGGCGCAGCCCTCGACGGCGGTGCAGCCCTGGTGGCCGGCTGCGGGGTCCTTGTAGAAGTACGAGACGGGGCGGCCCAGGACCAGCCAGCTCCAGGGGTTGGATTGGTAGGTGTGCGGGGTGGTCAGGCCGGTGTGGAAGGCGTACACCTCGGTCTGGTAGTGCCACAGGCTGCGGAGCCAGTCGGGCAGCCAGGTCCAGGAGCCGGTGTGGCCCTCGGCGGTGTTGGTGGCCCAGTCGCGGTAGTAGCCGCCCTTGGTGGCGATCCAGCCGGACCAGGACGCGAGGTAGGTGGCGAGGGCGACGACGACGGTGGCGCCGAAGGCGGGCAGGACGTCGCGTCGCAGGGCGGCGCGGAAGGGCCGGCGGGCGCCGGCGGTGCGGCGGGCCGCCACGTCCCAGAGCACCGACATCAGCGCGAAGGCGGCCAGGTAGTACAGGCCGTTCCATTTCGTGGCGGAGGCCAGGCCCAGGCAGAGGCCGGCCGTGATCCGCCAGGGGCGCCAGCCGAGCCGGAGCCGGTCGCCGACCTTCTCGTCGGGCCGGGCCACCCCTCCCCCATTCTCGGCTTCGCTCGAACGGGAGGTGCCCCCATGCCCCACGGGCAGCGCCGCTGCCAGCCGGGCCCTGGTGCGGTCGCGGTCCACCAGGAGGCAGCCGAAGGCGGCGACCACCCAGAACATCACGATCAGGTCGAGCAGCGCGGTGCGGCTCATGACGAAGTGCAGGCCGTCGACCGTCAGCAGGGCGCCGGCGAGGCAGCCCAGGGCCGTGGAGCGCATCAGCCGGCGGCCGATGCGGCAGATCAGCAGGACGGACAGGGTGCCCAGCAGGGCGACCATGAACCGCCAGCCGAAGGGGTTCATGCCGAACACCGCTTCGCCGAGGGCGATCAGCCATTTGCCCATCGGGGGATGGACGACGTACGAGGCCTGGGGGGAGAGCAGGATCTTCGGGTGCGGGCCGACGAGCGCCGCGTTGGCGTTCTTGTCCCAGGTGCCCTCGTAGCCGTACTGGAGCAGCGACCAGGCGTCCTTGGGGTAGTACGTCTCGTCGAATATCACGTCGTGCGGGCTGCCCAGATGCCAGAAGCGCAGCACTCCCGCCACCAGCGCCACCAGCAGCGGACCGCCCCAGGCCGCCCAGCGCGAGAGCCGCACGGCGGCGGCCGGGCCCACGCCGAACACCGCCCACAGCCGGATGCCCGGCGGCGGGAAGGCGGGCACCAGCCGCGCGCGGAGATCGCCTTGCGGGCGGACCGGGTAACCGAAGCGGCGCAGCCGCCGCTGCCACACGGGGGGCTGCTGGGCCGGATACCCGACACGATGCGCGCCGGTCTCGGTCGCGGTGGTGTCACTCGTCACCCGGCCCATCGTAGGGAAGCAGTCTGTGGAGCGGCGTTCAGCGCCGCGGACCGGGGCGCCGCGCCGTCGAGGTTGTGGCCAAACGGTTCTCCGGACCGGCGACGGCTCCTGCCCCGGCCCGCCGCCGCGGGGCGCCGCGGCGCCCTGGGAGGATGGGGGCGTGACTGGAACGCTGGTACTTGCAGGGACGCCCATCGGCGAGATCGCGGACGCGCCGCCGCGGCTGGCCACCGAGCTCGCGGCCGCCGATGTGATCGCCGCCGAGGACACCCGGCGGCTGCGCCGGCTGACCCAGGCGCTGGAGGTGCAGCCGGCCGGGCGGATCGTGTCGTACTTCGAGGGGAACGAAGCGGCGCGGACGCCGGAGCTGGCGGAGGCGCTGGCGGGCGGTGCCCGGGTGCTGCTGGTCACCGACGCCGGGATGCCGTCCGTCTCCGACCCCGGCTACCGGCTGGTGGCGGCGGCGGTGGAGCGCGGGGTGAAGGTGACGGCCGTACCGGGACCGTCCGCCGTCCTCACCGCCCTCGCGGTGTCCGGGCTGCCGGTGGACCGCTTCTGCTTCGAGGGATTCCCGCCCCGCAAGGCCGGCGAGCGGCTCTCGCGGCTTCGCGAGGTGGCGGACGAGCGCCGGACCCTGGTCTATTTCGAGGCGCCCCACCGATTGGACGACACCCTCGCCGCGATGGCCGAGGTGTTCGGTGCCGAGCGGCGGGCGGCCGTCTGCCGCGAGCTGACCAAGACGTACGAGGAGGTCAAGCGGGGGGCGCTGGGGGAGCTGGCGGCCTGGGCGGCGGAGGGCGTACGGGGCGAGATCACCATCGTCGTCGAGGGCGCCCCGGAGAGCGGGCCCGATGAGCTCGGGCCCGAGGAACTGGTGCGCCGGGTGCGGGTGCGCGAGGAGGCGGGGGAGCGTCGCAAGGAGGCCATTGCGGCGGTTGCGGCGGATGCGGGGCTGCCCAAGCGGCAGGTTTTCGACGCGGTGGTCGCCGCCAAGAACGCCTCTCGGCCAGAACCGACCCACGGGAAGGTAAATGACTGACCGGGAAGGTAAAGGCAGAGGTCGCGCAGTGGGGTGTTTTCCCTGCCACCTGTCAAATCTGGGCCAATAGGCAGCAGCTCAGCTGCGCATCCGGCCGAAAAGGGCGTCCACTGGGGGTGGGACGTACGGTCCCGGAAACCTTGCCTTGTCCTGTGGACAAGAGGGAGCGCACATGAGCGAGATCGCCAAGACCAGCAGCACGACTTCCCCGCGCGGAGTTTCCCCTTTTCCCCGATCCGCCGAGCCCGCGGCGCGTGAGGCGTACGCCTTCGCCTGCATGAAGTGCGGACACGGCTGGGAGCAGGCGTACGAGATAGACCACCAGGTGGACGCCAAGGGCGACCTGCACGTCGTCTACTACGCGGACGGCGAGCGTGTGCCGTCCCCGTTGACCCGGCCCACGTGCCTGAACTGCGGCACCAACGTCGTACGGATCATGCGCTCGGGCCAGGTCTCGATGGTCTCCGACGCGATAGCGAACATGCACCAGCGTCAGGGCAACAACGCGAAGAAGGCTGCGGCCCCCAAGGCGGCCGAGGACCGTACGGAAGACAGCGGCGCCGAGCGCCACCACTGGCACCTCTCCGACCTGCTGCATCCCTTCCAGCACCACCGCAAGTGACCCTCTGCGGGTGAGGGCCGGGCCGCGGTCCTCATAGGATCGCGGCCATGGCACCGCAGGACGACAAGAACACCCCGCCGCCGCTGCCCGAACCCCTCCGGGTACCGGTCGCGGACTCGCACACCCACCTCGACATGCAGGAAACGACCGTCGAGGAGGCGCTCGCCAGGGCCGCCTCCGTCGGGGTGACCACCCTGGTGCAGGTGGGCTGCGACCTGGCCGGTTCGCGCTGGGCCGCGGACACCGCCGCCGCGTACGAGAACGTGCACGCCACCGTCGCGCTGCATCCCAACGAGGCGCCGCGGATCGTGCTCGGTGACCCCGACGGCTGGTCCCGGCAGGGCGCCCGGCAGCCCGGTGGCGACGCCGCCCTGGACGCGGCGCTCGCCGAGATCGACGCGCTCGCCGCCCGGCCCGAGGTGCGCGGCGTCGGCGAGACCGGCCTGGACTACTTCCGTACCGGCCCCGACGGCATGGCCGCCCAGCAGCGGTCCTTCCGCGCCCATATCGAGATCGCCAAACGGCACGGCAAGGCCCTGGTCATCCACGACCGGGAGGCGCACGAGGACGTGCTGCGGATCCTGCGCGAGGAGGGCGCGCCCGAGCGCACCGTCTTCCACTGCTACTCCGGCGACGCCGCGATGGCCAAGATCTGCGCCGAGGCCGGCTACTTCATGTCCTTCGCCGGCAACGTCACCTTCAAGAACGCCCAGCCGCTGCGCGACGCGCTCGCCGTTGCGCCGCCCGAACTGGTGCTCGTCGAGACCGACGCCCCCTTCCTCACCCCCGTGCCGTACCGCGGACGAGCGAACGCGCCCTATCTGATTCCGCACACCCTGCGCGCGATGGCCCAGGTCAAGGGGATGACCGAGGACGCGCTGGCCTCGGCCGTCGCGGCGAACACGGCGCGCGCCTTCGGTTACTGAGCCACGCCACGGGCCGCCACGCGACCACTCTCCGTAGTGGCTCGACTTTGGACAGTCACCGTCGCTCCGCTACCCTCCGGCCGTCAACCGGATCTGTGGCATCTGGAGCGTCGTGAGTCCTTCGCAGAGCAGCCACCGCGCCGCGCGCGGCCGTCGCAGGCGCGTCCCCCAGCGCCCGGAAACCCTGCGGCGGCTGCTGCCCCGGGCCCTGGTCGTGGCTTTCCTGGCCGGCGGCACCACCGCCTTCATCGCGCACGACAAGGCCATCCGCCTCAGCGTCGACGGCAAACCGCGCACCCTGCACACCTTCGCCGAAGGCGTCGACGACCTCCTCGCCGACGAGAACCTGGACATCGCCCGGCACGACATCGTCGCGCCCGCCCCCGGCGCCGAACTCCGCAGCGGCGACGAGGTCGTCGTCCGGCACGGCCGCCCGGTCGTCCTCACCCTCGACGGACAGCGCCGCCAGGTGTGGACCACCGCCGACACCGTGGACGGTGCGCTGCGCCAGCTCGGCGTCCGCGCCGAGGGCGCCGTACTCTCCAGCTCCCGCTCCCGCCGCATCGAGCGGCACGGCCTGGAGCTGGCGGTGCGCACCGAACGCTCCATGGTCTTCGTCGCCGACGGCCGCGAACACCACATCCGCACCAACGCCTCCACCGTCCGCGAAGCCCTCGCCGACGCCGGGCTCACGCTGCGCAACGAGGACACCGCCTCGGTGCCGCTGGAGAGCTTCCCGGTCGAGGGGCAGACCGTCTCCGTGCTGCGGATCACCGGCTCGAAGGAGGTACGGGAGGAGCCCATCAGGTTCCGCACGGTCAAGCGGCACAACGACCGGCTGGCCCGCGGCACCGAGTCCGTCGTCCAGCAGGGACGGCCCGGGGTGCGGCGGGTCACCTACCGCCTGCGCACCGTCAACGGCGTCCGGCAGAAACCGCAGCGGGTGCACACCCGTGTGGTGCGTGCGCCGCGCCCCCAGATCGTGCACATCGGCACCAAGGCGCTGCCCGCCTCCGTCGCGGGCGCCGACCACCTCGCCTGGGACGCGCTGGCGCGGTGCGAGGCGGGCGGGCGGCCGAACGCGGTCGATTCCTCGGGGGTGTACGGCGGGCTCTACCAGTTCGACGTCGGCACCTGGCACGCCCTGGGCGGCAGCGGCCGCCCGCAGGACGCCTCCGCCCAGGAGCAGACCTTCCGCGCCAAGAAGCTGTATCTGACCCGGGGGGCGAGCCCCTGGCCGGTCTGCGGCGGCAGGCTTCACAGGTGAGGGCGGCAGGCTTCCCGGGTACGGGCCGTAAGCTTCACGGGTGAGCAAGAGCAGCAGTAGCAGCGACGATTCCGGTGCCCTCCTCGGGCCGGCCGACATCCGGGAGCTGGCCGCCGCGCTGGGCGTACGTCCCACCAAGCAGCGCGGCCAGAACTTCGTCATCGACGCCAACACGGTCCGCCGCATCGTGCGGACCGCCGGAGTGCGGCCCGACGATGTGGTGGTCGAGGTCGGGCCCGGTCTCGGGTCCCTGACGCTGGCGCTGCTGGAGGCCGCCGACCGGGTCACCGCGGTGGAGATCGACGAGGTGCTGGCGGCCGCGCTGCCCGACACCGTCGCCGCCCGGCTGCCCGAGCGCGCCGACCGCTTCGCGCTGGTGCACAGCGACGCCATGCACATCACCGAACTGCCCGGCGCCGCGCCCACCGCACTGGTCGCCAACCTCCCCTACAACGTCGCGGTCCCCGTACTGCTGCACATGCTCGCGACCTTCCCCACCATCGACCGCACCCTGGTCATGGTCCAGGCCGAGGTCGCCGACCGGCTCGCGGCCCGCCCCGGCAACAAGGTCTACGGCGTGCCGTCGGTCAAGGCCAACTGGTACGCCGAGGTCAAGCGGGCCGGCGCCATCGGCCGCAATGTCTTCTGGCCCGCGCCGAACGTCGATTCGGGGCTGGTCTCCCTCGTACGGCGGGAGAAGCCGGTGGAGACGACCGCGAGCCGCGACGAGGTCTTCGCCGTGGTGGACGCGGCCTTCGCCCAGCGCCGCAAGACGCTGCGGGCGGCGCTGTCGGGATGGGCCGGCTCGGCCGCGGCGGCGGAAGCGGCCCTGGTGGCGGCGGGTATTTCCCCGCAGGCGCGGGGTGAGGCGCTTACCGTCGAGGAGTTCGCGCGGATCGCCGAGCACAAGGGGCACGAAGAGGGAGATGCGGCATGAGGGCATGCGGGACGAGCGGCGCGTCGGTCACCGTACGGGTACCGGCCAAGGTCAACGTCCAGCTGGCGGTCGGCGCCGCCCGGCCCGACGGCTTCCACGACCTGGCGAACGTCTTCCTCGCCGTCGGCCTCTACGACGAGGTCACCGCCGTCCCCGCCGACTCCCTGCGGATCACCGCCGAGGGGCATGACGTCGACCAGATCCCGCTGGACCGTACGAACCTGGCGGCCCGCGCCGCCGAGCTCCTGGCGGCCCGGCACGGCATCGAGCCGAACGTCCACCTCCATATCGCCAAGGACATCCCCGTCGCGGGCGGGATGGCGGGCGGCAGCGCGGACGCCGCCGGCGCCCTGCTCGCCTGCGACACCCTGTGGGCCACCGGCGCCGACCGCGCCGAACTCCTCGACATCTGCGCCGAGTTGGGCAGCGATGTGCCCTTCAGCCTGGTCGGTGGCGCGGCGCTGGGCCGCGGCCGGGGCGAACTGCTGACGCCGCTGCCCGTCGGCGACGCCTTCCACTGGGTCTTCGCGGTCGCCGACGGCGGGCTGTCCACCCCGGCCGTCTACCGCGAATTCGACCGGCTGACGCAGGACACCCACGTGCCCGAGCCGGAGGCCGCCCCCGAACTGCTGGCCGCCCTGGAAGCCGGCGACGCCACCGCCCTCGCCGCCGCCCTCACCAACGACCTCCAGCCCGCCGCGCTCTCCCTGCGCCCCGCCCTGGCCGACACCCTGGCCGCCGGCACCGCCGCCGGTGCGCTGGCCGCGCTGGTCTCCGGCTCAGGACCGACCACCGCCTTCCTGGTCAAGGACGCGCAGGCGGCCCAGCAGGTGGCGACGGCGCTGGCGGAGTCCGGCACCTGCCGTGAGGTACGGGTGGCGGACTCGCCCGCCCCGGGCGCGACGCTGCGCTGACCGGACGGCTCAGCCGGTCGCCGGCACCTCGGCCGCCAGCGCGTCGGCCACCAGATGCCCGGCCCGTACGGCGTGCTCCGCCGTCGTCGGGCGGCAGCGGTTCGCGGCGGGATCGAACGCGGTCATGATGACGCCCGCATGATCGGTCCCGGGCTCCTGGAGGGTCACCGGCAGGCCCGCGGAGCGCAGCGCGGCGGCCAGGTCCCGGGAGTGCCGCGCGTCCACGACGGTGTCGTCGGCGCCGTGCACCAGGCGCACCGGCACGGCCGGCGCCAGGCCCGCGGCGAGATCGGCCAGCACCGCCGTGCCGGTGGTGCGGGCCGGCAGGTCGTAGCGGCCGGCCACCCCGACGATCGCCGACGGCCGCGGGCCGGCCGCCCCCTGTGGCCGCAGCGCGACGCCCAGCGCAGCCGGGGCACCGGCCGACCACCCGGCGAGGACACACGACTCCCCGTCGCCGCCCAGCCCGCCCGCCTCCTTGCCCGCGAACGCCAGCGACTCCAGAAGCTGCGACCGGCCGCCGTCCGCGGCGTCCGACCGCCAGTCCGGCACCAGCACCAGCAGGCCGCGCGCCGCCGCGGCCCGCGCCAGCGGCTCCAGGACGTCCCGCTCGTCGGGGCCGATGCCGTGCCAGAGCAGCACGGTCGGCCACGGCCCGGTCGCCCCCGCCGGACGGTGGACGTCCAGCCGCTTGCCGCTCGGGCCGTAGACCAGCCCGCGTTCCGTCTCCACTGCCTCGTCCGTTCGCATGACGGGAACGCTATCCAACGGGGGACAAAGGGCCCCGCGGGCGGCGACTAGGCTGGGGAGGTCGATCGATCCGAAGCGCAGGAGTGAGATGGCCGTCAACCTCGTCAATCTGGAAGCCGTCGGCAAGGTGTACGGAACCCGTGCCCTGCTCGACGGTGTCTCCCTCGGCGTCAACGAAGGGGACCGGATCGGCGTCGTCGGACGCAATGGGGACGGCAAGACCACCCTGATCCGGATCCTCGCCAAGCTGGAGGACGCGGACGACGGCCGGGTCACCCACAGCGGCGGCCTGCGGCTGGGCGTCCTGACCCAGCACGACTCCCTCGACCCGGCCGCCACCATCCGGCACGAGGTCATCGGGGATCTGGCCGACCACGAATGGGCCGGCAACGCCAAGATCCGTGACGTCCTGACCGGACTCTTCGGCGATCTGCACCTGCCGGGCTTCGACAAGGGCCTCGACACCGTCATCGGCCCCCTCTCCGGCGGCGAGCGCCGCCGCATCGCCCTGGCCAAGCTGCTGATCGCCGAGCAGGACCTGATCGTCCTGGACGAGCCCACCAACCACCTCGACGTGGAAGGCATTTCGTGGCTCGCCGGCCATCTGCGGGCCCGCCGCAGCGCCCTGGTGGTCGTCACCCACGACCGTTGGTTCCTCGACCAGGTCTGCACGCAGATGTGGGACGTCCAGCGCGGCGCGATCCACGAGTACGAGGGCGGCTACAGCGACTACGTCTTCGCGCGGGCCGAGCGCGAGCGGATCGCGGCCACCGAAGAGACCAAGCGGCAGAACCTGATGCGCAAGGAGCTGGCGTGGCTGCGGCGCGGCGCCCCGGCCCGCACCAGCAAGCCCCGCTTCCGCATCGAGGCCGCCAACGAACTGATCGCGGACGTGCCGCCGCCCCGTGACACCGCCGAGCTCATGAAGTTCGCCAACTCCCGCCTCGGCAAGACCGTCTTCGAGCTGGAGAACGTCACCGTCCAGGCCGGCCCGAAGGAGCTGCTGAAGCATCTGACGTGGCAGCTGGGACCCGGCGACCGGATCGGCCTGGTGGGCGTGAACGGCGCCGGCAAGACCTCGCTGCTGCGGGCGCTGGAGCAGGCGGCCCGTACGCAGGGCGAGGCGCAGCCCGCGGCCGGCAAGATCGTCGTCGGCAAGACCGTCAAGCTGGCCTACCTCTCGCAGGAGGTCGCCGAGCTGGACCCGTCCTGGCGGGTGGTGGAGGCGGTGCAGAAGGTGCGCGAGCGCGTCGACCTCGGCAAGGGCCGGGAGATGACCGCCGGGCAGCTCTGCGAGAAATTCGGCTTCACCAAGGAGAAGCAGTGGACGCCGGTCGGCGACCTCTCCGGTGGCGAGCGCCGCCGCCTGCAGATCCTCCGCCTCCTCATGGACGAGCCGAACGTCCTCTTCCTCGACGAGCCGACCAACGACCTCGACATCCAGACACTGACCCAGCTGGAGGACGTGCTCGACGGCTGGCCCGGCTCGCTGATCGTCATCAGCCACGACCGGTACTTCATAGAGCGGACGACGGACCGGGTCTTCGCGCTCCTCGGCGACGCCGCGCTGCGGATGCTGCCGCGCGGTATCGACGAGTACCTGGAGCGCCGCCGGAAGGTCGTCGAGGCCGCGGTGCCCGCCCCCGCACAGCAGGCCGCCGCGCCCAAGAAGGCGGCGGCCGTCAACCGCGCGGCACAGAAGGAACTCCAGAAGATCGAGCGGCAGCTGGACAAGCTCGGCGACAAGGAGAGCAAGTTGCACGCGCAGATCGCCGAACACGCC
Organism: Streptomyces sp. NPDC101227; assembly: GCF_044767545.1. Classification (NCBI taxonomy): domain Bacteria; kingdom Bacillati; phylum Actinomycetota; class Actinomycetes; order Kitasatosporales; family Streptomycetaceae; genus Streptomyces; species Streptomyces sp. NPDC101227. Next base: position 138,277 of record NZ_JBIWOD010000004.1, on the reverse strand, counting down.
ACCGACTTCGAGAAGGTCGCGGGACTCGACGCCCAGCTGCGTGAACTGGTCGGCGAGCGCGAGGAGTTGGAAATGCGCTGGCTGGAGCTGGCCGAGGACGCATAGCCGCGGCGGTCGACGGCCGCGATGGGGGTCCCCGGACGGAGTCCGGGGGGAGGCTATCGGCCCCGATTGGCCAAGAAGGCCGCATTCCGGCGGTCTTCTCCCCGGTAGGGGGCGCGCGAGACCGGCCGAGCGTGTAGCTTCCCGGGGACAAATCCCGGGCACTATCTCCGGGCACACTACCCGGGCACAAAGGGGCCCGGCGGGGGCCGGGGGCGGGGCCCGCCGGGAGGTGAGGGGGTTCTCGATGGTCGTGCGGCTCATGGTGGTCGACGATCACCGTCTGCTCGCCGAGGCGCTCGCCTCGGCCCTGAAGCTGCGCGGGCACCGCGTCCTGGCGGCGGCCGCGCCGAGCGCCGGGGCCGCGGACCTGGTGGTGAGCCGGGCGCCCGAGGTGTGCCTGCTGGGCACCGCCGCACCCGCCGCGCCGGGGGTCTTCGACCCGGTCGTACGGATCAAGAAGGAGCGGCCCCAGATCGCGGTGGTGGTCATGGGCCCGGTGCCCAGCCCCCGCGGGATCGCGGCCGCCTTCGCCGCCGGGGCGTCCGGCTACGTCCGCAACGACGAGCGGATCGAGGGCGTCGAACGCGCCATGATGAAGGCGCGGGCGGGCGAGTCGGCCATCGCACCGCAGCTGCTCCAGCAGGCCTTCGAGGAGCTGCTGCACCCGGCGGCCCAGCCGGACGACGAGGGCGCGCGGCTGCTCCAGCTGCTCACCCCGCGCGAGGTCGAGGTGCTGATGCGGGTCGCGGACGGCGAGGACACCCGGCTGATCGCCGCCGGGATGGACATCGCGCCGAGCACCGCCCGTACGCACGTCCAACGGGTGCTGATGAAGCTGGAGGTGGGCTCCCGCCTGGAGGCCGCGGCACTGGCGGCCCGCACGGGACTGCTGGAACGGGTGGCGCGGGGCGGGGGCGCACGGGCCGAGGCTGCGGGGGCCGCGGAATCGGGAGGCGAGTAGGCGGGGGTACGGGGCAGGGCGGGCCCGCCCTCAGCGGCCTTGTGGCCCTTCCGCGGAAAGGGGGCAGCCGACGGGCCGCCCCCTCCCTGCACGCTGGGTAATGACTGATCCCTCCCGGATCAGACGGTCAGCCGATCGAGGATGCCGGCCACCTCCGCCGGCCTGAGCAGGAACCCGACGTGGCTGGTGTCCAGCGTGTGCACGTCGTACGGATTGCCGGGCGTCAGGGCGTCGCATTCGGCGATCAGACGGTCCTGCATGGCCACCGGAAGCGTCCGGTCTTCGGAGAGACGGATGTAGGTACGGGCGATGGTGCCCCAGGTGTCGGCGTGGCCGCGCGCGTCGGACATCATCACCGCCAGCGACTCGTCCGGCTGCAGGATGTTCAGGAAGGCCCGGAACTGCTCATCGCTCGCGTCCGCCATCATCGCTTCCTTGAGCGCGGCCAGCATGACCGGGTCGGCGGTGCGGTAGTTGGCCCGGCCGACACCGAGCTCGGCGGGGTCGCCGACGTTCAGCGCGGCCAGCGGGCCCAGCAGGTTGTCGCCGAACTCGGGCTCCTGCATGTACGCGATGGGGTTGGCGCGCTCCACGCACGACCAGGCGGAGACGTAGACGAGCCGGCTCACCAAACCGGGGACCGTGTTGCCCACCCCGGTGATGGTGGTGCCACCGAGACTGGCGCCCACCAGGACCACCGGCCCGTGCCCGGCCACTCGCCGGACGACGTCGACGACCGTGTCGACGTTGTCCTGCAGGGTGACCCCGGCCAGCTTGGACGGTTCGGCCGCCCACGCGTCGAGGTCCTGCGGAGCCTGGTACGCGGCCGGGTACTGCGCGTCGAAGCCGTGCCCCGGCAGGTCCACGGCGAAGCTGCGGTGCCCGAGCAGCGCCAGCTCGCGCTGGACGGGTGCCCACATCCACGAACTGGAGCACGAGCCGTGCACGAGCACGAACGTCGGGCTCGCGCCACGGGCCGGGCGCGGGCGGGGAGAGTTGCTGGATACGGATGCAGATGTCATGCGGTCAGTCCAATGTTCATGTCCGGTGGGCGGCGCGGGCGGGCATGCCTGAGGGGCCGATGCCCGCGCGGTGCGCCGCCGCGTCTGAAGGGAGAAACGGGCGCGCCTTCACCAGGCGCAACGCGGTTCGGTCGCCGGGCGCACGGAAGCCGATGGCAGCGCTCAACCAGCGCGTACCGGCCGCCGGTCAGAGGCAGCACGCGACATGGAGGTGCTCACCGGCGACGATGCACGTCGACGGACAACTCCTCTGCAAGCGCCGGTCGCCGAGCGACTGCGGCGGCAGAGCGTCTCAGGCGGTCCGCTGGCGGACGAACATGTAGGACATGCCGGGGATCCTAGCTGCTCATGGATCACTGCCGCGAACGATTTATGTCAGCGTCGAAGGTCGCACCTCGGGCAGGGGCAACTGCGGCCGGAACTCCACGACATGGCGCTCCGTCGGGAACGACGCCTTCTCACGGGAGGATCCGCTGTGCCCCTGGATCAGACCGCCCGGTACTCCTGGTGCGGGACGGCACGTTCCCAGACGGCTTCGAAGGCCGTCGAGCAAAGGCGCACCACAGACGGATCGGCCGTGCGCTCCTCGTCACCCTCGGGAGACAGTTCGCCCTCGCCGGTGAAGTGCAGGAATACGACGAGGCAGCCAGCGAACCTGTTCGCCGGCCGCCACATTGCTGGGCGTGAGGTGATGCTCGTAGCGGATGTAGTCACTCATCGGCTCCGAGAAGATCCGGGCACGGCGAACCTCAACACCCCGACCGGTGATCTCCTTCATCAGGGCAAGCCATGGCCGCGAGCCCGGATCGCGCTCGGCTGAAATGCTTTGAGGGTCCTGCAACCACGAGACGAAATACGGATCGGGCCGCATATAGCCGTCCCGCATCTCCAGGTGCACGGCAGAGCGCTTGGCCTGCCGGAACAGTTCCTCGAACGTCGGTTCCTCGGCCACCGTTCACCTCCGGGAAGAGCAGCGTCATGCGCTTGGGGATCTCGACAACCGTCTCGTGGGACGGGAGGTCGAGCTGTGACAGACGCTCGGCATTCGCAACCTTCCACCCTTGGACCAGATAGTTGTCGGTCTGGTCGTCGTAGTACACAGTCGGCGATTTACCCTCAGGTGACTCAGGGTCTTTACCAAGCATGTGCAGTGCCATGTGACCACCTCGCTCGTGGGAGAGGACCTGTGTGTAGGAGCCTGCTCCCTACTTCCCCTGTGGCGCACCGGACTTGCATGAACTTGCACGTGCTTGAGGTCCGGGACAGCTCAGGCGGGGAACTCCCCGTGCTTCACGGCGGAGACGAACGCTGACCAGCTTCCGGCGGAGAAGACCAGCGCAGGGCCGGTCGGGCGCTTGCTGTCGCGTACGGGCATGCCGGCGTGGCCATGGGCGACCTCAAGACATTCGCCCTGGCTGCCGCCGCTGTAGCTGGACTTGTACCACCCGGTGAGCGTGGACGCGTCGGAGACGGTGTGCTCACTGCTGACCATGTGCGTGTTCCTCTGCTGCCGCCCTGACGAGGGCCAGTGATTCCTGCTGCGACAACGCGTCGCTCAGGGCAAGAGCGTAGGCCGTGTGGCTGGCTCTCACCAGGGCCGGATCATCCATCAGGTTCCTGGTCAGCCTTATCACTCCGGTACTGGGGTGCCGCGTTCCCAGAGTTCATCGCAGTGCGCCACGAACCTTGAGAAGACCCCATCGTCGCTGTGGCGTCGCAGATGCATCAGCGGCGAGTCGTGTCCGACAGCCGTAGCCAGGTGTGGGGTGACAAGCGCTTCGTCGTCGAAACGGAAGACCGACAGCGAGACGTGGTTCATGGCGTCGGTCGGCGTCGTGAAGCGGGCTTCGAGGCCGGGGATCCGCCCCAGTCGGGCAAGCTGCTCAAGAGTGGTGTTGATTCGCGTGGAGACTGTCAGGGAGACGCCCTCGATCTCCTCGCGTTGGCGTGTGACGTCTCCGCTCGGGTCACCGAGCAGGAAGCGGACGCGGCAGCCGCGCTCGGCCTTGCGGCGCAAGGTTTCCGGGAAGGCCGGCACCTGCGTCCACAGGAAATAGGACGTGAAGCCGCCGAAGAACAACTCATCGCTCGCGTCCTCGATCAGCTTGGCCCAGACGCCGGAGGGGCAGGCCGACCGGTACGCGTAACTCTCCACGATCTCCCGGCCGCCACCGGCCCTGAGCCGTTCCTTGACGGCTTTCGGCCACAACATCTCTGCCTCAACTCCCAATGCATTGCAGGCATCTTCCCGGTTCCTCGCGTGCGGGATCAGTTCTTCGTCCGCGATCCACCGTTCCACGGTCTTGCCGGAAACTCCCACACGGAGGGCAAGCATCCTGGGCGAAAGCCCCGCCGTCTCCATAGCTGATCGTAAGGCCGTATTCAAGGCTCCCCCTGGGGACATCTGGGCGTTCTTCGACCGTAGCCCCAGAAGGCCCGACAGTCCCGAGAAACGGTGCGATACGACCCTCACGGGCGGTCAGTCTGGCCCTGACGAAGACCCCCGCGACCGTGGTGGACGGCCCGGGGGCGTGGCCATCAACCCTGGGAGGTTGACGACGTGATCCAAGCTATCGCGAGACTCTGTTCCCCGCTCTTGCGGCTGCTGTTTCCTGCCCCTGGGCGTCACCGGGCGCCGGGGCCGGAGACCTCTCCGCCTATCCCGATCGCAGACATTCCGACCGCCCTGCCCCGGCGGCAAATGGGACCCGGAGCGCTGCGCGGCGAGGACTCGTACCTGGTCCGTCCGTACGTCCTCACCTCCGAGGAGCGGCGGGAACGACGGGCTCAGCGCGGTCGGCGGCAGGCTTTGTGGTTGGCCGTGCACGGGTACGACGCGGGGCCGCGCTGGATTCACGGTGTGGAGGTGGGGGCTTGATGGCCCGCATGTGCCGCCCCGTTCAGCTGGGCGAACCGGCGTCGGAGCCCGTGCCGGTTGCGGGGTGCGATGTGTGCGGTGCGCTGGCCCAGCAGCGGGCGGGGGCGTACGGCGTGGGGGACAGGTCGAAGGTGACGGACTGCAACGTCGAGATGCGGCGCCACGCCCATCCGCGGGTGGTACGGGCGTGAGCGGGGGCAGCGGCAGTGCGCGCCGCAGGAACGTGTCGTATCAGGATCCGCTTGCCGTGCCGCGTTCCGGACTCGCGGACCCCAGTTGCTGCCCGGGGTGCGCTCTGCTGAAGGAGCAACTGCGCGAGGTCCTTTGGGCGCAGGACGGCCTCGCCTTGTGGGAGGTGCTCGACAACATGACGCGGCACAAGGAATACGGACATCCGGGGGAGTCACCACCGTCCCAGTAGGCCGGGGACGAGGCCGCCGCGCCCGTCCCGGCCCGGCGGCCGCTCGGCAGGGCGAGCCGTACCGCCGGTCCGGGACGGCCCCGGCTCAGTGCGCCGAGGCCCCCTCGGCCGCCTCGACGTCCTCCACCGCGGGCGGTACGACCGGCCGCAGTTTCAGCCACACCAGGAAGAACAGCCCCAGGACGAGCATGCCGAGGCCCGTCCAGAGGTTGATGTTGATGTTCTCGGCCTTCTTCAGGTCGGCGTCGGAGGCGGTGATGCCGGCCACGGTGACGATGACGCCGTAGACGACGAACAGGCCGCCGATGATGCGCCGGATGTCGAAGAGCCGGGCCGCGGTCGCGGACTTGCGCTCCAGCTCGGAGACTTCGTTTTGCAGGTCGGACATGGGAGTTCACGCCTCCGATCAGAGGGAGTAGGGCAGGTAGCAGGCGGCGGCGAGCGCGATCGCACCCCAGCCGAGCAGTGCCGGCCTGCGGTACCAGGCGTCGTCGCCCTCGGCGGGCGGCTCCTCCAGGCCCGGGGCCGTCGTGCCGTAGACCAGCCCTGCCAGCTCCGCCTCGGGCTTGGGCGCCGTGAAGAGGGTGACGGCGACCATGACGGCGGCACCGGCGACGAAGCCGACGATCGCGGAGACGAAGTTGGCGCCCTGGTCGGTGGGGATGGCGATGATGCCCTGCTTGTAGATCCAGAAGTAGTTGACCATCGCGGCCGTGGTGCCGGCGAGCAGGCCCCATACGCCGGACTTCATCGAGGCGCGCTTCCAGAACATGCCGATGATGAAGACCACGAACATCGGGACGTTGAAGAAGGAGAACAACGTCTGGAGGTAGCCCATGATGTTCGAGAACGACGAGGCGATGAACGCCGTGCCGATCGAGGCGAGGACGCCGATCGCGGTGATGAGGCGGCCGAACTTCAGGTAGTACCCGTCGGGCTTGTCGGTCTTCACGTACTTGGCCCAGATGTCGTACGTGAAGACGGTGTTGAAGGACGAGACGTTGGCCGCCATGCCCGCCATGAAGGCGGCGAGGAGGCCGGTGACGGCGATGCCGAGCACGCCGTTGGGCAGCAGCTCCTGCATGAGGTACGGAATCGCGTCGTTGTAGGTGAGGCCGGAGCCGGCCGCGCCGATCTTCGGGACGAGGACGGCGGCGACCAGGCCCGGGATCATCACCAGGAAGACGATGAACATCTTCGGGAACGCGGCGATGAGCGGGGTGCGCTGGGCGGCCGAGAGGTTCTTCGCGGACAGCGCGCGCTGCACCTCGGCGAAGTTCGTCGTCCAGTAGCCGAAGGAGAGCACGAAGCCCAGGCCGAGGATGATCGTCAGCCAGTTCGCGCCGAGCGGGTTGGCGTCACCGATGCCCGTACCGCCCCAGGCCGTGAGGAAGTTGCCGCCGTGCGAGGACTCCAGGGAGTGGGTCAGGCCGCCCCAGCCGCCGACGCGCTTGAGGCCGATGATGCAGAGGGGTATCAGCGCGGCGAGGATGACGAAGAACTGGAGCACTTCGTTGTAGATCGCCGAGGACAGGCCGCCGATGGTGATGTACGCGAGGACGAACAGGCCCGCGACGACGATCGCCACCCACTGCGGCCAGCCCAGCAGCGCCTCGACGACGATCGACAGGGCGTACAGGTTCACGCCGGCTATCAGTATCGCGGCGAAGGCGAACAGGACCGAGCTGAGCAGGTGCGCGGACCTGTCGAACCGCTGGAGCAGGAACTCGGGCACCGAGCGGACCTTGGAGCGGTAGTAGAACGGCATCATGACCAGGCCCAGGAAGACCATGGCCGGGATGGCGCCGATCCAGTACCAGTGCACCACCGCGACGCCGTACTGGGCGCCGGTCGCGGCCATCCCGAGGATCTCGGTGGCGCCGAGGTTGGCGGCGACGAACGCGAGGCCGGTCACCCAGGCGGGCAGCGACCGGCCGGAGAGGAAGAAGTCCAGGCTCGTCTTCACGCTGCGCCTGGCCGCGAATCCGATGCCTAGGACGATGACGAAGTAGATGGCCAGGATCGTGTAGTCGAGCCCGTTGGTGGGCAGCCGGAGGCCTTCGGCCAGGGTGGTCATGGGGGCACTCGCTTCTTCGGGAGCGATCTGAACGCACAGAAAGCTACGCGCGAGCGTTCAGAAACTGAACACTTTTGTTGGTTTTATTTGTTGGATCGTGATCGGGCTGGCCGGTATCGGTGCGTATGTCCCGGTGGGAGTCCAGGCCTGTCCCGGCGTTGACGAGACTGTTTAGTTGTGCTTCATTGTGTTTGTTTGTGTTTGATCGACGTGATGATGCGGTGAGGAGCTCCCGGTGAAGAAGACGACGACCCGGCTCGCGGACGGCCGGGAGTTGATCTACTACGACTCACGCGACGACGCCGTACGCGACGCAAGCGACCCCCGCCCCCTCGACCCGGTCTCCACCGCCTCCCGCATCCGCCACGACCGCCTCCTGGGCGACCACGTCGCCATCGCCTCGCACCGCCAGGGCCGCACCTACCACCCCCCGGCCGACGAATGCCCGCTGTGCCCCTCCCGCGAAGGCCGGCACTCCGAGATCCCCGCCGCCGACTACGACGTCGCCGTCTTCGAGAACCGCTTCCCCTCCCTCGCCGGGGACAGCGGCCGCTGCGAGGTCGTCTGCTTCACCCCCGACCACGACGCCTCCTTCGCCGACCTCACCGAAGAACAGGCCGCCCTGGTCCTCGAAGCCTGGACCGACCGCACCGCCGAACTGTCCCAACTCCCGGGCGTGGAGCAGGTGTTCTGCTTCGAGAACCGCGGCGCCGAGATCGGCGTCACCCTCGCCCACCCGCACGGCCAGATCTACGCCTACCCCTTCATCACCCCCCGCACCGAGCGGATGCTGCGCTCCCTCGCCGCCCACCGCGAGGCCACCGGCGGCGGCAACCTCTTCGACGACGTCCTGGCCGACGAGATCGCCGACGCAAGCCGCATCGTCCTCGAGGGCGAGCACTGGCTGGCCTTCGTCCCCTACGCCGCCCACTGGCCCTACGAGGTGCACCTCTACCCCAGGCGCCGGGTCCCCGACCTGCTCGCCCTCGACGAGGCGGCCCGCACAGAGTTCCCACAGCTCTATCTGGAAGTCTTGCGGCGGTTCGACCGGATCTTCGGGCCGGACGCGCCCCCGACGCCGTACATCGCCGCCTGGCACCAGGCGCCGCTGCGCGCCGCGGACCGCTCCGAATTCGCACTTCACCTCGAGCTTTTCACCATTCGCCGGACTTCCGGCAAGCTGAAGTTCCTCGCGGGTTCCGAATCCGGCATGAACGTGTTCATCAACGATGTGCCGCCGGAGGCCGCGGCCCAGCGACTGCGAGAGGTAGCGAGCGAGTGAGCAAGCCTGTGTCTGCGAAATACCTGGTGACCGGCGGGGCCGGATACGTGGGCAGCGTCGTCGCCCAGCACCTGCTGGAGGCGGGCCACGAGGTCACCGTCCTCGACAACCTCTCGACCGGCTTCCGGGCGGGCGTCCCCGCCGGCGCCGAGTTCATCGAGGGTGACATCCGCGACGCCGGCAAATGGCTGGACGCCTCCTACGACGCGGTCCTGCACTTCGCCGCGTTCTCGCAGGTCGGCGAGTCCGTCGTCAAGCCCGAGAAGTACTGGGACAACAACGTCGGCGGCACCATGGAGCTGCTGGCCGCCATGCGCACGGCGGGCGTCCGCAAGCTCGTCTTCTCCTCCACCGCGGCGACCTACGGCGAGCCCGAGCAGATCCCGATCGTGGAGTCCGCGCCGACCGCGCCGACCAACCCCTACGGCGCCAGCAAGCTCGCCGTCGACCACATGATCAGCGGCGAGGCCGCCGCCCACGGCCTGGCCGCCGTCTCGCTGCGCTACTTCAACGTCGCCGGCGCCTACGGCGACTGCGGCGAGCGCCACCAGCCCGAATCGCACCTGATCCCGCTGGTCCTCCAGGTCGCCCAGGGCAAGCGCGAGGCGATCTCCGTCTTCGGCGACGACTACCCCACCGCCGACGGCACCTGCATCCGCGACTACATCCACGTCGCCGACCTGGCCGAGGCCCACCTCCTCGCCCTGGAAGCCGCCCACCCGTCTCCCGCCACCACCCCGGCAGGAGGCGCTACGCGCCACAGTGTCAAACCCGGCGAGCACCTGATCTGCAACCTCGGCAACGGCAACGGCTTCTCCGTCCGCGAGGTCATCGAGACCGTCCGCAAGGTCACCGGGCACCCGATCCCCGAGGTCATCGCCCCGCGCCGCGGCGGCGACCCCGCCGTCCTGGTGGCGTCCGCCCAGACCGCCATCGACCGGCTCGGCTGGCGCCCCGCCCGCGCCGACCTCGCCGGCATCGTCGCCGACGCCTGGCAGTTCACCCAGCGGCTCGAGGGCGGAAAGCCCGACGGCCGGCAGCCACAGGGGACCAAGGAGTCCTGATGCACGATCACGAAGCCGCGACCCGGACCGCCGAGGCGTTCCACGCCGTCTACGGCACCGCCCCCACCGGGATCTGGGCCGCCCCCGGCCGGGTCAACCTGATCGGTGAACACACCGACTACAACGACGGCTTCGTGATGCCGCTGGCCCTCCCGCACACCACCGTCGCCGCGGCCTCGGCCCGCCCGGACGGCGTGCTGCGCCTGCACTCCGGCGGCGCCGACGGCGGCGTCGTCGAGCTGCTCATCGACGAGCTGCGGCCCGCCCCCGCCGGGACCTGGGCCGCCTACCCGGCGGGCATCGTCTGGGCCATGCGGGAGGCCGGGCTGCCGGTGGGCGGCGCCGATCTGCACTACGAGAGCACCGTGCCCGCCGGCGCGGGCCTCTCCTCCTCCGCCGCCCTGGAGGTCGCCACCGCGCTGGCCCTCAACGACCTCTACGGCCTCGGCCTCGCCCCCCAGCGCCTGGCCCGGCTCGCCCAGCGCGCCGAGAACGCCTTCGTCGGCGTGCCCTGCGGAATCATGGACCAGACCGCCGCCGCCTGCTGCACCGACGGCCACGCCCTGTTCCTGGACACCCGGGACCTCACCCGGCGTCAAGTACCGTTCGATTTGGCGGGGGAGGGGCTGCAACTCCTCGTCGTCGACACCTGCGTGAAGCATGAACTCGGAGACGGCGCATACGCCCAGCGGCGCGCCGGCTGCGAGCGTGGCGCGCGGGCGCTCGGTGTGCGCGCCCTGCGCGACGTGCCGTACGCGCATCTGTCCGAGGCGCTCGACAAGCTTGCCGACGAGCCCGTCGTCCGGGACCTCGTACGCCACATCGTCACCGAGAACCACCGGGTCGAAGAGGTCATGTCCCGCCTCGACGCCGGTGACCCCCGCGCGATCGGCCCGCTGCTGACCGCCGGACACGCCTCGCTGCGCGACGACTTCAAGATCTCCTGCGCCGAGCTGGACCTCGCGGTCGACACGGCCGTCGCGGCGGGCGCGGTCGGGGCCCGGATGACCGGCGGTGGCTTCGGCGGCTCGGCCGTCGTCCTCGTCGAGGAGGCCGACGCGAAGGCGGTCACCACCGCCGTCACCGACGCATTTGCGGCGGCCGGATTCGTTCCCCCGCGCGTCTTCGCCGCGGTGCCCAGTGCGGGGGCCCGCCGCCTGGTGTAACGGGCGCCGCCCGGCGGCGGCCATGGCAAAACGGCCACGGAGCCGCCGCATCTCATCCACCGAACCGTCGCAAAAACGCCCGGAGGTACGGACCAGTTCAGCCATTTGGCTTCACTTGCCGCCCGCTGTCCGTACTCTGAGATCAGCACCGGTGGGGGCCGGTGCGGATCAGGGGGCGAGACCGTCGGGTACGGCGTCCGGGGTGGGGTAGTCATTGCGGCACGGCGGCGGCCGTGCGGCCGAGGCGATCTTCAATCCGGGCGTCGTGCCCGCTATGGTCCGTTCACCGAGACAGGGGGTCTCCGTGCAACGCATCCGGGTTCTGGTGGTCGACGACCACCGCATTTTCGCCGAATCCCTGGCGGCCGCACTCGCGGCGGAACAAGACGTGGACGTGGCCGCGGCGGGCAGCGCCCCGGCGGCCCTGCGCAACCTGGAGCGGGCGGCCGCCGAGGGCCGCCGCTTCGATGTGCTGCTCGCCGACGCCGAGCTGGCCGCCGTCGCGCCGCTGGCAGCGGTGCCGCCGCAGCCGTCCGCCGCTCAGCAGGGCGCGCCGCGCGCCGCCTCCTCGGCCGGCATCGCGCTCGTCTCCGGCCTGCGCACCAGCCACCCGTACCTGCGGACCGTCGTCCTCGCCGAGCGCGACGACCCGCGCCACGCGGCCGCCGCCCTCCAGGCCGGCGCCTCGGGCTGGGTCGCCAAGGACTGCTCGCTCTCCCGGCTGCTCGCCGTCATCCGCGGCGTACTGCGCGATGAAACGCATCTGCCGCCCGCCCTGCTGACCGGCGTACTGCGCGAGCTGACGGCGGCCCGCAAACACCGCAGCGAGAGCGAGCGGCTGGTGGAGTCGCTGACGCCGCGCGAGCGCGAGGTGCTGCGCTGCATGGTCGCGGGCCTGGGCCGCAAGGCGGTCGCCGAGCGGCTGTTCCTCTCCCCGCACACCGTCCGTACGCATATGCAGAACGTCCTGGGCAAGCTCGGGGTGCACTCCACCCTCGCGGCGGTGGCGCTGGCCCGCCGGGCCGGGGTGGGCCCGGCGGAGGTCGAGGCGGCGACGGCGACGGCGACGGCCGCCCCCGCCCCGGTGGGCGCCGGCTAGCCGGCCGCTCCGGTCCCGGCCGCCCCGTCCGCGCCGGCTTCGGTCAGTACGGCCACGCCCAGCCCCGGCAGCGTGATCCGGTCCGCGGGCGGCGGAGCGGCCCCCGACGCCGTGCCCGCCGCCGCCAGCACATCCGTCATCGGCGCGGGCAGGGCGACCTCGACGGCCTCGGCCCGGTGATTGAGCAGGAACGTGAACCGCCCGTACCGGCCCTCCGGGTCCGCCCGGACCGTCGCCTGCACACCGGCCGGCAGCCCCGGCAGTACGGGCGCCACCCCGGCCGCCTCCCGGACGTCGTCCAGCAGGGCCCGCAGCAGCGCCGGTTCGAGGCGGGTCCCGACGTACCAGACCGTGCCCCGACCGTACGCATGCCGGGTCACCGCGGGCCGCCCGGCCAGCTCCCCGTCCATGAAGTACGCGAGCGCCTCGGCCCCTTCGAGGTCGATGGCCTCCGACCACAGGTCCGCCGACCCCGTATAAGGACCGTCCCCGACGGCCACCCGCCGGCCCGCGTCCAGCGGCCAGAACTCCTCGACCCGCAGCCCCAGCAGCTCCCGCAGCGGCGCCGGATAGCCCCCGGCATGCACCCGGTCGTGCTCATCGACGATCCCCGAGAAGAACGACACCACCAGGTGCCCGCCGCCCCGTACATAGGCGGCCAGCCGCGCGGCATCCCGCGCCGTCAGCAGATACAGATTGGGCACGACCACCAGCCGGTACCCGGCAAGCTCCCGCTGCGGCGGCACCACCTCACACGCCACGCCCGCCTCGAAGAGCGGCCGGTAGTGGTCCAGCGCGATCCCGGAGTGGTCCAGCGCGGTGGACGGCTTGGAGTCCACCTCCAGCGCCCACCAGCTGTGCCAGTCCGCCAGCAGCGCCACCTCGGCCCGCGACCGCGTCCCCGCGATCTCCGGGAGCGACGCCAACTCCCGTCCCAGCTCCTGCACTTCACGGAAGATACGGGTGTCCGTCCCGCCGTGCGGCAGCATCGCGGAGTGGAACTTCTCCGCCCCGCCCAGCGACTGCCGCCACTGGAAATACAGCACCGCGTCCGCCCCCTGGGCGATGGCCTGCCAGCTCCACAGGCGCATCGCGCCCGGCGGCTTGGGCCCGTTGCGGGGCCGCCAGTTGACCGCGCCCGGCGCCTGTTCCAGCAGCAGCCAGGGCTGCCCGGACCGGGCCGAACGCATCAGGTCGAAGACGTACCCCGCCCGGACGTGATCGTCGGCCGCGTACGGGTCCTGGTACATGTCCAGCGCCATGGCGTCCATGTGCGCCGACCAGGCGAAGGCGTCCACGGGCTTGTGCTGCGGCATCAGATTGGTGGTGACCGGCACCGCGGGCGTGATCCGCGCCAGCACCTCCTTCTCCGCCAGATAGCAGGCGCGCAGCGCCGCGTCGCCGAACCGCAGGTAGTCCAGCTGCTGGGCGGGGTTGGGGAAGGTGGGCGCCGTACGCGGCGGCAGCACCTCGTCGAAATCGCCGTACGCCTGCGACCAGAACGCCGTCGACCAGGCCTCGTTCAGCGCCGCGACGCTCCCGTACCGCTCCCGCAGCCAGCCCCGGAAGTCCTCGGCCGACACGTCGCAGAAGCACTGCCGGGTATGACACCCGTACTCATTGCCCACATGCCACATGGCGAGCGCCGGGTGGCCGGCGTAGCGGGTGGCGAGCCGCTCGACGAGGCGCACGGCGTGGGCGCGGTAGACGGGGCTGGAGGGGCAGTAGTGCTGCCGGCCGCCCGGCCAGCGGCGTTGCCCGTCGGGGCCCTCGGGCAGGATCTCGGGGTGCGCGCGGGAGAGCCAGGGTGGGGGAGAGGCGGTCATCGTCGCCAGGCAGACCGCGATATCCGCCCCCGCGAGGCCGTCCATCACCCTGTCGAACCAGCCGAAGTCCCATTCCCCCGGCCGGGGTTCGACCCTGGCCCAGGAGAAGATCCCGGCGGTGACCATGGTGACGTGGGCCGCCTTCATCAGCTTCAGATCCTCGGCCCACACCTCCTCGGGCCACTGCTCGGGGTTGTAGTCGCCGCCGAAGTGAATGCCGCCCATCGGACCCCCAGGGTCGAAGTTCAGATTCTCGCTGTCCCGCTTCAACTCGAGTTCTTGTACACGCTCCAGCCGCCGTCGACGACGAGGCTCGCCCCCGTGACGAAGGATGCCTCCGGAGAGAGCAGAAAGGCGATGGCCGCGGCGACCTCCTCGGGCCGTCCCAGTCGCCGCGCCGCGGTCTCCTCGGCGCTGGCCTGCCGCTCCGCCTCGCCGATGCCCTCCCAGGCGTCGGTCAGCACCGGCCCCGGCAACACGCTGTTGACCCGTACGTCGGGCCCGTACTCCACGGCCAGCTGCCGCCCCAGCCCGGTCAGTCCGGCCTTGGACGCCGCGTAAGCGGGGCGCCCCGGCAGCCCGATCAGCGCGTGCACGGACGAGGTCAGCACCACCGCCCCCTGCCGCCGCCGCAGATCCTCCAGCGCGGCGCGCACGCCGAGGAAGGACCCGGTGAGGTTGACCGCCAGCTGCCGCTCCCAGTCGGCGAGCGGGGTGCGGTCGGCGGCCGCCACATAGCGCAGAAAGGCGTTGCTGACCAGCCCGTCGACCGGCCCGTAACGCCGCCGCGCCGCCTCGACCGCCCGCCGCCAGTCGTCCTCCGCCGCCACATCGCAGTGCTCGTACGAGGCCTGGCCGCCGGCCGCCCGGATGCGCCGGGCGGTGTGCTCGCCGCGCTCGTCATCGATGTCCAGCAGCAGTACGGCGGCCCCTTCGGCCGCCAGCCGGTCGGCGGTCGCCGCCCCGATCCCGGCCGCGGCGCCGGTCACCAGCACCGTACGGCCCGCGAAGCGCCTGCCGTAGGGGCCACCGTGGTCGCCGTTCGCCGGATGCGGTGCGCGCTGCTGGCTCATGGCGCGATCCAAGCCGACGCGGGGGGCGGCGGGCAAGGGGTCGTACGAGTGGGGGCGCGCCCGTCACCCGGGGGAGCGCGGGCGGCCCCGGGCGGGGGCCGTCGGCCCGCCGCGCCGCGCCCCGTCAGCCCGGAATGTTGTCGAAAGGACCCGTCAACCTGCGCAGCAGACCGGCCAATTCATGGCGCTGCTGTCGGGAGAGCTCGGCGAGGATGGCGCGCTCCTGGGCCAGCAGCCCCGCCAGCGACTGATCGGCCTTGTCGCGGCCCTCGGCGGTCAGTCTGACGAGGACTCCGCGCCGGTCGCTGGGGTCGGGCAGCCGCTCGACGAGGTCTTTCTTGGCGAGCCGGTCGATGCGGTTGGTCATCGTCCCGGAGGTGACCAGTGTCTGCGTCAGCAGGGCGCCGGGCGAGAGCTGATAGGGCGCACCGGCCCGCCGCAGGGCGGTCAGCACATCGAACTCCCAGGGCTCCAGCCCCACCTCGGCGAAGGCGATCCGCCGGGCCCGGTCGAGGTGTCTGGCCAGCCTGGACACCCGGCTGAGGACCTCTAGCGGTTCCACGTCGAGGTCCGGGCGCTCGCGGCGCCATGCTGCAACCAGTCGGTCGACCTCGTCCTCCATGACGATCAGTGTAAAGGGTCCCTCGACATGAAGTCTCTTGACGTCGAGATATATTTCGGTGGACTATTGGGCATCGTCGGCGGGAAGCTCACATCCACCAGCGTTGGCCAAAACCAACCGTTCGTGAGCGCAGAGTCAGCCCTGTACCAGCGAAGGGGTTTCGAACATGCACGACGCACCAACCTGGGATCCGCAGCAGTATCTGCACCACTCCGGGCACCGCACCCGCCCGTTCCACGACCTGCTCAACCGCATACCCGAGCTCCCCCGGCACGCGGGCCCCACCCGCATCGCCGACCTCGGATGCGGTCCCGGGAACGTCACCGTCCAACTCGCCGACCGCTGGCCCGACGCCCACATCACCGGCCTCGACAACTCCCCCGAGATGCTGAGCGAAGCCAAGACGTACGCCGGCCCCACCCACGGCGGCGGCCTCCTCGACTTCGCGCCCGCCGACGCCGCCGACTGGTCCCCCGATGAGCAGTACGACCTGATCATCTCCAACGCGGCGCTCCAATGGGTCCCCAATCACCCCGAATCCCTCCCGCGCTGGATCGACGCCCTCACCCCCGGCGGCACCCTCGCCTTCCAGGTACCCGGCAACTTCACCTCGCCCAGCCACGCCCTCCTCGGCGAGCTGTGCGACGCCCCCCAGTGGCGCGAGCGCCTCACCACCCACGGCCGCCGCTTCGTCCACATCCTCGAACCGGCCGGATACCTCACCCGCCTCAGCGACCTCGGCTGCACCGCAGACGTATGGGAAACCACCTACGTCCAGCTCCTCCAGGGCGACGACCCCGTCCTGGACTGGGTCAAGGGCACCGCCCTGCGCCCCGTCCTGACCGCCCTCGAGGACGACCCCGCCGCCCGCGACGCCTTCCTCGCAGAATTCCGCGACCTCTTGCGCCAGGCCTACCCCACCGGCCGCCACGGCACGGTCTTCCCCTTCCGCCGCATCTTCGCCGTCGCCCACAAGCCGCGCTGACCGCCCCGGAGGAGCCCCGCCGTGATCACCGGCCTCGACCACGTCCAGCTCGCCGCGCCCCCCCCGGCACCGAGGACACCCTGCGCGCCTTCTACGCGGACACCCTCGGCATGACGGAGGTCCCCAAACCCCCGGGCCTCGCCGGTCGTGGTGGGGGTCCCCCCTGCTCGAGCGAAGCCGAGAGCTTGGGGGATGGTTCGAGGCCGGCACGGCCCGCCTCCACCTGGGCATCACCGCGGACCACCACCCCTCACCCAAAGCCCACCCCGGCATGCGCGTCACCGACATCGACGCCCTCGCCGCCCGGCTCACCGCCGCCGGCACCCCCGTCACCTGGGACGACAACCTGCCGGGTCACCGACGCTGCTACGCGACCGACCCCGTGGGCAACCGGCTGGAATTCCTGGAGCCGACGGACTGAACCCGCCGCGCCGCAGGGGGCGGCCCGGCGCACACCCCGGGCCGCCCCCTCACGCCTTCCGGTGCCCTATCAACCGCGGCTTCGCCTCCAGGCCGTCCAGGCCGTGCCACGCCAGATTCACCAGATGCGCCGCCACCTCGGCCTTCTTCGGCTTGCGGACGTTCAGCCACCACTGGCCGGTCAGCGCGACCATGCCGACCAGGGCCTGCGCATAGAGCGGCGCCAGCTTGGGATCGAAGCCGCGGGCCTTGAATTCCAGGCCGAGGATGTCTTCCACCTGGGTGGCGATATCGCTGATCAGCGACGCGAAGGTGCCGGTGGACTGGGCGACGGGCGAGTCCCGTACGAGGATGCGGAAGCCGTCGGTGAAGGTCTCGATGTAGTCGAGGAGTGCGAACGCGGCCTGCTCCAGGAGCTCCCGGGGATGGCCGGCGGTCAGCGCGCCGGTCACCATGTCGAGCAGCTGGCGCATCTCGCGGTCCACGACCACCGCGTACAGGCCCTCCTTGCCGCCGAAGTGCTCATAGACCACCGGCTTGGAGACGCCCGCCTTCGCCGCGATCTCCTCGACCGAGGTGCCCTCGAAACCGCGCTCCGCGAAGAGCGTGCGACCGATGTCCAGCAGCTGCTCGCGGCGCTCGGCGCCGGTCATCCGGACCCTGCGGGTCCGCCGGGTACCCGTACCGGGAGGAGTCTTGTCCTTGCCGTTGCTCACGCTGCTGCCGTCGATCGCCACCCGTTAATCATGCCGCCTGAGCGGCCTTGTCCTTGCGTCGGGCGTCGATCCGGGAGGCGTTCGGCCAGCGGACGTCATACGCCCAGCCCGCCTTCTCGAACCACCGGATGAGACGGGCGCTGGAGTCCACCTGCCCCCTCAGCACACCGTGCCGGGCGGACGTCGGGTCCGCGTGGTGGAGGTTGTGCCAGGACTCACCGCAGGACAGGACCGCCAGCCACCACACGTTCCCGGAACGGTCGCGGGACTTGAAGGGGCGCTTGCCGACCGCATGGCAGATGGAGTTGATCGACCACGTGACGTGATGCAGCAGCGCCACGCGGACCAGCGAGCCCCAGAAGAACGCCGTGAGAGCGCCCTGCCACGACCAGGTGGCCAGGCCGCCGACCAGCGGCGGGATGAGCAGCGACACCGTCGTCCAGAGGATGAACTGCCGGGAGATCGTACGGATCGCGCTGTCCTTGATCAGGTCGGGCGCGTACTTGTGCTGCGGGGTCTGCTCCTCGTCGAACATCCAGCCGACATGCGCCCACCACAGGCCCTTCAGCAGAGCGGGGACGGTCTCGCCGTAACGCCACGGCGAGTGCGGGTCGCCCTCGGCATCGGAGAACTTGTGGTGCCTGCGGTGATCGGCGACCCAGCGGACCAGCGGGCCCTCCACGGCCAGCGACCCCATGATCGCCAAAGCGATGCGCAGCGGACGCTTCGCCTTGAACGCGCCATGGGTGAAATAACGGTGGAAGCCGATGGTGATGCCATGGCAGCCGATGAAATACATCGCCGTCATCAAGGCAAGATCCAGCCAGCTCACCCCCCAGCCCCACGCCAGCGGCACCGCGGCCACCAGCGCCACGAACGGGACGGCGATGAAGGCCAGCAACGTGATCTGCTCGACCGAACGCTTGCTGTCACCGCCCAGCGTCGCCGACGGAAGCGGCGAATCGGCGGAAATCGGTGACTCTTCGATGGCTTCTGGACCAGCGGTCATGTGATGTCCCTCGGGCGGGGGTCTCGGGGGGTCTCGGTAATGCGGGGAGCAAGATCACTCCCGGTGTACGGCTCCGCAACGGCTACGGGACCGTAACCTACGGTCTCGTAAGTATGGCAGTGACACCCTCCCCGGCAAGCCTGTGACAGGCGCCACAACCGCACCCACCTCACACGTTGCCCAGCAATCGGACGGTGTGATCCCCCGAAATCGGGGAGACCTATCCTGGGGACGTCGGACAGCGCGGTCCGCAACCCGCAAGCCCAGACGGCGCCCGTCGCCCGCCTCCGCCCACCCCGCGAGCAGCGGTGCGACGCCCCTCCAAGAACGCTGCAAGGAGCCGCACCCGTGAGCAGTGCCGACAACACCGCCGAGACCGTGCCCACCGAGGACGCCGCCCGCGACAACACCGCGCTGCGGGCCGACATCCGCCGCCTCGGCGACCTCCTCGGCGAAACCCTCGTCCGCCAGGAAGGCCAGGAGCTCCTCGACCTCGTCGAGCGCGTACGCGCCCTGACCCGCTCCGACGGCGAGGCCGCCGCCCGGCTCCTGGGCGACACCGACCTGGCCACCGCCGCCAAGCTGGTGCGCGCCTTCTCCACCTACTTCCACCTCGCCAACGTCACCGAGCAGGTCCACCGCGGCCGCGAACTGCGCGCCAAGCGCGCCGCCGAAGGCGGCATCCTCGCCCGCACCGCCGACATGCTCAAGGACGCCGACCCCGAGCACCTGCGCGAGACCGCCCGCAACCTCGGCGTGCGCCCCGTCTTCACCGCTCACCCCACCGAAGCCGCCCGCCGCTCCGTCCTCACCAAGCTCCGCAAGGTCGCCGAGCTCCTGGACCACCCGGACACCACCGAACGCCGCCGCACCGACCTCCGCCTCGCCGAGAACATCGACCTCATCTGGCAGACGGACGAACTGCGCGTGGCCCGCCCCGAGCCCACCGACGAGGCGCGCAACGCCATCTACTACCTCGACGAACTGGGCCGCGGCGCCGTCGGCGACGTCCTCGAAGACCTCGCCGCCGAGCTGGAGCGCGCCGGCACCGAGCTGCCCGCCGGCACCCGCCCCCTCACCTTCGGCACCTGGATCGGCGGCGACCGCGACGGCAACCCCAACGTCACCCCCCAGGTCACCTGGGACGTCCTGATCCTCCAGCACGAACACGGCATCACCGACGCGCTGGAACACGTCGACGAGCTGCGCAACGCCCTGTCCAACTCCATCCGCAACTGCGGAGCCACCGACGAGCTGCTGGACTCCCTCAAGCGCGACCTGGAACTCCTCCCCGAATTCAGCCCCCGCTACAAGCGGCTGAACGCCGAGGAGCCCTACCGCCTCAAGGCCACCTGCATCCGCCAGAAGCTCCTCAACACCCGCGACCGGCTCGCCGCCGACACCACCCACGTGCCCGGCCGCGACTACCTCGGCACCGCCGAGCTCCTCGACGACCTCGCCCTCATCCAGACGTCGCTGCGCGCACACCGCGGCGGCCTGGTCGCCGACGGCCGCCTCGAACGCGCCCTGCGCACCATCGCCGCCTTCGGCCTCCAGCTCGCCACCATGGACGTCCGCGAGCACGCCGACGCCCACCACCAGGCCCTCGGCCAGCTCTTCGACCGCCTCGGCGAAGAATCCTGGCGCTACGTGGACATGCCGCGCGACTACCGCCGCAAGCTCCTCGCCAAGGAACTGCGCTCCCGCCGCCCCCTGGCCCCCACCCCGGCGCCCCTCGACGCGGCCGGCGCCAAGACCCTCGGCGTCTTCCGCACCATCCTCAAGGCCAAGGGCACCTTCGGCCCCGAGGTCATCGAGTCCTACATCATCTCCATGTGCCAGGGCTCCGACGACGTCTTCGCCGCCGCCGTCCTCGCCCGCGAAGCCGGCCTCATCGACCTCCACGCCGGCTGGGCCAAGATCGGCATCGTCCCCCTCCTCGAGACCACCGACGAGCTGAAGATCGCCGACCAGCTCCTCGACGAGATGCTCTCCGACCCCTCCTACCGACGCCTGGTCGCCCTCCGCGGCGACGTCCAGGAAGTCATGCTCGGCTACTCCGACTCCTCGAAGTTCGGCGGCATCACCACCAGCCAGTGGGAAATCCACCGCGCCCAGCGCCTGCTGCGCGACGTCGCCCACCGGCACGGCGTACGCCTGCGCCTCTTCCACGGCCGCGGCGGCACCGTCGGCCGCGGCGGCGGCCCCTCCCACGACGCGATCCTCGCCCAGCCCTACGGCACCCTCGAAGGCGAGATCAAGGTCACCGAACAGGGCGAGGTCATCTCCGACAAGTACCTCGTGCCGTCCCTGGCCCGCGAGAACCTCGAACTGACCGTCGCGGCCACCCTCCAGGCCTCCGCGCTGCACACCGCGCCCCGCCAGTCCGACGAAGCCCTCGCCCGCTGGGACGCCGCCATGGAGACCGTCTCCGAGGCCGCCCACGGCTCCTACCGCCGACTCGTCGAAGACCCGGACCTGCCCGCGTACTTCTTCGCCTCAACCCCCGTCGACCAGCTCGCCGAACTCCACCTCGGCTCCCGCCCCTCCCGCCGCCCCGACTCCGGCGCCGGCCTCGACGGACTGCGCGCCATCCCGTGGGTCTTCGGCTGGACCCAGTCCCGCCAGATCGTCCCCGGCTGGTTCGGCGTCGGCACCGGCCTCAAGGCCGCCCGCGAAGCCGGACTCGACAGCGTCCTGGACGAAATGCACGAACACTGGCACTTCTTCCGCAACTTCCTGTCCAACGTCGAAATGACGCTGGCCAAGACCGACCTGCGGATCGCCCAGCACTACGTCGACACCCTCGTCCCCGACGACCTCAAGCACGTCTTCGACGTCATCAAGGCCGAGCACGAACTCACCGTCGCCGAAGTCCTGCGCATCACCGGAGAGACCGAACTCCTCGACTTCAACCCGGTCCTCAAGCAGACCTTCCACATCCGCGACGCCTACCTCGACCCGATCTCCTACCTCCAGGTCTCCCTGCTGGACCGCCAGCGCGCGGCCGCCGAAAGCGGAGAAGAAGCCGACCCCGTACTCGCCCGGGCACTCCTGCTCACCGTCAACGGCGTCGCGGCCGGCCTGCGCAACACCGGCTGATCCCACCCCGCCCCGGCCGGTCGATCCGGGGCCCGTGTGACGCAGTGCTTCCGCTTCAAGACGCGGTGTGTACAGCACGTGAAGGGAGGGGCGTTCTTCTCACCACGCCCCTCCCGAGCGGGCAGGGTGACGCATGGCGGGAGCCGGTCAAGAGGCTCCCGCTCCAGTGCGCCACGCATTGCGCCACACCACTAGAGGAAAAGGACGCTCATCATCATGAGCAACACCTCCCGCATCGAGACCCGCGAGATAGCCGACGACGACCTCGACAACGTCGCCGGTGGCCTCTCCGTCAGCGGCTCCCTGAACGGCCTGACCGCCCACTTCGCCCCGGGCCCGAACGGCATCCCCGTCCTGACCGGCGGCTCCATCAAGTCCCTCAGCGTCACCGTCTCGGACATCCCGCTCGGCCCGATCGGCGGCTGACACACCGCCTTGCCGCGGCGCTCGGCCACCGAGCCCCAGAGCCACCCCGGGCCCGCCGTGGAGTAAACCGGAGCCCCGTGTGACGCCGGCCTTCAAGACCCCGTCGTGGTCCTGAAGGCCGGCGTTTTCCTCTGCCGCGGCGGGCCGCGTCACCCCCGCCTACATCGCGGCAAACGCCGCCCCCAACAACACCGCCCCGAACAACCCCATCACCCACGCCGTACGCCGCAGCCGCATGCCCCCCGCCACCACCAGCGCCGCCAGCAACAACGACCCCGCAA
Organism: Streptomyces sp. NPDC101227; assembly: GCF_044767545.1. Lineage (NCBI taxonomy): Bacteria > Bacillati > Actinomycetota > Actinomycetes > Kitasatosporales > Streptomycetaceae > Streptomyces > Streptomyces sp. NPDC101227. Next base: position 115,742 of record NZ_JBIWOD010000004.1, on the reverse strand, counting down.
ACGGCACCCACGCATGCAAGATGCCGGCCAACCCCGTCCGCACCGCATGCGCCGTACCCGGCTTGACCGTCACATCGATCCGCTCGCCCAGATCCGGCGCCGCCGCCTGCGCGATCGACACCTTCGGCCGCGCCTTGCCCGCCCCCTCCGTCGGCACATACGGGCCCGTACACCGCTTCTCATGGCACGACTTCACCACCATCGTGCCGCGCTCCCGCGCCTTGACGAGCATCGCGTACTGCGCCGTATTCCATGACGTCCAGACACCTGCCACCAACAACAGCAGCGCCAGCAGACCCATCAACCCCGTCCGGGCGATGAGCAACGCCCCATAGGCGCTCTCACCCGCCCGACGGGTGCGACTACGTCTGACCGAACTGGTGCGCGTACTGCTTCTGGGCATGGCGGCGATCCTTGGCCATCAACCGCCCCCGGTCAACCTCGGACAACCGGTTCGTCAGACCATGCCCCACGCTGTCCCGTTCACGAAGCGGCTCACGAGTTGTACGTACTCTGCGCCCGCTCCAAACCGTCCACCACCAATGACTCCACCGCATCCGCCGCACGGTCCACGAAGTAATCCAGCTCCTTGCGCTCCGCCGACGAAAAGTCCTTCAGTACAAAATCCGCCACCTGCATACGACCCGGCGGACGACCGATCCCGAACCGCACCCGGTGATACTCCGCACCCAGCGACTTAGTGATCGACTTCAAACCGTTATGGCCGTTGTCGCCGCCACCCAACTTCAGCCGCAGCACACCGTAATCAATATCCAACTCATCGTGAATCGCGACGACATTGCCCACCGGCACCTTGTAGAAATCCCGCAACGCGGTCGTCGGACCACCCGACAGATTCATGAACGACATCGGCTTCGCCACCACCACCCGACGACTCCCCGGCCCCGGCGCACCGATCCGCCCCTCCACCACCTGCGCCCGCGCCTTGTGCGCCTTGAAACGGCCACCGACACGCTCGGCCAACAGGTCGGCCACCATGAAACCGACGTTGTGCCGATTCGCGGCGTACTCGGGACCAGGATTACCCAGACCCACGATCAGCCAAGGGCTGCCCGCATCCGTCATCTGCATGCTCCTTCAACGACGCGACCGCCGCCCCGCGCCAGCGGCACGGAACGACGGTCACAAAAACAATGCCCGGGGCGCACCGATACCGGCGCCCACCCCGGAAAGGGATCAGGCCTCGGCGGACGCTTCGCCCTCGCCCTCGGCGGCCTCCTCGGCCGGCGCCTCGGCCTGCGCCGCGACGACCTGCAGCACCACGGCGTCGTCCTCGACGGCCAGCGAAGCACCCGACGGCAGCGTGATGTCCTTGGCCAGAACCGAGGAACCGGCGTCCAGACCCGCGATGGAGACGGTGACCGACTCCGGAATGTGGGTGGCCTCGGCCTCGATCGGCAGCGCGTTCAGGACGTGCTCGAGCAGGTTGCCGCCCGGCGCCAGGTCGCCCTCGGTCTGGATCGGCACCTCGACGGTGACCTTCTCGCCCTTCTTCACGGCCAGGAAGTCCACGTGCACGAGGAAGCCACGGATGGCCTCACGCTGCACCGCCTTCGGGATGACCAGCGCGCTCTTGCCCTCGACGTCCAGGTTCAGCAGAACGTTCGGGGTCTTCAGAGCCATCATCAGCGCGTGGCTGTCGACCGCAACGTGCTGCGGCTCGGCACCGTGACCGTAAATGACGCCCGGAACCTTGTTCGCGCGACGGGCACGGCGAGCGGCACCCTTACCAAAGTCGGAACGAACCTCAGCGGCGAGCTTGACCTCAGCCATGACTGCACTCCTCGTATCTCAGAAACATCTGACGGGCGTTACCCGGCCCACGACAGACCTGCTACGAAGAGCGCGCCGATAACGGACAGCCACCACAAAAGGGCGGCCTCCCTCGCCGAGCAACTCGTTGAGTCTACCCGGCGGGAAGGCCGCCCCAAAGTCGATCTCCAGCGCCCCCTCGGACGCGGCCGATCTACCGCGTCACACTCACTGCTCCTCGAAGAGGCTCGTCACCGAACCGTCCTCGAACACCTCACGGATCGCGCGCGCAATCGTCGGCGCCATCGACAGCACCGTGATCTTGTCCAGCTCCAGCTCCGAAGGCGTCGGCAGCGTGTTCGTGAACACGAACTCACTCACCTTCGAGTTCTTCAGCCGGTCCGCCGCCGGACCCGACAGCACACCGTGCGTCGCCGTCACGATCACATCCGCCGCACCATTCGCGAACAGCGCATCCGCCGCCGCACAAATCGTGCCACCCGTGTCGATCATGTCGTCGACCAGGACACACACCCGGTCCTTCACATCGCCGACGACCTCATGCACCGTGACCTGATTCGCCACGTCCTTGTCACGCCGCTTGTGCACAATCGCCAGCGGCGCACCCAGACGGTCACACCAGCGGTCGGCGACCCGCACCCGGCCCGCATCCGGCGAAACCACCGTCAGCTTGTCCCGGTCCACCTTCGCGCCCACGTAATCCGCCAGCACCGGCAGCGCGAAAAGGTGATCCACCGGGCCGTCGAAGAAGCCCATGATCTGATCCGTGTGCAGATCAACCGTCACCACACGGTCCGCACCCGCGGTCGCCATCAAATCCGCGATCAGACGGGCCGAAATCGGCTCCCGCCCACGGTGCTTCTTGTCCTGGCGCGCATACCCATAGAACGGCACGACCACGGTGATGCTCCGGGCCGAAGCCCGCTTCAGCGCATCAATCATGATCAGCTGTTCCATGATCCACTTATTGATCGGAGCCGTGTGGCTCTGAATCAAAAAGCAGTCCGCGCCACGCGCCGACTCCTGATAGCGCACATAGATCTCACCATTGGCGAAGTCGAACGCCTTCGTCGGGACCAGGCCCACACCCAGCTGGTGCGCGACCTCCTCGGCCAGCTCGGGGTGGGCGCGGCCGGAGAAGAGCATCAGCTTCTTCTCGCCGGTCGTCTTGATCCCGGTCACAGCAAATCTCCTCGAATTCCTGTTTGCGTGCGCTCATCACGGTACGCCCCGCACGGCGCACCTGTTGCACGGTCACCGCTCGCCTTCGGACTCCTGGCGAGCAGCCGAAGCGGCCTGCGCGGCGGCGCTTCCGGGCCGCTTACGCGCGACCCAACCCTCGATATTCCGCTGCTGGCCACGCGCGACCGCCAGCGAACCCGGGGGCACATCCTTGGTAATGACCGAGCCGGCCGCCGTATAAGCGCCGTCCCCGATCGTGACAGGAGCCACAAACATGTTGTCCGACCCCGTCTTGCAATGTGAACCCACCGTGGTGTGGTGCTTCGCCTCACCGTCGTAATTCACAAAGATGCTCGCCGCACCGATGTTGGTGTACTCACCAATGGTCGCATCCCCCACATAAGACAGATGCGGCACCTTCGTGCCCTCGCCGATCGACGCGTTCTTCATCTCCACGTACGTACCGGCCTTGGCCCGCACACCAAGATCCGTCCCCGGCCGCAGATACGCATACGGGCCCACCTGCGCCCCGTCCCCGATACGCGCACCCTCCGCCACCGTGAACGACGCCACCGCGCCCTCCCCGACGACCGTGTCCGTCAGCCGGGAATTCGGCCCGACCTCCGCACCACCGCCGATACGCGTCGCCCCCAGCAACTGCGTACCCGGATGCACCACCGCATCCGGCGCGAACTCCACCGCCACATCGACCCACGTCGACGCCGGATCCACCACCGTCACGCCGGCCAGCATCGCCCGCTCCAGCAACCGCTCGTTCAGCAGCCGCCGCGCCTGGGCCAGCTGCACCCGGTTGTTGATCCCCAGAATCTCGCGATGATCACCCGCCACCGCCGCACCGACCCGGTGCCCGGCCTCGCGCACGATCCCCAGCACATCCGTCAGGTACTCCTCACCCTGACTGTTGTCCGTACGCACCCTGCCCAGCGCATCCACGAGCAGCCGCCCGTCGAACGCGAACACCCCGGAATTGATCTCCCGGATCGCGCGCTGCGCCTCGGACGCGTCCTTGTGCTCGACGATCGCGGTGACGGCACCGGTGGCCTCGTCCCGCACGATCCGGCCGTAACCCGTCGAGTCCGGAACCTCGGCCGACAGGACGGTCACGGCGTTCTTGTCGGCGGCATGGGTGTCGCTGAGCCGCTTGAGGGTCTCGCCGGTCAGCAGCGGGGTGTCGCCGCAGACCACGATCACGGTGCCGTCGAGGGCGACACCGTCGTTGCTCAGCTCCTCCAGGGCCGTACGGACGGCGTGGCCGGTGCCGTTCTGCTCGTGCTGCACCGCGGTGCGCACGGCCGGATCGGCCTCGGCGAGATGGGCCCGCACCTGCTCACGGGCATGGCCGACGACCACGACGAGGTGCTCGGGGTCCAGCTCACGGGAGGCGGCGACGACGTGTCCTACGAGGGAGCGACCACAGATCGCATGCAGGACCTTGGGGGTCGCCGACTTCATGCGGGTGCCCTCACCCGCTGCGAGAACGACGACGGCTGCCGGGCGGTTGGCGCTCACGGGGATGCCCTTCGGCTTCTTGGCTACTTCGGGTGGTGGTCATCCGAAGGATACCGGGGCGTATGACAGATGAAACGACAGCGGGTCCTGACCCGCGTGGTCAGGACCCGAACATTGCTGTGCTCCCCTGCCAGGACTCGAACCCGGACATAAGGCACCAAAAGCCTCAGTGCTGCCAATTACACCACAGGGGATAGTGGAGCGGGCTAAACCGGACATTCCGTCAGGCTGGCCGCTTGGCACCCAACACTATGCCGTACCACCAGCCTTCGATGCGACGGTATAGCTCAGCGCCTCGCGCAACCAGGACGGCGAGGCGGCCTCGATAGTCGCCTCCGGTGTTCCTGCGGTAGGGGCCGGCCCAGGGGGTCGTCGCTGAGTGTGCCCAGCCGCTCGCGGATCTGCCGCCGGCTGAGCCCCGCTCGGCGGAGGGTCGCGGCTGGGGGCGTAAGGCTTCGAAGTCGGGGTGGTCCCGACGTGTGTGCGTCTTGGGAACGGGGTGTCGTCGCTCACACCGTCCACGAGTCGAAAATGCGGGCGATTCGCCAGTTCGAGCGATATATGGCGGTAGTGGCACGTAATGGGCCTGGGGTGTGCTCGCGCACGCGTCGGGAGGTCCGGACCGGACGCCCGTACGCTGGGCGGTATGAGCGTGACGGGGGCAAGGGAAAGTGCGGGGGCGCGGGGCGCGCCGAGAGGTGGGCCGTGGTGGTGGGCGCGGCGGCGGAGCGCCGTGCTGGATGTGGTGCTGGCGCTCGCTTCGACGGTGGAGTGCGTCCTCGAGGGCATTCCGTTTGCGCATGAGGCGGGGCTGCCCGAGCTGGTCGGGATGTTGCTGGGGCTGGTGGCGGGGCCCGTTCTGCTGTTGCGCCGGCGGTGGCCGGTCGTGGTGGTGCTGGTGTCGATCGCGGTGATGCCGGCGGAGATGGGTGCGCTGCTCGGGGTCATCGGGCTGTACACGCTGGCGGCGTCGGACGTGCCGCGGCGGATCACGGGGTTGCTGGCCGGGATGACGGTGGTCGGGACGCTGATCACGACGTACATCAGCATGCAGCAGGACGTGGTGCCGCAGGCGGACTTCAATCCGCCGGTGTGGTTCGTGCCGGCGATGGCGGTTGCGGTGGGGCTGGTGATGACGGCTCCGCCGGTGCTGTGGGGTTTGTATGTGGGGGCGCGGCGGCGGCTCGTGGAGAGTCTGCGGGAGCGGGCGGACGGGCTGGAGCGTGAGCTGTCGCTGTTGGCGGACCGGGCCGAGGAGCGGGCGGAGTGGGCCCGTAATGAGGAGCGGACGCGGATTGCGCGGGAGATGCACGATGTGGTCGCGCACCGGGTGAGTTTGATGGTGGTGCATGCGGCGGCGTTGCAGGCGGTGGCGTTGAAGGATCCGGAGAAGGCGTCGAAGAATGCCGCGCTGGTGGGGGATATGGGGCGGCAGGCGCTGACGGAGCTGCGGGAGATGTTGGGGGTGTTGCGTACGGCCGAGGGGGCGGCGGTGCGGGGGGCTTCTGGGGCGGGTGCGCCGGAGCGGTTGGTTGCGGTGGCGGACCAGGTCAGTTCTCGGCCCGAGCCGGAGACGGTGCCGGTGGAGCCGGAGGGGGACGGGCCTTCGCTGGCGGAGCTGGGGGATCTGGTGGGGCAGTCCCGGGCGGCCGGGATGGTGGTGGAGCTTTCGGTGCAGGGAGCCCACGATGGTGCCGGTGCGGCCGGGGGCCGGTATGCGGCGCGGGTGGAGCAGACCGTGTACCGGGTGGTTCAGGAGGCGCTGACGAACGTGCACAAGCATGCGCCGGGGGCGCGGGCGCGGGTGCGGTTGGCGCATCGGGGGGATGAGGTGGCGGTGCAGGTGGAGAACGGTCCGTCGGAGCGGGGGGCGACGGATGCGGGGTTGCCCAGTGGGGGCAATGGTCTGGTGGGGATGCGGGAGCGGGTGACCGCTCTGGGGGGTGTGTTCGTGTCGGGGCCTACGGAGGCGGGGGGTTTCCGGGTGTCGGCGGTGGTGCCGGTGGGGGTGGCCGGGGCCGGCGGGTGAGGCCGGTCCTGGGGGCGGTGTGGAGGTGTGGGGAAGGGCCGGTTCGTGTGCCGTCCCGGCGCTACGGTCATGGTCATGACCGAACTTTCGTTCCTGAGTGACACCCGGGCGGGCTATGACGCCATCGCGGCGGATTACGTCGAGAATTTCCGCGGTGAGTTCGAGAGCAACACGCTGGGGCGGGCGATGCTGGGGGCGTTTGCCGCGTATGTGCGGGCGGACGGCGGGGGGCGGGTGCTCGATGTCGGGTCCGGGCCGGGGTGGGTGACGGCGCATTTGGCGTCGCTCGGGCTGGAGGTGTCCGGGGTCGATCTGTCGCCCCGGATGGTGGCGCTGGCGCGGCGGGAGCATCCGGGGGTGCGGTTCGAGGAGGGGTCGATGACGGCTCTGGAGGTGCCGGACGCCGCGCTCGGTGGGGTCAGTGCCTGGTATTCGCTGATCCACATTGCACCGGAGGCGGTTCCGCGGGTGCTGGCCGAGTTCTACCGGGTGCTGGCGCCGGGGGGTCGTCTGGTGCTCGGTTTTCAGGTGGGTGAGAAGCCGTCGCGCTATGCGGAGGCGTTCGGGCATCGGGTGTCGCTCGTGTTCCACCGGCTGGTGCCCGACCGTGTTGCCGGGCAGCTGCGCGCGGCCGGGTTCGATGTACAGGCCCGGCTGGTGCGGGAAGCGGCGGCGGGGGAGCCGACGCCGCAGGCGTATCTGCTGGCCACGAAGCCCGGTGGGCCGACCCCGTAGGGCTCGTGGGTCCGTCCCGTAAGGCGGCTTACGCCTGTGGTGCGACCTCCAGCCTGGGCGGCCGCGTACCGAGTACGAGGGTGCCGAGGGCGTGGTCGATGCCGGGGCCGAGGTACCAGTCGCCGGTGTGGTCGAGGCTGTAGATACGGCCCTGGGTGTCGATGGCGAGGACGGCCTGGCCGGTGGGGGTGCCGTTGGCGTCGGGGATTTCTTCCTGGCCGAGGGGGGCGACCTCGGTGTGCAGGGCGCGGCCGAGGTCGCCGAGGGTGCGGGCGAGGTGGAGGCCGTGGAGGGGGTTGATGGTGAAGGGGGTGGGGGCGATGTGGCGGCCGGGGCCGGTGCCCGCGATGGTCAGGCCGCCGAATTCGGCCCAGGCCTCGACGGCGGCGGCGAAGACGGTGTGGCGGTGGCCGGCGGGGGAGGCGTGGGCGCGGAGGGTGTCGGCCCAGTGTTCGGCCTGCTTTATGTCCCAGCGGCCGGTTTGCCAGCCGGCCTGTTGGAGGGCGACGTCGACGGCGGGGGGAAAGCGGGTGGAGTCGGCGCGGTCGCGGGCGGGGGGTACGGCGGTGCGGGGTGGGGTGGGCATGGTGGCGGTCAGCTCCCGGTGGGCGTGGTGCCGTCGATGGGCATGACGCCGAAGTGGGCGAGGAGTGCGTCGCAGGAGCGGCAGGGCGGGGCGTAGCCGCCGTGCCGGGGGTCGCCGTCCTCGCGGATGTGACGAGCGGTGATCTTCGAGTGTCTCAGGGAGCGGCGGGCTTCGCCGTTGGTGAGGGGCTTGCGGGCGGCGCGCTTGCTGCGGCCCGCCTCGACCGCGGTGAGGTGGCGGGAGAGCAGGACGGCTTCGGGGCAGCGTCCGGTGAAGCGTTCGCGCTGTGCGGTGCCGAGGGTGTCGAGGAAGTCCTGGACGAGGGGGTGCAGGGTGGGGGGCTGTTCCGCCTTGCTTGCCGTACAGGTGAGGGTTTGTCCGCGTACGGACAAAGCGGCGCCGACGGTGGGGAGGATGCCGTCGCGGCGGTGGGCGAGGGCGGGCGCGCGATCGGTGTCGGCGGTGGCGCTCCAGCCGATGCGGGGGTCGCCGGTGGCGGCGGTGTGCTGGTGTGCGGTGGTGCTCATTGTTGGTGCTTTCCCTCCCTGCAATCCCCCGCGGTTGCGGGGCCAGCCTGCCAAATGTGCTGGGTGTTGCGGTAGTCGGGCGGGCTGTCGGTGATCTCACTGGGGCCTGACGGTTCGTCGGCCGGGGGGAATCAGGGCTGGTGGGCGGGGTGGCTTACGGCGGTCGGGGGACATCGCTGAAGGGGGTGTGGGTGGCGTATCGGCGGGCTGACGTGGGGTGCCCGGGGGCGGCGGGAGGGTGTTGCGGCACGGCATAGGCTGTGCCTCAAACCCAGATCCAGCCAGGGGGCAACCGCGATGACGACAGGTCGGCTCGGGCAGCAGCATGCCGCGCCACCGAACACGGCCTATGCCGGGCAGGTCGTGCATTTCCCGGATCCGGTGCGGGCCGCCCGGTATCCCGCGGGGGTGCGGGTGGACGCGAAGGGTTTCCCGGAGTTCTCGCCGTATGCGCGGGCGGCGGCGGAGATCGCCGAGCCGCCGGAGGGCTTCGGCGTCGATGAGCTGCGGTTGACGGACTATGTGTCGGCGAATGCGGCGCTGCATGCGCAGGGGCATGAGCTGTGGATAGATGTGCCGTCGGTGGCTACGCCGCACGGCTGGACCTGGCATCACGTGCCCGGTACGCGCCGGATGGAGCTGATCCCCGTCGAGGTGAAGGCGCTGCTGCGCCATCACGGGGGGCTGGCGACGGCGGCGGTGGAGCACGAGAAGCGGGGCACGCGCCCGTTGCAGGAGACCCGGCCGGCGCATTTCGGGCTGCCGCGGCGTGAGCTGGCGGTTGCCGAGGAGCAGGTGGCGCAGGCGGAGGAGACGCTGGGCTACCGGCTGCCGGGCGCGTACCGGTCGTTCCTGAAGGCGGCGGGCGGGTGTGCGCCGGTGGGCGTGGCGCTCGATGCGGAGCTGGGGCTGCTGGTGGACCAGCCGTTCTTCACGGTGCGGGACGACGCGGCGGTCAATGACCTGGTGTACGTGAACAAGTGTCTGCGGGATCACTTCACCAAGGACTATCTGGGTGTGGCGTTCGTGCAGGGCGGTGTGGTCGCGGTGAAGGTGCGCGGCGAGGCGCTGGGCACGGTGTGGTTCTGTCCGTACGACGATGCCCGGGACCGGGACGGTTTGTCGGTGCAGGAGCGGGTGGCGCAGCTGCTGCTGCCGTGTGGCGCGGATTTCGACGATTTCCTGCAGCGGCTGGCGGGGAATCCGCCGGAGCTGGAGACCGTGGCGAACCTGATGGTGGACGGTGGCTTCGCGCATGCCGTTCCGGTGGAGGGGTGAGCGCGCGATGGTGACGTTCGCGCAGGCGCAGGAGCGCGCGGAGCGCTGGGTCAATGGCGATCTGCCGGCGATGCAGCAGCGTGAGGTGCGGGTGCGGGAGTTCGATCTGGGTTTTGTGGCCTGGGCGGAGGACCGTGAGGGCGGTCCGGTGACGGACGGTGGCCGGGCCCGGCTGGTGATCGCGCGGGACAGCGGGGAGACGACGCTGTGGCCGGGGCTGCCGGTGGGCGAGGTGATCCGGCGGTACGAGGAGGAGTACGGCGCGCCGGCGGACGGCGGCTACGGGGCCGCCGAGCCGCCACCGCAGCGGGTGGATCTGGAGGCGACGTCGTTCCTGCTGACGCCGCCGGAGTGGTTGCAGGAGGCGGCGGACGCGATAGGGATTCCGGACCGGCGGCGGGACGGCGGGGGCGGGGCCTCGGCGCCCGCCGCGCCGCCTGCGCCTTCGGCTCCCGCGGCCCCTTCGGCCCCTTCGGCCCCTTCGTCTCCCGCGGCTCCCGTGACCCCGTCGTCTCCCGCGACCCCGTGGGCCGATGCGGACACGACGGGCGGGGAGGGTTCCGAGGACCGTTCGGTGGGGCTGCCCGAGACGGTGTTCGCGGCGCCGCTGGCCGAGCTCGACGAGTCGCACGACACGCCGCCATCGACGCCGCGCGCGCGGCCCGAGGCGAAGACCGAACTGCTGCGGGGCGGCAGCCAGTTGCCGCCCACGCAGGTGGCGCAACCGGCGCTTCCGGCGCCCGAGGGCGGTATGGACGGCCGGCCCGGTGGGCTGCCCGCGCCGCCGCCGATGCCGCCCGCCGCGCCGATGCCGCCCGCCGCGCCGATGCCGCCCGCGGCGCCGGGGCTGTCGGACATGCCGCCGCCGGCCGGTCCGCCGGTCGCCGATGTACCTCCGCCGCCGGGTGTGGGTGCGCCCGGCGGCCCGGCGGCGCCGCCACCCGCGCCGCCCGTGGGGGGCGGGGTGCATGCCGCGGCGACGATGCTCGCCGATGGCTCCTCGCTGCCCGGAAGCGCCGGAAACAGGGGCAACGCCGGGAACACGGGCAACGCCGGGAACACGGGCAACGCCGGCGGCCCGCCGCCGCCCCCCGGCGCGCCCGGTACGCCCGGCGCGCGCCGGACCGGTACCGCGGCGGACCCCGCGGACATCGCGGACGCCGCGACGGGCAAGGCCGAGGCCCGGCCGCGCGGCGGCGCCGCGCCGGCCGGCGGTTATGTGCCGACGCAGCTGGTCTCGCAGCTGGACGCGGCGGATCTGGATCTGAGCGCGGTGGACGGGCCGTCGGGCGCGGCGTCCGGCGGCAGCGGGGCGGAGGAGCCCGGTCAGGGGACGCCGCCGCCCGCTTCCGGTGGCGTGCACGCCGCCGCGACGATGCTCGCCGACGGTGCGTCCTTGCAGGCCGCCATGGGTGCCGCGGGCGGGCCCGGTGTGCCGCCGCCGCCCTCGCCTCCCGGCGCGCCCGGGGTGCCGAAGCCGCCGGGCCCGCCCGGTAAGCCGGGCGCGGGTGGCCGTGGCGCGAGTGGCCAGGGCGGTCACGGCAGTCAGGGCAGTCAAGGCAGCCAGGGGGGCCCGCCCCCGCCGCCGCCCGCGCCGCCCGCCGCGGGTGGTCCCGCGGGCGGTGGGGTGCATGCCGCGGCGACGATGCTCGCCGGTGGCGCGGCCCTCGGCGGCCCCGGCGGCCCGCTTCCCGCACCGGGGATGCCTCCGGCGGCGCCCCCGTCCGGTGGCCCCGCCATGCCGCCGCCCGCCGGTCCCGCCGCCCCGCCCCCGCCCGGCCCCGGTGGCCCGGGTGCGTACGGCTACCCTCAGGCGCCGAGCGGTCAGCCGACCGTCGGCCCCGGCTACATGGCGGTGCTCAGCTATCGCGCGCCGGACGGCTCCGAGCAGAAGATCGTGCGCCGTTCCGCGCCCGGTACGCCGCATCCGGAGTGGCAGCTGCTGCACGAGCTGCGCGGGATGAACATTCCGCCGCAGCAGGTGCTGGAGCTGCACACGGAGCTGGAGTGCTGCGACCTGCCGGGCGGCTACTGCGCCCGGATGATCCGCGACAACTGGCCGCAGGTGCGCATCAGCCACACCGCCGCCTACGGCAGGGACCATGCCTCGCGGCAGCAGGGTGTACGGCATCTCGTCGAGCATCAGGGCGAGTTGCACCAGGTGGCGGACGGTCCGGCGCGGCCGGCGCCGGTACGGGTGCCGTTGCCGCATCCCTCGCAGGTGCCGCCGGCGCCGCCGGTGCCGCCGCAGGCGATCGGGCAGGAGCTGGAGCAGTCCTTCGGGCCGCAGGGCATCTTCCGGTTCGACCAGCGGGCGGTTTCCCGGCAGGGCGTGCCCGAGGTGGTGGCGCAGACGCTGGTGTGGGCCGGGCTGCCGGTGGACTTCGGGCCGTTCTTCTGGGCGCAGGCGCAGCCGGGCCGTCCGGTGCCGACGCTGGCGGAGCTGGCGGCGGAGCGGATGGTGCAGCCGGCGCCGGATGCCGGTTCGTATCTCGTCATGGGCAATGACTTCGGCCGTCAGCTGTGTGTGCAGTTCGGGACCGCGAACATCGTGGCGGTCCCGGTGGAGGCGGGGCCAGGTGGGCAGCCGGCCGTGCCGCAGTTCGTCAACAGCGGGCTGCCGGAGTTTGTGCGCTGTCTGGCGATGCTGGGGCGGATGTGGCGGCTGCGGTTCGGGCTGACGCCGGAGCAGGCGGGCCGTTGGACCGTCGATTTCCAGGCGCAGCTGGTCGCGCTGGACCCGCCGGCGCTGGGGTCGCCGGAGACCTGGTGGTCGGTGCTGCTGGAGCAGATGTGGGACGGGCTGCTGTAGCGGGAGCGCGGTAGCGGGCCGTACGAGGGGACCGGGCGCTCGACCTGCGGAACGGGTCGGGCGCCCGCACCATGCCTGTATGGGTCAGCCGTTCTCGTCGCCGACGGCGACGCTCTACCGGGCCCGGCGGGCGCGCCGCGGGCCGCGCGGGCCCCGGCGGCGGTGGCGTCGCCGGGTCCTGGCGGTGCTGGGGGCCGTGTTCGTGCTGGTGGTGGCGTGCGGCGCCGCCCTGTACGGGTATGCGAGTGAACGCGTTCGGCATGTGGCAGGGCTGGCGGACTATGCCGGGCGGCCGCCCGCGGGCAAGGGGACGAACTGGCTGCTGGTCGGCTCCGACAGCCGCGCCGGGCTGACGTCCCGGCAGCGCGAGGACCTGCATGTCGGCAATGACGCGGTGCGCAACACCGACACGATCATGGTGCTGCACTCCGGCCGGCACGGCCCGTATCTGGTCAGTCTGCCCCGCGACAGTTATGTCCAGGTGCCGGGGCACGGCCGGGCGAAGATCAATGAGGCGTACGCGGACGGCGGGCCGCGGCTGTTGACCCGTACGGTCGAGCGGGCGACGGGTTTGCGTATCGACCGCTATGCCGAGGTCAGTTTCCTGGGTGTGGTGCGGCTCGTGGACGAGCTGGGCGGGGTGCGGCTGTGTCTGCGCGGGCCGCTGCGGGACGCGCGGTCGGGGGCGGACTTCGCGGCGGGGTGTCACCGGATGGACGGGCGGCGGGCGCTGGCGTTCGTGCGGGCCCGTTACGCCGACCCGCAGGGTGACCTCGGACGGGTGAAGCGGCAGCGTCAGCTGATCGGTGCGGTCGCGGACAAGATGCTGGGGCCCGGGGTGCTGCTCGATCCGTCCCGGCTGCTGCCGGTGACCGGCGCCGGGCTGGCCGCGCTTGCCGTGGACAACGGGTCGGGGACGCCCGAACTGCTGGCCATGGCCTGGTCGATGAAGGAGATCGCCGAGGGCGGCGGGGCGACGGTCACGGTCCCGGTGGCGAACCCCGGTGTGTCGATGGGCGCGGCCGGTGACGTGTTGCTGTGGGACGCAAATGGGGCACAGCGACTATTCGCCGCTTTGCGCGTCGATGCGGTGATTCAGACTTCTGGGACCGATTGACGCATCCTTGTGCGGGAGAGGGGTGAAGTGTCGCGATAGGGCGGCTTCGGACTGATCCAGAAAAGGGGCTTTGAGGGATGAGTGCACCGGTTTCGCCTCACGGGTTCGAGACCGTACGAGGACGCGGTTACCGGCCGGACGACGTCGATCGGCGTATTGAGGAGCTCTCGGTAGACCGTGATGCGTGCTGGGAGCGGGCGGCGCGGCTGACCGTGCTCGCCAACGAGATGGACGCGGAGCTGGCGCAACTGCAGGAGTATGTGGCGCAGCTGCCGCCGCAGACGTATGAGTCCCTGGGCGAGCCGGCCCGGCTGATCCTGACGACCGCTCAGTCGGAGGCGGAGCGGCTGTGGGCCGAGGCGCAGGTCGCGGCCGAGCAGATCCGTGAGGAGGCGATGGGGCACGCCGACCAGATCCGCGACGCGGCGGACGCGGCGGCGCGGGAGCTGCGGGCCGAGGCGGAGGAGTGGGCGCGGCGTGCCGAGGAGGCGGCGCGGGCGGAGGCCGCCGACGTGGCGGCTGCGGCGGCCTCGGACGCGGAGCAGTGGCGTGACGAGGCGGCCGCGGTGCTCACCGATACCCGGCATCGCGCCGACCAGATGCGGCGCGACCAGGAGAAGCGGCAGGCCGAGGAGTGGGAAGCGGCCGGGCGTGAGCTGGCGGGTCTGGAGGCGGAGACGGACCGGCTGGTCGCCGAGCGGGAGGCGCACGGCCATGCGGTGCTCGCCGAGCCGCGCCGCAAACACGCGGAGGCCGAGGAGGCCGCCCGGCACAGCGACGAGGACGCGGCCGACCGTGCCACGGCGATCGTGGCCCGGGCCAGGGTGGAGGCGGAGCGCATCGAGCGCGGTACGGCGCGGGTGCTGCGGGAACACGAGGAGGAGCGCGCGGAGGTACAGGCCCATATGAACCACGTGCGCAACAGCCTGGCGGCGCTCACGGGGAAGGATCCGGAGGATCTGGAGGACGAGCCGGAGGCGGAGGCCGGGGCCGCGGCCGAGGTCGAGGCCGCCGCGGAGGGCCGCGAACCCGAAGGCCGCCCTGCCGAGGCCCTGATTCCCGGCGACCGTCATTCCGACGACCGCGGTCCCCATGACCGTGGCCCGCACGACCGCCATACCGACGACCGTCAGTCCGAGGGCCGCATTCCTGGTGACCGTCATCCGGACGGCCACATTCCAGGCGACCGTAATCCCGACGACCGAAATTCCGGCGACCGTAATCCCGACGGCTGCGACCCCGACAACGAGGACACCCTGGAGACCGAACTCCCCCGGCTGGACGACAGGACGGAGGGCTGACCCCGGCGCCGCCGCGGCCACTCCGGCCCCGGGCCCCTGAACGCCCGAACCCCTGAGTCCCCGGACAGACCCTAGTCCCCGGCGACCCCAACGTCCTCGGTCTCCTGCCGCGTACGGGCATCCGCATGCACCGGGAAGCGCCGGGGCGCCAGCAGGAGCAGGGCGAGCAGGGCGAGGGCCGCGGCCGCGGCGGCGCCGAGGTAGACGTGTTCGACGCTGGTGTCGACGGCGCGCCGCAGGTAGTCGGTGGCGCGGGCGGTGAGGGCGCCGGCTCGTTCCAGGGCGTGCGAGACGGCGTCGAGGTCGTCGGGCAGGCCGGGGCGGATGTCGGCCGGTGCGTGCGCGAGGCGGTCGTTGAGGGTGGCGTTGGCGATGGCGCCGAAGAGGGCCGCGCCGAGGGACTGACCGACCTGGCGGCAGAAGAGGACGGAGGCGGTGGTGGTGCCGCGCTCGGCGTAGCCGACGGACGACTGGACGCCGATGATCAGCGGCAGCTGGAAGAGGCCGAGGGTCGCGCCCAGCGCCAGCATGAGCAGGGCGGGCTGCCAGGCGGCGCCGGGATAGGGCAGCAGCGGGAAGGACAGCAGGACCAGCGCGGCCGCGCCGATGCCGACCAGGGCGCAGTTGCGGATCCCGATGCGGTTGTAGACGTGGCTGCTGAAGGCCGCCGAGACCGGCCAGCTCAGGGTCATCATGGACAGGACGAAGCCGGCGGCGGTCGGGCTCAGGCCCAGGACCGCCTGGGCGTAGGTGGGCAGGAAGACGGTCGGGGCGACCATCAGCAGGCCCAGCGCGCCGAGGGCGAGGTTGACGGCGGAGATGGTGCGGCGGCGCCAGACCCAGCCGGGGATGACCGGCTCGGCGGCGCGGCGCTCGATCAGTACGGTGGCCGCCGCGCACAGGGCCGTACCGGCGAAGAGCAGCAGTGACGGGGCGGAGAGCCAGGGCCAGGCGACACCGCCCTGGACGAGCGCGGTCAGCAGCAGCCCGCCGGTGGCGAAGACGGCGAGCGCGCCGGGCCAGTCGATGCGGCGGCGGGCGGGGGCGGGGTGCGCGGGGCCGCGGCCCTTGTCCTCGAAGAAGTGCCTGATGATCAGCCAGAGGGCGATCGCCCCCACCGGCAGATTGACCAGAAAGATCCAGCGCCAGTCGGCACAGGCGGCGAGCAGCCCGCCGGCCGCGGGCCCGGCGACCGAGGAGGTGGCCCACACCGAGGAGAGCTTGGCCTGGATCTTGGGGCGTTCCTTCATCGGGTAGAGGTCGGCGGCGATGGTCTGGACGGTGCCCTGGAGGGCGCCGCCGCCCAGGCCCTGCAGTACCCGGAAGGCGATCAGGGAGGCCATGTTCCAGGCGGCCGCGCAGGCCAGCGACCCGATGAGGAAGAGCGCGATGCCGGCGATCAGGATGGGCTTGCGGCCGAGGGTGTCGGAGAGCTTGCCGTAGACGGGCAGGGTGACGGTGACGGCCAGCAGATAGCCGGAGAAGAGCCAGGAGAACACCGCGAAGCCGCCGAGGTCACCGACGATCTGCGGGATGGCGGTGGCGATGATCGTGGAGTCGAGGGCGGCCAGCGCCATGGCGAGCATCAGGGCGGCGACGACGGGGCCGCGCCGGGAGCCGGGGGCGCGGCCCGCGGCTATGTCCGTGTCGTCGGCACTGCCCCGGTCGCTGCCCCTCGTGATGCCGCTCACCGCCCCCCGCCTCTCCTCCGGTCCGTTGCATGTAATGCACACGATTCCATGCGGGGCCGGTATGCGGAACGGGGCTCTCGCGTGCTGGACGGCGGTGCGGCGGCCGGGGGGAGCGGATCGGGCGGCCGGTTGTCGGCGGGCGGGCGTATCGTGGGCAACCCGGCCCGTTCGGGCCCCTTGGCGTTGCCAGGGTGTGTCGGGCCGCTCGCGTTGTTCACCGCGCGTTGATCTTCCGCGATCTCCTGCGCGCTCGCCTCCTGGGACGGAAGCCTTTTCATGAGCCTGACTGGTCTGCTCGACGCCGTCGTACGGGACCCGGCGCTCGCCGAAGCGGTAAAGGCCGCGGCCGATGGCCACCGGCCGCATGTGGACCTGGTGGGGCCGCCGGCCGCCCGTCCGTTCGCGGTGGCGGCGCTGGCCCGCCAGTCCGGCCGCCCGGTGCTCGCGGTGACCGCGACGGGGCGCGAGGCCGAGGACCTGGCCGCGGCGGTGCGCACGCTGATGCCGGCCGACGAGGACAACGCCGTCGTGGAGTTCCCGTCCTGGGAGACGCTGCCGCACGAGCGGCTCTCGCCGCGCTCGGACACCGTCGGCCGCCGCCTCGCGGTGCTGCGCCGGCTTGCCCACCCGCGGCCGGACGACCCGACGGCGGGCCCCGTCTCGGTCGTCGTCGCCCCCATCCGTTCCGTACTCCAGCCGCAGGTCAAGGGGCTGGGCGATCTGGAGCCGGTGAGCCTGCGCACGGGGCAGACCGCCGATCTGGAAGAGGTCGTCGACGGGCTGGCGGCGGCCGCGTACGCGCGCGTCGAACTGGTCGAGAAGCGCGGGGAGTTCGCGGTACGCGGCGGCATCCTGGATGTCTTCCCGCCCACCGAGGAGCACCCCCTGCGGGTCGAGTTCTGGGGCGATGACGTCGAGGAGATCCGCTACTTCAAGGTGGCCGACCAGCGGTCCCTGGAGGTGGCCGAGCACGGCCTGTGGGCGCCGC
This sequence comes from Streptomyces sp. NPDC101227, assembly GCF_044767545.1. NCBI lineage: Bacteria > Bacillati > Actinomycetota > Actinomycetes > Kitasatosporales > Streptomycetaceae > Streptomyces > Streptomyces sp. NPDC101227. The sequence goes on along the minus strand of NZ_JBIWOD010000004.1, from coordinate 98,172 downwards.
CGTGCCGCGAGCTGCTGCTGACCGACGAGGTGCGGGAGCGGGCCGCGGCGCTCGCCGAGCGCCACCCCGAGCTGGGCGAACTGCTCGGCAAGATCGCCGAGGGCATCGCCGTCGAGGGCATGGAGTCCCTGGCTCCCGTCCTGGTCGACGACATGGAGCTGCTGCTGGACGTGCTGCCGAAGGGCTCCATGGCCGTGGTCTGCGACCCGGAGCGGGTGCGTACCCGGGCCGCTGACCTGGTGGCGACCAGCCAGGAGTTCCTCCAGGCGTCGTGGGCGGCCAGCGCGGGTGGCGGCGAGGCCCCGATCGACGTCGGCGCGGCGTCCCTGTGGGGCATCGCGGACGTCCGCGACCGGGCCCGCGAGCTGGGCATGCAGTGGTGGTCGGTCAGTCCGTTCGCCGCCGACGAGGAGCTGGAGCTGAACGGCGACACCGTCAAGCTCGGCATGCACGCGCCGGAGACCTACCGCGGCGACACCCAGCGGGCGCTGTCCGACACCAAGCAGTGGCTCGCCGACGGCTGGCGCACGGTGTTCGTCACCGAGGCGCACGGCCCCGCGGCCCGTACGGTCGAGGTGCTCGGCGGCGAGGGCATCCCCGCGCGCCTTACCGGGCTGGAGGGCGAGGCGGGCGAGGCGGCGGAGATCTCCGCCTCCCTCGTCCATGTCGCCTGCGGCTCCCTCGACAACGGTTTCGTCGATCCGCACCTCAAGCTGGCCGTCCTGACCGAGACCGACCTCTCCGGCCAGAAGGCCGCCGGCAAGGACGCGGCCCGGATGCCGGCCCGCCGCCGCAAGACCATCGATCCGCTGACGCTCCAGGCCGGCGACTTCATCGTCCATGAGCAGCACGGCGTCGGCCGCTACATCGAGATGGTGCAGCGCACGGTCCAGGGCGCCACCCGCGAGTACCTCCTCGTCGAGTACGCCCCGGCCAAGCGCGGCCAGCCCGGCGACCGCCTCTACATCCCCACCGACCAGCTGGAGCAGGTCACCAAGTACGTGGGCGGCGAGGCCCCGACCCTGCACCGCCTCGGCGGCGCCGACTGGACCAAGACCAAGGCGCGCGCCAAGAAGGCCGTCAAGGAGATCGCCGCCGACCTGATCAAGCTGTACTCGGCCCGGATGGCGGCGCCCGGCCACACCTTCGGCCCGGACACCCCCTGGCAGCGCGAGCTGGAGGACGCCTTCCCGTACGCGGAGACGCCCGACCAGCTCACCACCATCGCCGAGGTCAAGGAGGACATGGAGAAGTCGGTCCCGATGGACCGTCTGATCTGCGGCGATGTGGGATACGGCAAAACCGAGATTGCTGTGAGAGCGGCCTTCAAAGCCGTCCAGGACGGCAAGCAGGTCGCCGTCCTCGTCCCGACGACCCTCCTCGTCCAGCAGCACTACGGCACGTTCACCGAGCGCTACGGCCAGTTCCCGGTCAACGTCAAGGCGCTGTCGCGCTTCCAGACCGACACCGAGGCCAAGGCGACGCTGGAGGGCCTGCGGGAGGGCTCGGTCGACCTCGTCATCGGCACCCACCGCCTCTTCTCCGCCGAGACCAAGTTCAAGGACCTGGGCCTGGTCATCGTCGACGAGGAGCAGCGGTTCGGCGTCGAGCACAAGGAGCAGCTGAAGAAGCTCCGCGCCAACGTCGACGTGCTGACCATGTCCGCGACGCCCATCCCCCGCACGCTCGAAATGGCGGTCACCGGCATCCGCGAGATGTCCACGATCACCACCCCGCCGGAGGAGCGCCACCCCGTCCTGACCTTCGTCGGCCCCTACGAGCAGAAGCAGATCGGCGCCGCCATCCGCCGTGAACTCCTGCGCGAGGGCCAGGTCTTCTACATCCACAACCGCGTGGAATCGATCGACCGGGCCGCCGCCCGGCTCCGCGAGATCGTCCCCGAGGCCCGTATCCAGACCGCGCACGGGCAGATGGGCGAGTCGCAGCTGGAGCAGGTCGTCGTCGACTTCTGGGAGAAGAAGTTCGACGTCCTGGTCTCGACGACGATCGTCGAATCGGGCATCGACATCTCCAACGCCAACACCCTCATCGTCGAGCGCGGCGACAACTTCGGCCTCTCCCAGCTCCACCAGCTGCGCGGCCGCGTCGGCCGGGGCCGCGACCGCGGTTACGCCTACTTCCTGTACCCGCCGGAGAAGCCGCTCACGGAGACCGCGCACGAGCGGCTGGCGACCATCGCCCAGCACACCGAGATGGGCGCGGGCATGTACGTCGCCATGAAGGACCTGGAGATCCGCGGCGCCGGAAACCTCCTCGGCGGCGAACAGTCCGGCCATATCGCGGGCGTCGGCTTCGACCTCTACGTACGGATGGTGGGCGAGGCGGTCGCCGACTACCGCGCCTCCCTGGAGGGCGGGGTGGAGGAGGAGCCGCCGCTGGAGGTCAAGATCGAACTCCCGGTGGACGCGCATGTCCCGCACGACTACGCGCCGGGCGAGCGGCTGCGCCTGGCGGCCTACCGCGCCATCGCCTCCGCCACCTCCGAGGAGGACATCGCCGCGGTCCGCGAGGAGCTGACCGACCGCTACGGCAAGCTCCCCGAGCCCGTCGAGAACCTCCTCCTGGTCGCCGGTCTGCGCATGCTGGCCCGCGCCTGCGGAGTCTCGGACATCACGCTCCAGGGCTCCAACGTCCGCTTCGGACCGGTGGAGTTGCGGGAGTCGCAGGAGCTGCGCCTGAAGCGGCTGTACCCGCGTACGGTCCTCAAGCCGGCCACCAAGCAGGTGCTGGTGCCGCGCCCCACGACGGGCAGGATCGGCGGGAAGCCGCTGGTGGGGCGGGAGCTGCTGGCGTGGGTGGGGGAGTTCTTGACGACGGTTGTGGGGTCGTGACCTGACAGGCGACGGTCGTTCCGGTCCGCCTCAGAAGCCGAGCATGCCGGGCGAGTCGATGCCGATGACGACGGTCCCGGGCGGGTACCGGGACTCGTCGTCGGTCAGGATGATCGACATGCCAGGGGCGCCGGTGTGCGGCAGGGCGCAGTACAGGGCGTGACAGGTGTCCGGGCCGCCGTAGCCGTCACGGACCATGGTGCCGACGGATACGGCGTCAACTGTGTCGAGGGCGTCAACGGTCACACAGGGGAATCCGAGGAGCCGCCGGGAGGTCCCGGCTTCGTCCGCTTCCGCCTGCATGAGGACGAGCGCAGGGAGCACGAGTTGGTCGCCGGTGTCTGTCATGTTGGCCGCGAGGACGTTGAGCGTCTTGTGCCCGGCAGCGAGGGATGCGGCCGCGGAAGTGTCGAGGATGATCACGCGGCGTTGCTTCGGTCGGTGCGGATCTTCTCTGCGGCCATGCGGTAGATATTGCCCAGGATGTCGGGTGCCTGCTCGAACTCTTCGTTGCTGATGTCCAGGCCGATGACGTCCCGGACATGGTTGCGGGCGGCTTCCAGGCGCTCGGCGCGCTGCTCGGCGGTGGGCTGTGCGGCGGCGAGGTCCTGGACGAGCTGGCCCAGGGTCATGCCGCGTTCCTTGGCGAGCTGGGCGAGGTGGTCGCGGGTTTCCGTACTGACTTGAATCGTCGTCGAGGCCATAATGCGACCATAGCGCCACTATGGAGACGGGCGGTATCCCGCTCACACTTTCGGATGATCCCGCCACCCTTCCGGGCGATCCGGCCCCTGGCCGCGGGTGCGTCAGCGCGTCGACGTCCGCTGGAATACGAGGAGGTTCCCGCCGCCGCCGAGGATGACGTACGTCGATTTCGGGTGGCGGGCGGCCGCGTCGGCGAGCGCCTGGCGCGGGGTGCGGTCGGCGGGCCGCTGGACGGCTATGTAGTCGGGGGACAGGCCGCGGGTGTCGCCGGTCCAGAAGACCCGGGTGCGGTCGGTGAGGCGGGACAGCGGGCGGATGTCGCACTCCACGGTCGCGCCGTCGGGTATCCGTTCCAACAACCGCTCGGCGGCGGTGACATCCGGCGGTATGCGGTAGGTGGCGGCCTCGGTGAGCCGGGACAGCGGAAGCGTGGTGCTCAGCGCGAGCGCGGTGGCCAGTACGGCGGCCGGCAGGTGATGGGCGTAGGCACGCAGCCAGGGGCGGGCGGAGATGCGGGCGCGCGGCAGGGCGTCGACGAGGGCGAGAAGGGCCACCGGCATCAGAACGGCGTTGTAGTGCCAGTCGATGCTCCAGTAGTGCGGCTCGTGGGAGAGGAACCGCCAGCCCAGGGTCGGCAGCGCCACCAGCAGGACGGGGGAGCGCAGGGCCAGCAGCCCGGTGGTGGGCAGCAGCACCCACAGCGTGGTGCGGACGGCGGTGTCGAGCGGGATGGTGGGGTCCGCTCCGCCGCCGGCGCCGAGCTTGCTCCAGTAGTCGTACGAGCCGGAGGTGTTGAAGCCGGGGATGATGACGCCGAGGGTGAGGGCGGTGGCGGTGAGCCCGAAGACGACCAGGGCGATGGGCAGCGGCGCCGCCCGCCGCGTCCGGATCAGGACGAGCGCGCCGATGGCGGCGGCGGTGACGCCCAGGTCCTCCTTGACCAGAACCAGCGGCGCGGCCCAGCACACCGCCGCGGTCCAGCGCTCGCGCAGCACCGCTTCCAGGGCGAAGGCGATCAGCGGCAGCGCGAAGGCTATTTCGTGGAAGTCGAAGTCGACGGCCTTCTGTATGCCCCAGGACGCGCCGTACGCGATGCCGATGGCCAGTCCCGGGAGGCGCCCCAGGTGGCGGCCGGCGGCGCGGGTGACCGGTATGGCGGACAGCGCGAACAGCGCCGCCTGCGCAAGGAGCAGGGTGAGCGGTGAGGGGAAGAGGCGGTAGAGCGGGGCGAGCACGATCAGGACGGGGCTGAAGTGGTCGCCGAGGATGTTGGTGCCGGGGCCCTTGAGGTCGACGATCGGCGCACCGAGGTGGGCGTAGCCCCGTATGGCCTGCTCGAAGATGCCCAGGTCCCAGGACGAGTTGCCCATCGTGCGGAAGCGGCAGACGGACAGCGTGGCGAACGCGACGAAGAAGAACGCGGCCGTCCAGTAAGGGTCGAGGCGGGGCGCGCGCAGCGGGGCGCTCCTCTCGCGCAGCCGGTGCGTGGCGCGTCGCAGGCGGCCGGGGGCGGCGGGCGGTGCCTCGGCGGTCTCGGTCGCGGTGGCGGTGGCGGTGGCGGGGCCGGTGCCGGCGGTCCCGGGCGGGGGCCCGCTGTCGCCCGCGGCCGTTGCTGCGGCCGTGTCCATGGGGGTCCTCACTCTCGATTTCCGAAAAGATACTCGAAACGGCGGACCGGACCGTCCCGGGCGCCCGCCCCCGACGCCACCCCCGGATTGGACCGCCGTGATACCCACCACCCGCCGCGCGCTGCCGTCTCCCGCCCGCCGCGCCCTGCCGTCTCCCGCCCTGTTCCCCCTCGCCGCCACCGCCACCGCACTGGCCGCCCTGCTGACCCTCACCGGCTGCACCCCGGACAAAACACGGGACGGGCGGGATACGGACACCACGGCGAGCCCGGCCACGGCGGGCAGCGCGCTGCGGGCGGTGGCCGCACTGGACGTCAAGGGCCGCGCCCCGAAGACCGGTTACGCCCGCAGCCGCTTCGGCTCCGCCTGGGCCGACACCGACGGCAACGGCTGCGACACCCGGGACGACATCCTCCGGCGCGATCTGCGGGCCACCGTCTTCCGCGGCGGCGACTGCGTCGTCGTCTCGGGAACGCTGGCCAGGGACCCGTACACCGGAGAGGCGATTCGCTATACGCGCGGCCGCAGCAAGGTCGACATCGACCATGTGGTCGCGCTGTCGGACGCCTGGCAGAAGGGCGCGGGGCGGTGGCCGGCCCGTAAGCGGATCGCGCTGGCCAACGATCCCCTGAATCTGATCGCGGTCGACGCCTCGGCGAACCGGCGCAAGAGCGACGGGGACGCGGCCACCTGGCTGCCCGCCTACCGTCCGTACCGCTGCACCTATGTCGCCCACCAGGTGGCGGTGAAGAAGAAGTACGGGCTGTGGGTGACGGGGGCGGAGAAGGACGCGATGGTGCGGGTGCTGAACTCCTGCCCCCAGGAGCGGCTGCCGGGCGGCGGGAGCCCTACCCAGGCGCCGGCCCGCTTCTCGGCGAAGTAGCAGGTCCGGCAGCGTACATACGGCCGTCGGCCCGGGACCGCGTGGGTGCGGTTCCGGGCCGACGGCTTGTGCAGGGGGAAGGAGGTCAGAGGGCCAGCTTCCAGTTCGCCGGGTCGAGCATGATGTCCGGCGTGATCTCGACGCTGAGCTCCTTGGCGGCCGGCGGCGCGTCGAACACGACCTCCGCGGTGTCGGACTCACCGGGGTCGAGCTTCGTCTCCCAGTCGTGATGCAGGATGCCGACCTTGTCGTCGGCGAACTCCTCGGTCTTCTTGCCGTCGGCCTCCGCCTTGATCAGCATGGCGGGGTCCTTGATGGCCGCCTTGCCGGTGTTCTTGATCGTGACGGTGACCTTGTACGCCTTGTCGCCGTCCGTGTGCGTGATGACGGTGCTCGGGTTGATCGTGTACGGGCTCGTCTTCGAGACGGTGACCTGGAGACCGTTGTTGTACTTCGCCGTGGCGCCGGGGGAGAGGTCCTCGATGGAGGAGCTGCTGCCGGTCTCCTTGTCGATCTGTTTCTTGGCCTCGTCGACCGCCCCCTTGACCACCAGCACGGAGACGATGACGCCGACGATCGCCAGGATGATCGAGAGGGCGCCCAGGATCGTGCCGGTGATCGCCACGCCCTTGTTGGTGGCCTGGCCCTTCTTGGCGCGGCCCATGCCCACGATGCCGAAGATCAGGGACAGGATGCCGAGCGGCCCGGCGAGCCAGAACAGGAACATCGGGATGCCGCTGAGCGCGCCGATGATGCCGAGGATCAGAGCGGCGACGCCGAGGCCGTTGCGGGCCGTCTGAGGGGCCGGAGCCTGCGGAGCTGGCTGGTAGTGCATCTGCTGAGACATGCGGGAGTGGCCCCTTCCGGGCGCTGAATCGAGTCCGCTGAAGTGCTGGGTCAATAACAACAGAGGCTGTGAATCGAGTCAACACGAGTACACGGTATTTAGTTATTCACGATGTGAAGGGGTGGGTCAGGAGGTCATGGGTATGCTGCTGACACAGTGGTCACGCATCGGGACGGGAGCCAGCCAGGTGCCGGACATCGCACCAACGCAGAACGCGACGGATGACATCGCCGCAGGTGAGGGCCTGGCCGTCGGCGCCACGGACCGCCCCACCGAGGTGACCGCCGCCGGCATCGCGCGGCTCGCCGGAGTCGGCCGGGCCGCCGTCAGCAACTGGCGCCGCCGTCATGCCGACTTCCCCAAGCCGGTCGGCGGCACCGAGACCAGCCCCGCCTTCGCCCTCCGCGACATCGAGCAGTGGCTGCGCGATCAGGGCAAGCTCGCCGAGGTGCCGCTGCGTGAACGGGTCTGGCAGCAGCTCGTCGGACATCCGGCCGGCGCCGCGGCCGCGCTGCGCCAGGCCGGCGCCGTACTGCTCCTCGTCCGCGACCGGCCCGCGGCCTGGAAACAGCTGCGCGGCGCCTCCGACGACGCCGATCTGACCGGCGTGCTGCCCGTGATGCTCGAGTCCGTCCTCGCCGCCCGGCTCGGCGACGGCCACCCCGTACAGGGGCTGACCAGGGAGGCGCTCGCGCCCTCCGCCGCCCTGGTCCGCGCCACCGCCGACCTCGCGGCCCTGGACGGCGCCCCCGAGGCGTACGCGTTCCTGCTCGGCCGCCACCTGGACGCCAACCCGCGCCAGTACACCCTCACGCCACCGGGACCGGCCGCCCTGATGGCCGAACTGGCCGCCCTCGCGGGCCCGTCGGGCTCCGTACTCGACCCGGCCTGCGGCGCCGGCGGCCTGCTGACCGCCGCCCAGGAACGGGCCGCCGCACAGCCGGACGCGGCCCCCCTCGCCCTCCACGGCCAGGAGGCCGACCCCGACCTCGCCGCGCTCACCGCGCTCCGCCTCGCCCTCGGCGTCCCCGACGCCCGGGTCCGGGTGCGGGCCGCCGACACCCTGCGCGCCGACGCCTTCCCGGAGCTGGCCGTCGACGCCGTCCTGGTCCACCCGCCGTTCAACGAACGCAACTGGGGCCATGACGAACTGGCCTACGACCCCCGCTGGGAGTACGGCTTCCCGGCCCGCACCGAATCCGAACTCGCCTGGGTCCAGCACGCACTGGCCCGGCTGCGCCCCGGCGGCACCGCCGTCCTCCTCATGCCGCCCGCCGCCGCCTCCCGCCGCTCCGGCCGCCGCATCCGCGCCGATCTGCTGCGCCGCGGCGCCCTGCGCGCCGTCATCGCGCTGCCCGCCGGTGCCGCCCCGCCCAACGGCATCCCCCTCCACCTGTGGGCGCTGCGCAAGCCCGACGGCGGCGCACAGCCCTCCCCGCACCTCCTCGTCGTCGACACCGCGGGCCTGGCCCCCGGCGCCTCCGGCGGCCGCGACAAGCTCGACTGGGCGGCCGTCCGCGCCACCGCCGTCGAGGCCTGGCAGTCCTTCGACCGCGACGGCGGCGTCGAGGAAATCCCCGGCGTGCGGCGCTCGCTGGCCGCCATCGACCTCCTGGGCGACGACGTCGACCTCGCCCCGGCCCGCCACCTTCCGCCGCCCGCGGCGGCCGGCGGCCCCGCCGAACTGGCCCAGGTCCGCGACCGGCTGACCGACACCCTCGCCCGCACCACCGCGCTCACCCCCCGCTCCGCACCCCAGGACACCGCCGAGGAAACGGTCCCGGCCCGCTGGCCGCTGACCACCGTCGGCGAACTCGCCCGCTCCGGCGCCCTCACGCTGCGCGCCGGGGGCGCCGGCACCGCGGCCCCCGGCGCACCGCTCGCGGTCCTCACCGACCACGACGTCATCGCCGCCACCGAACCCTCCGGCACCCTCCCCGAAGCCGCACCCGCCGGCCCCCTGGAGGAACCGGTCCTCGTCCAGGAGGGCGATGTGGTCGTACCCGTCCTCGGCGGCGGCTCCATCGCCCGGGTCGTCGACGCCGCCACCGCCGGCGCCGCCCTCGGCCGCAACCTCACCCTGCTGCGGCCCGACCCGGCCGCCCTCGACCCCTGGTTCCTCGGCGGTTTCCTCCGGGGCACCGCCAACAACCGCCAGGCCAGCAGCTACGCCTCCACGGCCACCCGGCTCGACGTCCGCCGCCTCCAGCTGCCCCGCCTCCCCCTCGCCGAACAACGGCGCTACGGCGCGCGCTTCCGCGATCTGGCCGCCTTCGAGGAGGCCCTGCGCCTTGCCTCCCGGCTCGGCGAACAACTGGTGCAGGGGATGTACGACGGCTTCACGGACGGAACGGTGGCACCGGACTGACGGGCGGGGCGGGGTAGTTGGGGCGGGGTCGACAGGGGCGAAGCGGGGCGATGCTTCCCTCGAAGGAACACCGCCGCCGCCCTGGCGGTTGCACGGGGACGGGAGATCGCCCGCCGCATTCCGTACAACTGCGGACGCGGTGGCGCCGTCATATATACGCTCGCAGATCCCTACGCGTCACCGCGAGCACCACCCATGCGACCGACCAGCCACCCGTGACCCCTCGTGGTCCACCCGTGGTCCCCGTGACCCATCAGGAGCAGCAATGCACGGCCCCGCCCCGGCACCCCCGCCGTACCGTCCCCCGACGACGGGGGTGGTGGTTCTGCTGCGCGTGGTCTTCGTGGCCGTCGCGGTAGGCAGCCTGGGCCTGCTGGCCTGGGTGGCGATGCTGCGGGCCGCGATCGTGCAGCGGCGGCCGCTGGGCTGGTGGCTGTTCGGCGCCGACCTGCTCGCGATGATCGGCGCCTGCGTGCTGATCGTCTCCTTTCCCGAGACGGACTGGCGCCCGAACATCGGGGTGGCGCTGCTCCTGCTCCAGATAGCCGGCGCGATCGCGTACTACCTCGTCGTCGACATCCGCGCGGTCCCGAGGCCCGGCTACGGCCCGGCCGCGGCCGCCTTCTCCCCACCCGCGCCGAGCCCCCATCCCTACGCCCCGCAGCGCCCGCCCGCTCCGGAGCCAGGCCCCTACGCCAACGGCGCGCACCCGTACCCGAACCCGTACCAGGCCCCCCGCCAGGCCCCGAACCCGAACCCGTACGGCGCACCCGTGCCGCCGGCCGGCCCGTCCCAGGACCGCCCGCAGCCCCGGCGCATCAACCAGGTCCGCGCCGAACTCGACGAACTCAGCGACTACCTCCGCCAGGAGGACCAACGTTGACTCCTCCCCCTCGTGAACGAGGGGGATTCCTGGCTCACGTTGCCTGCGGCCCGGCGGGCGCGCAGGTCTTACACGATCAGCACCAGCCGGGTTGCAGACCAGCCCGGACCAGCATCACGCGGGCGGAGTTCTTATCCCGTGGGGATACGGCTCCGCACACGGTGCAGGCATACGTCCTTTCGGAAAGAGGTAGTGCGTGCTTGGTTCTCGCTCCGCACTGCGCACAGTCCATGGTGGTGTGCGCGGGGTGGACCAAGTGCACGGCACGGCCGTGCTTGCGGCCCATCTCGACCAGGGCCTGCTTCGTCGCCGAGATGGCAGCGTCGGCGGCCTTCCTGGCCATGGTGGTCTTGGCGAGGAACTTCGGCCGGAAGTCCTCCACCGCAAGGGCGTCATGGTCACGGACCACGCGCTTGGCCCACTTGCGGCTGGTGTCCTCACACTGTCGGGCCGCCTTCTTGTGGATCTTCGCGGTCTGCCGCTTCGCCTCGCGGTAGCCCTTCGATCCGGCCTGTCCCTTGGCCGGTCGACGCCGGGCCATCATGGCCTGATAGCGGGCGAGTTTCTGCGCGGCCGTGCGGCCGTGTTGCGGGTGGGGAAGGTCGTGGTCGTCGCTGGTGGTGGTGGCGGTCTCCTTCACGCCCCAGTCGATGCCGATCACGGCGCCGGTTTCGGGAAATCGTTCGGTAGTCGTGGCGACTACAAACGACGCGTACCAATGTCCAAGGCTGTCCCGGTACACGCGGACGCTGGATGGTTCCTTGGGCAGCTCTCGCGACCACACCACCCGCAGTACGATTCCGCCGGCGAGGTGCAGACGCCCGTCCTTGAGGCGGAAGCCACGCCGGGTGTACTCCAGCGTCGGCAGCGCCTCGCGCTTCTTCTTGTACCGGGGCATCCCCGCCCGCTGCCGCATCGGCAATCGCGCCTTGACGTCCTTCAGGGCCTTCGCACGCGATTTGCCGAAGTCGCGGATGATCTGCTGCTGAGGAACGTTCGCGCCCTCGCGCATCCACGGCGTCACGGCGCGGGTCTCGGTCAGCATCTTCGCGAGCTGCACCGGACCACACGTCAGCTTGGTGTCCGGGTTCGCCTTGTTGTGCAGGTGCACGGCCTTCGACTTGGCCACGCACTCATTCCACACCCAGCGGCACCGGTCCCACTCGGCTTCGAGCGCGACACGGGCCGTAGACGACAGGCGCAGTCGGAAGGTGTAACGGGCGTGCCCACTACCCTCCGCCGTCTGCGCCGGTGTCGTCATGGCCCGAACCTACCTGGGAGGACTGACAGTTGAGCGCCCTTGATCGTCGTGGGCTGCCTTACCCCGGTGATGGGGTGGACACCGGATCGCCCTGGAGGCGATCCGGCTACCTCTGCCCTGCTCCGCAGGAGCCTCGTTTCCACCCCCGGCCAAAGCCGGGGGTATCCACGAAGGAGACCTGATGAACGGCCGCGTCATCGCCGGACGCTACGAGCTCTCCGCGCTGCTCGGCCAGGGCGGCATGGGCCAGGTCTGGATCGGCTACGACCGCCGCCTGGACCGCCGTGTCGGCGTCAAACTGCTGCGCCCGGACCGGTTGGCGGGCACCCCCGACGGCGAGGAGATGCGTCGCCGCTTCGTGCGCGAGTGCCGGGTCACGGCGCAGGTCGACCATCCCGGACTGGTCACGGTCCACGACGCCGGCAGCGACGGCGAGGACCTCTTCCTGGTGATGCAGTACGTCGAGGGCGCCGACCTCTCCGACCACCTCGCCGAACACGACCCCTACCCGTGGCAGTGGGCGGCCAGCGCCGCCGCCCAGCTCTGCGCCGTACTGGCAGCCGTCCACGCGGTGCCGATCGTCCACCGCGACCTCAAGCCCCGCAACGTCATGGTCCGCCCGGACGGCACCCTCCTCGTCCTCGACCTCGGTATCGCCTCCGCCCTCGACACGGACACCACCCGCCTCACCCACACCGGGTCCCCCATCGGCAGCCCCGCCTATATGGCTCCCGAACAGGCCATGGGCGGCACCGTCGGCCCGCACACCGACCTCTACGCCCTCGGAGTCCTGCTGCACGAACTCCTCAGCGGCCAGGTCCCGTTCGCCGGATCGACCGCGCTCGGCGTCCTGCACCGCCATCTGTACGAGGACCCGGTCCCGGTACGCCGCCTGCGCCCCGACGTCCCGGAAGCCCTGGAAGCGCTGGTCCTGCGCCTGCTGCGCAAGGACCCGGCGGCCCGCCCCGCCGACGCCCAGGAGGTCTACCGGGCGCTGGCCCCCCTCCTCCCGGCCTCCGAATCCGGCGCCCACGCGGCCCAGCACCCGCCCACCCCGCTCGCCCCGATGGACCCCACCCGCCCCTTCCGTCAGCCGCTCGCCCCCTGGCCCATCCGCGCCACGTCCCCGGCAGCCGCCCCCGCCCCTGCGGCCGCGGCCCTGTCCGCCCCCTCCGCCCCGGACCCCGCGCTCGCCCGCGCCGCGGCCGGGAGCACCCCGGCGGCCCCCGACCCTCGTTCCTCCTTCGACCCCCGCTCCTCCCTCGCCTCCCGCACCGCGCCGCCCGCCCCGCCCCGTTCCACCGGGCCGTCCTCCCCGGGGCCCGACGTCGCGGCCGCCGTCGACGAGGTCAAAAGCCTCCTCGACCAGGGCCGGATCACCCGCGCCGTGGACATCCTCGGCGGCATCCTCCCGGCCGCCGCCGCCCGGCACGGCCAGAACTCCCCGGTGGTCCGCACCCTGCGCAAGCAGTACGCCGCCACCCTCATGGACGACGGCCAGTACCGCCGCGCCCTGCCCGAACTCCGGCTCCTGGCCGAGGAGTTCGGAAAGGAAACGGGCCCGGCGGCCACCCGTCAGGCCCTCCAGTTCCACTACGAGGCCGCCCAGTGCCTGGAGCAACTCGGCGAGGTGACCCAGGCCCTGGAGGAATACCGCGCCCTCCTCCCGTACTTCGAGCGCTACCCCGACGACCCCGCCCGCCCCCTCGAAATCCGCCGCTCCATAGGCCACTTGCTCCTGGCCCAGGGCGAACGCGGCGCCGCCCAGGACTGCCTCGCCAGACTCCTCTACGACGCGGAGCGCCTGCACGGCCCGCACCACGCGCTTCCGGTGGAGCTGCGGCGAACGCTGCAGTGGCTGGGGCAGATGCAGGGCTGAGGCCCCCACCGCACCCCCGCCGCCCTCATCTATTCAAGTTTGACCAATAACTCTCCGGGCTATACCTTCGCCCGCATCGCGCAGTAGTCAAACTTGATGAGTCTGTGCTCGATGACCGTGAGGAGCCCGCGTGACCCTTCTGCCCGACACCGGATACATCCCGACCGACGAGGACCGCGAGAGCCTGGACCGCTGGTTCGCGGAGTACGACGCACACAGCGCGCGGCGCAACGTTGAGCGCATGGCCGATATGGCGGTGTTCCCGCTCAACCTCGTGAGCGACGACGCGGCCGGCGACGGTCGTTCGGCGCAGTGGGACCGCGAACGGTTCCTCGCGACGATGACGCAGGTGATGGGCGAAGGCAGCGAGGACATCACGTTCGCGTCCACGCGGACGCCCGTCTTCCTCTCGCCCGCCATGGCCGTGGTCTTCACGGACTCGTCCATGACGGCGGAGGGGCGGACTCAGCGCCTGCGCTATGCCGACATCCTGGTGCGGCGGCAAGGGGAGTGGGCGTTCCAAACCATGATCCAGAGCGGCTGGGGCGACAACCTGTAGCCCGGGCCGCCGAGAAGCGGGGGAGCCGCGGGAGCGCGGGCCGACACGCGGCGCCCCCAGCCGGCCCCGGCCCCACGCATACGGGAAACCGTCCCCCCGGTAGATCGTTGGCCGAAGCAGTGGCCTGGGCCACGTCGACTCCTTAGCATCGATCTCGATCACGCAAGGTCGAGACTCCGTCGCACGATCTGCCGGGAGGCCAAGTGTTCCGCCGTAGGACAGCGCTCTCCGTATCCGCCACCGCCGCCCTGCTGGCCGCGGCTCCCCTACTGGCCGCCTGTGGCAGCGGTGCGCATCCCGGTGCCGCGGCCGTCGTGGACGGGAAGCGGATCACCGTCGCGCAGCTGCAGGCGAAGGTGAAGGATGTGCGCGAGGCGCAGGGCAAGTCTCCGCAGGGCGCCCAGCTGGTCATGAACACCGGCCGGCTGAGCCTGGCCACCCTCAACGGCATGATCTTCGACGAGGTGCTGGCGCGCAGCGCCTCGGACGCCGGGGTCACGGTCACCCGCGACGACATCCAGAAGTGGCGGTCGACGGCGGAGCGGCGGGCCGGCGGCACCGAGCGGCTGAAGGCGATGTGGCTCCAGCAGGGCATCGCCCCCGACGAGATCGACGCCATGGTGCGCAACCAGCTGCTGCTGGACGGCCTGGCCAAGCACCTCGGCGCGGACCGCGCTCAGCCGCAGGGTCAGCAGCAGCTCGCCAAGGCGCTGTCCAGTACCTCGCGGTCGATGGGGATCGACGTCAATCCGCGCTTCGGCAAGTGGGACGACAAGCAGGTCATCCTGGGGGAGACCAAGGAGCCGTGGATCACCGGCGGGCCCGCGAAACAGCAGGCCTGAGCCGGGGCCTGCAAGACCGGCGCCGGGCGTTGTCGGTGCGGTGCGTTACGTTCGATGCGTGAACGCTGACGCCTCTGCTGCCGACACCGGCGCCGACGCCCGCCCCGAGGGCGGCGGCACCGGACGCCTGATCCTGCTCACCACCAGCCATCGGGTCGCCCCCGGACTGCTGTCCTGGCCCGCCTGGCAGGTCCTGCGCGCCGCCGACCGGGTGCTGTGCGCCGACGCGGAGCACCCGCAGCTGCCGTATCTGAGCGAGGCGGGCATCGCGGTGGAGGCCGCCGCCCCCACCGCCCGCGAGCTGGTCGATTTCTGCCGGGACGGCTCCCGTACGGCCGTCGTCCTGACCTCCGCCGTCGGTGAGAGCGCGCTCACCGACGGGCTGGCCCGGCTGGCCGGCTCCGGCCGCGAGTCGATGCCGGACCTGGAGCTGCTGCCCGGCTCGTACGACCTGCCCGGCGCCCGGCTGCTCGACCTCGTCCAGGTGATGGACCGGATCCGCGCCGAGTGCCCGTGGAGCAGCATCCGTACGCACGAGGACCTCGCCAAGTACGGCCTGGAGGAGGCGTACGAAATGGTCGAGGCGATCGAGGCGGGCGACCGCGAGGAGCTGCGCGAGGAGCTGGGCGACGTCCTCCTCCAGGTCGTCTTCCATGCCCGCATCGCGCAGGACGACCCCGAGGAACCGTTCTCCATCGACGACGTCGCGGGCACGATCGTCGAAAAGCTCCTCCACCGCCACCCGCATGTCTTCGGGGACGAATCCGCCGAGACCCCCGAGGACGTCAGGGCGCACTGGATGCGCACGAAGGCGGAGGAGAAGCAGCGGGAGTCCGTGACGGAGGGCGTCCCGCTGGGCCAGCCGGGCCTGGCCCTGGCGGCCAAGCTCGGCTCGCGGGTGCGGACGGCGGGCCTGGACGTCCCACTGCCGACGGGCGAGGGCGTCGGCTACGAGCTCCTCGCCCTGGCCGTACGGGCCGAGCGCGACGGCACGGACCCGGAGGCGGCCCTGCGGGCTGCGGCGCGGGCCTACCGGGATGCGGTGATAGCGGCCGAGCGGCGGTAGGCCGGGGCGGTCGAGGGTCACCCCGGCCTGGGCGCGAGGGGCGGGGCAGGTGGTCTGCCTTGCCGGCCTTGCCTGCCTACGCGTCGCGCACCACGGCGATTCAGTCGGCGTTGCGCACGCCGTCGATGAACGCCGCGAATGCCGTTGCGCGGAAGGCAAGCACCCGGCCGGCCGGCTTCTTGGAGTCGCGGATGGCGACTTGGCCGCGGAGGTCTGCGACCTCGACGCATGAGTTGCCTTCGCCGCAGATGTAGCTGCTCTTGAACCAGGCGGCATCGTCCAGGGAGGTCTTCGCGGTCACGGTTTCTCCTTGATGAGCTGGCTGGCTGCGGGTTAGAGCAGGTGGTCTGCCTTGCCGGCTTTTATGTCCCGGATGAGGCTGCGGAGGGCTTCGACGGAGTCGGTGAGGGGCTGGTCCTCTTGGCCGTTGAGGGCTATGTAGGCGTTGCCTTCGATGTCGGTGCCGATGCGGAAGCAGTTGTTGCCCTCTGCGCAGAAGGGGGCTTCCCAGGTGATGTCGGGCATTCGGTCTCCTAGAGCTGATGAGCGATGGCGTGGATGAGGTCCCGGGATGCCTCAGGGGACAGGGTGGCACCCTCCATCCAGTCAAGGTGTGCTCGATATTTGGTGAGTTGAGCCTCTGCGTGGCTGAACTCCGGACCATGGGCAGAGTCCAGTTGCACGGTATCGAGTTGAGGAACGACACCTTCTGCGTAGAGGAGAGCGTGACCCGCACCAGGAAACGCTCCGCAGTCGACGGGGATGATGCGCACTGTGATGTGCTCGCGTTCCGATTGAGCGCAGAGGTGATCAAGCTGGGCCTTGGTGACCTTGCGGCCGCCGAACTGCATGCGCAGGGCAGCCTCGTGCACATAACTCACGTAGGAGTGGCTGATCTCCTCACCGATCACCTGCTGTCGCTCCAGGCGGTGGTTCACGCGTAGTTCGACCTCCAGTCGGGACATCGGGGGAAGTCCGGTGCTGAACACTGCTCGCGCGTAGTTCTCGGTCTGGAGCAAGCCCGGCAGGTGAACGGTCTGAATGGTCAGCAGCCGCGCGGCATGCCACTCCAGTTCGGCGATGTCGAGCATTCCCGGCGGGAGAGTTCCCCGGTACTGCTCCCACCAGCCGCGTTCCTGCTTGGCCGCCATCGCGGCCAGGGCATCAACGTAAGTTTCGTCCGCGCATTTGTAGTTGCAGGCCAAGGTTCGTACCCGTTCGGGAGTGATGACACGGATCCCGGACTCCATGTTGGAGATCTTCGTCCGGTCCAGGCCTAGCAGGCTCGCTGCGTACTCAGTGCTGACGTCTGCCGCCGTCCTGAGCTTGCGCAGCTCGGATCCCAAGCGTTTCTGGCGCTCGGTGGGGGTGCTTCGCGTCGCCATGCCGTCCTCCCTGGGTCGGAACGGGGTCAGTGTGCCGTGGCTGCTCGTCGCCAGTCCAACCCGATGGTGGCAAGTGTCACCAAAATAGTGGCGCTTTGCCTGCTTGGTCGTTAGCTTCGAGTGACGCGCAAGCAACACACCGCAACCGCCGGAAGCGCACCGCGCGAGCATGCCCGCCCGCCCTGGGGTGGGTGTGTCCGCGCCCAGGGAGGCAGGCCACCGGCGCACACGCACCGTGCGCATTCAGTGAATCCCTATGTGAAAAAGGGAGTTGAGAGCATGACCAGCCTCTTCAGCCGTACCCTCGCCCGCCTCCGTGTCTTCGTCGCGCCCCCTGGTCGGCACCGCGCCAAACCCTCGGCGCATCCGCCCCGTTCGACGCGCGTGGCCCACGGGGCACTCTCGTCGCGCGCCAGGATCAAACCGCCCGGTCGCCGCCCCGGCCCGTACGCCCACGACGTCCCCCTCAATGGCCAAGCGACCCCCTTGGTCCGTCCCTATCTCCTCACCCGTGAGGAGTGGCGGCGGGCGCGGTGTCTGCGGGGGCTGGAGGTGGCGCGGTGAACAGGGATGAGCCGGGGATGCGGCTGTTGCCGAGGATCCATGGGGACGGTCGGCCCTCGTACGTCTCGACGGATGGGACCGGACCGGTGTCGCGGATGGCCGATCGGATCGAGGCCACGCAACTCGGACTCGCGGGGCGGCTGTTGGGGCATGCCCGGGGCGTCCTGGCGGAGGCCGGGTCGGGGGTGCGGTCGGGGCTCGGGCTGCTGGCGGCTCAGCTGGCGAATGCGCTGGATGATGCGTTGCTGATCGCGGAGAGTCGGTGGGTTCGCCTCGCGCCCGAGGAGGACGAAGGAGGGAGGGGCGAGGGCGGTGGTGCGGATGCGCCCTGTGTGCTGTCCGTCCCCGGCGACGATCTCGCTTCCGGGGCCGTAGCCCGCCGGTTCGTGCGGGAGGTGGCGGGGGTGTGGGGGTTGCCGTCCGACGCGATGGAAGAACTGGAGGCAGTTGTAGGGGGAGTTGGTGGCCAATGCGCTGGAGCACACCGGCAGCCGGTTCGTTGGGGTGGAGCTGACGCGATCCGGCGACGGGCGGGCGGCCGGGGTCAGAGTGACGGATGAAGGGCCGGGCGACGGCGGCGGCGTGCGGGAGGGCGAGCCGGATGGCGACGAGGGCGGGCGCGGGCTGGTGATCGTTGACGCGCTGGCGAAGCGTTGGGGGTGGCTGCGGGCGGGGAAGGGGCACACCGTCTGGGCGGAGGTCGCCGTGGAGGCCCCGGGGCGGGTGCCCTCGACGCGCTCCGGATCCGGGGCGCAGCGGGGCGATCGGGCCGCCTCGGTCACGGGCCGGCCGACGGAGTGACGGAGGGCGCCCCCACCACCGGCTCACCGGCCACTGGCCCACCCGCCGCCGCTAGGTTCACGGCGCTGCCATCGGCTCACCCGCCGCTAGGTTCACGCCGCCACCGGCGCGTCGATACGCCTTTGGCTCAGGCCTTGATCAGCCGGCTTCCAGCGCGTCGGCCCGCTTCCTGAGGTCCTCTGCGATGTCGTCCCAGTCCGGGCCGTGCATCCACAGACTCTCGGCAGCCTCACGCACCAGCACCGGCTCGTCCGGCCGCTGCAAGAGCACCAGCCGATAGGCCAGATTCCGGATCCAGACCGGCAGTAAGCCGTCGACCGAGTGCGGGCAGAGTTCATGCAGCATGGCAAGGATCGAATCCGCGTCGGCGAACGTCAGTTCCTCGACGAAGTAGTGCTCTCTGTGTTCGAGCCCGCACTCCGGCGTGGGCCGGTACTCGTCTCCGTAGAGACATCGGGCGTGCTCCGTCAGGGTGCTGTGCATGACCCGGAGCCTATGACGCCACGCTCCGCCGGACAGAGCCCCACCGGCCACCCGCCACCGCCTCACCCGCCGCCGTCTCCCCGGCCCCGTCGGCCGCCCGGCGCAGCCCGCGTCGCCACATCCGTTCGCCCAGCCATACGATCACCAGCGCCCCGGCCAGCGCCGCCCCCAGGACGCACACCGCGTCCCAGCCGCCGGCGCTCCAGACCACCGACGTCAGGGCCGAGCCCACCGCGCCACCCGCGAAGTAGCTGGTCATATAGGCCGAGTTGAGGCGGTTACGGGCCTCCGGCCGCACCCCGTACACCACGTTCTGGTTGGCGACGTGGAGTCCCTGCGCGGCCAGGTCCAGGACGACGACCCCGGCCAGCAGTGCTGCCAGCGACCACGCTCCGCCCGCGCCGCCGGCCGCCAGCAGCCCCCACGATCCCAGGAGCAGAACGGCCATCGCGCCCGTGACCCGGTGCACCAGCCCGCGGTCCGCCAGCCGCCCCGCCATCGACGCCGACAGCGAACCGGCCGCCCCGACCAGCCCCAGCAGTCCGATGGCCGACTCCTGCCAGCCATAGGCCGGGCCGGACATCAGGAAGGCCATGGCGGTCCAGAGGGCGGAGAAGCCCGCGAAGGCCAGCGCCCCCAGCGCGGCCCGCCACCGCAGGACCGGCTCGCGGGCGAAGAGCCCCAGGGTCGAGCCGAGCAGGGCGGGATAGCGGAGTCCGGACGGCGTGCGCAGGGTGGGCAGCCGGAACCGCAGCAGTACGGCCATCAAGAGCATCAGGGCGGCGTTGACCCAGTAGACGGTGCGCCAGCCGCCGAGTTCGGCCAGCAGTCCGGCGGCAGTACGGGCGAGGAGGATGCCCAGGAGGATGCCGGTCATCACGGTGCCGACGGTGCGGCCGCGTTCGGCGGGGGCGGCCAGGGTTGCGGCGAACGGGGTGATCACCTGCGCGGCGGCGGAGGTAAGGCCGGTCAGTGCGGTGCCCGCCAGCAGGACGGCGGCGTTGGGGGCGCTCGCCGTCACGGTGAGGAAGACGGCGGTGAGCGCGTACAGGGTGACCGCGAGCCGGCGCCGTTCCAGCAGGTCACCCAGGGGGACGAGGAGCAGCAGGCCGAGCCCGTAGCCGACCTGGGCGACGGTCACCACCAGGGCGGCGGTGGACGACGACAGCTGAAGATTGCGGCCGATGAGGTCCAGCAGCGGCTGGGCGAAGTAGTTTCCGGCGACGGACAGACCGGCGGCGACAGACATCAGCAGCAGCGTGCCGCGCCCCAGCCCCGCGCGCGGCTCGGGCTCCGGCTTCCTTATATATGCCGGATTTCTTGCGGGTCCTGGCTTCATGACGGGTCCTCCCCCTGACGTACCGGAAACCGCCCGCGGCCACGGGAGCGGCGGGCAGGACCTACCCTCCGCCCTCAGGTATCGATGAGTCCAACACATAGTTTTCATTCCATCCATCGCGGAATGCGATGGATGGCGCCTACTATCGAGTGGCATGGAGCTCCAGCAGATGCGCTATGTCGTCGCCGTCGCCGAGACGGGCGGCTTCACCCGGGCCGCCGAGCGCTGCCACGTCGTCCAGTCCGCGCTCAGCCATCAGGTCGCCCGGCTGGAGAAGGAGCTGGGCGCGCGGCTCTTCGACCGGACCAGCCGCAGCGTCCGGCTGACCGCCGCGGGCGAGGCGTTCGTGCCCGTCGCCCGGCAGGCGCTCCAGGCGGCCGAGCGGGCCCGCGCGGAGGTGGAGGCGGCGACCGGGGAGGTGCGCGGGCGGCTGGCGGTGGGCGCGATCTCGACCGTCGCGGCCGTCGACCTCGCGCAGGAGCTGGGCGCCTTCCGGGCCCGTTACCCCCAGGTGCGGATCAGCCTCCAGATGGAGATCAGCGACCGGCTCATCGAGAAGGTGCGGGAGGGGTCGCTGGACGTCGCCTTCGTCGGGCTGGTGCCCGGCACCCGTATCGCGGGCGTACGGGAGAAGGAGCTGGCCCGCGGCGAACTGGTCGCGGTGGTGCCGCCGGGGCATCCGCTGGCCGAGCAGGAGTGGACCACCTTGTCGCGGCTGGCGCGGGAGTCGTTCGTCGACTACGCGGCGGGGTCACAGGCCCGCCGCCAGCGCGAGGACGCGTTCCGGGCGGCGGGGCTGACGTCGGAGGTGGCGTTCGAGGTGACCACCGTCGAATTCCAGGCCAAGCTGGTGCGGGCGGGGCTGGGCGTCGGCATGGTTCCCGAGGCCATCGCCTCCGGGCTGCCGGGGCTGGCCGTGGTGCGCGTACGGCCGGCGCCGGAGCGTACCGAGCGGGTGGTGTGGAGCGGACTGGGGCCGTCGCCGGCGGCCGCGGCGTTCCTGGAGGGGCTGGGCGTGACGCCGGGGTGAACCGGGGGTCTACGGGACGGCATGCGCCGTATGGGGCACGGGTTACGGTCGGGATGTGCACGACACGCCAGACGCCCCCGCGCCCGTCACCCCCGCCACCGGCTGCCCCGTCGGCCGGCCCGAGCTGTTCACCTGGGAGTTCGCCGCCGACCCGTACCCCGCGTACGCCTGGCTGCGCGAGCATGCGCCGGTGCACCGGACCGCGCTCCCCAGTGGCGTCGAGGCCTGGCTGGTGACCCGTTACGGCGACGCGCGCCAGGCGCTGGCCGACGCCCGGCTCTCCAAGAACCCGGTCCACCACAGCGAGTCGGCACACGGCAAGGGCAAGGTCGGCATCCCCGGCGAGCGCAGCGCCAACCTCATGACGCATCTGCTCAACATCGACCCCCCGGATCACACCCGGCTGCGCCGTCTCGTCTCCAAGGCGTTCACCCCGCGCCGGGTCGCGGCCTTCGCCCCCCGCGTACAGGAGCTGACCGACCGCCTCATCGACGGGTTCGCGGAACGCGGGGAGGCGGATCTGATCCATGAATTCGCCTTCCCGCTCCCCATCTACGCGATCTGCGACCTGCTGGGCGTACCGCGCGAGGACCAGGACGACTTCCGCGACTGGGCGGGGATGATGATCCGGCACGGCGGGGGCCCGCGGGGCGGAGTCGCTCGTTCCGTGAAGAAGATGCGTGGCTATCTCGCCGAGCTGATCCATCGCAAGCGCGAGGTCCTCGGGGAGCGGCCGGACCCGGACGAGGACCTGATCTCCGCGCTGATCCGGGCCTCCGACCATGGCGAGCACCTCACCGAGAACGAGGTCGCCGCGATGGCGTTCATCCTGCTCTTCGCCGGCTTCGAGACGACCGTGAACCTCATCGGCAACGGCACCTACCAGCTGCTGCGCCACCCCGCCCAGCGCGAGCTGCTGCAGAAGTCGATCGCGGCCGGCGACACCGATCTGCTCGCCACCGGCATCGAGGAACTGCTGCGGTACGACGGCCCCGTGGAGCTGGCGACCTGGCGGTTCGCCACCGAGGAGCTGACGCTGGGCGGGCAGCGGATCGCCGAGGGGGACCCCGTCCTGGTGGTGCTCGCCGCCGCCGACCGCGATCCCGCACGCTTCGCCGACCCGGACGTCCTCGACCTCACCCGGCGGGACAACCAGCACCTCGGCTACGGGCACGGCATCCACTACTGCCTGGGCGCGCCGCTCGCCCGGCTGGAGGGGCAGGCCGCCCTCGCCACGCTGCTGACCCGCCTCCCGGACATCCGGCTTGCCGCGGAACCTGACGATTTGCGCTGGCGCGGCGGGCTCATCATGCGCGGACTGCGGTCGCTGCCGGTGGAGTTCACGCCGGAGGTTTCCGCCGAGCGGCCGTGACCGGTGGCCCTGACCGACGGCCTGTCGACGGTCAGGGCCGGAGGTACCGAATCGGCGGCTCTGACCAGCTATGACCGCGAAGTGACGGAACGTCAGCCGCGTGACCTCTGCGTGATCTCGGCTACACCGACTTGTGACTACCCGTGACCCCGGCTACCTTTCGACCCACCGAATCGGCCACGGGTTCGACAGGCCGCACGGGTTCGACGGGTCGCATGGTTCGTCGCGTCCGTTCGCCTCACCGTGCCGGTTCGGCAGACAACTCCAGCACGTCTTCCGCCGCTCGAAAGGCAACCGCATGCGCTCCGGGAACGGCCGACACCGTCGCCCCCGTCAGGCACCGGCCATCTTTGTCACGGCGGGAGTGACCGGCGCCGGCCTCGCACTGCCGCTGTTCGCCGCGAGCGGTGCACACGCCGCCGACACCGCGACCTGGGACAAGGTCGCGCAGTGCGAGAGCGGCGGAATGTGGAGCGCGGCCTCCGGCAACGGCTTCTACGGCGGCCTCCAGCTGACCCAGGAGATGTGGGAGCAGTACGGCGGCACCTCGTACGCCTCGCGCCCGGACCTCGCCAGCCGCTCCGAGCAGATAGCCGTCGCCGAGTCCATCCTCGACGACCGCGGCCCGGACGCCTGGCCGAGCTGCGCGGTGAACGCCGGACTGACCAAGGACGGCCGGGCGCCGGAGGTCGACCCGGGCAGTACGAGCATCCCGCGGCCCGGCCCGTCGGACACCGGCCGCTCCGGCCCGTCGGACGATTCCTCCGATGGCCCCTATGGCGACCACTCCGGCGATCCCTCCGGCGATCCCTCCGACGACGCGTCGCCCACGCCGTCCCCGTCGACCCCCGACGCCTCGGACCCCGCGGACCCGTCCGCCCCCTCCCACGCGGGCGACGACGACAGCGACACGGACGACCAGGACGGCCCCGCCGGTCCGGAGGCTCCCGCCAAGGGCAAGCACCGCGGCGGCACCGACGAGGGCCCGGACGCCGAGCACGGCAAGGACGGCAAGAGCCACGGCGGCGACGGCAAGGGCGCGGGCGACGACGGCCGGCCCGCCGGCCGCCACGCCTCCCGCGGCGGCGAGGAGCGCCGTACGGACCCCGGCACGCGCCCCGGTGCGGACCCGTCCGCCCCCGCCGCCGACTACACCGTCCGCCCCGGTGACACCCTGTCAGGCATCGCCGAGACCCACGATCTGCCGGGCGGCTGGCCCGCGCTCTATGACCGCAACGAGAAGGTCGTCGGGGCCGACGCGGACCTGATCCACCCAGGTCAGCTGCTCGATCTCGGGCACGCGGCAGGGTAGTTACCGCCAGTTCGTCCCTTTTGGCGAAAGTGAGACAAGCGTCTCGTTCCGGGGTGCGGTGTCCGGCTCGTCGGCCGGAATCCGCACCCCGGCCCACCTGCGGAAATATGAGCCTCCGATGATCAAAAACGGTCAACTTGGTTCAGATAGTGGGGTTTGAACACCAAGCGGATTACTGATTACGGTCGGGACCGCTCGCCAAAGCGGGCCCTTCGATCACACGCCGAATCCTGCCGGTGATCGCAGGCACTCGACGCGCAAGCGCCGAAGGCAGGAGCGGGGGACCCAAGGTAAGTGCCGGCCCCACCCGTGAAAGCGGGTCAACCGGCTTGGGGTGAAGCCGCGTGTGCTGCACACGCGGCCGGGTACTCACACGACCCGAACCCGACAGCTCACCTCGTAGGCATCGGTGAGGAAACGAACGAACCATGCTGAACAAGGGCAAGCACCGTCGTCCGTCCAAGGCCGTCCGCATCGCCACCCTCGCCGGTGTCGCCGGTGCCGCCGTCGCCGTCCCGATGATGGGCGCCACCTCCGCCTCGGCCGCCTCCGTCGCCACCTGGGACAAGGTCGCCCAGTGCGAGTCCGGCGGCAACTGGTCGATCAACACCGGCAACGGCTACTACGGCGGCCTCCAGTTCTCGAACTCCAGCTGGGCCGCCGCCGGTGGCACCCAGTACGCGGCCCGCGCCGACCTGGCCACCAAGGCCCAGCAGATCGCCGCCGCCGAGAAGCTCCTCGCCATCCAGGGCCCGGGCGCCTGGTCCTGCGCCGGCGCCGGCAACCTGACCGCCGGTGGCCCGTCCCCCGACCTCAACACCTCCACCAAGGCCGAGGTCAAGAAGGCCCAGCCCGCGCCGAAGCACACCCAGCCCGCCGCGCCGAAGCAGGAGAAGGTCCAGCCGGCTCCGAAGAAGGCGCACGGCCACGGCAACTACACCGTCAAGGCCGGTGACACCCTCGCCAAGATCGCCAAGGCGCACGGCACCACCTGGAAGACGGTCTACGCCCACAACAAGTCCGTCATCGGCGGCAACCCGAACCTGATCTTCCCGGGCCAGCAGCTCAGCATCTGAGCCGCCCCCACCGGGACTCCCGCGGGCCCGAGCGAGCGGCCCGCTGCCTCCCCGAGCCGGCCCCGCCCGGCGCGCTTCCCCCCGCGCGCCGCGGCGGGGCTTCTCCATACGCGACTGCCTACGGCGACCGCATACGCGACTCCGTAGGCCACCGCGTACGCCACACCGCGCGCCGCGCCGCGCTCCGGGCCACCGGAACCCGTCACCAGCGGCTTCCCGCGCTTTTTCCTGTGCAGCGAACAATGCTCCTAAACGCCCCGGGAAATGGGCATCTGGGCCTCTTTTCGTCCCACGGAGCGGGCCAACGGCGAGCGGACCTCCCCGGGCCCGTTAGGCTCGTGCTGCAGAACTCCAGACACCCACGAAGGAGACAACGTGCCGTCCATCGACGTCGTCGTAGCCCGCGAAATTCTCGACTCGCGAGGTAATCCCACGGTCGAGGTCGAGGTCGGCCTCGACGACGGCAGCACCGGCCGTGCCGCCGTGCCGTCCGGTGCCTCGACCGGCGCCTTCGAGGCCATCGAGCTCCGCGACGGCGACCCGAACCGTTACCTGGGCAAGGGCGTGGAGAAGGCCGTCCTGGCCGTCATCGAGCAGATCGGCCCGGAGCTCGTCGGCTACGACGCGACCGAGCAGCGGCTGATCGACCAGGCGATGTTCGACCTGGACGCCACCGACAACAAGGGCTCGCTCGGCGCCAACGCCATCCTCGGCGTCTCCCTCGCCGTCGCGCACGCCGCCTCCGAGGCCAGCGACCTGCCGCTGTTCCGCTACCTCGGCGGCCCGAACGCGCACGTCCTGCCCGTCCCGATGATGAACATCCTCAACGGTGGGTCGCACGCCGACTCCAACGTGGACATCCAGGAGTTCATGATCGCCCCGATCGGCGCGGAGTCCTTCTCCGAGGCGCTGCGCTGGGGCACCGAGGTCTACCACACCCTCAAGAAGGTCCTGAAGGCCAAGGGCCTGGCCACCGGCCTCGGCGACGAGGGCGGCTTCGCCCCGAACCTGGGCTCCAACCGCGAGGCCCTCGACCTCATCCTCGAGGCCATCAAGGAAGCCGGTTACGCCCCCGGCCAGGACATCGCGCTGGCGCTGGACGTCGCCGCCTCCGAGTTCTACAAGGACGGCAAGTACCAGTTCGAGGGCAAGGACCGCTCGGCCGCCGAGATGACCGAGTACTACGAGGAGCTGGTGGCGGCCTACCCGCTGGTCTCCATCGAGGACCCGCTGTTCGAGGACGACTGGGCCGGCTGGAACGTCATCACCGAGAAGCTGGGCGCCAAGGTCCAGCTCGTCGGCGACGACCTCTTCGTCACCAACCCCGAGCGCCTCGCCCGCGGCATCGAGGAGAACTCCGCCAACGCCCTCCTGGTCAAGGTCAACCAGATCGGCTCGCTGACCGAGACCCTGGACGCCGTCGAGCTGGCCCAGCGCAACGGCTTCAAGTGCATGATGTCGCACCGCTCCGGTGAGACCGAGGACGTCACCATCGCCGACCTCGCCGTCGCCACCAACTGCGGCCAGATCAAGACCGGCGCCCCGGCCCGTTCCGAGCGCGTCGCCAAGTACAACCAGCTGCTGCGCATCGAGGAGATCCTCGACGATGCGGCGGTGTACGCGGGCCGTTCGGCCTTCCCGCGCTTCGGTAAGTAGTTCCCCGAACCGCTGAGCACAGCGAGGGCCGACGGCACGGTCAGGCTCTGATGCGGTAATGCAGCCGCCTTCCTGCGTCCCCGGCAACGGTCCCGTACCGTTGCCGGGGACGTACGTGGTTAAGGCGTCCGGACGACGGAAGGGGAGGCGACGTGCCCGCGGACCGGTTCTCGACCGCGACCCGGCTCAAGGCGCTCGGCACTGCGCTTGTCGAGTCCGGGGCGGCCGCCCGCGTCTACCGCGCCCGCCCGCCGCGCCGCAACCGCCTCACCGGCCGCGCCGCGCTGCTGGCCCTGGTGATGTGCTCGCTGGTCGTCGCGCTCGCCTACCCGATACGGCAGTACGTCTCCCAGCGCTCGGACATCGCCGACCAGCGCCGTAAGGCCGACAACGCGGCCAGGACGCTGGACGGCCTCCGCGACCAGAAGGCCCGCTGGCAGGACCCGGCCTACGTCGAACAGCAGGCCCGCCGCCATCTGCACTTCGTCATGCCGGGCGAAACCGGCTACATCGTCCAGGACAGCTCCGGCACCGGCCCGGCCAAGAAGGCGCCCCGGGCGGCCCAGCGCCCCTGGTACGAGACCCTTTGGGCGGGCGTCGATGCCGCGGACAAGCCATAGCCGGTACGGTCACGGAGCCCTGGCCCACACGGCCGGGCGGCGGCAGCCCGTACTGTCATAAGAGGGGAGCCGACACCCCTCGCCGCCCACCTCCACCTCACCCCTCCCCACCGAAAGCGCACATGGACACCGCCCCGCCCCAGACCGAGCCCACCGAGCCCACCGCCGCGGACATCGCCGCCTTCAAGGAGCAGCTGGGCCGCCCGCCGCGCGGCCTGCGCACCATCGCGCACCGCTGTCCCTGCGGGCAGCCGGACGTCGTCGAGACGGCGCCCCGCCTGGAGGACGGCACGCCCTTCCCCACGCTCTACTACCTCACCTGCCCGCGCGCGGCCTCCGCGATCGGCACGCTGGAGGCCAACGGCGTGATGAAGGAGATGAGCGAGCGGCTGAAGACCGACCCGGAGCTGGCCGCCGCCTACCGCGCGGCCCATGAGGACTACATCCGGCGCCGGGACGCCATCGAGGTGCTGCAGGGGTTCCCGAGCGCGGGCGGCATGCCCGACCGGGTCAAGTGCCTGCACGTCCTCGTCGGTCACTCGCTCGCGGCGGGGCCCGGGGTCAACCCGCTGGGCGACGAGGCCATCGCCATGCTCCCGGAATGGTGGATGAAGGGCCCGTGCGTCAGCCCGTGCCCGGACGCCCCAGAAGCCAAGGGCACCACCCCCGAAGCCCCGGACGCCCCCGAAGGAGACGCCAAGTGAAGCGGGTCGCCGCCATCGACTGCGGTACGAACTCCATCCGGCTGCTGGTCGCGGACCTGGACCCCGCGACCGGCGAGCTGACGGACCTGGACCGCCGGATGCAGATCGTCCGGCTGGGCCAGGGCGTCGACCGGACCGGCCGGCTGGCCCCCGAGGCGCTGGAGCGCACCTTCGCCGCCTGCCGCGAGTACGCCGCGGTGATCCAGGAACTGGGCGCCGAACACCTCCGCTTCGTGGCCACCTCCGCCTCCCGCGACGCCGAGAACCGCGAGGACTTCGTCCGCGGCGTGGTCGACATCCTGGGCGTCGAGCCCGAGGTGATCACCGGCGACCAGGAGGCCGCTTTCTCCTACAACGGCGCGACGAAGGAACTGGCCGGCCGCGACGACGTGCCGCCGCCCTACCTCGTCGTGGACATCGGCGGCGGCTCCACCGAATTCGTCCTGGGCGATGGCTCGGTCCGGGCCGCCCGCTCCGTCGACGTCGGCTGCGTCCGCATGACGGAACGCCACCTCGTCCACGAGGGCAAGATCAGCGACCCGCCGACTCCCGGCCAGATCGCCGCGATGAAGGCCGATATCGCCGCGGCCCTGGACCACGCCGAGGAAGCGGTCCCCGTCACCCAGGCCGCCACCCTCGTCGGCCTGGCCGGCTCCGTCACCACCGTCGCCGCCATCGCGCTGGGCCTCGATCACTACGACTCCGAGGCCATCCACCACTCCCGGATCCCCCTCGCCAAGGTCCGCGACATCACCGGCGATCTCCTCGCCTCCACCCACGCCGAGCGCGCGGCGAACCCCGTCATACACCCGGGCCGGGTCGATGTGATCGCCGCGGGCGCGCTCGTCCTGCTCTCGATCATGGAACGGGTCGGCGCCAAGGAGGTCGTCGTCAGCGAGCACGACATCCTCGACGGCATCGCCTGGGGGGCCGCACTCGACGGCGAGTGACCTTCTCCTCTGTGGAGGCAGCCCGGAGCCTTTGTGCTCCGGGCTGCTTCTTTCAGATGGTGCGGTAGACGTCGCGGCGGTCACCGATCTTGACGACGAGGATGATGAGCTCGCCGTCCGCCACCTGATAGGCGACCCGGTAGTTGCCGACCCGGAGCCGATAGAGGCCCGACGGGCCGCTGAGTTTCTCGACGTCGGCGTCCTCGCGGTACGGATCGTCGCCGAGCGCGGTCAGCGCGGCCAGGATGCGCATGGCGGCAGGCCGGTCGATGGCGCGAGGCTGCCGCTGTGCCGGCAGCTCGTCCGCGCCGGGCGGCGGCTGGTCGCGCCAGCGGCGGAAGGCGGCCTCGGCGACCGGCCCCCGGGTCTGGGCCAGGGCGAGCGGCAGGTGGTTGAGGTTGCCGCCGCCCTCGTCGGCCTCCGCCGCCAGGCCGCGCTGTATCTCGCTGCCGGCGAGGCGGTAGAGCTTGGCCGGATACACCACCGTCCGTGGCGAGCAGCCGGGGGAGATAGGGGAGGGGCCTCTGCTCGTCCTCCGCCAGGCTGTCGAGCTCGTAGCTGTCGCCCGCGCCCTCGGCGACGGCCCGGTCGATGACCTCCTCCAGCTCCGCCGGATCATCGGCCGTCTCTGCGGTGGTCTCCGCCATGCCCGCCCCCTCGTCCGTGCCCGCCCTCGTCGGTCGTGCAGAAGACGCTGGCAACGCCCTCTGGCGTCGCGGCTTTTGAGCGGGCTGGAGGGCGTCTGAGCGCCCTTCGCGGCCTTTGGGAGGGGGTGTCGCGAGGGTCCGCGAAAAAAGTTCGTGAAACTCTTCACATGAAAAAACCGCCCGTTGGCTGAAGATTTTGGCCGTGGGGCCCTCATTCGAAGGTCCTAGGACCTCTCGACCCGGAGGATGCGCGGCCGCAGGAGCGTTACGACGGCGCTTCGACGGGGTGCCTCTCGCCCGGCGTGAGGCCCACAATCCCTGATCAGCGGGGCTCTCAACGCCTCGCCGTACACCGTGGTTCCCGATTCCCGCTATGGCGTCGGTCACGAAGCCGGCGGAGTGTAGCAGATGCCCCAGGGGTGCTTGTGAAGGGGCTCACGAGCGACCCCCCATGTGGGGGTGGATACTCGATTGCATGAGCACCACGGAGCGTCCCAGGATCCTCGTAGTAGGCGGTGGGTACGTAGGCCTGTACGCAGCTCGGCGCATCCTCAAGAAGATGCGCTACGGCGAGGCGACCGTCACGGTCGTCGACCCGCGGTCGTACATGACCTATCAGCCCTTCCTCCCCGAAGCCGCCGCCGGCAGCATCTCCCCTCGGCATGTCGTCGTCCCGCTGCGACGCGTGCTGCCCAAGGCGGAGGTCCTCACCGGCCGGGTCACCACCATCGATCAGGACCGCAAGGTCGCCACGATCGCCCCGCTGGTCGGCGAGGCGTACGAGCTGCCCTTCGACTACCTGGTCATCGCGATGGGTGCGGTCTCCCGTACCTTCCCGATCCCCGGCCTGGCCGAGAACGGCATCGGCATGAAGGGCGTGGAAGAGGCCATCGGCCTGCGCAACCACGTTCTGGAGCAGCTGGACAAGGCCGACTCCACGACCGACGAGGACGTCCGCCGCAAGGCGCTGACCTTCGTCTTCGTCGGCGGTGGCTTCGCGGGTGCGGAGTCCATCGGCGAGGTCGAGGACATGGCCCGCGATGCCGCGAAGTACTACAAGAACGTCAAGCGCGAAGACATGCGCTTCCTGCTGGTCGACGTCGCCGACAAGATCCTCCCCGAGGTGGGCCCCAAGCTCGGCGCCTACGGCAAGGAGCACCTCGAGGGCCGCGGCGTCGAGGTCTACCTCAAGACCGGCATGGACTCCTGCGTCGACGGCCATGTGGTGCTGAACAACGGGCTCGAGGTCGACTCCAACACCATCGTGTGGACCGCGGGCGTCAAGCCGAACCCGGCGCTGGCCCGCTTCGGCCTGCCGCTGGGCCCGCGCGGCCACGTCGACACCCAGGCGACCCTCCAGGTGCAGGGCACCGACTACATCTGGGCCGCGGGCGACAACGCCCAGGTTCCGGATATGGTCGGCCGCAAGGCCGGCAACGAGAACGCCTGGTGCCCGCCGAACGCGCAGCACGCGCTGCGGCAGTCCAAGGTCCTCGGCGACAACGTGATCTCCGGTATGCGGGGCTTCCCGCAGAAGGAGTACAGCCACGCCAACAAGGGTGCGGTCGCCGGTCTGGGCCTGCACAAGGGCGTCGCGATGATCGTCATGGGCAAGGTGAAGATCAAGCTCAAGGGCCGTCTCGCCTGGTACATGCACCGCGCGTACCACGGCATGGCGATGCCGACGTTCAACCGCAAGATCCGGGTCTTCGCCGACTGGACGCTGGCCATGTTCCTCAAGCGCGAGGTCGTCTCGCTCGGCGCCATGGAGAACCCCCGCGAGGAGTTCTACGAGGCTGCCAAGCCGGCCCCCGCCCCGGCGGCCGCCGACTCCGGCGACAAGCCGAAGGCCAAGGCCTCCTGACACCCCGGTCGGTACTCCGACCAGCCCGAAGGGCGTCCGCCATCCGTGGGGCGGGCGCCCTTCGGCATGTCCGGGGGCGTGTCCACGCTGGCGGAAAGCGGGCGGTTTGCGGTTCTCTTACGTGTGAACGGGACTAACTGGGCGCCCACTTGGCGTTTACGTGGTGGGTGAATCTTCTTTGCCCGACTCGTCAACACGGAGGTGTGCGACATGGCCGACGCCGCTGGACGGCTCACCCAGCTCGCCAAGGAGGTGCTGGGGGCCCCGCTCCCGGTCCGCATCCGCGCCTGGGACCGTAGCGAGTCCGGCCCGCCGGGGGCTCCCACGCTCGTCATCCGCAACCGTCGGGCACTGCGCCGCCTGCTGTTCAAGCCGGGCGAGCTGGGCCTGGCCCGCGCCTGGGTGGCGGGCGACATCGACGTCGAGGGCGATCTCTACCAGGCGCTGGATCTGCTCGCCGGGATGATCTGGGAGCGGCCCGCTCCCGCCGACAAGCCACAGCGGGCCGCCGCGCTGCGCGCCCTGGCCCGCCCGGAGGTCCGCGCCGCCGCCAAGGAGCTGTTGTCCCTGGCCGGCGCCCCCCTGCCCCCGGCGCCGCCCGCCGAGGAGGCCAGACGCCGCCGCGGCCGGCTGCACACGCTGCTCAGCGACCGGGCGGCCATCAGCCACCACTACGACGTCGGCAACGACTTCTACGAGCTGGTGCTGGGCCCCTCGATGGTCTACTCCTGCGCCTACTGGGGGACCGCCGAGGACTCCGTCGGCACCCTGGAGGACGCGCAGCGCGACAAGCTCGACCTGATCTGCCGCAAACTCGGCCTGAAGGAGGGGCAGCGGCTGCTGGACGTGGGCTGCGGCTGGGGCTCGATGGTGCTGCACGCCGCCCGCGAGTACGGCGTACGGGCGGTCGGCATCACGCTCTCCGAGGAGCAGGCGGCGTACGCCCGTAAGCGGGTCGCCGACGCCGGGCTCGCCGACCGGATCGAGATCCGGGTGCAGGACTACCGGGAGGTCCACGACGAGCCGTTCGACGCGATCTCCTCGATCGGGATGGCCGAGCATGTCGGCCGGACCCGCTACGCCCAGTACGCGAGGACCCTCCACGCCCTGCTGCGGCCCGGCGGGCGGCTGCTCAACCACCAGATCGCGCGGCGTCCGCTGGCCGACGAGGAGGCGTACCGCGTCGATGAGTTCATCGATCGGTATGTGTTCCCGGACGGCGAGCTGGCCCCCGTGGGCCGGACCGTCGGCGCCCTGGAGGACGCGGGCTTCGAGGTGCGGGACGTCGAGGCCATCCGGGAGCACTACGCGCTGACGCTGCGCGGCTGGGTCGCCAATCTGGAGAAGCACTGGGACCGGGCGGCGCGGCTCACCTCGCCGGGGCGGGCCCGGGTGTGGCGGCTGTACATGGCCGCGTCCGCGGTGTCGTTCGAGCGCAACCGCATAGGGGTCAACCAGGTGCTGGCCGTGCGGACGCCGGATTCCGGGGCGTCCGGGATGCCGCTGCGGGCGCGCGCCTGGCAGGGCTGAGGCGCCGCCGGGGACATGAGGGCCCGGGGACCGTGAACGGTCCCCGGGCCCTCGGCCGTACCGCCGGCTACTCCGCCTTGATCGCGGCCAGCATGTTCAGCTTCGCCGCCCGCCGCGCCGGCCACAGCGCGGCCAGGATGCCGACCACCGCGGCCAGACCGAGGAAGAGGGCCATCCGGTCCCACGGCAGCACCAGCTCGTAGGTCGCCAGCGAGCCCGCGATCAGCTCACCGGCCGCCCAGCCGAAGAACACCCCCAGGCCGACGCCGAGCACCCCGCCGAACAGGGAGATCACCAGCGACTCCAGGCGCACCATGCGCTTGATGCCGCGGCGGTCCAGGCCGATGGCGCGCAGCATGCCGATCTCCTGCTGGCGTTCGAACACCGACATCGCCAGGGTGTTGATCACGCCGAGCACGGCGACGATCACCGCCATGGCCAGCAGGCCGTAGAGCATGTTCAGCATCAGGCTGAACATCTGGGCGATGCCGTCGGAGACGTCCTTCTTGTCCGAGACCGAGATCGCCGGGTTCTTGCCGAGCGCCTTGACCAGGGAGTCCTTGGCCGCGTCGGTGGCGCCGTCCGTCGTCTTGACCATCACCTGCATATCGGTGGCGTGCCGCTGGTGCGGGGCGAGGGTGGCGTTGTCCAGGAGGATGCCCCTGATCATCTCGTTGCCCTGGTAGACGCCGGACACGCGCAGCGCGCCCTTCTTGCCGTCCTCGTACGTCACCGGGAGGCGCGAGCCGACCCGCCAGCCCTTCTCCTTGGCGGTGGCCTCGTCCACCAGCGCCGCACCGCCGCGCAGATCGCCGAGCGAGCCCTGGGTGAAGTCGAGCCGGGTGAGCTTGCCGAAGTCCCTGCCGTTGACGCCGGTCAGGTACTCGGTGGTGGCGCCGGAGCCGGTGCCGATCCGGGACGGGGCGTTGCGCAGCGGGCTGATGGCGGTGACCTCGGCCAGGCCGTCCAGCTTCTTCGCCACATCGGGGGAGAGGGGCGTCCGGGTGGCCATGGAGACGACGTAGTCGGCCTTGAGCGCGTCGGTGGCCATCTTGTCGATGCCCTTTTGCACGCTGCCCGCGATCACCGTCATGCCGGTGATGAGGGTGAGCCCGACCATCAGGGCGGAGGCGGTGGCGGCCGTACGGCGGGGGTTGCGCAGGGCGTTCTGCCGGGCGAGCTTGCCGGAGATGCCGAACGCGCGCAGTACGGGCGCGGCCAGCGCGATCAGCGGGCGGGACAGCAGCGGCGTCAGGATGAACACGCCGATCAGCAGCAGGACCGCCCCGCCGCCCATCATGGCCTTGCCGTCGTCCATGCCGGTGGCCACCAGGACGGCGGCCGCACCGGCGCCCGCGATGAGTGCGCCGATGGTGTTGCGGACCACCAGCGACTTGGTGGTGGCGGCGGCGTGCACGCTGTTCATCGCGGCGACCGGGGGGATCTTCGCGGCGCGGCGGCCCGGCAGCCAGGCGGCCAGCACGGTCACGACGGTGCCGACAACGAGGGAGGTCAGGACCGTGGACAGGGAGATCATCAGCGGGCCGTCGGGGACCGTGGCGCCCATGGTGCTCATCAGCGCGCGCAGTCCGGCGCCGATGCCGATACCGGCCGCCAGGCCCGCGACTGCGGCGACCGCGCCCACCAGGAAGGCCTCGATCAGCACCGAGCGGGTCACCTGACGGCGGCTGGCGCCGACCGCGCGCAGCAGCGCCAGCTCCTTGGTGCGCTGGGCGACGAGCATGGTGAAGGTGTTGGCGATGATGAAGATGCCGACGAAGAGCGCGATCCCGGCGAAGGCCAGCAGGCCGGTCTTCATGCCGTCCATGCTCTGGGCGATCGATTTGGCCTGGTCATCGGCGAGCTTCTTGCCGGTGGTGGCCTCGGCGCCGTCCTTGGGCAGCACCTTGTCGATCGCGGCCTTCAGCGCGGCCTGGGATGTGCCGGGCGCGGCCTTGACGTCGATCTCGCTGAAGGCGCCGGGGGTGGCGAACAGCTTCTGTGCGGTCGCGGTGTCGAACAGCGCGAGGCTGCCGCCGGCCGCGACGGTGCCGTCGTCGGTGGTGTAGATGCCGGTCAGCTGCTGCTTGCGGACCGGCCCGTCGACGGAGATCCGGACGGTGTCGCCGACCTTGTAACCGGCCTTGTCCGCGGTGCCCGCATCCAGCGCGAACTCGCGCGGGCCCTTGGGGGCGGCGCCGTCGCGCAGCGGGTAGCGGGCGTCCTTGCCGTCCTTGCCGGGGAAGTAGTTGCCGCCGAGGGTGGAGAACCCGTTGCCGATCAACTCGCCCTTCTTGTCGGCGATGGCGGTGAAGCCGGAGACCGTGCCGGTGGCGGAGGCGGCGCCGGGCACCCGGCCGGCCGTGTCGAGCAGCTTCTGATCGAGCCTGGGGACGGCGCCGGGCTTGCCGGTGGGGTGCTCGCCCCGCGTCGGCGCGATCGCGACGTCGACGTTGGCGTAGCCCTTCTGGGAGCTGTTCTGGAAGGCATCGGAGATGGTCGAGGTGAAGACCAGGGTGCCGGAGACAAAGGCCACGCCGAGCATCACGGCGAGGACGGTCATCAGCAGCCGGGCCTTGTGCGCAAGCACATTGCGCAAGGCGGTACGGAACATGAGTGGGTCAGTCCTGGAGACGAGGCCCGACGGGCCGGGAGGTCTGGAGAGCGGGTGGCGGCTGCCGGGCGTCAGCTCGTACGGCCCTTGGCGTCGAAACCGGGGGCCTGGGGGGCACCCCCGGAAAAACGCAGCATGCGCTCCAGCACCATGTCGGCGGTCGGATCGGGCATGTCGTCGACTATCCGGCCGTCGGCCAGGAAGACCACGCGGTCCGCGTAGGAGGCGGCGACCGGGTCGTGGGTCACCATCACCACGGTCTGGCCCAGTTCGCGTACGGAGTTGCGCAGAAAGCCCAGGACCTCGGCGCCGGAGCGGGAGTCGAGGTTGCCGGTGGGCTCGTCGGCGAAGATGATCTCGGGCCGGGAGGCGAGCGCGCGGGCCACCGCGACGCGCTGCTGCTGGCCGCCGGAGAGCTGGCTGGGGCGGTGCTTGAGGCGGCCGCCCAGGCCGACGGTCTCCACCACCTGGTCGAGCCAGGCGCGGTCCGGCTTACGGCCCGCGATGTCCATCGGAAGGGTGATGTTCTCCAGGGCGGTCAGCGTGGGCAGCAGGTTGAACGCCTGGAAGACGAAGCCGATCTTGTCGCGCCGCAGCTGGGTGAGCTTCTTGTCCTTCAGGCCGGTCAGCTCCACATCGCCGAGCCGGGCGGAACCGCCGGAGATCGCGTCGAGGCCGGCCATGCAGTGCATCAGGGTCGACTTGCCGGACCCGGAGGGGCCCATGATCGCCGTGAACTGGGCCTGGCGGAAGTCGACGGAGACGGCGTCCAGGGCGACCACCTGGGTCTCGCCCTGTCCGTAGACCTTGGTGAGATCCGTGGCGCGGGCGGCCACCGCGGTGGCGCGGATGGCGGTGGAGACGCCGGAGTGGGTGGTGGTCACGGGGTGGAGCTCCTGTCGGGACGAGGGACCGGCTGATCCGCGGCGGCCCGGTTCGGGCGGGCCTTTCCAGCGTGGGATGCGGACCTTTCCATCGTGGGACAGGGAAAGGGGCCGGGACGTCAACCCCTGTGACCGTCCTGAGCGAGCCCCTGGGCGTACCCGGCCGCCCTGTCGGTCATACCTGGGGAGGAGACGGACCCTGAGGCCACCGAGAGGCCGGGCCGCGCCGCGGCGGCCTCCGCGGGCCGTCCGGCGGGCCGATCGCGCGGCCGTGAGCGGCGGCGTGGGCAGACGTCGAGTTTCCGTCAATTCGGGCGTGAATTACGTTGCGCCGGTGCACCGGCAAAGCTGGCCTTCAGGCATGTGCCGAAGGCCTGTACCGGTCGCTGATGCTCCCTCAGTTGCCAATAAAATAAGACAACCTCGGGGTGAGCGGCCGAACTGCCTGGTGCGCTGCGGGCTACGCTCGTGCTGCCCTCTTTGAGGTGGCATGGGGGATCCCAGGCCCGGATGGTGGAATGCAGACACGGCGAGCTTAAACCTCGCTGGCCTACGGGCCGTGCCGGTTCAAGTCCGGCTCCGGGCACGAAACGGTATTGATTCCGGCCGAAAGCCCGGATGCCACGCAAATTCCTGTGGGCGCAACCGACTTCGGACCGATGGCGTGGCCGTCTATCGATGTGGCCGCGAAGGAGCGGGACTTCCCGCGTACATGCCACCTTACCGTGCAGCCTTCAACTAACTTGCCGGAGTGCGGCGCTGAGCCGTTCGGTATCGGCGCGTGCCGGTTTCCGGGGCGCCGCCCATTTCTCCGAGATCCGACGGTCGCCGCCGTATGAACCGAACTCCCCTCCCCGGCAAGGCGGGTGGGAAGCCGAAGGTATCCGTCGCGGGGATCGCCCCGGAATACGCCGACCTCGACCGCGTAGGCGCAAGATCACGTCATATAGAGTTACCTACCGGTAAACGATGATTTTGCACAAGGGGGAACTATGCGTCGACGCATCTCCGCGCTCGCAGTGACCGCGACCATGGCCGGAGGCCTTCTCTTCACGGCGCTGCCCGCGCACGCCGCCACCACGGACACCGGCCGGCAGGGCGTGGCGGCTCGCGGCGCCGTCACCGTCAACATTGAAGAGCTGCGCCAGCAGTCCGCCGAGCTCAAAGCCCAGGCCGCGCGACTCGACAGGGACGGCCGCCACGCGGAGGCCAAGCGCAAGCGCGACGAGGCCAATGCGCTGGACAGGAAGATCCAGGCGTACATCGACGCCGAGAACAACGCCTGATCCGTTAGGCCCTCCGCCATCGCCCGTCCCGAACGCATCGGGGCGGGCGATGGCTTTGGCGCGCCCCGATCCGTTCGGGACGGGCCGGGAGGGGGCCGACGAGGGGGCCGACGGGGCGGGCCCCGGTCACCACCGGCGGCCCTCCCCGCTAAGCCCCGGGCGCGAACCGGCTCACCGCTCGAGGAGCGCGAACAGGCCCTCCCAGCGGCCGATGATCTCCTCGGTCGAGAAACGCTGGATGTTCTCGCGGCCGGATTCGCCCATCCTGTCCCGGAGTTCCCGGTCGGAGATCAGGGTGTCGAGATGGCGGGCGAACTCCGTGATGTTTCCCGGCGGGGCGAGGAGCCCGTCCTCGCCGTCCGTGATGATCTCGTGAACGCCCGGGGCGACGTCGAACGCCACGCACGGTACGCCGGTGGCCATCGCCTCCATCGGGGCCAGCGGGAATCCCTCGCCGCGCGAACTCAGCGCGAACACCGAGCTCTCCCGCAGCGCCCCGGGCACATCGCCGGTCCGCCCCATCCACCTGACGGAGGCGGCCACCCCGAGTTCCGAGGCGAGCTTGCGCAGCGCTTCCTCCTCCTCGCCCGAGCCGTAGATCCGCAGCGCCCAGTCCGGGTGCTGCGGAGCGACCCGCGCCCAGGCCTCCAGGAGGAGGTCGACGCCCTTCTCCTCGTGCAGCCGGCCGATGCTGACCACGCACTTGGCGGTGCGGTCGGAGGGGACGTCCGGGAAGAAGGGGAGCGGGTTCGGCATGAAGCCGACGTTGTCCATGCGCTGGCGGATCCAGCGGTCGGCGTCCTCGCGGGTGAGGGTGAGCATCCGGTCGACGTCCTTGTAGAACCGCTTCACCCGGCCGAAACGCGAGGACTTACGGCAGGTCGCGAACGACTCATGGCTCATACCGATCACCGTCAGCCCGGCGGTATCGGCCATCGCCACCCACTCCATCGCCCACACCTGGGTGACGATCACCACCCCGCCCGGCCGGGCCGCCCGGAACAGCGCGCTCATCTTGGCGGCCTGCTCCTGCATCCCGGCATCCCGGGCGGTCCGGCGGCGCTGCTCGGCGAGGTTCAGCTTGCCCTTGACGCCGCGCGCCGGGCGCACGCTCGGCGGATGCTCGTCGTAGAGCGTGGTGGTCTCGAACGGCAGGTCCCCGGCCAGTTCGTGCACCCGCCCCTCGGGCGGCGGCACGACGCCGACGACGTGCACCCGATGGCCCCGTTCGCTGAAGAGGCGCGCCATCTGGTGCGACCAACTCGTGATGCCGCCCATCTCATTGACGCTGTTGGAGACGAAGAAGATGTCCCGCGGCCCGGCAGCGGACGGCCCGGCAGCGGACGGCTCGTCTGCGCCCGGCTTGTCTGGGTACGGATTTTTCATCAACGGCTCCACTAACGAATCCACTGCGCGAAGAACTGATCGACGATGCTCCGGGCGGCGTCGCCCCGGTCGTATTCGCCGAACTTGGCGACGAATTCCGCACGGGCCGCCGCATATTCCAGGGCCTGCGTGTCGAACGATTTGACGGTCTCGTAAAACTCTTCCTCGGTACGGACCACGGGACCCGGCGCGTGCTCCAGCAGGTCGAAGTAGGTGCCGCGGCCCTCGTGCACATACTCGTCGTAGTCGTAGGTGAAGAACACCAACGGCCGGTCGAGCAGCGCATAGTCGAACATCACCGAGGAGTAGTCGGTGATCAGCCCGTCGGCCAGTTCCAGTACGGGCGTCACATCGTGGCGCGCGGAGACGTCAATGACCCGGCCCTCGACGGTCGGCGGCAG
The DNA here is from genome assembly GCF_044767545.1 of Streptomyces sp. NPDC101227. Classification (NCBI taxonomy): domain Bacteria; kingdom Bacillati; phylum Actinomycetota; class Actinomycetes; order Kitasatosporales; family Streptomycetaceae; genus Streptomyces; species Streptomyces sp. NPDC101227. Next base: position 58,495 of record NZ_JBIWOD010000004.1, on the reverse strand, counting down.
CACCACGTGATTGAGATAGTGCGAGCGGACCAGGAGGACATAGCGGTCGCCGAACTGCTCCGCGAACTGCTCCACGTCGAAGGGGAGGGTGAAGCGGCCGTGCCGGCCCCCCGCCTTGCGGAATGTCGGCGCGTACAGCAGCACGGTCTTGTCGTCGGGAATTCCCAACTCCGCCGCCAGCGCCCCGCGTTCGCGGCGCCCCCGCTCCGCCTCCCGCTGCCGGGACCTGACCAGCGCGTCATTGCGCGGATATCCCACCCGCAGCAGCGTCTTCTCCTTGAGCCGGAACGCCTTGGCCAGGGTCCGTACATCATGCTCGGACCGGCACAAAAAGCGGTCGAAGCGGTCCAGGGAGCGCTGCTGCGCGGCCTGCTGCTGCCGGGTCTGTGCCTTCAGCGCCGGCTGGTCGAAGCCCATGTTCTTCAGCGCCGAACCGTGCCAGGTCTGGATGTAGGTGGTCTCCGGGCGCTTGACGAGCTTGAGCGGGTAACTCTGGTTGTCCACCCAGAATTCGGCCTGCGCCAGCGCCTTCAGATAGGGCAGCGACCAGCGCCGTACGAGAGTGACGTCCTGCGGGAATTCCTTCGGGGACCCGGCGTAGGACCAGATCGCCTCGAAGTCCAGGCCCTGCCGGCGCATCTCCTCGTAGATGGCGCGCGGGCTGTCGCTGTACTGCTTGCCCAGATGGCTTTCGAAGACGACGGTGCGCTTCTTGACGGGCAGCCGACTGAACACCTCGTGATAGGCGCGGAGTTTGTTGTCGCCGGAGGTGACCTTCTTGCGCAGTGCCTTCGCCTTGCGATAGCCGCTCTTGGCCAGCGCCCCCGGCTTTCCGCGCACCCCGCGCGCGATCAGTTCCTGCACCCGCTCGCTGTTGCGGTTCTCGCTGACCAGCTGGAAGGCGAGATGCCCGCGCGCCGAGATATGCGGCTCGATGTGATCGGCGACGATCCGCGTCAGCCACGGACGCACCGGCAGCGGCGGCCCGGCCAGCTCGGTATCGGCGACGGTGAGCCGGGTCGTGGTGCGCACCCCGTCCGCGTCCAGGGCCAGCCGTACGTCCCAGATGGTGTCGACGATGCCCAGCGGGCGCAGCTTCGCGGTGAGGTCCGCGGTGGCCTCCCAGTGAATGGTGTCGCCGTCGTGGCGCAGCGCCCGCACCGGGAAGCGGAAGGACTGCAGGCTGCGGCGGCGGGCGCTGAACTCCAGCTCGCCGGCCAGCCGCGCGCCCGCGGGAATGATCCCGAGCGGATTGGTGATCCGTCCGGAAAGCGATACGGCCCGGCCGGACTCGTGGAACCGGGTGAGCTGATTGCGCAGAAAGAGCTTGTTGACCGGCTTCTCGTGATATCCGGCGTCGGTCACATCCAGGACGTCGCGGCCGAACTCGTCGTCGAAATGCCCATCGCACCAGTAGATCCGCCCGTCGCGCTCCGCGAGCGGCGAGGAGAGCTTGTCGCGGTTGATGAGAGTGTCGACCGCGGGGATCAGATTGTCCCAGTCGCCCTTCTGGAGCAGATAGGCGCAGATGGCCTGTATCGGCTGCACCCGCTCATAGGCCTCGGGGGCGATGCCGGCGAGGTACTCCCGGGAGAGTTCGGCAAATTCCCGGCGGTAGGACTCGTCCCGGAAGGGCAGATCCCGCAGATGCAGGACGAGGTCGTGCTTGAGGAATTTGACGTCCTTCGCGAGCTTCATCTCGGCCAGCCCGCGCTCGGCCAGCAACGCGTCGATGCGGCGGTGGATCTCCAGCCGGTGCGCGTAGTTGGTCATTTCGTGCCGCCGGTTCGTCACCGACTTCACGGCGGCCCGCTCGTAGACGTGCCAGAAGTACACCTGGTTGGGGATCAGCGTGATGCGCTCGGCCTTGAGGTAGGCCTCCGCGATGAACATCAGGTCCTCGTAGAACATCCCCTTGGGGAAGCGGAGTTCGTTCTCCATGAGGAATTCGCGGCGGTAGCACTTGTTGGTGGAGAGGGTGTCCCACACGAAGAGATCGGGCAGCTCGGTGACCGACTCCAGTGTCCGCGTGGTGGAATACATCCAGGCGTACCACTCGTCGCGCTTTTGATGGCGGGTGTCCTTGTGCAGCCGCACGCACAGCCCGGAAACAATGTCCGAACCGGTTTCCTCGGCGGCCTCCAGCATATTCCGGCAGGCATTCGGCTCGAGTACGTCATCGCTGTCCAGGAACATGACGTACTTGCCGGTGGTGCGCGGGATTCCGGCGTTACGCGGTTCGCCTCCGGCGCCGCTGTTCTCGGGCAGCTGAAAGGCTCTTACCCGCTCGGGGTGCGTGGCCGCGAGATTCCGCGCCACATCAAAAGAACGGTCGGTGCTGCAATCGTCGACGATCACCACCTCGACGTCCCGGAGCGTTTGATCCAGTACGGACTGGACAGCGGTCGGCAACCGGTCGGCGTCGTTGTAGACGATGACGACTACTGAGACGTCAGGCACAGGCACCTCAACCCTCTTTCACTACTGTTTCCCGCCAGAATAGACCTATCTGCCCCATTAATCCGCAGACTTTCCGCACCTGGTGCGATACGGACAGTGATCGCTACGACGCGCGACTGATCCCCCTGTCAGGGCAGGTCCCGGCTGTCAGGGAAGACGGTCGCCTCCGCGGATCGGTTGCCTCTCCAGGCGTAACGCTCGTCTCATCGAGGCGTCACATCGCGCCACTCAACGGGCCGTTCACCAGTGGTTCACCGAGTCGTTCACCGGGTGATTCATTGGGCCGTTCGGATCAGACATTTATCGGATTCCGCGGGCGTGGCACGGCGGAATTTTCCCCGGCATATGTGGACCGTTCGAGTGGGCCGCCCGGGGGCTCGCCATCCCCGGTCGGTATCCCGGCCTGACGGCCCTGACCGGTACCCGAATGCCCGATATCCGAACAGCGCCGCCCAGTGGCATGGAGCACAGTCGGCCGTCCCCGGATCCGGGCACCTCGGCGCGCTCCCGTACGTCCTCCCTGCAGAAGGCGTCGGGAAGACGTGAGGAGACGTGAGAAGACACAGCAGGGATCGGCACGGAGGCCGTCGTAGGGGAGGTGTCAGGCCAAGTTCAGGGAAAGATCCTGCTCAAGAACTAGCGACGTGCCTTTGCCAGACCATTACGCTTGCCGTCAAGGCCGCGCAGGGCGGCCATGAAGGAGTGAGATGAGGAGCAGCAACCCGGTCTTCTCGCGAGGACGGGGGTTCAGCCGCGACACCGGCTACGCGGGCTTCAACGCACCGCCGCAGGCCGGGGCCGCCGCCAACCCGTACGCCGGAACGAACCCTTACGCGCAGAACGCCACGCAGGCGCCACCGCAGCACATCCCCCAGACTCGCCCGATGACGATGGACGACGTCGTCGCGCGCACCGGCATGACGCTCGGCACGGTCGTCGCCGGTGCCACGGTCGGCTGGCTCTTCCTGACCGAGCAGCTCGGCTTCGCCATCGGCGCCGGCCTGGTCGCGATGGTGCTGGGCTTCGCCCAGTCGTTCATGCGCAAGCCGGTACCCGCGCTGATCCTGGCGTACGCCGCCCTCGAGGGCGTCTTCCTCGGCGCGCTCAGCGGCTTCATCAACGACCTGCCGAAGATGAACGGCGCCCCCATGCAGGCGGTGCTGGGCACGATGGCGGTGTTCGTCGCCATGCTGGTCGCCTACAAGACGCGGATCGTGCGGGTCACCGCCCGCTTCACCCGCTTCGTGATCATCGCGGCCCTCGGCTTCGTCCTGCTGTCGCTGGTCAACACCCTGTTCATGGTGTTCGGCGGGGGTGACGGCCTCGGCTTCCGCACCGGCGGCCTGGGCATCCTCTTCGGCGTCGTGGGTGTCGTCCTCGGCGCGCTGTTCCTCGCCCTGGACTTCAAGCAGGTGGAGGACGGCATCCAGTACGGCGCGCCGCGCGAGGAGTCCTGGCTGGCCGCGTTCGGCCTGACCCTGACGCTGGTGTGGATCTACATGGAGATGCTGCGGCTGATCTCGATCCTCCGGGGCGACTGACGCCGCACGGCGCGGGTATCAGCGCCGAGCCGTACGAAGGGCCCGCAGGCAGTCGCCTGCGGGCCCTTCGTCTCGCCGGTCGGCCTCCTGCGGAGGCCGTACGGGGGTCATACGGGTGCTGCCGTAAGCCCGTCATGGCGGGCCGGCTTCACAGTTTCCGCGCGGCGCGCCTGAGGTCGTGTTCGTGGACGATCGCTTTGGCGTGCCCGTAGGCGAGGTTGTGCTCGCCGCGAAGCCAGCTGACTTTTTCGTCGAAGCGGAAGAGGGACGGGCCTTCGTCAACGGTGCGGAGCCAGTCGGAGATTTCCCGGCCGGTGCAGTGCGGGATACGGGAGAGCAGATTCCGGTGGGTCTCTTCGGAGAAGAGCTGAGACATCGGCGCCTCCGGACGCGGTCGATGCTGGTTCTTCAGCACACCGTGCCTGAGCGTTCGGGCGTTGGCAACCACCCGGGAGTGGCGCATAGGCTCACTGCGTGCTTGACGTGACGCCTTTGCAGACTGCCGTGGACGCCCTCGCCGACCGCCTCAGGTCGCTGTCCCAGAGCACCCTGGGCCGCGGTGCCGCGGCCGAAGGGCTCGCGCTGGCCCGGGAGTTGGCGCTGCGTGCGCAGCGGATCGAGGACACCGGGCGGGTGCCGGACGCGATGCCGGACGCCGGGATGTTCGCGGCCGGCGACCAGCTGGCGGTGGCCGGCCACGATCTTGTCGAAGCGCTGCGGGGCGCCGCCGCGGACCCCGCTCCCGACGCGAAGAGGGCCCCCGCCGAAGAGCTGGCGGAGGCCGTGCGGCTGGTCGAGGAGGCGGCGGGGCGCTGTTAGCGCGCCCCGGCGGTGCGGCTCCGGGTCAGAGGGAGGCGATGACCCGGTCGGCCAGGATGTAGACGCTCTCCTGGTGGCTCTCGCCCCAGGAGAAGGTCAGGGCGTACGCGCCGGAGATACCGGAGCCGCCCAGCAGTACCGGGGTGTGGCCCGCGCCCAGCGCGCCCGCGATGCGGTCGGCGGTGGCCCGGTCCCCGGGGGTCAGGCAGAGCGTGGTGCCGTCGGCGAAGACGTAGACGTCCAGGGTGCCCAGCGGGCCGGGGCGTACGTCCGCGAGCGGGACGGACTGCTGCGCCAGCTCCTCCAGGCGCGCGACCGTGCGCTCGTGATCGCTGATCACCGGGGAGGGCGAGAAGTCCGGGTGCGAGGGGTGCCGTCGGCGGGCGGCGGCCAGCTCGGCCGACTCGGTCTCCTCGACATGCTCCAACTCGGGTGCGTCCAGCGCCTCCACGGACTCCAGCGCGTCGAACGGCTCCAGGGCGTCCGGGCCGAGCAGCGGCTCCAGCCCGGCCAGATCCGCCTGGCGCGGCAGGAAGGGCTGCACGTCGAGCCGCTCCACCTCGAGCCGCTCGGCCGGCTCGCGCTGCTCGGCGCGGGCATCGGCCGGGCCCTCCTCGCCGAGGCCGGTCAGCCCGCCCAGCAGCGACGGGGCGTCGGCGGCGTCCCGGGCCTCCTGGGCCGCCCAGAAGGCGCGGGCCTCGGCCAGCTCCCGCTCCCGCTCCTCGGCCAGCGCGTCCGCGACCGCGGCGCGTATGTCCGCGAGCGGCGTCTCGGTGGCCGAGGAGGTGCGGGCGGCCGGGATGCCCGCGCGGCCCGCCGCGGCGGCGTCCGTACGGGCGGCCGCGAGCTCGGTGTGCAGCGCGGCGACCTGGCGGCGCAGGCCCCGGGTGGTGTGCAGGGCCGCGGCCCCCAGCGCCACGGCCGCGGCCGCGGCCGGCAGCAGGATGAGGGTGATGACGCTCATGCCGAATCCTCGCTTCGTTCGGTCCCGCCTTCGCGAGGCGAGCACCTCTCGATGATTCGCTCGCTCATGCGTACTCCCGATAGCAGAATGTCCCCCGACTTCCTACATCAGGGTGCCGGGGGACGGCGACCGTTCCCAGTGCACTATGTCCCGAAATGCAGGGGACTTTGGGCTTCATGTACGCGGGTGCACCCGGGTTGACCTGCAAGAACTCCATGGCGAGGGGGCGTTGGTCACAATCCTGGCGGCTATTGGGTCGCGATCTTGTTAACGGGTGACGCAGGCCACGCGCCCTCGCCGTAGGTGCCCGTGCGACAGCGAAGGGTGCGTGGGAAGAGGGAGTTGATCCCTGTTCCGCGCGCACCTTTGGCGAGGCGCCGCCCCGACGGGCCTTTCGGGCCCGCGGGGGCGACGCGGTACAGCTACCGGCTGCGGCTCAGCTCAGCCGCTCCTGCTCATGGTCGCGCTGAGCTTCGCCTCCGCTGCGGGCAGGTGCCGGGCACTCGTTCCTCGCGCCCGGCCCCTACCCTCCGCTGCGGCTCAGCTCAGCCGCTCGTGCTCATGGTCGCGCTGAGCTTCGCCTCCGCTGCGGGCAGGTGCCGGGCACTCGTTCCTCGCGCCCGGCCCCTACCCTCCGCTGCGGCTCAGCTCAGCCGCTCGATGACCATCGCCATGCCCTGGCCGCCGCCCACGCACATCGTCTCCAGGCCGAACTGCTTGTCGTGGAACTGGAGGCTGTTGATCAGCGTGCCGGTGATCCGGGCGCCGGTCATGCCGAAGGGGTGGCCGACGGCGATGGCGCCACCGTTCACGTTCAGCTTGTCCTCGTCGATGCCGAGGTCGCGGGCCGACGGGATGACCTGCGCGGCGAACGCCTCGTTGATCTCGAACAGGTCGATGTCGCCGACGCCGAGGCCCGCGCGCTTGAGGGCCTGCTTGCTCGCCTCCACCGGGCCGAGGCCCATGATCTCGGGGGACAGGCCGGAGACGCCGGTCGAGACGACGCGGGCGAGCGGGGTCAGGCCGAGCTCCCGGGCCTTCGTGTCGGACATGATCACGAGGGCGGCGGCGCCGTCGTTCAGCGGGCAGCAGTTGGCGGCCGTGACCAGGCCGTCGGGGCGGAAGACGGGCTTGAGGCCCGAGACGCCCTCCAGGGTGACGCCGGCGCGCGGGCCGTCGTCCTGGCTCACGACCGTGCCGTCGGGGGTCGTCACCGGGGTGATCTCGCGCGCCCAGAAGCCGTTCTTGATGGCTTCCTCGGCGCGGTTCTGCGAGCGCACGCCGAAGGCGTCCATGTCCTCGCGGGTGATGCCCTTCAGGCGGGCCAGGTTCTCGGCGGTCTGACCCATCGCGATGTACGCGTCCGGGACCAGGCCGTCCTCGCGCGGGTCGTGCCACGTGGTGTTCTCCTGCGTGGCGACCTCGGCGGTGCGGGCCTCGGCCTCGGCGAAGAACGGGTTGTGCGTGTCGGGCAGCGAGTCCGAGTTGCCCTTGGCGAAGCGGGAGACCATCTCGACGCCGGCCGAGATGAAGACGTCGCCCTCGCCCGCCTTGATGGCGTGGAGGGCCATCCGCGTCGTCTGCAGCGAGCTGGAGCAGTAACGGGTGATGGTGCAGCCGGGCAGGTGGTCCATGCCCATCTCCACGGCCACGATGCGGCCGAGGTTGTTGCCCTGCTCGCCGCCGGGCAGGCCGCAGCCGAGCATCAGGTCGTCGATGTCGCGCGGGTCCAGCTCGGGGACCTTGGCGAGCGCGGCCTCGATGATCCTCGCGGTCAGGTCGTCCGGGCGCAGGTCCTTGAGCGAGCCCTTGAAGGCGCGGCCGATCGGGGAGCGGGCGGCTGAGACGATCACGGCTTCGGGCATCACACGGCTCCTGAGGGTAAAGGGGCGGACTGTGTGGGAAGTTACCTGCACGTAGTGCCGAGGTCACGGGGTGCGTGCTGTGATGCGGGCCTCTTTTCTAAGCGGCCGCTTATGGCGGGTGTCCGGGGAACGGCGACGGACCACCGGGTATTCCCGCCCGACGGCCGCCGGGCAGTCCCGTACGGACGCCCGGTTTTCCGCGCGACCGCCGGGATTCCCGTACGGCCCCTTCGGCCGCCCCGGCCGTCACCACCCGATGCCCGGTACCTCCGACGACTCCGGGGTCGGCAGCTGCCGCCGCCTGCGGTGCTTGAGCAGGGCCCAGGGCGCGCGCCGGCCGCTGACCTCCGTACCGCCCTCGGCCGCCGCCTCGGCCGCAGCCTGGGCGACCGGCAGAATGCCCTCGCCGCGGCCCGGCTCCGGCCGCTCCTCCTCCGGCCACAGCCCCAGCGAGGCGCACAGCGTCGGCAGGACGGCCATCGCGGCCGTGGCGTAGCCCTCCGCCGACGGGTGGTAGTTGTCCGGCCCGAACAGCTCCCGCGGATGCGCCTCGAACTCCGGGCCCAGGAGGTCGCCGAGCGAGACCGTACGGCCGCCGTTCTCGACCACGCCGATGGTCTGGGCCGCGGCGAGCTGCCGGGAGAGCCGCCGGGCCACCCAGCGCAGCGGCTGGTAGACCGGCTCGATGGTGCCCAGATCAGGGCACGTGCCGACGACCACCTCGCAGCCCGCGGCGCGCAGCCGGCGCACCGCCTCCGACAGATGCCGTACGGATTCGGCCAGCCGCATCCGGTGGGTGACATCGTTGGCGCCGATCATGATGACGCAGACGTCCGGGGGCTCGGCGCCGTCCGCCAGCAACAGCTCCACCTGGCGCTCCAGGTCGTCGGACTGGGCGCCGGGCAGTGCCACATTGCGGAAGTCGACGGGCAGTTCGGAGAGCGCGGCGAGACCCGAGGCGAGCAGCGCGCCCGGGGTCTGGCGGGCGCGATGCACGCCCTGCCCGGCGGCCGTGGAGTCGCCGAGGAAGCCGAGCCGCAGCGGCGGCCGGCCCTCGTCGCTGTGCCGGAACGGGGCGCCGTAGCGGCCGTCCGCGCATGGCGGGGTGTCGCTGGAGCCGCCGACCGTACGGCGGGCCAGTCGGACCTCGGTCAGCAGCACCCCGACGGTGGCGACGCCGAGCAGGCCGATCCCGCCGCCGCCGACCGCCGCGGCGGTCGCGATCCGGCGCGCCACGCGGGCCCTGGACATCGTCATCGGCATAGGCCGGGCACCTCCCCGTGCAAGTGCGTGCGCGCCGCGGCCCCGGGGGCCGGACGCGCTTCCTGGGCGAGACTTCCGTAGCAGTAACAAACTCGTACACCAGGTTGTTGCCCGTTCCCGCGCGGAACGCAACGCACCTGTCCTCTAACGGAACGCAATGGGCCGGGCCCCGGCGGGCCACGGCTAATAGGCTGACCGTACGGGCGCAGGAGAGCGTGCCCCCGACCGCGGAGACCACCGTGCAGTTTTACGATTCGATGATTGAGCTCGTCGGCAACACCCCGCTTGTACGGCTCAACAGCGTGACCAAGGGAATCCAGGCCACCGTCCTGGCGAAGGTCGAGTACTTCAACCCCGGCGGCTCGGTCAAGGACCGGATCGCGGTGCGGATGATCGAGGCCGCGGAGGAGTCCGGCGCCTTGCAGCCGGGCGGCACGATCGTGGAGCCGACCTCCGGGAACACCGGCGTCGGCCTGGCGATCGTGGCCCAGCAAAAGGGCTACAAGTGCATCTTCGTCTGCCCGGACAAGGTGTCGACGGACAAGATCAATGTGCTGCGGGCGTACGGCGCGGAGGTGGTCGTCTGCCCGACCGCGGTCGATCCCGAGCACCCGGACTCGTACTACAACGTCTCCGACCGGCTGGTGCGCGAGACGCCCGGTGCCTGGAAGCCGGACCAGTACAGCAACCCCAACAATCCGCGGTCGCACTACGAGAGCACCGGCCCGGAGCTGTGGGCGCAGACCGACGGGCGGATCACCCACTTCGTGGCGGGGGTCGGCACCGGCGGCACGATCAGCGGCACCGGCCGCTATCTGAAGGACGCCAGCGAGGGCCGGGTCGAGGTCATCGGCGCGGACCCGGAGGGCTCCGTCTACAGCGGCGGTTCGGGGCGGCCGTATCTGATCGAGGGCGTCGGTGAGGACTTCTGGCCGACCGCCTACGACCGCACCGTCGCGGACGAGATCGTCGCGGTCTCGGACAAGGACGCCTTCCAGATGACCCGCCGGCTCGCCAAGGAGGAGGGCCTGCTGGTCGGCGGCTCCTGCGGGATGGCCGTGGTGGCCGCGCTGGAGGTCGCCTCGCGGCTCGGCCCGGACGATGTCGTCGTCGTTCTCCTCCCGGACAGCGGCCGCGGCTATCTCTCCAAGATCTTCAACGACGAGTGGATGGCCGACTACGGATTCCTGGAGGAGAGCGGCGCCGCGGCGCGGGTCGGCGAGGTCCTCGAGCACAAGGAGGGCGCGCTGCCCTCGCTCGTCCACATGCACCCCGAGGAGACCGTCGGCGAGGCGATCGACGTGCTGCGCGAGTACGGCGTCTCGCAGATGCCGATCGTCAAGCCGGGTGCCGGGCACCCGGATGTGATGGCGGCGGAGGTCATCGGCTCGGTCGTGGAGCGGGAGCTGCTGGACGCACTGTTCAGCCAGCGGGCATCGCTCTCCGACCCCCTGGAGAAGCACATGTGCCCGCCGCTGCCGCAGGTCGGCTCCGGTGAGGCCGTCGGCGATCTGATGGCGGTCCTGGAGAACGCGGACGCGGCGATCGTCCTCGTCGAGGGCAAGCCGAAGGGCGTGGTGAGCCGGCAGGACCTGCTCGCCTATCTGGCACGCGGGGTCGCCAAGTAGGCATCGCGGGATGCCGATGTCCTACGGGTGTTAAGTGGCCGTCAGGAAACGGGCCGGCACCGCAAGGTGTGCGTATGCGTCACGTGTTCGCAGCACGGACTTAACACTCGTCAGGCACATTGGTGACTACGGCGATACGGACCTCCGGAGCGGCTCCCGGACCTCCATGATCGCCAGGACGCGAAGCCCGGCCCTGACCCGGTCCGCGTCCCTTGCGGGGACCGCCGTCGTCCCGCCCCCGGCTCTGCCGGGGTGCGGCGGTCCCCGCAATAGCCTTTTGTACGGGCCTTTTGCGCGGCGATCGTGGGCGAGGGCGGGGTGCGCGGCCTCGGCACGGGCCTCGGCGCGGGCGCTCACTCCGGGCGCCGCAGCCGCCCCATCACGCCCGCGCTGTGTACGGCGTTGACGCCCACTATCCCGGCCCAGGACACCAGCAGCCCCGGCATCCCGACGGTGCCCGCGGCGATCGCGGACAGCGGCACGGCCAGCACCAGCGAGACGATGGCGAGCCCGAACCGCGCGGCGAAGCCGTCCGGCCCGCCCCAGCCCCCGCCGCGGCGGGCCGGCCGGGTCCCGCGCGCCACCTGCATTCGCTGCTCGGCCAACTGGCGCCGCACCCGCTGGTCGACGCTGCTCTCGAGCTTCTCCAGGAGGGACTCCATCAGCTCCGGTTCGTACTCCGGACCCAGCTCTGTGCGCGTCTGGAGGATCGCGTCGAGTTCTTTGCGCAGTTCGGGGTCGTGTGTCGCCATACCGGTGAGATTACGGACGCCGGGCCGGCGGCGCGGTAGGGCTATCCCCCCGATCCGGCCGGCGTCCGCTCCTCGGGGAGCGTGTGCGCGTCGGGGATGCGGGCGGTGTCGCGGCGGGCGACGGCCCCGTAGAGGGCGGCGGGGACGACGAGCCCGACCAGCCAGGAGATGTCGGCGCCGCCGAGGGGGGCCACCAGCGGGCCGGTGTAGAAGTGCGTCGCGAGGAAGGGGAGTTGGGCGAGCACGCCGAGGCCGTAGACGGTCAGCGCCCGCGCGTTCCAGGCGCCGTAGCGGCCGGCGGGGTCGCTGAGCGCCGGAATGTCGTAGCGCTCCTTGGAGATCAGGTAGTAGTCGACCAGGTTGATCGCCGACCAGGGCGTGAAGAAGGTCAGCAGGAAGAGCAGGAAGTCCTTGAAGGAGGTGAGGAAGGAGTCCTTGCCCAGGAGGGCGACGGCCGTGCCGGCGACCATGATCCCGGCGATATAGGCGGCGCGGCCGCGCGGGGAGAGCGTCCGCTGTCCCCGGAATCCGCTGACGCTCGTCACCAGCGACATGAAGCCGCCATAGGTGTTGAGGATGTTGATGGTGAGCTTGCCGAGGGCGATGACGAAGTAGAGGACCGAGGCGATCAGGCCCGCGCCGCCCAGGCCCACGATGTAGGTGACCTCGTGCCCCACGAACGCGGCCGGCGCCGCGGCCGCGGCCAGCGCGCCGAAGGTCATCGACCACTGCGACCCGAGGACCGAGCCCGACAGCGTCCACCAGAACGTGGCGCGCGCCGAGGTGTGCCGCGGCAGATAGCGCGAGTAGTCGGCGACGTACGGGCCGAACGCCAGCTGCCAGGAGGCCGAGAGGGACACGGCGAGCAGGAAGACCGGCAGCGAGAAGCGGTGGTCGTGCAGCAGCGTGCCGAGGTCGGCGCGCTGGAGGAGGCGGATGCCGAGGTAGGCGAAGGCCAGCGCGCAGACCAGGCCGGCGATCCTGCCGAGGGTGTGGATGAGGCGGTAGCCGACGGTCGCGGCGACGGCGGTGACCGCGGCGAAGATCACGATCCCGGGCGTGCTGCCCAGATGCGTCAGCTCGCCCACCGCCTGCCCCGCCAGCACGCTCCCGCTTGCGAAGAACCCGATGTACATCACGATGACCAGGGCCAGCGGTACCACCGCGCCCCGCACCCCGAACTGCGCCCGCGACGTGATCATCTGCGGCAGTCCGAGCCGCGGCCCCTGCGCGGAGTGCAGCGCCATCACCGCCCCGCCCAGCAGGTTGCCGAGCAGCAGCCCGATCAGCGACCAGAAGGCGTTGGCCCCGAAGACGACGGCCAGCGCACCGGTGATGACGGCGGTGATCTGAAGGTTGGCGCCCAGCCAGAGGGTGAACTGGCTGACCGCGCTGCCGTGCCGTTCGTCGTCGGGGACGACGTCGATGGAGCGCTGTTCCACCATGCCTGCCATGAATACCCGCCTCGCGTCGCTCCCGGTCCTGTATGGATTCATGCAGGATCGACGTCGATGAATGGAAGGTCAATAGGCAGGTCAAAAGCCGTGATGAATGCGCGGCTATGGCCGGGTTCAGGCCGCGGGTGCGTCCCGGGACGGCAGGGCGGGCGGCTCTCCCGCCGGGTCCGCCGCGTCCGCCGTGTCCATGGGTCGCAGCTCATCCGCGTACGACACCGAGACCCGCCGCATCAGCCCGTCCCCGGTGATGTCGTACTGGCCCAGGCGCCACAGCGGCGGCGAGTAGGCGTGCACCGAGACCGCGTCGTCGGTGGCGCCGGTGAGCCGGTGGATGTGCTCCGGCCCGAAGCAGAAGGACTCCCCGGCGCCGACGGCGGTGGCCAGGTGCTCCCCGCCGATCCGGGGGTTGGACTCGGTCAGTACGCCCTGGATGACGCGGACCGCGCCCGAGGAGATGTCGTGGTCGTGCCAGCCGGTGTCGTTCTGCCGGGTCCAGCACAGCAGCCAGACATCGACGAACTCGTCGCGGTGCAGGGACGCGTAGTGGCGCTCGGTGTCGGAGAACGCGACCTGCTCGCGCCACAGGTCGGGGCGGGCCGAGAGCTCGTCGACCAGGGCCTGCAGCTCGCGCTTGTCGAGGTTGCGCTCGGGCAGTGTGGCGAACGGCTGCTCGCCGTCGGGGACCTCGCGGGCGGCGTCGGCCTGGGAGGCGGTGGGCGTCATGGGCGGGCTCCTCTCGTCGGGCCCAGGAGGCGGGCCGGGTTGGTGGTGCGCAGGGCGTGTACGGCCGCCTCCGCGCCGAGGTCGGGGATCACGGGATCGGCATAGGGGCGGTCGCTGCCGCTGACGATCACGTCGATGCCGACGGCCCGTACGAGCGCGTCCACGGCGCGGGTCCCGTACGAGGACGTCTCGTAGAAGGCGTCGCGGTCCACCCGGCCGCGGTCCCGGCCGCCGCCGCGGGCGACCAGCCGCTCGCCGTGCAGCGGCGCGAGGCCGGCGAGCGCGGCGAAGCAGACCCGCAGGCGGGGGTGGCGGTCCCGGCCGAAGGCGCGGAAGGCGAACCAGGAGGCGTGCATCTGCTGGAGGTAGGGGACCATCGCCGGCCACCAGGCGGGCGCGCCCTCGGGGGCGGCGGGTGCGGCACCGGGGTGGACGAGCAGCGGCTTGTCGCTCGCCGCGGCGGCGTCCAGCAAGGGTGCGCACCGGGCCCATCCGGCCGCGTCCAGCAGCGCGGTGGCCGGAAGCTGTAGTCCCGCACAGCCGCGCGCCAGCTCCCGCCGCAGCGCCTCGGGGTCCGGCTCCGGCGCGGACAGGCACGCGGAGGCCCAGACGCCGAAGGGGGTGGGCAGCTCCAGCGCGCCGTCATGGAAGGCGGCGAGCAGCGGTGCGGCCTCCTCGGGCGGCAGATATTCGATGCCGAGCGGGCTGGAGAGGGAGACCAGTGCCAGACCGAGGCCGTCGGCGCGGGCGAGCTCGGCGCGGGCCGCGACGTCGTGGTCGGTGGGGTCGACCGCGTACGGCGGCTCGCCGGGCAGGTGGAGCGTCCAGCCGTCGAGCCGCGGCGGCGCCGTACGGGCCCGCAGCAGCGCGATGAACTCCCGCGGCCAGATGTGCTGGTGCACGTCGGTGGGCACGGCGCCCCTCCCGTCTTCCGTCCTCCGCGACCGGTCCGCTCTCGTCAACCGGTTCACTTAACCGCTTAACTGATGCGCTTAAGTGAACCGCTTAACATGAGCGCCTGTCAAGGGCGGACCGGATTTCCGAAGGTCGTGGGCGCTTCCTTGGGTAGGCTTCCGGACATGGCCAGGCTCAATAAGCGCACCACCCTCCGCGAGGTGGCCGAGGCCACCGGACTCTCCACCGCAGCCGTCTCCTACGCGCTGCGCGGCAAGCACGTCTCCAAGGAGACCGAGGAGCGGGTGCGCAAGGCGGCCGCCGAGCTCGGCTACGAAGCCGACCCCATCGCCCGCGCCCTCGCCAGCGGCCGCACGAGCATGATCGGCGTACTGGCCGGCGACCTCCAGGACCTGTGGCAGCAGCAGCTGATGGCGGCGATAGGGCGCGAGCTCCTGGCCGGCGACCGCTACGCCCTCATCCTCGACGCCGGCGGCGACCCGGCCCGCGAGCTGGCCCTCGCCAAACAACTCCGCGACCAGCGCGTCGACGGCCTCCTCGTCTCGCCCGTCGACCCTTCGGCCGAGGGCTGGGAGAAGATCGCCGACGCGGTCCCCGTCGTCTCCATCGGCGACGCCCTCAGCCGCGCCCGTACGGTCGGCGAGGTCCTCTTCGACAACCGCGCCGGGATCGATGCCGTCCTCGACTACCTCCGCGGCCTGGGCCACCGCCACATCACGGTCCTCACCCCCACCGGCCCCTCCACCCCCGACCGCCCCGCCGACGTCTACGTCCGCGAGGCCGCCGACCGCCTCGGCATCGAGGTGGAAGTCCTGCCCTGCGCCCAGGAGCTGAGCGAGGCCACGGCCGTCGCCCGCCGCGTCCTGACCAACACCCCCGACGGCCGCCCCCGCACCAACCCCGGCGCCGGCCTCGCCCCGCCCACCGCCGTCTTCTGCTTCTCCGACTCCATCGCCTACGGCGTCTACGCGGCCGCCGCCGAGGCCTCCCTCACCGTAGGCCGCGACCTCTCCGTGGTCGGCTTCGACGACCACCCCGTCTCCCGCGTCCTCACCCCGCCCCTGACCACCGTCGACTGGGGCCTCGGCGACATCGCCAAGGAAGCCGCCCGCCTCGCGGTCGCCGCCATCGAGGGCCGCCGGGTCCGCCGCAAACGCATCCTGTGCGCGCCCCGGCTGTCGGAGCGCGGCTCGGCCGTGGCGGTGCGCGCATGACGGTGGCCCGCGCCGTCACCGGGCGCACGGCGCGCCCCTGAGGCCGCCCCGACCGCGTCGCCGACCGCGGACTCCCCGGCCGCCTCGCACTGCTCCCCCGCCGCCGGGGGAGCAGACTGGTGCACGGTGCTCCGGTACCGTCGTCGCACGCGTGCCGGTGGTCGGCCGACGGGTGAATGGCGGTCCTCGATGGAACCCTCGATCAAGACCTCGATCAGCTCCTCGGCGAGCGTCGCCACGGCCGACGGCGAGGACCGACAGGTCGGCGCATCAGGCGAGTTGGCGGACCGCCTGGAGGCGCACCGCACCGAGCTGACCGGCTACTGCTACCGCATGCTGGGGTCCGCGTTCGAGGCCGAGGACGCCGTACAGGAGACCATGGTGCGGGCCTGGCGGAGCTATGACCGGTTCGAGGGGCGGGCCACGCTGCGGTCCTGGCTGTACCGGATCGCGACGAATGTGTGCCTCGACCTGCTCAAGGGGAGCCAGCGGCGGGCGCGGCCGATGGATCTTGCGTCACCGTCGAGTGTGGACACCCCGGTGGGGAACGGGCTGCCCGAGGCCACCTGGATCGGGCCGGTGCCGGACGGGCGGGTGCTGGCGCAGGTCGCGGATCCCGCGGAGACGGCGGTCGCCCGGGAGTCGATCCGGCTCGCGTTCATCTCCGCACTGCAGCGGCTGGCGCCCCGGCAGCGGGCGGTGCTCATTCTGCGCGAGGTGCTGAGCTGGTCGGCGAGCGAGGTCGCGGAGCTGCTGGGAAGCTCCGTGGCCGCGGTCAACAGCGCGTTGCAGCGGGCGCGGGCGACGCTCGCCGCGGACCAGGAAACGGGCCGGGACGCGGGCCGGGCCCCGGCCGCCGAGCCGCTGGACGACGAGCAGCAGGCGCTGCTGAAGCGGTACGTCGACGCCTTTGAACGCTTCGACATGGATGCGCTGACGGCCGTGCTGCACGAGGACTCGACGCTGTCGATGCCGCCGTACGAGCTGTGGCTGCGCGGCCGCGCCGACATCATCCGGTGGATGCTCGGGCCGGGCTGCGGCTGCGAGGGCTCGCATCTGGTGCCGCTGACGGCCAATGGACGAACGGCGTTCGGGCAGTACCGGGCGGACGGCCGGCCGTGGGCGATCCAGGTGATCGAAACGGCCGGCGGACGGATCACCGGGCTCAACTCCTTCCTGGACACGGAGCGGCTGTTTCCGCTGTTCGGCCTGCCGATGCGATACGCGGAACTGCCGGGGCGGCACGCCTAGGCGTCTCCGCGAAATCGTGGGCTCCTCGGCCCGTTCGTGGTGCGTCGCCATGAGCTGACCGATGAGCCGGCCCCCGGGCGGTGAGGCCCCGGCCGTTCCTCCTGGTCAGCGGCGCTCATTGGACTTTCTGCTGAGTCAATCCAGCGTCCATGGTGGGGAAAGCGCATTGCGCGGAGGGGTGTTGGCGGATGGGATTGCCAAGATCAAGACGGCGGGGCTGCCCCCGGCGTTGAGAAGGGGGCGAGATGGACCGGCCGGTCCCCGCCCGCCGTCCCGCTCACCGAGGAAGCGCATGACCTCCATGCTCGCCGGCTGCACGCCCTGGCCCGAGGAGTTCGTCGACCGCTACTGGGCGGCCGGGCTCTGGCACGGCAACACGCTGGACAACCTGCTGCGCGGCTGGGCCCTGCAGTACGGACCGCGGACCGCGCTCGTCCACGGCGGCACCCGCCTCACGTACGCGCACCTGAACCGGCGCGTGGACCGTATGGCCGCCGGATTCCGGCTGCGCGGCCTCCGGCCCGGGCAACGCGTCGTCGTCCAGCTGCCGAACGTTCCCGAGTTCGTCATCACCGTGTTCGCGCTGATGCGCCTCGGCGCCGTCCCCGTGTTCTGCCCGGTCTCGCGCCGCGCGGCCGAGGTGTCCCACCTCGTCCGGGTCACCGAGGCCGGCGGCTACGTAGGCCCCTCGACGTACCAGGGCTTCGACCACACCGCGATGGCCGCGGACATCGCGGCCCAAGGGCCCTTCCTGCGGCGGGTGTTCACCTTTGAGGCGCCGGGCACCGCGTCCCCGTACGGCGGCCTCGCGACCGACACATCGGGCTGCCACTACTTCCCGCTGGGCTCCATCGACGCCCCGCCCGAGCGGACGCCCGCACGGAGCGCCGACCAGGTGGCGTTCCTCCTGCTCTCCGGCGCCACCACCGCGGTGCCCCGGCTCATTCCGCGCACCCACAACGACTACGCCTACCAGGTGCGGGCCGCCGCCGAGCTGGTGTCGCTCACCGAGGACGACGTGTATCTCGCGGCGTTGCCCGCCGAGTCCCTCTTCGCCTTCGGCTGCCCCGGCATCGTCGGCACCCTCTCCGTCGGCGGCACCGTCGTCCTGGCCGAGAACCCGGGACCCGCCGAATGCCTTCCGGTCATCGAACGGGAGCGGGTCACCCTCACATCGGTGGGGCCCGCCGACGCCCAGCGCTGGCTCGACGCACTTCCCACCGCCCAGGCCGACTCGAGCAGTCTGCGTCTCGTGCAGATCGGCGGCGCGCCCCTGCACCGGGCGGCCGCCGAACGGATCGGCCCCGCACTGGGCTGTCGCCTGCAGCAGGTCTTCGGGATGCCCGAGGGGCCGGTCACCCTCACCCGGCCCGCCGATCCGGACGAGACCGTGCTCACCACGCACGGCCGCCCGCTCTCGCCCGACGACGAGATCCGCATCGTCGACGCCGACGGCAAGGACCTGCCCGACGGGGAGCCCGGCGAACTCCTCGCCCGCGGCCCGTACACCCTGCGCGGCTACTACCGCGCGCCCGACCACAACGCCCGTGCCTTCACCACCGATGGTTACTTCCGCAGCGGCGTCCTCGCGCGGCGCACCCCGGACGGCAGCCTGGTGGTGACCGGCCGCCTCGAAGACGTCCCGCGGCGGGCCGACCACGAAGGTCCATCCGGCCTCTGACGGCCCGGGCGGCCCAGGCGCCTGCCGGGCCCGGGCGTTGCCGAGAAGGGACCCCAGGGCATCACCGGTGGCCGGCACCCGGGCGAGGACGGCCCGGAGGGCTTGACCTGGGGCTCGGGTGCCGGCCGACGGGAGAGGAGCGGGGGCAGGAGGTCGGCGAGTCGGCCGGACCTGCCGTAGGGAGTGTCCGGTGTGTCCGACGGGTTAGAGCGGGACCCCGAAGAGGCGCCAGTCGACCGGCATGGCGCCGCGGTCCGCGAGGAGGCCGCTGAGGGGCATCCTGATGTGGGGCTGGATCGGGGTGTCGTCCTTGGGATCGGCCACCGCCTGGGCCGTCAGAGGGCCGAGAAACACAGTCGCCAGCGCGAGACAGGCGAGCGTACGACGCGTATTTGTCATGTCGTGCCAACGAGCGGACGGCAGCGGCGTCACCGTACGGCGGGCGGCCTTGGCCCGGTTGGACTACGAGCTCGGCCGGGTGCGTTCCCTCCCTCACCGCGGGAGGGAATTCCGGAGAATTTCGGCGGGGGCCGATGAGTTCCGACCGGGCGGCCGGTCTGATCCCGTGCAGGGCAGTCGCAGCGGCGGCCGCCACGGATACCGGAGGACCGGAGTCATGAGGAAGATCACCGCGGGCATTTTTCTGTCGCTGGACGGCGTCGCCGAGGCGCCCGACACCTGGCACTTTCCCTATTTCAACGACGAAATGGGGGCCGTGGTGCAACAGCAGATGGACGCCGCCGACACCATGCTGCTGGGACGGCACACCTACGAGCTGTTCGCCGCGTACTGGCCCGGCAGCGACGAGGAGATCGCGGGCCATATGAACGGCACGCCCAAGCTCGTGGTCTCGCGGACGCTGGAGCGGGCGGAGTGGGAGAACTCCACGGTGGTGGGCGGGCCGGACCCGCTCGCCGAGCTGGCCCGGATCAAGGAGGGGCCGGGGAAGAACCTCGGGGTGGTCGGGAGCATCGAGCTGGTGCGGTCGCTGCTGCGGGCGGGGCTCCTGGACGAGCTCCATCTGCTGGTGCATCCGATCGTGGTCGGCAAGGGCAAGCGGCTGTTCCCGGAGGGCGACAGCATCCCGCTCCGGCTGGCCGAATCGACGACCTTGAGCACGGGGGTGCTGTCGCTGGTCTACACGCCGGAGGCGAAGTAGCCGTCCGCACGGTGGCCGGACGAGGGGTGGCCGGACGCGAACGCCGACGGCCCCCGCCCCGCCGCCTCAGCCGCCGAGCTTGTGCTTGGCCAGCCAGGCGGCGGCCACCCGGTCCGGGTCCCGCTTCTCCTTGTCGACGAGGCGGTTGAGCTCGGTGAGCCGGTCGGTGGTGAGGGTGTTGCCGAGGCGGGCGAGGGCCTTGCGGACCTTGGAGTCGGCCTTGCGGGAGGCGATCAGCGGGACGATGTGCTGGGCGGGGATGAGGTGCTTGGGGTCGGCGAGGAGGACCCAGCCGTTCGCGGCGGTGTCGACGTCGGTGGTGAAGACGTTGGCGATGTCGATGTCGCCCTTCTTGAGGGCGCCCTTGACGAGCGGACCGGAGGAGTCGAGGGCCTTGAACTCCTTGAACTCGACGCCGTACTGGTCCTTGAGGCCGACGACCCCGACCACCCGCTTCTTCATTTCCGCGGCCGCGCCGAACACCAGCTTGCCGTTCACCTTGCGCAGGTCGGCGAGGGACCTCAGGCCGTAGCGGTCGGCGGTCTCACGGGTGACGGCGAAGGTGTCGCGGTCCTCGGCGGCGGCGTACGGGAGGACTTCGAGGCCGTCGGGCAGGACCGTGGCCAGGGCGTTCTGCATGGCGCCCGCCTCGGTCTCGGTGGCCTTCTTGTCGAGGTAGAGGAGGAGGCTGCCCTGGTATTCGGGGAGCAGGTCGATATCGCCGGAGCGCAGCGCGGGGACGACGATCTCGCGGGAGCCGAGGTTGGGCTTGACGGTGGTCTTGACGCCGGCGGCGTTCAGGACGCCCGCGTAGAGGTAGCCGAGGATCTGGTTCTCGGTGAAGTTGGCGGTGCCGATGACGAGGCCGCCGCTGCTGCTGCCGCTGTCGCCGCCGGCGCCGTCGCCCTTGAGCGAGGTGATACCGGAGGAACAGGCGGCCAGCAGTGGGGCCGAGGCGCCGGCGAGCAGGGCGGTCAGTGCGGTCCGACGGTTCATGGGCGGGGCTCCTCGGGACGTGCGTACGGAGGCGGGCGGGGCGGCGGGACGCTCAGCGGGCGGTGGCCGGGCGGCCGCGGAACAGCAGCCGCTGCACTCCGCCCAGGGCCAGGTCGGCGACGACGGCGAGGACGGCGACCAGGGCCGCGCCGCCCAGCACCTGCACCAGATCGCGCTGCGCCAGCCCGTCGAAGACATAGCGGCCCAGCCCGCCGAAGCTGACGTAGGCGGCGATGGTGGCGGTGGCGACGACCTGCACGGTCGCGAGCCGTACGCCGGTCATGATCAGGGGCAGCGCGAGGGGGAGTTCGACCTGCCAGAGGATCTGGTGACCGCGCAGCCCCACGCCCTTGGCGGCGTCCTTGACCTCGGGGTCGACCGCGGCCATCCCCGCGTAGGTGTTGGTGATGATGACGGGCACGGCGAGGGCGACCAGCGACACATACACCGGCCAGACGCTGAGTCCGCCGGCGAGGAAGACGAGGGTGACGAGCCCGACGGTGGGCAGCGCCCGGCCGAACGAGGAGAGGTTGACGGCGAGGAAGGCGCCGCGGCCGGTGTGCCCGATGAGCAGGCCGATCGGCAGCGCGATGACGGCCGCGGCGAGGGTGGCGAGCACCGAGTATTCGAGGTGCTCCAGGATGCGGGTGGCGATGCCCTCGGGGCCGGACCACTGGGCCGGACTGGTCAGCCACGAGGCGAGGTTCTTCAGGAGTTCGAGCATCGGCGCGTCACGCTCGCTTCCACGGCTTGAGGGCGGACGGCGTCTTCGCGGTGCGCGCCCGGGAGGTGCCGCGCCGCCAGGGGGTGCACAGCCACTGGACGGTCACCAGCAGCGCGTCGGCCACCAGGGCGAGCAGCAGGGTCAGGGCGACCCCGGCGATGACCGGGGTGGGGTAGTTGCGCTGGAAGCCGTCGGTGAAGAGCTGGCCGAGGCCGCCGTAGCCGATGTAACTCGCCACGCTGACGAGGGAGATGGACATGACGGTGGCGACCCGTACGCCCGCCATGATCACGGGGAGGGCGAGCGGCAGCTCGACGGTGAGCAGGGTGCGCAGGGGCTTGGTCCCCATCGCCTTCGATGCCTCGCGGGCCTTGGCGGGGACGGCGTCCAGGCCCTCGACCGTATTCCGTACGAGCACCACCAGGGTGTACGCGGTGAGGCCGACGATGGCGGTGGTGCGGGTGAGGCCGGTGACCGGCAGGAGGAGGACGAAGAAGGCGAGGGAGGGGATGGTGTAGAGGATGTTGGAGGCGCCGAGGACGAAGCCGCGCAGCGGGCGCACGCGGTGCGCGAGGACCGCCAGCGGCAGCGCGATCAGCAGGCCGAGGAGGACGGCGGGGACGGCGGTGGCGAGGTGGTCCGCGGTCAGGCGGGTCATCTCGTCGGCGTGGTCGGGGAACCAGCCCCATTCGATGGTCATGCGGGGCGCTCCGCGGTGGCGGCGGGCTCGGTGCCCTTGCCCGCGGCGGCCCGCTGCGGGGCCGCGGGCGGCCGCCCCGCCTCCGCGTGGCTGCGGCCCGCCCGCTCGTGGATCGCCTCGCGGGAGGTGAGCCCCACCAGCACGCCCTCGGTGTCGACCCGGGCGACCGCGCCGGCCGGCGCGGACACCGCCTCGTTGAGCGCCGAGAGCAGCGAATCCTCGTCGCGCAGCGGCCGTACGGCCTCCAGCGCGGCCTCGCCCGCCGTGCCGCCGGCCGGCAGCGCTTCGGTGTCCAGCCAGCCCAGCGGTGCGCCGCCCGGCGAGGTCACCAGCCGCCAGCGGCCCCCGTCGCGGGCTATCTTGCCGACCGGCTCGTCCGCCCGTATCGCCCGGCCGGGCGCGTGGGGAACGTCCGCGAGCGTGGTGAGCGAGAGCAGCTTCAGCCCGCGCTCGGCGCCCAGGAAGTCGGCGACGAAGTCGTCGGCGGGGCGGGCGAGCAGTTCGGCGGGCGGGGCGCACTGGACGAGCCGGCCGCCGGTGCGGAAGACCGCGATCCGGTCGCCCAGGCGGACCGCCTCGTCGATGTCGTGGGTGACGAAGACGACGGTCTTGCGCAGCTCGTCCTGGAGGCGCAGCAGCTCGTTCTGGAGCTGGGTGCGCACGACCGGGTCGACCGCGCCGAACGGCTCGTCCATCAGCAGGACGGGCGGATCGGCGGCGAGCGCGCGGGCGACCCCGACGCGCTGCTGCTGGCCGCCGGAGAGCTGGTGCGGATAGCGCTTGCCGGCGTCGGCGGGCAGGCCCACCAGCTCCAGCAGCTCGGCGGCGCGGGCGCGGGCCTTGCGCCTGCCCCAGCCGAGCAGCAGCGGCACGGTCGCGATGTTGTCGAGGATCGTACGGTGGGGGAAGAGGCCGGACTGCTGGATGACGTATCCGATGCCGCGGCGCAGCTCGGCGGCGTCGGCCTCGAGGATGTCGCGGCCGCCGACGCTGATGGTGCCGGAGGTCGGTTCGACCATCCGGTTGATCATTCGCAGGGTGGTGGTCTTGCCGCATCCGGAGGATCCGACGAGGACGGTGACGCCGCCTTCGGGGAATTCCAGCGACAGATCGTCCACCGCCGTTGTGCCGTTCGGGTATCGCTTGCTGACTGCGTCGAACTTGATCATCCGCTGCCCCTTGCCCGGCCTGCATAGTGTCATGCAGAGTCTTAGGCACGTGAATAGAAGTCAATAGGCGGGCGTCAATCACGTGTGGCCTCGCGGGCCGGGGTGTCCGGGCCGCACCGCCGTTATGTCGCCTGTTTGCTTCGGCTCACCGTACGGAACGAGGTGTCGGACTTCCGTCCATAAAAAGCCTTATAAGAGGGAGTTGAGCCCCTTGGTTTCCCACATGCTGGACAAAGGCCGACGGGCCGGCCGGAGCATCACACTCGACGGCACCGGTCTGGGCGCCGCCGATATCGCCGCCCTCGCCGAGCGCACCGCGCATGCCACTGCCCCCGATCCCAAGGCCCTCGCGCTCGCCGAGGAATCCTGGGACACCGCCCGCCGCCTCGCCGCCACCGGCCGCGTCTACGGGCGCAGCACCGGCGTCGGCGCCAACCGTACGGAGGAGGTCGGGGCCGACGCCGAACACGGGCTGCGCCTGCTGCGCAGCCACGCCGGCGCGATCGGCGACCCGCTGCCGGCCCGCGAGGTGCGCGCCATGCTCGTCGTACGGGCCAACCAACTGCTGGCGGGCGGCGCCGGACTGAACCCCGCCGTGATCACCTCCCTGCTCGCCGCCCTGGAGTCCGGTGCGCACCCCGTCATCAACGAACACGGCGCCGTGGGCACCGGCGACCTCGCCGCCCTCGCCCAGACCGGCCTCGCGCTGGCCGGCGAACACCCCTGGCACCGCACGCCGGGAGCCCAGGCCCCGGCCCCCATCCCCCTCGACAACAACGACGCCCTCGCCCTGATCAGCAGCAACGCCCTCACCCTGGGCCAGTCCGCGCTCGCCCTCGACGAACTGCGCCGCCTGCTGGCCGCCGCCCTGCCCATCGCCGGGCTCTCCCTCCTCGCGGTCGGCGGCTCCTACGAACCCTTCGCCGAACCCGTGATGCGCGCCCGCCCGCACCCCGGCTCCGCCGCCGCCGCGGCCCGGCTGCGCGGCCTCTCCGGCGTCCCGGACCGCCCCGCTCCGCCCCTGGGCCGCATCCAGGACCCGTACGGCTTCCGCTGCCTCCCCCAGATCCACGGCCCGGCACAGGACGCCGCCGACGCGCTGGACGCGGTCCTGGCCATCGAGGTGAACGCCGCCTCCGAGAACCCCCTCATCAGCATCGAGGACCAGGCCGCCTACCACCACGGCAACTTCTACGCCGCGCACGCCGCCCTCGCCCTCGACTCCTTCCGCCTCGCCGTCCTCCAGACCGCCCGGCTCTCCACCGCCCGCCTCGCCGCCCTCTCCGAGCCGGACTTCACCCGACTGCGGCCGTTCCTGGGCGACGCGGCCCCCGCCAGCTCCGGCGTCATGATCCTCGAGTACGCGGCCGGCGCGGCCCTCGGCGAAATGCGTGCCGTCTCCTATCCGGCCTCCCTGGGACACGCCGTCCTCTCCCGCGGCGTGGAGGAACAGGCCAGCTTCGCCTCCCTCGGTGCCCGTCAGACCCTGCGCGCGGCCACGTACTACCGTCAGGTCCTGGCCTGCGAACTGGTCGCCGCCGTACGGGCATTGCGGATGCGCTCGCTGGAACCGGAGCCGGGTCTGCCGCTCGCCACCGCCTATGCGTTCGCCGCCGAGGCGCTGGACCCGCGCATGGAGGACCGCCCGCTGACCGATGATGTGGCGGTGGCGGCGGGGCTGCTGGACGGGCTGGCGGAGGCGTGAGGCATAGCGGCGGCCGGGGCGGGCCAGGGATTACCTACCGTCCGCCGGTCCGTACGGCCGGCCGGTTCCGTACAGTCGGTCCGCCTGTACGCGGGCCGGCAACGGTTCACACGACACGCGGCACGGCACGAGTCACAAGGCCCTCCCGGGCCGGGAAGAAGAGGCGATGAGCGGGGACGGGGACAACGGCGGCGCGGCCGAGGGCACGCGCACGGGCACGGGCGCGGCCGACGCGGGCACCGCCGCCCGCCTGCAGAAGCTCTTCGAGGGGCACCGGCTGACGCCCACCCAGCGGCGGATCGCGCACTGCATGGTGCGGCAGGCCGCCGACGCGCCCTTCCTCTCCAGCGTCGAACTGGCCGAACTGGCCGGCGTCAGCCAGCCCTCCGTCACCCGCTTCGCCGTCGCGCTCGGCTTCGACGGCTACCCGGCGCTCCGCCGCCACCTCCGCGAGGTCGCGCCCGCCGAAAGGCCCGACGACACCGGCTCGTACAACGAGTACCAGCAGGCCGTCCAGGCGGAGATCGACAACCTCCGCCACCTGGCCGCCGCCCTCGCCGACCCGTCCCCGGTGATCGAGGCCGGCCGCCTCCTCGCCGCCTCCCGCCCGCTGCCCGTCCTCGGCGTGCGCGCCGCCGGCGCCCAGGCCGCCGGCTTCACCTACTTCGCCCGCAAGGTCCACCCCGACGTCCGCCTCCTGGACGAGGGCGGCACCATGCTCACCGACCGCATCGACGCCGCCGTCCGCGCCGGCGCCGGCGCCCTCCTCTGCTTCGCGCTGCCCCGGCACCCCCGCGAGGCCGTCGACGCCCTCGAATACGCCCGCGAGGCCGGCCTGACCACCGTCACCGTCGCCGACAGCGCCTTCGCCCCCGTCGCCCACCACACCGACCTCCTCCTCCCCGCCGCTGTCGGCACCGGCCTCGCCTTCGACACGGCCTGCGCCCCCATGCTGCTGGGCCGCGTCCTTCTGGAGGCGATGTGCGACGCCCTCCCGGACGCGCAGGCGCGGCTGGAGGAGTTCGATGCGAGGGCGGTGGCCAGGGGGTTGTTCGTGGAGTGAAGGGCGGGGTGAGGGCCGGGCGAGGGGGTGGTCGTCCGTTCGGGGGACCGGCCGATGACGAGCCGGAGGTCGCGCCCTTCGCCGCGGACGACGAACTTCCGCCCGCGGTCGAACGGCCGGGATGTGCGGCGTTCGCAGGGATGAGCCGGTCGGGCCGCACCGATACCGCGGCGCGCCATCGCAAGATCTTCCAAGCGGCGGTCGACGAGAAGCGGTCGACGAGGGGCGGTCGACGAGAGCGTCTGCGGTGCGGTCGTTGATCCCCGACGCGGGTGCGCTCTACGCCCTCGCCGGTGACGGGCACTTCCCGGCCCCGCGCCCCGAGCAGGTCACCTCCTCCGCCTCCTCCGCCTCCTCCGCCTCCTTCGCCCTGTTCCCCTGACGGCCCCCCGTCCGTGGCCTCCCCGGGCGGTCTCAGGGAATCCTCATCCGCGCTGGCTACGATCCGCCGCCGGGACACAGGTGACGGGCATGAGGAGGTCTGCCGTGGGGCGCGGGGCGTATGCGCTGGCGCGGGTGGCGGTGATCGTGCGGGCACCGGCCGGATGGCTGTGGTGGTCCGGGCTGCTGGCCGCGGGGATCGGTGTGCTGGTGCCGGGGCTGACCGGGCGGGGCATCGGCGTGCCGGCGGGGGTGGCGCTGGGCATTGTCGCGGCGTTCGTGGTGTTCGCGGTGCGGCGCCGACGGTATGCGGCCCTGGCCGATGAGGCCTCCCGTGCCGGGAAGGCCGTCATCCTCCAGGACCGGGCGGTCACCCTCCGCCTCTGGCGCCGGGCGCACCGCTGGTGGCTGCTGCTCGCTTTTCCGGCGGCGGTCGGATCGTCGTTCGCGCTGCCCGCCGCCGGCGGGCTGCTGATGGCCGGGGCCGCGCTGGGGCTGTGGGGCAAGGCGCTGTGGCTGGGCCGTTGGGAGCGGGAGCGGGACGCGTTGCTGTGGGTGCGTACGGAGGCGGCCGGGCGCGGCGGGGCCGCGGGCAAGGCCGTGCGGGGGTATGTGACGACGGGTACGGCGGCGGGGGACGCGGCGCCGGGTGGGGCGCGGGGCCGGCGTGGTGCCGCCCGGCCGGCGGGGACCGGTGCCGGGCGGCGATAGGCGCGGGCGGGCGCGGACTGCCCGCTAGCCGAGGGCGCGGAGCGCGTCGGTGTGGGCGCCGCCGCTCTCCTCGGTGAGCTCGGCCAGGGTCTGCGGGGGGCGTACGGTCGCGAACCGGACGGTGCCGTCGGGGGCGGCCGCGTAGCCGTAAATGCCGGGGCGGGGCAGGGAGTTGTAGGCGAAGTGGGTCGAGAAGTAGTAGGCGCCGGTGTCCAGGAGGGCGGCGTGGTCGCCGGACTGCAGGAGGGGCAGCGGGCGGTTCTCTGCGACCAGGTCTCCGGCGAAGCAGCAGGGGCCCGCGATGTCCTGGGCGACCTGCGGGCCGGTCTTGGGCAGGCCCTGCGCGTCATAGGCGGCGACCCGGATCGGCCAGGCCTCGGGCACGAAGACCGTACGGGTGGCGACCTGGGCGCCGGCATGGGTGACCGCGATGGGACGGCCGCCCGCCGACTTCGCGTATTCGACGCGGGCGACGACCGTGCCGTGCTTGGCCAGCAGCGAGCGGCCGAACTCGGTGACGAGCCCATAGCGTCCGGACAGCAGGCCCGGGACGGTCGAGCGGAGCAGCGCGGCGTACTCGCGGAAGGTGGGGGTGGTCGCGTCCGAGGCGAAGTTGACCGGCAGGCCGCCGCCGATGTCGAGGGTGTCGATCTGCCGCCGGCCGGCCCGTTCGTTGATCTCCTCGGCCAGGTGGAACAGCGCCGCCACCCCCGAGGCCATCAGCTCCAGCGGCATGCCCTGGGAGCCGACATGGGCGTGCAGCCGGGTCAGCCACGGGCGCTCGAGGCAGGCCCGTACGACCCAGTCGCGGGCGCCCTCGTCGCGTAGCCCCACGCCGAATTTGGAGGTGTCGGTGGCGGTGCTCATCGCGCCGATGCTGCCGCCGCCGATCTGCGGATTGACGCGGAGGCCGATCGGCGCGGAGGACGGCGCGGAGGCCATCAGGGCGTCGATACGGGACAGCTCTTCGGGGTTGTCGGCGTTGACCGCGATGCCGAGCGCCAGCGCCTCGCGCAGCTCGGCGCGGGTCTTGGCGGGGGAGTCGAGCACCGTGTGCGCGGCCGGCACCCGTGCGGCGCGGGCCAGCGCCAGCTCCCCGGGGCTGGCCACCTCGCAGCCGAGCCCTTCCTCGGCGAGCAGCCGCAGTACGGGTACGAGCGAGGCGGCCTTCACCGCGAAGGCGTGCAGCACCGGCGTGCCGGGTGCGGTGAACTCCGCGAAGGCGGCACGGAGTTCGGCCACCGAACGGCGGATCCCGGCGATGTCGAGCAGCCCTGCGATGGGCTCGGCGGGCCCGACCAGCCCCTGGGCGACGGCCGCCTGTACGGCACGGTCCCGGCCGGTGGGGTACGCGCCACCGGTGAAGCCGGTGCCTTCCGCCGGCCCCGTGCGGTCCCTGAAGCCGCTGCCGCCGGGCGAACCCGCGCGGGCCCTGAGTGCGGAGACGTCCGTGCCGCCGGCCGTGGAGCCGTGTGCCGGACCGGGAACGGGCCCGGTCACGGGGCTGGTCGCGAAGCCGGGCAGGCGTCCTGGCACGGGGCCGTGGAGGGGGCCTGTCGCGGGCTCGTCCTTGGGGCCAATCATGAGGCAACTTCACCATTGGGCGGTGCGTCGCGCCATCGGATACGGCCCGACGCCCCGGACCTTTACACCCCTCGTACCGTCACACCTCCGGACCGTCACACCCTCGTGCCATTACCCCGTCCGTGCCGTTACGCCGCCGCCCCGCTCAGCCCCGCCTTGCGGTGGCGCTCGGTCATCCGGGAACCGGACTCGCGGCGGGCGGCGCGGCGCAGCAGGGGTATGGCGAGAAGGAACCCGAGGACGGCCCATGCGGTCAGGACCAGGGCGACCGTCGGCAGCTCCCAGGAGCCGGCCGGTTCCGCGACGCGGGCGGCGTCCGGCAGCAGCGCCGAGCGCATACCCTGCGCCATCCACTTGAGGGGGAAGACGGCCGCTATCTTCTGGACCACCACCGGCAGTGAGCCGAAGGGGAACATCGCTCCCGAGGTGAACAGCAGCCCCATCGCAGGCAGCATGATCAACGCCAGCGCCTCGCGCGGATTGGGCAGTACGGCCCCGATGGCCGCACCCAGCGGCACCACGGCGAGCAGCCCGAGCCCGGCCACCCACAGCAGCGTCAGCCAGCCGCCGGCATCGCGCGGAAGCGGTCCGTCCACCAGCAGCGCACCGGCCCCGAGCAGGACGACGAGGGTGCCGAGCGCCATGGCGACCACCAGCAGCGACTTGGCGACGAGATAGGCCGGTATGCCGCCGGGCGTGGCGCGCAGGCGCAGCAGGGCGCCCTCTTCCCGTTCGGTCACCAGGATCTGCGGGAGATTGACCAGCCCGATCTGGAACAGCAGATAGGCGGAGAATCCCGCCAGGATCAGATGGGCCATCGGGAGGTGGGTGCCGGGCACGTTCTTGCTGAGGGTGCCCGCCAGCACCAGCGCGACGACCACGTTCGCCAGCTGGCCGGTCATCTCCTTGCGGTTGCGGACGAAGTGGCGCAGTTCGATGCCGCCGCGAAGGAATCCGGCGCGCCAGTAGCGGCGGCGGAGGTGGTGGTTCTCGGTCATGCTGCGTGCTTCTCCCCGTTGTCGTTCCGCTCCTCGGACCTCTCGCCCTCGGCGTGGACCATGTGCAGATACGTGTCCTCCAGCGTCGGGCGGCGGACCTCCAGTCCGGCGATCGGCCCGTCGGCGTCCCGGTGGAGGTCCCAGACCAGCTGGGAGGGGTCTTCGGTGCGCTCGTGGCGGGCCGTGCCGTCGGCGGCCGTCCAGCGCACCTCGGCCTGTGCGGCGGCCTGTCGGGCCAGCTCCGCCGGCGTGCCGTACGCCCGGATCCGGCCGCCGACCAGCACGGCTATCCGGTCGGCCAGCCGCTCGGCCTCCACCAGGTCGTGGGTGGTGAGCAGGACCGTGACGCCCTCCTCGCGGGCCAGCCGCTCGACCAGTACGTGGAAGTCGTGCCGCGCCTCGGGGTCGAAGCCGGTGGTCGGTTCGTCAAGGAAGAGGAGCTCGGGGCGGCCGATGATGGCGAGCGCGACGTCCAGGCGGCGGCGCTGGCCGCCGGACAGCCGGTCCACCTGCCGGCCGGCCTGGTCGGTGAGGCCGACCAGCGCCAGGGCTTCGGCGGGGTCGCGCGGGTCGGGGTAGTACGTGGCGAAGTGGGCCAGGAGCTCTCCGACCCGCCAGCGGCGGTGGTCGCGCCAGGACTGCAGGACCAGCCCGATCCGGCCGCGCCAGGCGTCGCCGCCGCGCGCCGGGTCCGTACCCAGGACCCGGACCTCGCCGGCGGAGCGCTGCCGGAAGCCCTCCAGGATTTCGACGGTGGTCGTCTTCCCGGCGCCGTTGGGCCCGAGCAGGGCGAAGATCTCGCCGCGGCCGATGTCCAGGTCGATGCCGTGCAGGACGTCGATGCTGCCGTACGCCATGCGCAGGTCGCGCACCTGGATGACGGGTTGGGCGCTGACGGCGGGGCCGGCCGGCCGGGTGGATGCGTCCGCGCCCGTGGGGCGTACGGTCGTGCGCTCGGTCGTCGTCATCGTCCCGCCTCCGCGTGGTGCTGCTGCCGCTCCCGCGCCACCGTGGCGGGTCCCGCGCCCTCGACGATCGCCTGGAGCGCCGCCACATGTCCCTCGAAGGCGGTCCGCCCGCGCTCCGTCAGCCGTACCTTCGTGCGGCGCTTCCGGCCGCCGCCCTCCTTGTGGATCTCCAGATACCCGGCCTCTTCCAGGGTGTGCAGCTGCTTGGAGAGCGCGGAGTCGCTGAGCGAGAGGCTTTCGCGGATGAACGCGAAGTCTGCCCATTCCGTGGCGGCGAGCAGCGCGACCACCGACAGCCGGGTGGACGGATGGATCAGCTCGTCGAAGCCGGAGGGGGTGCTCATCGTTGCGCCCCCAGCCGACCGCGGACCGACCCGGCCGCCCAGCGGTTGGCCGGGCGCATGACCAGGACGAAGGCACCCGCCGAGACCGTGGCCTGGATGACGCTGCCGAGCGGCAGGTGAAGCCACTCGACGAGCCGGCCGGAGGACAGGATCGCCCCGCCGGTCACCAGTGCGCCCGCGAAGAACGGGATGCAGGACCGCCAGTTGTAGACGGAGCGGTGCGCCCGCAGCCGGGTCTTGCGGCTGGAGACGACGGCCAGCGTCAGCAGCACGCCCACGTACGCGACGAGTATCAGATAGAAGGCCCACTCGGGTGGCTTCAGCCCGAGGCTGGCGAGGAAGACCCACATGATCGCCGCCGTCGTGTACGCCGCACCGTCCCCGCCGAACGCGTGCCGCTCCATCTCGTCGTACACCCGCTCCTGCGGTACTCGGATGCGCTGCAGATCCGCCCAGGCCCTCTCGGCATCCACCGGTGTGCTCATGGCCATCGCCTCCCCGTGATGGTTCCGTGCGCACGCGGTCGGCTCGGCCGCGCACCCACTTTTACTTGCCTACTGGGAAAGTTAGCGCTGGCTTTCCCTGTAGGCAAGTCGAGTCCCGCGCCTGTGGATAACTCTGCGTGAGTGTGGATGTGGATGGGGGGAGGTGAATGGGGGCGGATGGGGGTGTGGGCGCGGCCGTGGCCGCGACGGCCGGTTGATGCGGTTCGCGGCCGCGGGCTGCCGCGCCCTGTTGACTGACACTATTCAGCGAGGTCAATATGTGAATAGCTCGATCCATTAGACGTCAGGGAGGCACGGCCCATGTCGGGACCGCGACCCGTGCGGGCACCGCGCGGTACGGAGCTCAGCGCTCGGGGATGGCAGCAGGAAGCCGCGCTGCGCATGCTGCAGAACAACCTCGATCCGGAGGTGGCCGAGCATCCGGACAAGCTCGTCGTCTACGGCGGTACGGGCAAGGCCGCCCGCGACTGGCGCTCCTTCGACGCGATGGTGCGCACGCTCACCACGCTCAAGCAGGACGAGACGATGCTCGTCCAGTCCGGCAGGCCGGTCGGCGTGATGCAGACGCACGAATGGGCGCCGCGGGTGCTCATCGCCAACTCCAACCTCGTCGGCGACTGGGCCAACTGGGAGGAGTTCCGCCGCCTGGAGGCCCTCGGGCTGACCATGTACGGGCAGATGACGGCCGGTTCATGGATCTACATCGGGACGCAGGGAATCCTGCAGGGTACGTACGAGACCTTCGCGGCCGTCGCGGCGAAGAAGTTCAACGGCACCCTGGCCGGGACGATCACGCTCACTGCCGGTCTCGGCGGCATGGGCGGCGCCCAGCCGCTCGCCGTCACCATGAACGACGGCGTCGCCATCTGCATCGACTGCGACCCCCGGGCCATCGAGCGGCGCATCGAGCACCGCTACCTGGACGTGAAGGCGGACAGCCTCAAGCACGCCCTCGAACTCGCCGTCGAGGCCCGTGACCAGCGCAAGCCGCTGTCCATCGGGCTCCTCGGCAACGCCGCGGAACTGCTGCCGCAGATGCTCGCCGAGGGCGCACCGATCGACATCGTCACCGACCAGACGAGCGCCCACGACCCCCTGGCCTACCTTCCCGTCGGTATCGACTTCGCCGATATGGCCGCCTACGCGGCGGAGAAGCCCGCCGACTTCACCCAGCGGGCGCGCGAGTCGATGGCCCGGCACGTCGAGGCCATGGTCGGCTTCATGGACGCCGGCGCCGAGGTCTTCGACTACGGCAACTCCATCCGCGGCGAGGCCCAGCTCGCCGGATACGAGCGGTCGTTCGCCTTCCCCGGCTTTGTTCCGGCCTACATCCGGCCGCTGTTCGCCGAGGGCAAGGGGCCGTTCCGCTGGGCCGCGCTCTCCGGTGACGCCCGCGACATCGCCGCCACCGACAAGGCGATCCTGGACCTCTTCCCGGAGAACGAGTCGCTGGCCCGCTGGATCAAGATGGCGGGGGAGCGGGTCCACTTCCAGGGCCTGCCCGCCCGCATCTGCTGGCTCGGCTACGGCGAGCGCGACAAGGCCGGCGAGCGCTTCAACGAGATGGTCGCCGACGGCACCCTGCGCGCGCCGCTGGCCATCGGCCGCGACCACCTCGACTGCGGCTCCGTCGCCTCGCCGTACCGCGAGACCGAGGC
Organism: Streptomyces sp. NPDC101227; assembly: GCF_044767545.1. Taxonomy (NCBI): domain Bacteria; kingdom Bacillati; phylum Actinomycetota; class Actinomycetes; order Kitasatosporales; family Streptomycetaceae; genus Streptomyces; species Streptomyces sp. NPDC101227. The sequence continues at coordinate 25,296 of NZ_JBIWOD010000004.1, read as the reverse complement.
CATGAAGGACGGTTCGGACGCCATCGCCGACTGGCCGCTGCTCAACGCCATGGTCAATGTCGCCTCCGGCGCCTCCTGGGTCTCGCTGCACCACGGCGGCGGCGTCGGCATGGGCCGCTCGATCCACGCGGGCCAGGTCACGGTCGCCGACGGCACCCCCCTGGCGGGCGAGAAGATCCGCCGGGTGCTCAAGAACGACCCGGGCATGGGCGTCATCCGCCACGTCGACGCGGGCTATGAGCGCGCCGAGGAAGTGGCCGCCGAGCGGGGCGTCCGTATCCCGATGCGCGAGGGCGAAGGCGAGGGCGCGTGACCGCCTCGTTCCACGAGATGTGGGAGGAGCTGCGGCCGATCGGGCGCAACTCCTCCTCCGGGGGCTACCGCCGCTACGCCTGGACCGCCGCCGACACCGACTGCCGCGCGTGGTTCAAGGCGCAGGCCGAGGCCCGCGGGCTCGCCTACGAGCTGGACCGCAACGGCAATCAGTGGGCGTGGCTCGGGGCGGCGACCTATGAGGACGTGGCCCCCGGCGACGCCGTCGTCACCGGCTCGCACCTGGACTCCGTACCGGATGGCGGCGCCTTCGACGGGCCGCTGGGCGTCGTCTCCTCCTTCGCCGCGCTGGACGAACTCCGGCGGCGGGGAGCGCAGCTCGACAAGCCGCTGGCCATCGTCAACTTCGGCGATGAGGAAGGCGCCCGCTTCGGCCTGGCCTGCGTCGGCTCCCGGCTCGCCGCAGGGGCACTGGGCATCGAGGCCGCGCACCGGCTGTGCGACGGCGACGGCATCACCCTGCCGCAGGCCATGGAACGCGCCGGATACGACCCGGAGGCCATCGGCCCGGACCCCGAACGGCTCGCCAGGATCGGCGCATTCGTCGAGCTCCATGTCGAGCAGGGCCGCGCCCTCGACCTCACCGGCGACCCGGTCGGCATCGCCTCCGCCATCTGGCCGCACGGCCGCTGGCGGTTCGACTTCCACGGCGAGGCCAACCACGCCGGTACGACCCGCCTCGAGGACCGCCGCGACCCGATGCTCACCTACGCGGCGACCGTGCTCGCAGCCCGCGAGCAGGCAAGACTTGCCGGCGCCCTGGCCACCTTCGGGAAGATCAGCGTGGAGCCGAACGGCGTCAATGCCATTCCCTCGCTGGTCAGAGGCTGGCTGGACTCCCGGGCCGCCGACCAGGACACCCTGGACACCGTGATCGACGGGATCGAGCGGGCGGCCGCCGAACGCGCCCAGCGCGATGGAGTGGACCTGACCGTCGTCCGTGAATCCTTCACCCCCGTAGTGGAGTTCCAGCACGCCCTGCGCGACGAGCTGGGCGCGATCCTCGCCAAGGCGGGGGAGCGGACCGTGCCCGTCCTGGGCACCGGCGCGGGACACGACGCCGGTATTTTGTCCGGAACCATCCCCACGGCCATGCTGTTCGTACGCAACCCCACCGGCGTCTCGCACTCGCCCGCCGAAACGGCGGCCGAGGACGACTGCGTCGCCGGGGTCACCGCACTCGCCGACGTACTGGAGGGGCTGGCGTGCCGCTGACACCGCAGGCTGCACCGATCACGTACTGGCTCGAACACGCCTGGCTGGGCACGCATGTCGAGCCCGGCGTCGTCGTGGACGTGGCGGACGGGCGGATCGCGGCCGTACGGACCGAGATCGCGAGCCCGCCGCCCGGCGCCGTCGCGCTGCGCGGCCTGACCCTCCCCGGCCTCGCCAACGCCCACTCGCACGCCTTCCACCGCGCCCTGCGCGGCACCGTCCAGGTGGGCAGCGGTACCTTCTGGACCTGGCGCGAGACCATGTACAGCGTCGCCGACCGGCTCACCCCCGATACCTATTACGCCCTCGCCCGCGCCGTCTACGCCGAGATGGCGCTGGCCGGCATCGCCTGCGTCGGCGAGTTCCACTACCTGCACCACGCGCCCGGCGGCGTCCGCTACAACGACCCCAACGTCATGGGTGAGGCGCTGATCGCGGCCGCTGCCGATGCCGGCATCCGGATCACCCTGCTCGACACCGCCTATCTCTCGGCGGGCTTCGGCGCCCTGCCCGACCGGCACCAACTGCGCTTCTCCGACGGCACGGCCGAGCACTGGGCACAGCGTGCCTCCGCGCTCAAGGACGGCGACGAGCACGCCCGGATCGGCGCCGCCATCCACTCCGTGCGCGCCGTGCCCGCCGGGCAGCTGGCCACCGTCGCCGACTGGGCCCGCGAGCGGCAGGCCCCGCTGCACCTCCACCTCTCCGAGCAGACCGCCGAGAACGACGCCTGCCGCGACGCACACGGCCGCACCCCCACCCAGCTGCTGTCCGACCACGGCGTACTGGGCCCCCGGACCACCGCAGTGCACGCCACCCACCTCACCCCCGAGGACATCGGCCTGCTCGGCGGCACCCGCACCGGCGTCTGCATGTGCCCGACCACCGAACGCGACCTCGCCGACGGCATCGGCCCGGCCGCCCAACTCCAGTCCCACGGCAGCCCGCTGTCCCTCGGCAGCGACAGTCACGCCGTCATCGACCTGCTCGAAGAGGCCCGAGCCATGGAACTCAACGAGCGGCTGCGCACCCGCACCCGCGGGCATTGGACGGCCGCCGCACTGCTGCGCGCCGCGACCGCCGACGGTCACGCCGCCCTGGGCTGGGACGACGCCGGCACCATCGAGACCGGCGCGCGCGCCGACCTCACCACGATCGCGCTGGATTCCGTACGCACCGCAGGGGGGCTGCCCCGGCTGGGCGCCGAGACCGCTGTATTCGCCGCCTCCGCGGCGGATGTGCGGCACACGGTCGTGGACGGCCGCCAGATCGTCCGGGACGGTGCCCACACGCTGGTGCCCGACGTGCCCGGCGCGCTTGCCGCATCCATCGCCGCCGTACGCGGCTGACCCCCGCCCGCCCGACGCTTGTCCCGCGCCGCCCGCGGCCGAAGGAGACCACCCCCGCGATGACGACCGACACCACGGCCTCCGCGCCCACCACCGCCATCACCCACATCGGCCAGCTCGTCACCAACGACCCCTCCCTCGGCGAAGGCCCCCTCGGTCTGATCCAGGACGCGGCGGTCGTCTTCGACGGCGACCGCATCGCCTGGGTCGGTGAATCAAGCAAAGCACCCGCCACTGACAACGCCGTCGACGCGGCCGGCCGCGCCGGTATCCCCGGCTTCGTCGACTCCCATTCCCACCTCGTCTTCGCCGGCGACCGCACCGCCGAGTTCAACGCCCGGATGTCCGGCCGCCCTTACTCCGCCGGCGGCATCCGCACCACCGTCGCCGCCACCCGCGCCGCGGCCGACGACGCGCTGCACGCCAACGTCGCCCGCTACCTCGCCGAGGGCCTCCGCCAGGGCACCACCACCCAGGAGACCAAGTCCGGCTACGGCCTCACCGTCGAGGACGAGGCCCGCGCGCTGCGCATCGCCGCCGCCCACACCGACGAGGTCACCTTCCTCGGCGCCCACATCGTCCCGCCCGACTACGCCGACGACCCGGCCGGCTATGTCGACCTCGTCACCGGCCCGATGCTGGACGCCTGCGCCCCGCACGCCCGCTGGGTCGACGTCTTCTGCGAGAAGGGCGCCTTCGACGGCGACCAGGCGCGCGCCATCCTCACCGCCGGCAAGGCCAAGGGCCTGATGCCGCGCGTGCACGCCAACCAGCTCGGCCACGGCCCCGGCGTCCAGCTCGCCGTCGAGCTCGGCGCCGCCTCCGCCGACCACTGCACCCACCTCAGCTACGCCGACATCGACGCCCTCGCCCAGTCCGACACCGTCGCCACCCTCCTGCCGGGCGCCGAGTTCTCCACCCGTGCCCAGTGGCCCGACGCCCGCCCCCTGCTCGACGCCGGCGCCACCGTCGCGCTGTCCACCGACTGCAACCCCGGCTCGTCCTTCACCAGCTCCATGCCGTTCTGCATCGCGCTGGCCGTCCGCGACATGGGCATGACGCCCGACGAGGCCGTCTGGTCCGCCACCGAGGGCGGCGCCCGCGCCCTGCGCCGCACCGACGTCGGCCGGATCACCCCCGGCGCCCGCGCCGACCTCGCCCTCCTCGACGCGCCCTCGCACGTCCACCTCGCCTACCGGCCGGGCGTACCGCTCGTATCGGCCGTGTGGCACAAGGGAGTTCTCGTCTGAGCCGACCCGGGAGCCGTGCGCCGGGACCGCGATTGTCAGACCCCCCTGTCACCATGCCTTCATGAGCACGGGGACCGATGAGCTGACGGACGATCTGCTGGACGACCCGGCGCGGCTGCCGGCCGCCGACCGGGCGGCGGTGCGGGCGCACATCGAGGGCATGAGGGCCGCGCCGCATATCGGCCGAGAGGTCTTCCAGCAGGCCGAGGCGATATTCGGCGGTGCGGAGGTGTCGCGCGCCGAGTTCGCGTCGTGGCTGCAGTTCGCGGCGAGGGTTCTCGGGCACGACGCGTACGCCGAGGGGCTCGCGGCCGCCGAGCCGGGGATGCCGTGGCGGACGGTGTGGGCATGGTGGCGGCCGGTGGGACGCTATCGCGCGCAACCGAACCGCCTGATGGACAGCGGGATGCGTCGCCGTGTGCACCAGGGGCGGGAGCTGATCGAGGTCAGCACGTACGGCGGAAGGGACGTCTGGCTCGACCTGGAGACGGGTGACCACGTTCCCGCTCCGGCCGACGGCACGACAGGGCCTGTGCCGCGCTCGGGCGATGCGGAGCGGGAATTCCTGAGCGCCCTGGCACTGTCCGCACCCGAGGAATGGGGGGAGAGCGATCCGGTCCCGGGTCCGGACGGCCGGATGCGCTATCTGGTGAACGATGCGCACGGCGTCGCGCTGCTCGACACCGACCCGGAGGTCTTCCGCAACTGGCCGCGCGGCGAGATGGACCACAGCCCGGCCGAGCGGGGCACGCCCGGTCGGATTCCGCGGTCGCCCGCGCCGACCGGGCCGCTCAGCGCCGCGCGCATCGACGAGGCGCTGGCGCCGTTCACGGTACGCCGGATACCCGAGGAGGAGCTGCCCGCCGGGCTCCAACACCTGGCAAGCCGGGCCCACTTGCGGGACATCGGTCTGCCGGAGAACTGGACGTGCGGATACGACGGCATCGACCCGCACCCCGCCGACGCGATGACGACGCCGGACACCGATGCGCTGCGCGGCACCCGGCTGCCGGAGCGGCTCAAAGCCGACGACCTGCTGGCCCTGGGCACATCCGACCACGGCAAGCTGTATCTGCACCGGCACGACGGCACGGTCCACATCGGCGCGGCGCTGCAGGGCCGGGAGGCGAAGGGGCGGGTGCTGATCGGGCTCGCACCGAGCCTTGACGTCTTCACCCGCTACCTGGAGGGCGTCCACCGATACGCCAACGCCTGCTGGTACCCGTACCCGGACGAGCAGGACATCGTCGAGGTGTTCATCGCGGAGATGGACGCGCTCGCGCCCGGTGTGTTCGACCCCGAGACCCCCAGCGGTGAGGTGTGGAGCTACTTCTACGCCGGCATCACGGAGCTGAGCGAGTGTGGTTACTAGCGCGCAACCGTCCCACCCCAGCAGAGGAGGGCCCGTCCCGAGAATCCCTCGGGGCAGGCCCTCCTCTGCGCGGGCGGCTGCCGGTCGTGGTGGACCGGCGGTGCGACCGCTGGCGGTCACTCCTCGACCATCAGCCCCTTGCGGAGCCGGCCGAGAGTGCGCGAGAGCAGCCGGGAGACGTGCATCTGAGAGATGTTCAGCTCCTCGCCGATCTCGGACTGCGTCATATTGGCCACGAAACGCAGCGAGAGGATCTGACGGTCGCGCGGCGGGAGTTCGGCGATCAGCGGCTTGAGCGATTCGACGTACTCAATGCCTTCGAGGCCGTTGTCCTCATAGCCGATGCGGTCCGCCAGCGCGCCTTCGCTGTCGTCCTCCTCGGGCTGGGCGTCCAGCGAGCTCGCGGTGTAGGCGTTGCTCGCGGCCATCCCTTCGACGACCTCGTCCTTGGTGATGTCGAGGCGTTCGGCGAGCTCGCTCACCGTGGGGGCGCGGTCCAGCTTCTGCGCCAGTTCGTCGCCCGCCTTGGCGAGGTCCAGGCGCAGTTCCTGCAGACGCCTCGGTACGCGCACCGACCAACTGGTATCGCGGAAGAAGCGCTTGATCTCGCCGACGATGGTCGGCATGGCGAACGTCGGGAACTCGACGCCGCGGCTCAGCTCGAAGCGGTCTATCGCCTTGATCAGGCCAATCGTGCCGACCTGGACGATGTCCTCCATGGGCTCGCTGCGGGAGCGGAACCGGGAGGCCGCGAACTTCACCAGGGCGAGGTTGAGCTCGACCAGGGTGTTACGGACGTACGCGAATTCGTGCGTGCCTTCCTCGAGCGTTTCCAGCCGTTCGAAGAGGGTCTTGGACAGCGCCCGCGCATCTACCGGGCCCACCTCGTCGAACGGCGGGATCTCCGGCAGTCCGTCGATCTCAGGAATTCCCGCGGACTCGGATTCGGCAGGGATCGACTGGGCAGGGGGCGTCTGGGAAGGGATGTGCCCCGTCGGTTCGGACAGGGGTGTCGACGAGGTGTGCTGCCGGGTGTCGTCGGTGCGCAGTTCGTCGAGCCGGGGTGACATGTGTCCTCCATCGTTCTCGGCATATGGCTGCCGAAGCCTCTACGTGAAGCTGCGGTGTGCGGCGCCTCCAAAGCCGGCCGTTTCGAATGTGTCTCCATCTACGCCTACCTGGCTTTGCATGAAGATGGCAAGTGCGTGTTGTCCATATCTCGGGCTATATGGCGATTGTTCGGCTACCCCTGAGGTGAGGGAAGGCGTAGTGTTCGACAAGCGCAGTCATAAGCAATGAGACGCCGAGACAGCAAGAGGGGTGCGCGCGCATGGACCGCGGGACGGTCGGCAGTGCAAGCCGGGGCCGGTTGCATATCGCGATCCGGCATCACGGCGCCAGCGCGGTCGTGACCGCCGCCGGTGAGCTCGATCACCACACCGCTGATCTGTTGCGTGAGTCACTGGAGGGGTGCGTGGACGATGGATATGCACGCCTGGTGGTGGACTGCTCACCCCTTGAATTCATGGACTCCACCGGACTCAATGTCCTGCTCGGCGCCCGCCTGAAGGCGGAGGCCGCCGGGGGCGGGGTCCATCTGGCCGGGATGCAGCCGGTCGTTGCCCGGGTCTTCGAGATCACTGGCGCGGAAGCGGTCTTCACCGTGCATGACTCGCTCGACGCGGCACTGGCCGACTGACGTGACGATGGTGCCCGGATGGTTGCAATCCCGGCACGTAGTACGAGTCACAACTTCCGTACCCAAGAAGTGGGTGTTCTCGCGGCCCGGTCGGGCAGGAGACATCTGAATCCGTAATCAGTCAGTTATCTGTTGTCCGCAAGAAGGCGAATCGGTGAGGTGAAGCGCTGATGAGCACCACCCGGCCGTACCCACCGGGCGATCTTGGCCCGGAGCCGGGTGGCGCCGGTGCTTCCGCCGCTCAGACCGCCGCGCAGCCCGCCGTCCCGGTGGGTCAGGTGCGCCGGCTGCGCCTGGCGGGCACCCGAGGCGCCGTGGCGCGCGGCCGTGACTTCGCCCGGCAGGCCCTGCACGACTGGGGCTGGCTGCCGGCCGCGAACGCCGACCAGCGGGCCGCGGCCGAGGACGTGCTGCTCGTGGTCTCCGAGCTGGTCACCAACGCCTGTCTGCACGCCGAGGGGCCGGAGGAGCTGCGGCTGCGGTGCGCCGGCAAGGTGCTGCGCCTGGAGGTCAGCGACCTCGGTGCCGGTTCGCCCACGCCGCGCAGCCCGCACCGTCCGGGCCGCCCCGGCGGCCACGGCATGTTCATCGTGCAGCGCCTGTGCCTGGACTGGGGCGTCGTGCGCAACGCCGACGGCGCGGGCAAGACCGTCTGGGCGGAGCTCGCCGCGCCGTCCTGAAGGGCGGCCGTGACGGCAAGAACCGGGACGGAAAGAGTTGAGTGCGGGCCCACGGGTCCGCGCTTTGTCGTATACCCCACCCCCCGCTCCGATCGGGGCTGCGTTGTGCCTTCCCTCGGCAGGGCCCCGGGCGTACCTTGAGCGCCCAATCTGATGTGCCGTCAGTAACATCCGGCGGTGCGCTACCCGGGAGAAGGGGAGATCGAGGTGGCCCGCTTCTGTGAACCACACGGCAGGCGCCCGCGCCGTACGGCCGCTCTTGGTGCGGCCGTGGCGATGACGGCGGGATCCGCGGTGCTGCTCGCCGCGCCGGCCGCACATGCCGAGGTCGTCGACGTCAACTACCAGTGCAAGACACCGATCGGCAACAAGGGCGCGGTATCGCCCATCGACATCAAGTCCACGCCCAGCGGCGGCGCGTACAAGCTCGTCATGTCCTTCCAGAAGGGCGTCTCGTCCAGCCCCGTCGAGCTGGGCAAGGGCGCGATGAAGCCGAGCGCGCTGATCAAGCTGGGCGGCGCGGAGAGCGGTACGGTGCCGGTCGCCGGGCCGCCCAACGACCAGGCGATACCGGCCAACACCCCCATCAAGATCAGCGACCTCAGCGGTACGTACACCCCCAAGGCCAGCGGCAAGGTCACCTTCACGGCCTCCACCCTGACCATCAAGGCCCTGGGCACCACGACCACCTGCACCCCCAGCAACAACCCCAAGCCCTCGCTCTCCCTGGACGTCAAGGGCTCCGGCGGTTCGGGCGGCACCGGCGGTTCGGGTGGTTCTTCGGGCGGCTCCTCGGGCGGGCAGCTGCCGCAGACCGGGCCCGCCGACTCCGCGATCGCGCTGGGCACCCTCGGCGGCACGGTCCTGCTGGCCGGGGCGGCCGGTGCGCTCTGGCTGACCCGGCGCAACCAGCGGGCGTGACGCGGGGCGCGCACCCGCCTTCTGCACGAGCACGAGCACGAGCTCACGTACGAGCCTGAGCACGAGCACCAGGAGCCGCCGATGCCGTTCCGTCCTCGCGCAGCGGTCAGCGGGGTGGTCCTTGCGACCTCCGCCGTACTGCTGTGTTCCGCCGCGGCCGTGGCCCGGCCCGCCGCACCGGGGTGGTCCGCCGCGCCCGCCCCGGGCGGCGGCGCCCGGCCGAGCGCGCAGGACCGCCCGTACTTCTATCTGGAGGGCGCCCCCGGGACCGTCATGACGGACCGGCTGTCCCTCAGCAACCCTTCCGGCCGGGCCGTCACCGTACGGCTGCGCGGCTCCGGCATCGGCTCCGGCGCCGGGTCCTGGCTCGCGCTCGCGGCGAAGGAGGTGACGATCCCGCCCCGTACGCGCGCCGGCGTGCCGTTCGCGGTGACCGTGCCGCGCGGCACGGCACCCGGCAGCCACTCCGGCGCGATCGTCGCCACCGCCGGCGGCAAGGCGGGCAGGCAGGCCACGGTGCCCGTGCACCTCCGGGTGACGGGGCCCGCGCTGTCCGCACTGACCGTCGAGAACGTGTCCGTGCGCGGGGGAGGCGACGGGGACGCTCCGGCGGTCATTCGGTATGCGCTGGTCAACAGGGGAAACACCGCGCTCCGCCCGCGGGTTGCGGTGCGCGCCGAGGGCGTCTTCGGCGAGGCGCTGCGCCGTACGGCCCGCTCCCTGCCGCACGAACTGCTGCCCGGCCGGCGCATCGACCGCACCGAAAAGTGGCCGGATCCGCCCGTGCTGGATTCGGTGGACGTACGGGTGACGGCCACGGCGGAGGGTGGGGCGCGGGCGTCCGCGACGGCGACGTACACGGCGGTTCCCTGGGGCGGGGTGGCGGGGGCGGCCCTCGTCCTGGTGGCGGGGACGGGCGGCCGGGTGCTCGTACGCAGGCGGCGTGCGGGACGGTCGGACGGCGCGGAAGCGGGTGCCGAAGGCGGCGGCGAGGCCCGCCAAATGGCCTGCCGCGAAAGGGAATTGGCGAGTACGGGATCGGCAACAGGCACGGGATCGGGATCGGTACCGGGATCAGGAGCGAGATCGTGAACGGCGAGACGGATACGGCCACGGCCCCCACCGCTACGGCTGCCACCACGGCCCGCACCACCACGCCACCGACAACCACCACCCCCGGCGCCGCCACCCCCCTGCGGCGGGCCGCGGCCGCGCTCGCCCTCGGTGCCGCCCTCGTACCGGCCCTGCTCCCCGCCACCTCCGCGAGCGCCGTCACCACCGCCGTGGCCGACGCCCGGCCCTCCGTACACGTCTCCAAGAAGGAGGCGGGCAAGGGCGGCACCCTCACCGTGACCGGCCGCGGCTGGCGGGCCAAGACGCTGCTCACGCTGCTGATCTGCGGGCAGAACATGATCGGCGGCACCAACGCCTGCGCCAACGGCGACGGGCGGGCCGTCACCACCGACGCGCACGGCGCCTTCCGCAGGACCCTCCCGGTCGCCGAACCGCCCAAGCCGTGCCCCTGTGTGGTGCATGTGGCGACGGTGACCGGTGCGGCGGCCGCCGCCGATGCGCCGTTCAAGGTGGCGGGCCACCCCGTGGCGCCGCTGCCCAAGGAGAACACCGGCGGACGGCTGACCGTCCTGGCCGCCCCGCGGCTGTCGGGCAGCAGCGGACTGCTGACCTGGTTCGGCGCCCCGCCGCAGCGCGACCTGGTGCTCACCGTCGGCAACGTGGGCTCGACGCCGGCCAGGAATCCCGTCTTCCGGATCGGCACCTCGCACGGCGTCTTCGCCCCCAAATGGGAGGACCAGCAGTGGCAGGGGACCGTGCCCGCCGGGGAGAAGGCCGAGGTCAGGCTGCCGGTGGAGCTGGCCGCCGGGGCGCACGGGGACTATCTGGTCTCGCTGAAGTACGGCGGCAAGGTTCTCGTGGAGCAGCCGTGGGGGGTGGGCCGGCCGTGGGGCGTGACGCTGTTCTGGGTGCTGCTGTGCCTGGTGATCCCGACCGCGGTGTTCCGTATCGGGATGGCGGTCGTGGACCGGATACGCCCCCGCCGCCCGGCCGCCGCCCGTCGCCACCGGCGCAGGACCGCACAACGAAACGTGACCAAGGGCGACGGCGGGAGCGCCGCGCTGCCGTGGTTCACCTCGGACGCCGCACCGTCCACCACCACATCAACCGAACGACCTAAGTCGAAAGGTTCCGCGTGATGACGCTGATGAGGCCCATGGCGCTGATGAGGCAACGGAGGAGAGCGGGCGTGGCCTCGGCGGCCGCTCTGGTGCTCGCCGGTGCGGGTGTCCTGGCCGTGGCCGGCCCCGCCCAGGCGGCGGAGGTGGCGTACAAGACGGAGTGTCTGCCGCCGCCGATATCCGGGCTGCCGCCGATCGAGGGCACCACGAAGGTAGAGGTCAGCGCGCCCGCCACCGCGAAGGTGGGCGAGGAGATCGAGGTGGTCTGGAAGACGGTCGAGGCCGCGTCCAAGAACCCCGACATCCTCGACCTGGGGGAGAACACCGTCCAGCCGACCGGCACGATCAAGGTGGCGGGGGCGCAGACCGGCGATCTGCCGATGGAGGGGCCGCGGCAGAACCCGCCGATCCCCAAGGGCGGCGCGATGAAGCTGTCGGACATGAAGGGCAAGCTGAAGCTGGAGAAACCGGGTGAGGTGACGTTGTCGCCCGGCTTCTACAACATCAACGTCAACAAGCCGATCTCCACCGACACCAAGTGCTCGGCCAAGGAAACGGTCCCGCCCGCGGTCACCATCAAGGTGACGGACGGCGGTGGCGGCTCCGGCGGGACGACGAGCGGCGGCACGACCGGCGGTGGCACGGCGAACGGCGGCACCGACAGCGGTGGCACCTCCGCCGGTACGGGCTCCGGCGGCAGCACCGGCGGCGGCACGAGCGCCGGTTCCTCCGGTACGACCTCCGGGTCGTCCGGCACGACGTCCGGCTCCTCCGGCTCCACCGGCGGTTCCGGCGGGGACCCCGACGGCACCGCGTACAAGGGCAAGGAGCTGCAGGTCTCCTACGCCTGCAAGACGCCCATCGGGGACAAGAAGGCGGTCTCGCCGGTGCAGATCAACGCCGTGAAGAAAGGCGGCAGTTACGACCTGACGGTGCAGTTCAAGAAGTCCGTCATGAACAGCCCGGCGGACATCCCCAAGGACTCGGTCAAGCCGTCGATGGACGTGAAGGTGGGCGGCGCGGACAAGGGGTCGGTCAAGGTGGAGGGCCCGACCAACGCCCAGCCCATCAAGTCGGGTGACCCCATCGAGATCCCCGATCTGAAGGGCACGTACAAGCCGGGCGCCACCGGCAAGGCGACGCTGACGCCGGGCGTGCTCACCGTCAATGCCCTGGGGACGACCACGACCTGCACCCCGGAGAAGGACCCGGGCGCCTCGCTCACGCTGGACACCTCGGCACAGCAGGGCGGTACGTCCGGCGGTACCTCCGGCGGCGCGACGGGCGGTTCGTCGGGCGGTGCGGACGGATCCGCCACCGCCTCCGGCGGCAGCGGCAGCGCCGGCGGCCTCGCCGAGACCGGTGCCGCCGACCACGGCGGTCTGACCGCCCTCGGGCTGGTCGCCGGCACCGTCATCCTGCTCGGCGCCGCGGTCTTCACCTTCACCCCCTGGCGGCGGCTGCGCCGCTAGGCCGGGCACGGGCCGGGGGCCGGCACACGGAGGTTCCAAGCCGTGTGCCGGCCCCCGGGCATGTCCGGGCGGCGCGCCTACGGCCCGCCCGGACCCGCGTTCCGGCGCGGTCGCCTCACGGTCCGTCAGCACTTCACGGAGGTACGGAGGCTGGGCGCGTACACCACAACGGCGTGCGCCCCCACGATCGGGAGCCGATGTTCGAGATGCCGATGCTGGAGCTGGTGACCGGCATGGAGCCGGTGACCGGCATGGGGCTGGGAGCGGAGTACCGGCCCCCGGAGCCGGGCTCCTGACGGACCGGACAGTCCGGGACAGCACCCCCACGACGCGGAAAGGCCCGGTACGCGATGGCGTACCGGGCCTTTCCGTAACGGCGACCGCGTCAGTGGACATCGCCCATGAGCGCGGCGATCTTCTTGCGGTTCAGCCCCACCGCGATGCCCGCGAGGACGGCCAGCGCGGCCTCGCCCGCGAGGACGCCGATTCCGCTGAGGTCCACGCCCGCGCTGGAGAGCAGGCTGACCGCGCAGTCACCGGCGGTGACGGCGAGGAACCAGACGCCCAGCATCTGGCTGGCGTACTTCTGGGGGGCCAGCTTGGTGGTGACCGAGAGGCCGACGGGGGAGAGGCACAGCTCGCCCATGGTCTGGATCATGTAGACGCCGACCAGCCACATCGGGCTGACCTTGGCGCCGTCCGCCGACATCTGCATCGGGAGCATGAAGACCACGTACGAGGCGCCGATCAGCACCATCGCCATCGCGAACTTCACCGGGGTGCCGGGCTCCTTGGCGCGCTTGGCCAGGGCCAGCCACGCCCACGCGAAGACCGGAGCCAGCGCCATGACCCACAGCGGGTTGACGGACTGGAACCACGTCGAGGGGAAGCCGATGCCGCCGATGTGGTCCGCGGTGTTCTTCTCGGCGAAGCCGCTGAGCGTCGAACCGGCCTGGTCGAAGATCATCCAGAACACGGCGGCGGCCACGAAGAACCAGACATAGCCGCTGACCTTGATCTGCTCGGTCTCCGTCAGCTCCTTGTCGCGCTTGATGCGCACCAGCACGGAGATCGGGATGACCAGGCCGAGCAGGGCGATCGGGACGAGCGCCCAGTTCAGGGTGAAGGTGCCGGTGGCGACGACGACCGCGTAGAAGGCCGCGGCGACGGCCAGCCAGATCAGGCCCTTGCGCAGCCAGGCGGTGCGCTCCTCGGCGGCCAGCGGGGTGGGCACCATGCTGCTGCGCGGGTTGAGGTGGCGGGTGCCGATGAGGAACTGCACCAGGCCCAGGCCCATGCCGAGCGCGGCGGCGGCGAAGCCGAGGTGCCAGTTGACGCTCTGGCCGATGGTGCCGATGACCAGCGGGGCGGCGAAGGCACCGAGGTTGATGCCGATGTAGAAGATCGTGAAGCCGCCGTCACGCCGCGGGTCCTGCGGCCCGTCATAAAGGTGACCGACCATCGTGGAGATGTTGGCCTTCAGCAGACCCGAGCCGATCGCGACCAGCCCCAGGCCGACGAAGAACATCCCCTGGCCGGGGATGGCCAGCGCCAGGTGGCCGGCCATGACGGTGAAGCCACCGACGGCGACGGTCTTGCGCGGGCCCCAGACCCGGTCGCCGAACCAGCCGCCGGGCATGGCGAGCAGATAGACCATCGCCACATAAACGGCGTAGATGGCCGAGGCGGTGACCATGGTCATGGCCAGCCCGCCCCCCTGGGCCCCGGGCTTGGCATCGGGGCCACCGGAGATCAGGTAGAGAACGAGCAGCGCACGCATGCCGTAATAGCTGAAGCGCTCCCACATCTCGGTCATGAAGAGAGTGGCCAGCCCGCGCGGGTGGCCGAAGAAGGTTTTGCCGCCGTCTGCAGGGTTTGCCTGCCGGGCAGCGTCCTTCGTCTGGCTGGACGCCATGGTGAGTCCTTGGTCTGCTCGGGACGCGCTCGAAGATTCGTTGCGCGCCCGGGTGGGGGGTGACCGGCACCGGCGCAGACATGCCCGCCCCCACGTCCGGGGGTTCGACGTCACCAAGGCGGCGCCGGCAGGACGGTCTTGCACCGGGATCCACGCCCCCCGTGCTGCTGCGCGGTGGACCCGGTCGAGAGGTCAGTCACTGTGTACCGGGACTGGTGGTTCCAGCCCCGCACACAACAGGGACCGATGACACCAGTTGAGCGTCAGCGGCCCGGAGGTTGTGCGATGGACGTCCCGACACCATACGTCTCGTTCCGCCCCCATTGGGAGTCGTGAGACAACGCTCACACTGCCCCCGGGAACCGCTCGGAGCCGCCTCACCGAGGGTCCCCAGCTCACGGCCCCGGCCCGGCCGGGAACGGCCGCTCGTCGCCCGCCGGCGCTCGTCCGCCCCTAGGCCCCCGCACCTCGGACTACCATCGGCCCATGACCCGTGTACTGCTCGCCGAGGATGACGCGTCCATCTCGGAGCCGCTCGCCCGCGCACTGCGCCGCGAGGGTTACGAAGTCGAGGTGCGCGAGGACGGCCCCACGGCGCTCGACGCCGGTCTCCAGGGCAATATCGACCTGCTCGTGCTCGACCTGGGACTGCCCGGCATGGACGGCCTCGAGGTCGCCCGCCGGCTGCGCAACGAAGGCCACTCCTTCCCGATCCTGGTGCTGACCGCCCGCGCCGACGAGGTGGACACCGTCGTCGGCCTGGACGCCGGCGCCGACGACTACGTCACCAAGCCGTTCCGGCTCGCCGAACTCCTGGCCCGGGTACGGGCCCTGCTGCGCCGCGGCTCCACCGCCGAGCCCCAGCAGCCGCCCGCCACCCACGGCGTACGGATCGATGTGGAATCGCACCGCGCATGGATGGGCGACGACGAACTCCAGCTGACGGCGAAGGAGTTCGACCTGCTGCGGGTCCTGGTGCGGGACGCCGGCCGGGTCGTCACCCGCGACCAGCTGATGCGCGAGGTCTGGGACACCACCTGGTGGTCGTCCACCAAGACGCTGGACATGCACATCTCCTGGCTCCGCAAGAAGCTCGGCGACGACGCCGCCAACCCCCGCTACATCGCCACCGTCCGCGGTGTCGGCTTCCGGTTCGAGAAAAGCTGAAAAGGGCCAGGAGCCTGTGCGCCGCCGCCTGATCAACTCCACGCTCGCCGTGGTGCTCGTCGTCATCGCCGTCTTCGGCGTCTCGCTGGTCATCGTCGAGACCCGCACGATCCAGTCGGGCGCACAGGAGAGCGTGGCGTCCGAGGCGGTCCGGCTGGTGGGGATAGTGGAGAGCCGGCTGGGCAGCGGCGAGAAGATCACCCCGGAGGTCCTCTCCGAACAGATCACGGCCAAGCGGTACGCGGAGATCCGGGTGCCGGGCAAGGCCGAACCGATCCACATCGGGCGCCGCCCCTCCGGCGATGTGATCGAGTCGGAGGTCAAGGGCGACCGCGGCGAATCCGTCATGGTCCAGGAGTCCCGCTCGACGGTCAGCGCGGAGATCGGCCGGACGCTGCTGGTCATCCTGGCCGTCGCGCTGCTGGCGATCATCGCCGCCGTCATCCTGGCCGTACGCCAGGCCCGCCGGCTGACCGCGCCGCTCACCGACCTCGCCGAGACCGCCGAGCGCCTGGGCTCCGGCGACCCGCGCCCCCGCCACCGCCGCTACGGCGTCCAGGAGCTCGACCGGGTCGCCGATGTACTGGACGCCAGCGCCGAGCGCATCGCCCGGATGCTGACCGCCGAACGCCGGCTCGCCGCCGACGCCTCCCACCAGCTGCGCACCCCGCTGACCGCACTGTCCATGCGGCTGGAGGAGATCACGGTCACCGACGACCCGGACACCGTGAAGGAAGAGGCCACCATCGCGCTGGCCCAGGTGGAGCGGCTGACGGATGTCGTCCAGCGGCTGCTGACCAATTCCCGCGATCCGCGCTCCGGCTCGGCGGTGGCCTTCGATCTGGACGAGGTCGTCAAGCAGCAGGTCGAGGAGTGGCGCCCGGCCTACCGCAGCGCCGGGCGGGCCATCGTCCGCTCCGGCAAGAAGGGGCTACGGGCCGTGGGCACCCCGGGCGCGGTCGCCCAGGTGCTGGCCACGCTGATCGAGAACTCCCTGATGCACGGTGCCGGAACGGTCGCGCTGCGTACCCGCGTCACCGGCAACCAGGCCGTCGTCGAGGTCACCGATGCCGGTCCCGGAGTCCCGCCCGACCTCGGCTCGCGGGTCTTCGAGCGGACCGTCTCCGGCCGTAACTCCACCGGACTGGGGCTGGCCGTCGCCCGCGATCTGGCGGAGGCGGACGGCGGGCGGCTGGAGCTGCTCCAGCAGCATCCGCCGGTGTTCGCGCTGTTCCTGGCGCGGGAGGCGGAGCCCACCGAGGAGTGAGGGGCGGCTGCCCCGCTCCTGCGGACACGCCCTGGGGGAGCCGCTAGTCGCGGGAGCCGCTGCGGGCGGCGCCCGTCGGACTGCCGACGCTCTGCGGGCTGCCGGCGCCGTCGGTGAGGAAGGACTCGGCGGTCTCCACGGCCTCCCTGGCGGGCAGCGCCTGGAACACCCAGGTGCGGTACGACCAGAAGCGGAAGAGCGTCGCGACGCCGATGCCGAGGAACTTGAAGATGTTGCTCTGCAGCGGGGAGTCCCAGCCGAAGCCGTATGTCGCGGCGTAGAGCAGGCCGTTCTCGATGACCAGACCGACCACGCTGAACAGCAGGAAGAGCGTGAGCTCCTTGGTGCGGCCCTGCTTGTCCCGGTCGCGGTAGGTGAAGTAGCGGTAACCGAGGTAGTTGGTGCCGGTGGCCACGACCGTGGCCACGATGCTGGCCCGCACGACGGGGATCTCGGTCAGATGCCGTACGAGGTTGAACACCACGAAGTTCACGACGACACCCGCGCCGCCGACCGCCCCGAACTTCACCACTTCCCGGGTGAGCGCCTGAAGCCTCGACCGCAGCGCGCTCCGTTCACTCATGGTGATCGTTCAGCTCCCGTCGTGGGCGGATGTCAGCGGCCGTCAACCCTGGTCCGCTCCCTCATGCTAACCACGGGTACCAAGCGATGCCCGCCGCCTGTCGACTCCGGCTCCCAACCCCCGCGGGCCCGGTCCACTTCAGCCGACCGTGATACGGAAATTGATGCTCCGGCCGCCGTCCGCGCCGCCCGCGTCGGCGTCCCCGGTGCTGCACCGCCGGCAGTGCAGCAACCGCAGATCGGTGCGGCCCTCACCGACCGCCTCGAAGTCGAAGTAGCGGGTGCCGCCCTTGCCGGAGGGCGCCGGCTCGTCCGGTTCGAGGTGATTTCCGGCGGGCTTGAGAACGGCCGGATCCGGATGGGGGGCGGCGATGATCCAGCGGAAGCCGTCGGCGGCGCCGTCCGCGACGCGAATCTCGAAGCGTTCGCCGGCCTCGACGGAAATCTCGGTGCTGCCGAAGTCGTAGACCTTCGGTCCGGACAGCTGGCTGACGACGGAGTGGACCGCTATCAGCAGTGTGGCGATCGCGACGGCGATCACCAGCAGCCGGGAGTTCCTCGCTATGCCACCGGTCCCCATCCGGTCTCTCCTTCGCCTCGCCGGTCGCGGCCCCGGCCGGTCACCGGGCCCGCGGCCACAGCCTCGCCGATCCCGGTACCGCCGTCCCGCGGCCTGGCCGATCTTCGTCGGCCGGTCCTCACGGGTGATTCTCGAACGCCTGCATTCGGAGGATCATCCAAGGAGGGGTCGGGGCAGCGCTGATGTACGGATACCCTGGGGAGCGTGACGTTCCCGGTAGTCGGCATGGTCGGCGGCGGTCAGCTCGCCCGTATGACCCACGAGGCGGGTATCCCCCTCGGCATCAAATTCAAGCTCCTCAGTGACACTCCGCAGGACTCGGCGGCCCAGGTGGTGAGCGAGGTCGTCATCGGCGACTACCGCGACCTGGAGACGCTGCGCGCGTTCGCCCGCGGCTGCGATGTGATCACTTTCGATCATGAGCACGTGCCCACGGAGCACTTGCGGGCACTGGAGGCCGACGGCATTCCCGTACGGCCCGGCCCCGAGGCGCTGGTGCACGCCCAGGACAAGGGGGTGATGCGCGCGAAGCTGGACGCGATCGGCGCCCCCTGCCCGCGCCATCGCATCGTCTCCGGTCCGGAGGACGTGGCGCGGTTCGCCGAGGAGGGCGACGGCTTCCCGGTGATCCTCAAGACCGTCCGAGGGGGGTATGACGGCAAGGGGGTCTGGCTCGTGCGATCCTCCAAGGAGGCGGCCGAGCCGTTCCGCGCGGGAGTGCCCGTTCTGGCCGAGGAGAAGGTCAACTTCGTCCGGGAACTGGCCGCCAATGTCGTCCGCTCGCCGCACGGCCAGGCCGTCGCCTACCCGGTCGTGGAGTCGATCCAGGTCGACGGCGTCTGCGACACCGTGATCGCCCCGGCGCCCGGCCTGTCCGCATCTCTCGCGGCGCGGGCCCAGCAGCTCGCCCTGCGCATCGCCGACGAGCTCGATGTCATCGGCCATCTCGCGGTCGAGCTGTTCGAGGTCAGGGACGCCGACGGCGAGCCCGCGATCCTCGTCAACGAACTCGCGATGCGCCCGCACAACTCCGGCCACTGGACCCAGGACGGCGCGATCACCTCGCAGTTCGCCAACCACGTCCGTGCCGTACTCGACCTCCCGCTGGGTGATCCGCGCCCGCGCGCCACCTGGACGGTGATGGCCAATGTCCTCGGCGGCGACTATCCCGACATGTATGCGGCGTATCTGCATTGCATGGCGCGCGATCCCCAGCTGAAGATCCATATGTACGGGAAGGACGTGAAGCCCGGCCGCAAGGTCGGTCACGTCAACACCTACGGCGACGACCTGGCCGACGTGCGCGAGCGCGCCGCGCACGCCGCCGGCTATCTGCGAGGAACGATCACCGAATGACCAGCAGCTCCCCCACAGCCCCCGTCGTCGGCGTCGTCATGGGCTCCGACTCCGACTGGCCCGTCATGGAGGCCGCCGCCCAGGCCCTCGCCGAGTTCGAGATCCCCTACGAGGTCGATGTCGTCTCGGCGCACCGGATGCCGCGCGAGATGATCGCGTACGGCGAGGAGGCCGCCGAGCGCGGTCTGAAGGCGATCATCGCGGGCGCCGGGGGAGCCGCCCACCTTCCGGGGATGCTCGCCTCGGTCACCCCGCTGCCGGTCATCGGCGTCCCCGTCCCGCTGAAGTACCTGGACGGCATGGACTCCCTCCTGTCCATCGTCCAGATGCCCGCCGGGGTGCCGGTCGCCACCGTCTCGGTCGGCGGCGCCCGTAACGCCGGACTCCTCGCCGCCCGGATCCTCGCCGCCCATGACCCCGAACTCCTGGGCCGCATGCGGGAGTTCCAGCAGGAGCTGAACGACCAGGCCACCGAGAAGGGCAAGCGGCTGCGCAACAAGGTCGCCACCCCGAACGGCTTCGGCTTCGGCGGCGGCAAGTGAGTTCCCGGGAGGCGGCCGCGGAACTGCTCGCCCGCTGGCCCGTCGTCGACGGTCACAACGACCTGCCCTGGGCGCTGCGCGAACAGGTCCGCTACGACCTCGACCGTCGCGATATCGCCGGTGACCAGTCCGCCCATCTGCACACCGACATCCCGCGGCTGCGGGCCGGCGGCGTCGGCGCGCAGTTCTGGTCGGTCTATGTACGGGCCGATTACGCGGGCGACCACGCGGTCAGCGCCACCCTCGAACAGATCGACGTCGTACGGCAGTTGATCGCCCGCTACCCCGACGACCTGCGGGCGGCGCACACCTCCGGCGATATGGAGGCGGCCCGTGCACAGGGCCGGATCGCGTCCCTGATGGGTGCCGAGGGCGGCCACTCCATCAACAACTCCCTCGCCACGCTGCGCGCGCTGTACGAGCTGGGCGTGCGCTATATGACGCTCACCCACAACGACTCGCTCGCGTGGGCCGACTCGGCGACCGACGAGCCGCGGGCCGACGGCCTCAGCGCCTTCGGCGAGGAGGTGGTGCGCGAGATGAACCGCCTCGGCATGCTCGTCGACCTCTCCCACGTCGCCGCCACGACCATGCGCGACGCGCTCCGGGTCAGCCAGGCGCCGGTGATCTTCTCGCACTCCTCCGCGCGCGCCGTCTGCGACCACCCGCGCAACATCCCGGACGACGTTCTGGCTCAGCTGCCCGCCAACGGCGGCGTCGCGATGGCCACCTTCGTGCCGAAGTTCGTGCTGCCGGCCGCGGTGGAATGGACGCTGCGCGCCGACGAGAACATGCGCGCGCACGGTCTGCACCACCTCGACACCACCGAGGCGGGCATGACGGTCCAGCGGGCCTTCGAGGCCGCCCACCCGCGGCCGATGGCCACCGCCGCCACCATCGCCGACCACCTCGACCACATGCGTGAGGTCGCGGGCGTCGACCACATCGGCATCGGCGGCGACTACGACGGCACCGCCTTCACCCCCGCCGACCTGGCCGATGTCGCGGGCTACCCGAACCTCGTCGCCGAGCTGCTGGACCGCAAGTGGTCCGAGGGCGACCTCGCCAAGCTCACCTGGCAGAACGCGGTCCGGGTGCTGCGCGCCGCCGAGGACGTGGCGCGCGAGGAACAGGACCGCCGGGGCCCGTCGCTCGCCACCATCGAGCAGCTGGACGGCTAGGGCCAGGGCGGGTTCCTGCCGGGCTACCAAGCTCCCCGGCCCACCGCCCACCGCAACCCACAACGGCTCCTGCCCCGGTCCCTCACGACGTACGGCGCTAACCCGTACGGATCGCTCACCGCGAACCGTACGGGTCCGCGTGCGACGGTGGCGTCACCACCGCCCGCCGGTCGCCCGCCCGCCGCCCCTCAACGAGCGCCGGCGCGCGGCCCTCGTCCAGGAAGAACGCCATGGCCGATCTCGCCCCTGCCGAGCTGACCGACCCCACCGGCGTCCCCGAGATATCCGACGTCCTGGATCCCGATGCCGTCCCCGATGCCGTCCCCGAGACCGACCCCGACTCCGACGCCGCGGCCGAGCCCGACGGCCCGCTGCCGCTCAATCTGCGCGGCCCGCTCGCCCGCGCCCGCGCCCTGCTCGCCACGCACCCCGTCGTCGACGGCTGCAACGGCCTGCCCTGGGAACTGCGCCAGCGCACCGGTCACGACCTGACCCCTGGCCACCGCTTCGACCTCGACTACGGCGAGACCGGCGTACGCACCGACATCCCGCGGCTGCGGGCCGGCGGTGTCGGCGGCCAGTTCTGGTCCCTCCAGGTGCCGACCGAGCTGACCGGCGACGCGGCCGTCGGCGCGACGCTCGAGCAGATCGACTTCGTCCACGCGCTGGTCCGCACCTACCCCGAGGCGCTGCACCTCGCGCTGACCGCGGACGATATGACCGAGGCCCGCAACCACGGCCGGATAGCCTCGCTGCTCGGCTCCGCCGGTGGCCACGCCATCGACAGCTCGCTGGGCATCCTGCGGTCCTTCTACCGGCTCGGCGTACGCTCCCTGGCGCTCACCGCCGACCGCAACACCCCCTGGGCGGACTCCGCCACCGACGCGCCGCAGGCCCGCGGGCTGACGCTGTTCGGCGAGGAGGTGGTGCGCGAGATGAACCGCCTCGGCATGCTCATCGACCTCTCCTGGTGCTCCGCCGACACCATGCGGCACACCCTCGCGATCACCAAGTCCCCGGTGCTGCTGTGCCATACGGCGGCCCGCGCGGTCACCGGCCACGCCCGCAACGTCCCCGACGAGGTGCTCACGCTGCTGCCCCACAACGGCGGGGTCTGCATGGTCACCTTCACCCCGGAACACCTCACGCAGGGCAGCGTCCCCGCGTCCGTCCAGGACGTCGCCGATCACCTCGACCACATACGGACGGTGGCCGGACCCGACCACGTCGGCCTCGGCGCCGGCTTCGACACCGATCCGGCCAGTACGCACCGCAGCCCGGTCCCGGACGTCGCGGGCTATCCGCTGGTGATCGCCGAACTCATCGACCGGGGCTGGTCGTTCCACGATCTGGCCGCCCTGACCTGGGGAAATGCCCTACGGGCGGTGCGCGGCGCGGAGCTCGTCGCGCGCGCGGTACGGGGCCGCCGGGTGCCGTCCACCGCCACCATCGAGCGGCTGGACGGGCCACGGAGCTGACCGCGCCGGGCGGCCGTGCCGCTCACTTCATGCAGAGGCAGAAGGGGTGCCCCGCCGGATCCAGATAGACCCGGAAGTCCCGCTTGCCGTCATCGGGCTGGACCAGCTTCGCGCCCAGCCTGATGACCTTGGCCTCGGCCTCGTCGATATCGGCGAGGCGGACATCGAAGTCGAGATGGAGCTGCTGCGGCTGGTCCTGTCCGGGCCAGCGCGGCGCCCGGTAGTCACCCTCCACCTGCTGGAAGGCGAGCGTCCGGCCGCCGGGGCCCGCGACCTCGACCCAGTCCGATTCGTCCCCGTCCTCGGCCACCCGCCAGCCGAGCATCTCGGCGTAGAAGTCCGCGAGCGCCCGTGGGTCGGGACAGTCCAGCACCGTGACACCGAGTTCGATCAGAGCCATGGCGTTACCTCCTTGTCGCGTCAACCGGTAACTTCGTTACTGCATCATGGCGGTTCGCCGGTAACGTGGCAAGGGTGACCGACCGAACGGCTCCGGACGCCCTGCTCCTCGTGCAGGCCCTGGTGAACACCCTCGACGTCGAGACGGGCGAGGACGAGCTGGCGGCGGAAGGCGGGACGGCGGCCTTCCTCCGCGCCCACGGCGTGCCGGAAAGCGCCCTGGGGCAGGGGGAGCCGCCCGCCGCGCCGGACGGGCCGCGAGAGCTACGAGGACTTCGAGATCTGCAGGAGCTGCGGGAGGCGCTGCGCGCGGTCTGCACGGCCCATACGGCCCGCAGCGAGGTGGCCGCCGACACGTCCAGGACGCTGGACCGGCTGCTGGCCGGCGCGCCCCTGGTCCTGGCCGTCGGCGCCGACGGCGGCGCTGCGCTGCGTCCGGCCGCCGCGCTCGGTGCCGTCGCCCATCTGACCGCCCGGATAGCCGCCGGCATCGCCACCGCGGCCGCCGACGGCACCTGGGCCCGGCTCAAGGCCTGTGAGGCCCATGACTGCCGCTGGGTCTTCTACGACAAGAGCCCGGCCGGCCGCAGCCGCTGGTGCTCCATGGCGGTCTGCGGCAGCCGGGCGAAGATGCGGACCTACCGCGCCCGACGCGCGGAGGCCCCGTAACGCTCCGCTACGCGCGGGGGCGGCCCAGCGCCCGGTAGGTCCATCCGGCCTTCCGCCAGAGCTCCGGGTCGAGGGCGTTGCGCCCGTCCAGGATGCGGCGGTCGGACACCACATCCCCCAGCGCCGCCGGGTCCAGCTCGCGGAACTCGCTCCACTCCGTCAGATGCAGCACCACATCGGCGCCCCGCACCGCCTCCAGCGCGCTGTCCGCATACGCCAGGGTCGGGAACAGCCGCCGCGCGTTCTCCATCCCCTTCGGGTCGTACACCGTCACCTGGCCGCCCTGGAGATGGATCTGCCCCGCGACGTTCAGCGCCGGCGAATCCCGTACGTCATCCGAGTCCGGCTTGAAGGTGGCTCCCAGTACGGCGACCCGCTTGCCCAGGAAACCGCCGCCCACCGCATTGCGGGCCAGCTCGACCATATGGCCGCGGCGCCGCATGTTGATGGAGTCGATCTCGCGCAGGAACGTCAGCGCCTGGTCGGCGCCCAGCTCACCGGCGCGTGCCATGAAGGCCCGCAGGTCCTTGGGCAGACAGCCGCCGCCGAAGCCGATGCCGGCCCGCAGGAACTTCTTCCCGATCCGGTCGTCGTGCCCGATGGCCTCGGCCAGCTTGACCACATCGCCGTCGGCCGCCTCGCACACCTCGGCCATGGCATTGATGAACGAGATCTTCGTCGCCAGGAAGGAGTTCGCGGAGGTTTTCACCAGCTCGGCGGTCGGGTAGTCCATCACGATGAACGGCGACCCCTCCCCGATGGGTGTGGCGTACACCTCCCGCAGCAGCTCCTCGGCCCGCTCGCTCGCCACGCCCGCCACGATCCGGTCGGGGTGCAGGGTGTCCTGGACGGCGAAGCCCTCGCGCAGGAACTCCGGGTTCCAGGCCAGCTCGGCGGCCTCACCCGCCGGGGCCCGCTCCGCCAGCCGCGCGGCGAGCCGGGCCGCGCTGCCCACCGGCACCGTCGACTTGCCGACGACCAGCGCGGGCCGGGTCAGATGCGGCGCCAGCGCGTCGAACGCGCTCTCCACATACGACATGTCGCAGGCGTACTCACCGTGCTTCTGCGGCGTGTTCACACACACGAAGTGCACATCGCCGAAGGCCGCGGCCTCCTCGTACGAGGTGGTGAAGCGCAGCCGCCCGCTGGCCCCCTCGATCCCGGCGACATGGCGGCGCAGCAGCTCCGCCAGCCCCGGCTCGTACATCGGGACCTCGCCGCGCTGCAGTATCGCGATCTTCTCGGGCACCACATCCAGGCCCAGCACCTCGAAACCCAGCTCGGCCATGGCGGCGGCGTGGGTGGCACCGAGGTAGCCGGTGCCGATCACGGTGATCTTGAGGGCCATGGATGCTGCTCCAGACGCTTCTGGGGGAAATCGTGCTGACCGAGCATAGTCGTGAGCCCTGCGCCGGGACCCGGTCGTGCGCCCTCACCAGGAAGCTGTCGGGAACCTCACGTATCCGCAGCCCTGACCGAGGCCTAGAATCCGGAGACGTAACGGGTTACTTAACGGTAGTTAGCATCAGCTCACAGGGGAGTGAGAAACCTTGGCGGGAACCGCTGATTTCGATCTGTACCGGCCTTCGGAGGAGCACGACATGCTCCGCGAGTCGGTGCGTGCGCTCGCCGAGGCGAAGATCGCGCCGTTCGCCGCCGCGGTGGACGAGGAGG
>NZ_JBIWOD010000003.1:67104-609261 GCF_044767545.1 Streptomyces sp. NPDC101227 | reverse complement strand
CCCCCACCCACGGGAGGGGACGGACCGTAGCGGCGAAGCCGTGTAGGGCCGTCACCGCACCCGACAAACCCACGCCCGCCGCAGGCGCAACGGCGCACAACCACCCACGGCGGGAAAGCCAAAGACGCGGCCCAGGCAAAGCGCAGCGGAGAGGCGAGACACCACCCGCGACGGGTCAGCCAACGACGTTCGGCCCAGGCCAAGCGCCAGCGATTACGCTGCGGGGCTATGTCACATCACACCCACAACGGCAAGGTGGCCGTTGTCACCGGCGCCGGTTCCGGTATTGGACGGGCGGTTGCGCGGGAACTGATCGCCGCGGGCTGGCATGTCGTTCTGGCCGGGCGGCGACTGGAGGCCCTGAACGCGACGGCCCGGCAGTCCGGGTCCGACGGCCCCGCGGTCGTGCCGGTGCCCACCGACGTCACCCGGCCCGACGAGGTCGACGCCCTTTTCGCCGCCGTCCGCGACCGCTTCGGCCGTCTGGACCTGCTCTTCAACAACGCGGGCACGTTCGGCAAGGCCGGCCCCCTGGAGGAGCTGTCGTACGACGACTGGCGCGCGGTGGTCGACGTCAACCTCACCGGTTCCTTCCTCTGCGCCCAGGCCGCGTTCCGTGCCATGAAGGAGCAGGACCCGCAGGGCGGCCGGATCATCAACAACGGGTCCATCTCGGCCCATGTCCCGCGTCCGCACTCCATCGCCTACACCGCCACCAAGCACGCCATGACGGGCCTGACCAAGTCCCTTTCCCTGGACGGCCGCCCGTACCGGATCGCCTGCGGCCAGATCGACATCGGCAACGCCGCGACCGAGATGACCGGCCGGATGCAGACCGGCATCCTCCAGGCGAACGGCACAACGGCGGTCGAGCCGGTGATGGACGCCGCGGATGTCGCCCGTACGGTGCGGCACATGGCCGAGCTGCCGCTGGAGGCGAATGTCCAGTTCGCGACGGTAATGGCGACCAACATGCCGTACATCGGGCGTGGCTGAGTCCGCCTCCGCCGACGGCGGGAATAGCCGGGCGGAGCGTCGCGTTCCCCCGGCATGACAGAGGACAACGCCACCCAGCACGCCGCCCGGACCGCCCCGGAGGTCCTGCGCTACACCGCCTTCTCGACCAGCCCCGAGGGCGGCAATCCGGCCGGCGTCGTCCTCGACGCCACCGGCCTGGACGACGCCGCGCAGCTCGCCATAGCGGCCGGGCTGGGCTACTCGGAGACGGCGTTCCTCACCCCGCCGCCCGAGGGTCTGGGCGGCGAGCCGGGCCGTGCCTTCACCATTCGCTACTTCAGCCCGCTCGCCGAGGTGGCGTTCTGCGGTCATGCGACGGTCGCCACCGCCGTCGCCCTCGCCGAGCGGATCGGCCCCGGCGACCTGATCTTCGCGACCCAGGCGGGCCCGGTCCCGGTCACCGTCCGCGAGGAGTCCGGCGTCCTCCAGGCCACCCTCACCAGCGTCGAACCCCACGTCAAGGACGTCACCGACGCCGACCTCACCGAGGCCCTGGACGCCCTCGACTGGCCCGCCTCCGACCTCGATGCGGCCCTGCCGCCCCGGATCGCCTTCGCCGGCAACAACCACCTGGTCCTCGCCGCCGCCACCCGCGACCGCCTCGCCAAGCTCGACTACGACTTCGACCGCCTGGCCGCCCTGATGCACCGCCTCGATCTGACCACCCTCCAGTTGGTCTGGCGCGAGTCGGAGTCGGTCTTCCACGTCCGCGACCCGTTCCCGGTGGGCGGCGTCATCGAGGACCCGGCAACGGGCGCCGCCGCGGCCGCGTTCGGCGCGTACGCCAGGGAGTTGGGCCTGGTCGAGGAGCCCGCCACGCTGACGCTGCACCAGGGGCACGACCTGGGACGGCCGGGCCTGCTGACGGTGGAGCTGCGGGCGGGGGACCCGCGGTCGCACGTCAGCGGGACGGCGACGGTTCTCGGGGAGGACGACTGAACGGGGAGCGGGGAGGCGGCCGGAAGCCTTTCGGCCCACGTCCGGACCTGCCCGCCGACCGCATCGCGTAGGGCCGCTCATCACGCCGTCGGGCTCGCCGCGGAGGCCACTGGCTTCCGCGGCGGGCCCGGCCCCCTTCACGGCGCCGGTAACGGCCCTCGCGCGGCCCCTTACCTCACGCGCCTTCCGGTGACACCCTTCTGCATGCGCATGCCATGACTCGGTCGTGGCGGCTGTGCCTGTCGTGCCTCGCATGGCTGCCGTGCCTGTCATGCCCTTCCCTTCCCTTCCCTTCCCTTCCGGCAGAAGGAGTCACGCGTGAGCCGCGCCCCCGGAAACGCCCCCGTCCCCGGAACCCCCCGCAGCCGCCGTATCGCCCGCCCCGCCACCGGCGCCCTGATAGCCCTCGGCACCCTGTTCGCCTCGGGCCTCCAGACCGGTGCCGCCGGCGCCTCCGCGCAGCCCTCCCCCGGCGCCTCCCGGTCCGGCCTCGCCTCCTACTGGACGCCGCAACGGATGCGCGCGGCAACCCCGTTGGACCTGCCACCGCTCACCCCGGGCGCCCTCACCAAGGCCGTGCGCCACGGCGCCGAGCGGCTGGTGAAGCCCACCCGGCCCGCGCCGCCCGGGCTCGAGGCGCTCAAGGGCGTCCTCCCGGGGACCGGCGGGCCCTGGACCGGCGGCGGCGCGCACGTCAAGACCACCGGGCGGGTGTTCTTCACCTACCAGGGCCGCCAGGCTTCCTGCTCCGGCGACGCCGTCACCAGCGCGAACAAGAGCACGGTGATCACGGCGGGGCACTGCGTGAAGCTGGACGGTGCCTGGCACACCAACTGGGTCTTCGTCCCCGGCTACCACGACGGCCAGGCCCCCTACGGGAAATGGGCGGCCGCCAACACGCTCTCCACTCCCCAGTGGACGAAGAGCGAGGACATCAACTACGACGTCGGCGCCGCGGTCGTCGCCCCGCTGGACGGCAAAAAGCTCACCGATGTCGTCGGCGGCCAAGGACTCGCCTTCAACTCCGGCTACCACAAGACGATGTACGCCTTCGGCTTCCCGGCCGCCGCGCCGTACGACGGCAGCAAGCTCATCTACTGCAGCGGCATCACCCTCCAGGACCCGCTGCTGTCCAAGGACCACGGCCTGCCCTGCAACATGACCGGCGGCTCCAGCGGCGGCCCCTGGTTCACCTCGTTCAACGAGTCCACCGGCACCGGTCTGCAGTCCTCGGTGAACAGCTTCACCTACCAGTTCCTGCCGGACACCATGTTCGGCCCGTACTTCGGCGACGACGCCAAGGACCTCTACACCAAGGCCCAGTCGGCCTGATCCGCGGCCGTCGCGCGCGGGGCCGTACGACGCCCGTCGGACCGGGGACCGACCGGCCCGACGCCGGACGGCCCCGCGCCCCGCTCATCCCAGCGGGGCATCCACCCACGCGATCAGCGCCGACAGCGTGACGACGATCGCCACCAGCATGCCGAACACCAGCAACGGCCGCGCGTGGTGGACGAATTGCCGTCCGCGCCCGGCACCCCGCCCGGACGCCCGCGGATGCGCGCGCAGGCCCGCGCCCCGGCCGCCGCTCCGCAGCCCCAGCGCCCAAGCGATCCGCCGTTTCCAATAGACCAGCCGGTAGTAGTGCTTGAGCACCGCATCCCCCGCACGTTTTTTCGAATGAAATCCGTACGAGGGTACTGGCGCCCCCGGACCCGCGGGCCCGACGACGGCAAGCCTGAGCCCGCCGGCGGCCGGTACGGCCATCGGCGGGCTCGACCGCGAGGGAACGGGGCCGCGGCCGTCGGGGCCCGGCCGCGGGCGGGCCGCCTACCAGCCGCCGCCCTGCTCCCCCTGGTCCTCCCACCAGCCGTCGCGGCAGACGCGGCCCTCGGGGTCGCGGTCGCCCTCCGCGTAATCCCCGTACCCCGTCGTCTCACCGTTGGGGCCCTGACCCCAGCTGGTGTAGTAGTACCGGCACCCCTGACCCTGCACCTGCGCCTGCGCCTGCGCCGCCTGAGCGGCGGGCACCGCCGCCAGCCCGGCCCCCAGCACCATCAGCCCGGCAATCGCGGCACGCGTCAGCTTTCCCATGAACCAGCCTTTCCCTGCACCGGTGGCCGGACTTTTCCGTCCGGCGCGAAGAAATTCCGGAGAGGCCGTAAAATCCACCCCACAGAGGGCGGGCACAAGAAATTCATCACCCCCCGCGCGGAAAACCGGACCCCTCCGGAACGCCGTCAGATTAGCCCGCGGCGCGGACGGCGCAGCATTACCCGATCGGACGAGTTTGACCGGCGGCAACATGGAGCATAAAGGGACAAACTAGGCCGTGACCAGGGGCGATGCAGACCGGAAACATCGAGACGAGCGAGCCCCGACGTCGCACTTCCCCCACCCCACCGCCCATTTCACGCCTTTTCTCTCGACGCCGGAACGCACCCCTTCCGCGCCGCGGCCGATATCCCGGGCACCGACACAATTTCCGGTCGCCTCGCTTTCCCGCAACGGCCCGCAACTCCGAAGGAAGGAATGGCGAGGACCCGCAAGGCATCACACGCAGAAAACCCGTCAGCCGACGGAAGCCGAGAACGGACCGGCCCAACACCGCAGCCCCCGCGCGGCAGTTGAGACCACCCCGCGGTGCGGACACCACCCCGGGTGATTTCACAAACGCACAATCACGTAGGGTGGTCCGGTGCGAGGGAGCCCACACCGGCCTTCCGGCGACCAACCTCCGGCCGGTGAGGGCTTCCTGCGTGGAACCCGCTGTCGCTTCTCGCGCTCACGAAAGGGGACTCCCCATGCAGTCTACGGAAGCTCACCCGCCACCCCCGCCCCACGCCGGCCGGTGGCGCGGCTACCGCCGGCTCGCGGCCACCAACTTCGTCCGCGGCGCCTCGTACGCCTGCGGCACGGCGGTCATCGGCCTCGTGACGTGGTGGGTGCAGAACCGCTGACCCACGGGCCCGGCCGCTCCGCTCCCACGACGCGGCCGGGCGCCACCGACGGCACTCCGGCCGCGCCTCCGCGATGGCGGGTCAAGGGGTGACCGAGAGGACGATCTTGCCGGTGGTGCGGCCGGTCTCACCCGACGCATGGGCCCGGTCGGCCTCTTCGAGGGGGAAGACCTCGTCGACGATCACGCGCAGGCGGCCGGCCTCGACCAGGGCGGCGATCTCGCGCAACCCGGCATGGTCGGGCTCGACGAGCATGAACACCGCCCGTACTCCGGCCGCTTCGGCCTCCTTCACGGGGAAGGTGTCGTCCGGCGGCACGATCGAGATCAGCGTGCCGCCCGGCCGCAGCGTGCGCAGGGAGCGGGCCCAGATGGGGCCGCCGAGGGAGTCCAGGACGACATCGACGTCGCGGAGGGTCTCGGCAAAGTCCTGGGTGCGGTAGTCGATCAGCTCGTCGGCGCCCAGCGAGCGCAACAGCTCGTGCTTGGCGGCGCGGGCCGTGCCGATGACGTAGGCGCCGCGGGCCTTGGCGATCTGCACGGCCAGATGGCCGACTCCCCCGGCGGCCGCGTGGATCACCACGCGCTGGCCGGGCCGGACGTTCGCGGTGTCCACCAGGGCCTGCCAGGCGGTCAGCGAGGCCAGCGGCAGGGCGCCGGCCTCGATGTGGGTGAGCCCCTGGGGGCGCGGGGCGAAGTGCCGGGCGGGGGCGGCGACATACTCGGCATAGGCACCCGCCGGGTGCGGGAAGCGCGGCATCCCGAACACCGCGTCGCCGGCCTGAAAGAGCGTCACCCCCTCGCCGGCCGCCTCGACCACCCCGGCGACATCGAAGCCCAGCGTGAACGGCGGCCGGGCGCCATTGGCGAACACGCCCCGCTCGCGGATCTTCCAGTCGGCCGGGTTCACGCCCGCCGCATGCACCCGGACCAGGATCTCGCCCCGGCCCGGGACCGGACGCCGCGCCTTGATGACCTTGAGGACGTCCGGTGCTCCGGCAGCGTCCTGAGAGAGGGCGCGCATGATCGCGGGGGTGGTGGCCTGATCCATGGTGACGTGCTCTTTTCTGCCGATTGTTCCGTGTGGTGTGCGCCCATTTCCTTGGCACGTCCTCACGATGCTCGGGCGGAGGGACCCTCAGTAGTGGCCCGATGGTCAAAGGATGAAAGGATCGGGTCATGCACCGTGTGGGCGTTCTGGCGCTGGATGGCGTGGTCCCCTTCGAACTCGGCATCCCCGCGCGGATCTTCGGCGCCGCCCGCGACACCACGGGCAACCAGCTCTACTCCGTGGCCACATGCAGCGTCGACGGCCGTCCCGTCCGCGCCGAGGCCGACTACCAGCTCACCGTCTCCCACGACGCCTCCCTGCTGGCCACCGTCGACACCGTCGTCATCCCGCCCTCCCATGCGCTGGGCCCCATCCGCGAAGCGGGGCGCCTGCCCGAGACCTTGCGCAAGGCTCTGGCTGCCATCCGCCCCGGAACCCGGATGGTGGCGATCTGCACCGGCACTTACGTGCTGGCCGCTGCCGGACTGCTCGACGGCCGCCCCGCCACCACACACTGGCGCGAAGCCGACCGCCTGCAGCGCATGTTCACCACCGCGCGCATCGACCCCGACGTCCTCTTCGTCGACGACGGCGACATCCTCACCTCCGCCGGGGTGGCCGCCGGCATCGACCTGTGCCTGCACATCGTCCGCCGCGACCACGGCAGCGACATCGCCAACGAGGTCTCCCGCTCCTGCGTCGTGCCGCCCTGGCGCGACGGCGGCCAGGCCCAGTACATCCGGCGCCCCGTCCCCGACCCCACCGCCGCCGGCACCGCCCCCACACAGGCCTGGGTCATGGAACGCCTCGCCGAACCCGTCACCCTGGCCGACATGGCCGCCCACGCCAACGTCAGTGTCCGTACCTTCACCCGCCGCTTCCGGGACGAGGTCGGCACCAGCCCCGGCCAGTGGCTCATCCGCCGGCGCGTCGACCGGGCCCGGCATCTGCTGGAGACCACCGACTGGCCCGTCGACCTGGTCGCCCACCGCGCCGGATTCGGCACCGGCGTCTCCCTGCGCCAGCACCTTCATGCCGCCCTCAAGGTCACACCCCAGGCATACCGCCGCACCTTCCGCCCCACAGCCGCCGACGGTTCGGCGCGCTAGCGCGAGCGGTGCAGTGGCACGCAGCGCCTGCACGGCCGTGCAGGGAAAGGGAAGGTGATGGGGAAGGCGAGAGGAAGGCGAAGAGACCCCGGCGATTCCGGATCATGAAAATGGCCTCCTCCCCGCAGGTCAGAGGCTCAGGCGGCGGACGAGTCGGCCTGTACGCCGGGTTCTGTCTCCCCCGGTCCTTGCGGGCCGAGGGGAGGCGGCCATCCATCTAGGGCTGCCGTTGCCGACAGCCTCGTGCGGTCTACCCGCGGACTCGGGCGGGCAGCCCTCGGTCGTCCGCGCAGAGTCGTCATGCCTTCCGGAATGACGGCCCCTCTTGACCTTGCTCCGGGTGGGGTTTACCTAGCCCTCCGAGTCACCTCGGAGGCTGGTGGTCTCTTACACCACCGTTTCACCCTTACCGGAGGCCGAAGCCTCCGGCGGTCTGTTTTCTGTGGCACTGTCCCGCGGGTCACCCCGGGTGGGCGTTACCCACCACCCTGCCGTGTGGAGCCCGGACGTTCCTCGGGGAGACCAGAAGGTCTCCACGCGGCCGCCCGGCCGGCTCGTCCGCCGTGCCGACCATGCTACCCGGCGCACCGGGACGGCTTGACCTTGTCGCGACGGCAACGTTTCTACTGGGTCCCATGAGGATCGGAGAACTCGCAGGTCTGGTCGGCGTCAGCACCCGCGCCGTGCGGCACTACCACCACCTCGGGCTGCTGCCCGAGCCCGAACGCCGCGCCAACGGCTACCGGGATTACGGGCTGCGGGACGCGGTCGCGCTCGCGCGGCTGCGGCGGCTGACGGAGCTGGGTCTCGGGCTGGACGAGGTGCGGGACGTACTCGCCGACGATTCGGGGCGCGAGCTGCACGAGGTGCTGGCCGAGCTGGATGCGGACCTGGCCCGCCAGGAGGCGGAGATCGGGGCGCGGCGGGCCCGGCTGGCCGCGCTGCGACGGCAGGCGGAGGAGCACGGCGGGCTGCCCGCGGAGGGCCCGGTGTCGGACGAACTGGCCGCGCTCTTCGGGGAGATGGCACGTACGTCGGCCGCGCGTCCGGGTCCGGAGCCCGCGATGGCGGCGAAGGAACGGGAGGTGCTGGCGCTGCTCGAGTCCACAGCGGGCGGCGCGGCGGACGGCGCGGCGGGCAAGCGGATGGTGGAGCTGCTCGGGGAGGCGAGCGCGGCGCCGGGGGCGATGGAGCGGACGTACGAGGTGTACGGGCTGCTCGATGCGCTGGCGGAGGCCGCGCCGGACGATCCCCGGGTGGCAGGGGCCGCGCAGGCGCTCGCCGGCTGCATCCCGGACGCGGTGATCGCCGGGATCGGCGAACAGCAGTGGGTGCGGGCGGGCGGGGAGGGCGCGGCGGCGGCGGAGGGGTTCCTCGCGGCGTACTACGCGCACTTCGCGCCCGCGCAGGCGGAGGCCGTGCGGCAGGCGATCCGGCTGCTGGCGGAGCGTGCGCGGTGAGCCGGGGCGGGGCGCTGCACCGGATGGCCGCCCATGAGGCCCGGTGGCTGGCCGGCCTGGTGTGGTGGGCGGCGCGGCGGCGGATCGGGGTGGGTGCGGGCGAGCGGGCCCTGGCGTACGCGGCGGGGCAGTCGGCGTTCGTGTACGCGCTGACGTTCGTGTGCGGGGTGGAGACCGCCGGGGTGAGCGTGCTGCTCGCGGACCATCCGGTGCCGCATGCGGTGATGCTGGTCGTCGATGTCTACACGGTGCTGATGATGCTGGGGTTCCAGGCGGCGGCGGTCACCCGGCCGCATGTGCTCGGGGCGGACACCGTGCTGCTGCGGGCCGGTGCCCGGATGGAGATACGGGTCCCGCTGGCGGCGATCGTCTCGGTGCGTCAGGAGCTGCGGTCCGCCCACGACGGCAAGGGCGCGGACGGGGCCGTGGCGATGTCCGTCGGCGGGCAGACGTCCGTGACGCTGGAGCTGGCCGAACCGGTCGTTGCCGTACGGCTGTCGGGGCGGCGGGAAGCGGTGCGTACGGTGCGGTTCCACGCCGATGATGCGCGGGGCGCGGCGGCGGCCATCCGGGCGGCGGTCCGGGACCGGTCCGCCGCCGGGGATCCGGCCGCGGTCAGGCAGGGGTGAAGCGGACCGGGGCGCGGCCCGGGTCGGCGGCGGTCAGACGGACCTGGATGCGGTGGCCGAGGGGCAGGTCCGGGCCGTCGGGGGCGGATTCGATGCGGCCGATGACGGCCGGGTCGTAGAGGTGGACGGTGCCCTGGGTGGCGTCCTCCTGCTCGGTCTCGACCACCAGGCCGTCGAAGATCTCGCCCACCCGGTCGTGCAGCAGCGCCGCCTCCACCAGGTCGACGCAGGCCCGCTCGACCCGGTTGGCGTGCTGGGTGCCGGTCTCCATCTCGCGCGGCAGGACGTCCAGCGCGCCGCGGACCCAGTCGGCCGGTGCGGTGCCGGCCGAGGCGGCCAGGCACAGCTCGGAGGTGTAGCGGTCGACGAGTCGTCGCAGCGGCGCGGTGGCGTGCGCGTAGGGGGCGGCGACGGCGGCGTGCTGCGCGGCGGCGGCGGTCGGCGGGGCGCCGTCGAAGGCGGTGTAACCGGCGCCGCGCAGCAGGGTGGTGCACTCCTGGAGGAAGGCCGCGTGGGTGGCGCGGCGCGGGTCGAGGGTGCGGATCAGGGCGGCGTAGGACGTGTGGTGGGGCCAGTCGACACCGAGGGCGCGGGCGGTCAGCCGGAGGCGGGCCACGGAGCCGTCGGGGGCGAGGGGCAGCGTACGGAGGATGCCGGTGCCGGCGGCGAGCATCAGCTCGGCCGCGGCCATGCCGGTGAGCAGGGAGATCTGGGCGTTCCAGCCGTCCGCCGGGAGGGGCGCGCGGTAGGCGAGGGTGTAGCGGCCGCCTCGTTCGACGATCTGCTGCTCGGGGACGTTGAGGGAGATCGCGCCGCGGGCGGTCTCCAGTTCCTCCCGCAGCAGGCCGATCTCGCGGAGCAGGGCGAGCGGTTCCTCGGCGGTCTTGTCGTCGATGACCCGCTGGACTCCCGCGTAGTCGAGCCGGGCGCGGGAGCGGACCAGGGCGCGGCGTACGGAGGTGGCGGTCAGGGCGCCCTGCGCGTCGAGGTCGTGCTGCCACAGGACGGCCGGGCGGTCCTGGTCGGGCAGCAGGCTGGCGGCGCCTTCGCTGAGGGTGTGCGGGTGCAGCGGGACCCGTTCGTCGGGGAAGTAGAGGGTGGCCACGCGGTGGTGCGCCTCGGCGTCGAGGGCGCCGCCGGGGGTGACGAAGGAGGCCACGTCGGCGATGGCGTAGTGGATGCGGAAGCCGCCGCCGGGCCGCCGGGCCAGGAACATGGCCTGGTCGAGGTCGAGGGAGCCGGGCGGGTCGATGGTGAAGAGGGGGAGGTCGGTGGCGTCCTCGAGGGTGTGCTCGGTCGCCACTGCGCCGTCGGCGGCCGGGATGCGCGGGGCACGGGCGGCGCTCTCCGCCTCGGCCTGGGCCGTGGGCGGGAAGTGGTCCGGGATCTCCAGCTGTGCACGCAGGTCATGCAGCGCGGCGCGCAGCGGGGCCTCGGCAGCGTCGGTCACATGCATATGGCGACGGGGCATATAACCGAGCGTATGGCGGCCCGGCGCCCGTGGCGCGGTGTGATCGTCCGCCCAGCGCTCGGGGGCTGCCGGCGCCGTGTGGTCGTCCGCCGTGGGCGGGCGCGTTTCCCGGGTGGGTCCCTTCTCGCCGGTGAGGCCTTTCTCGCCGCTTGAGCGCGTTCTCCGGCCGCGGGCCGCAGGCCATACGCTTTCCCGGGGCCGCACCCCCGCCCGTACCGCCGTGAAGGAGAACACCGTGCTCGTGCTGTTGCCGCCGTCCGAGGGGAAGGCCGCGGGGGATACCGGGCCGACGCTGGACGTGGGATCGCTGTCGCTGCCGGGGCTGAACGCGGCGCGTGAGGCGGTGCTGGAGGAGCTCGTCGAGCTGTGCGCGGCGGATGAGGCCAAGGCCCAGGAAGTGCTCGGGCTCAGCCAGGGACTCAAGGGCGAGATCGCCAAGAACGCCGGGTTGCGGGCGGCGGGGACGCGGCCGGCCGGGGAGATCTACACCGGGGTGCTCTACGACGCCCTGGGGCTGGCTTCCTTGGACGGGCGGGCGCGGCAGCTGGCCGAGGAGTCGCTGCTGGTGTTCTCGGGGCTGTGGGGCGCCGTACGGATCGGCGACCGGATTCCGTCCTACCGCTGCTCTATGGGCGTGAAGCTGCCGGCGCTGGGTGCGCTGGGCGCGTACTGGCGGGCGCCGATGGCCGAGGCGATGCCGGAGGCTGCCGGGGACGGCCTGGTGCTCGATCTGCGGTCGGCGGCGTATGCGACGGCGTGGAAGCCCAAGGGCGAGGTCGCGGGGCGGACCGCCACGGTGCGGGTGCTGCAGTCGAAGATCGTGGACGGGGTCGAGAAGCGCTCGGTGGTCAGCCACTTCAACAAGGCGACCAAGGGCCGGCTGGTCCGGGACCTGCTGAGCGCGGGGCTGCGGCCGGCGGGTCCGGCGGAGCTGGTGGAGGCGCTGCGCGGGCTCGGTTATGCGGTGGAGGCCGAGGCCCCGGCCAAGGGCGGCAAGGCGTGGGCCATCGATGTGATCGTGACGGAGCTGTAGGACGGCCCTATCGCGGCGGCCCACCTCCGAGATTGCAACATGCGCAACGCTCGTTGCGAGGAATGGTCGATGGGCGCACCATGGGCGGCGTGACCAGCGCCGCCTCCACACCCGTGCCCGCCTCCTCCCCCAAGCTCTCCACTCCGGTCGGGCAGGGGGGAATCCCGTCCTCGGTTCTCGGGCTCGCCCCCGTCATCCCGGTCGTCGTGCTGGAGGACGCCGCCGATGCCGTACCGCTCGCCCGCGCGCTCGTCGCGGGCGGGCTGCCGGCGATCGAGGTGACCCTGCGGACGCCCGCCGCGCTGGATGCCGTCCGGGCCATCGCCGACGAGGTCCCGGACGCGGTGGTCGGTGCCGGCACCCTGCTCGCGCCCGAGCATGTCGAGGCGGCCCGCGCGGCCGGTGCCCGCTTCCTGGTCAGTCCCGGCTGGTCGCCGCGGCTGCTGGGTGCGATGAAGGACTCCGGGGTGCCGTTCCTGCCGGGCGTCTCGACGGTCTCGGAGGTGGTGACCCTGCTCGACGAGGGCATCACCGAGCTGAAGTTCTTCCCGGCCGAGGCGGCGGGCGGGGCGCCCTACCTCAAGTCGCTGGCCTCCCCGCTGCCCCGGGCCCGCTTCTGCCCGACGGGCGGGATCACCCTGGCCTCGGCGCCCTCGTACCTGGCCCTGCCGAACGTGGGCTGCGTCGGCGGCACGTGGATGCTCCCGGCCGATGCGCTGGCCGCGAAGGACTGGGGCCGGGTCCGGCAACTCGCCCGGGAGGCGGCACGGTTGGCGGCCTGAGCCGGCAGCGACAGGCGGCCCGTACGGATAAGGGCCCGGGGTGTCGGACGTCCGATACCCCAGGCCCCTTCCCGTATGCGGGACGCCTACCGCAGATGCGCCGTCTCGTTCAGCAGCCGCAACGACGCGTTGCCGTCCGCGTAGTACGCCACCGCCGACAGCGACGCCGCCGACAGCTCCATACGGAACAGCGACTCGGGCGGGGCGCCCAGCGCCAGCCGGACCAGGGTCTTGATCGGCGTGACATGGGTGACCAGCAGGACGGTCTTGCCCGTGTACCGGGCGATCAGCTTGTCGCGGGCGACCGAGACCCGGCGGGCGACCGTGGCGAACGACTCGCCGCCACCGGTGGGTGCCGCCTTGGCGGAGCCGAGCCAGGCGTCGAGGTCCTCGGGGAAGCGCTCGCGCACCTCGGCGAAGGTCAGCCCCTCCCACGCCCCGAAGTCCGTTTCGCGCAGGCCCTCTTCGATACGGACCTCCAGGCCGAGCCGGGCGGCGACCGCCCCGGCCGTCTCCCGGCAGCGCCGCAGCGGGGAGCTGACGACGGCCTGGACCGTGCCCCGGGCGGCGAGCGCGGCGGCGGTGGCCTCGGCCTGGCGGCGGCCGACGGCGGAGAGTTCGGGATCGCCGCCGCCGCTGCCGGAGAACCGCTTCTCGGGGGTCAGCGCGGTCTCGCCGTGCCGGAGCAGGACGAAGGTGGCGGGCACACCGAGGTCGGGGGCGCCCCAGCCGGCCTGCGGGCCCGCCGCCTCTGTCGCCTCGGCGGCCTCAGCGGCCTCCGCGGCTTCGTCGGCGGCCCGCGCGGCGGCGCTGCGGGCGGGCGCGGCGAGCGCCGCCGTGGAGTCGCGGGGCTCCCACTGCTTGCCGTTCTTGCCCGCGTCCATCGCCTCGTTGGCGAGCCGGTCGGCGTGCTTGTTCTTCGCCCGGGGGATCCACTCGTAGGTGACCCGGTCGGGCGGGAAGACCTTTTGCGCCGCGGCGGCCAGCGGCTTCATGTCCGGGTGCTTGATCTTCCAGCGGCCCGACATCTGCTCGACGACGAGCTTGGAGTCCATCCGTACGTGGACGGTGGCCTCGGGGTCCAGGGCGTGCGCGGCGCGCAGCCCGGCCACCAGGCCCTTGTACTCGGCGACGTTGTTGGTCGCCGTGCCGATGAACTCGGCGGCCTCGGCCAGCGCCTCGCCGGTCGCCGGGTCGAGGACCACCGCGCCGTAGCCGGCGGGCCCCGGGTTGCCCCGGGAGCCGCCGTCCGCCTCGACGATGAACTCCGACGCCATGGCCTACAGGCCCGAGTCGGGCGTGCGGACCAGGATGCGGGTGCAGTTCTCACACCGCAGGACGGTGTCGGGGGCGGCCGCCCGCACGTCGTTGACCTCGGTGATGTTGAGCTCCAGGCGGCAGCCCTCGCAGCGGCGCTGGAAGAGGCGGGCCGCGCCGACGCCGCCCTCCTTGGCGCGGATCTTGTCGTAGAGCTTGAGGAGGTCGGCCGGGATGTCGGCGACGGTCAGCTCGCGCTCCTTGGTGACCGTGTCGCGCTCGGCGTCGATCTCGGCGTTTGCGGCGTCCCGGCGGGCGGCGGCGTCATCGACCTTGGCCTGGATGGCCTCGACCCGCGCGGTGAGCTCGGTGACCCGCTCCTGGGCGGCCTCGCGGCGCTCCATGACCTCGAGGACGACGTCCTCCAGGTCGCCCTGCCGCTTGGCGAGCGAGGTCAGTTCGTGCTGGAGGTTCTCCAGGTCCTTGGGGGAGGTGACGGCTCCGGAGTCCAGGCGCTTCTGGTCGCGGGCGGCGCGCTGGCGCACCTGGTCCACGTCCTGCTCGGCCTTGGTCTGCTCGCGGCTGGTGTCGCTCTCCTCGGTCTGCGCGGCGACGAGCAGGTCGCGCTGCTGGGTGAGGTCGGCCTCCAGGGTCTGCAGCTCGGCGAGCTCGGGCAGGTTGTTGCGCCGGTGCGCGAGCTGGGTGAGCCTCACGTCCAGGGCCTGGATGTCGAGGAGGCGGATCTGGTCGGCGGGCGCGGCGTTCAGCGGGGGGCTCCTGTGGTGTTCGTCGGGGCGGTGAAGGGGGCGGACGCCGCGTGGGCGGTCCAGGGGTCGGTGACCGTACGGGAGACATGCGTGCGCAGGCCCCAGCCGTTCCGGTCGGAGACCGCGTCGAGCTGTGCCGCGGCCTGCTCGCACCACGGCCATTCGGTGGCCCAGTGGGCGGCGTCGAGCAGTGCCAGCGGAGTCTGCTGGGTGGCCTCGGAGGCCGGGTGGTGGCGCAGGTCGGCGGTGAGGAAGGCATCCACACCGGCCGCCCGTACGTCGTCGAAGAGGCTGTCGCCGGAGCCGCCGGAGACGGCGACCGTCCGGATCTCGCGGTCCGGGTCGCCGGCCGCCCGGATGCCCTGCGCGGTGGCCGGCAGCCGGGCCGCGGCGTACGAGGCGAAGTCGGCCAGCGTCATCGGGTGCGCCAGCTCGCAGATCCGGCCCAGGCCGCGACGGCCGGCCGGGTCGCTCGCGTCCGGCACCAGCGGGCCGAGGATGCGCAGGTCCAGGGCGCCGGCCAGGGCGTCGGAGACACCGGGGTCGGCGGTGTCGGCGTTGGTGTGCGCGACATGCAGCGCGATGTCGTTCTTGATCAGGGTGTGCACGGCCTTGCCCTTGAAGGTCGAGGCCGCGACCGTCGTCGTACCGCGCAGATAGAGCGGGTGGTGGGTGACGAGGAGGTCGGCGCCGAGCTGCACCGCCTCTTCGACGATTTCCTGGACCGGGTCGACGGCGAACAGCACGCGGCGGACCTCCGCGGAGGGGTCTCCGCAGACCGTGCCGACGGCGTCCCACCCTTCGGCCCGCTCGGGGGGCCAGAGGGCGTCGAGCGCGGTGAGGACTTCAGACAGTACGGGCACGGGTGGAAGGTTACCTCCCGGCTGTGACAGGGCGCGGGGCCGCGGCCCCGGCGGGCACATCATCGGGCCGTCGCCCACGAAGCACAACCACCCCGCCCATGACCGGCGAACCGGACAACCGCCACCCTTATGCGTGAAGTGTGGCAACTCGCGTTGATCGGCCGGAAGTGCGAAAACTACCGTCGCTTCCTGACTGGAGGTGACCACTCGATGACGATCTGTGCCACTGAGGGTGCCACGGCGCTCGGAAGCCCGCACCGCGCGGCGCTGACGATCGCCGCCGACGGCTCGTACGCCGCCCGGCTCGCCCGTCACGACGACGCCGCCGGGAGCCGGTTTCCGGAGCGCTGGACGCTGAGCGGACCCGAGCCGTACGCCGTACCACTGCCCGGCAGCCAGCCGGAGGAGCCGGACAGCGAACTGCTCCCGCTCGCCGACGGCCGGGTACTGATCCTGCGCCGGATCGCCGACCGCTTCGCGCTCTCCCTGCTCTACCCGACGGGCCCCGGGACCGGCGAGCTCCTGCTGGGCACCGTGACGGCACCGGAGCTGACCCTGCTGCCGCCCGCGCCGGGCGGCATGCTCGGCTACGCCCTGGCGCCCGGCGAACGCGGCACCGAGCTGTGGCGGGTGCACGGCGGAGCGCACGGCCCCGAGCGGGTCACCGAGATCCCGGGCCGCTGCACGGGCGGCGTCTGGCTGGATCGCGACGGTCGGCTGCTGGCCCTGGACCAGGAGCTGACGGGCCGGACGAAGACCGTGGTACTCGACCTGGCGCGGGGCGGCGGGGCCAGCCCGCTGCTGCAGATCACCGAGGACAGCAACGACCGCCTCCTGATGGCCGATCCGGACAGCGGACTGCTGCTGCTGAGGTCGGACGCCCCCGGGCACGACCGGATGGGCTGGGGCGTGCTCGGCAGCAGCCTGCCGGTGCGCTTCCCCGAATGCCTGCGTCCGGCGGAAGGTTTCGTCACGCCGTTCGCCGTGCAGCCGGGCCGGATGCCGATGCCGGAGAGCTGCGCGGTGGCGTTCCGGATCGACACCGCGCACGGGCCGCGGCTGGGCGTGTGGCAGCCGTCGGGGCGGCGGTTGCGGCAGCTTCCGGCGCCGGAGGGGTGGCTGGCGGGGACGGGTCTGTGGACGGCGGGCGGCGAGCTTCTGCTGCCCTGCGAGACGGCTGCGCGGCCGTGCGGGGTGGCACGGATGGCCGTACCGCTGGAGCCCGTACCGGGCAGGGTTTCGGCAACAGGGGCTGCGGGGGCGGTCCCGGCCCCACGGACGGCGGAGGACCCGGGTGCGGGTACGGGGCCGGGGTCCGGCTACCCCGTGGAGATCGCGGCGGGGAGCGAGGGCGGGATTGTCCCGGATGCTGGGGATGCCGACATCGGCTCCACACCATCTGCACAACTTCCCGACGGCGGCGCGGAACCGCCCGGCATCCCCGCGCATCCCCACATGTGCAGGCCAGTACCCCTGCAGCAGGCACCCCTGGCGGCCCCGGAGGCCCGGTGGAGCGCTATTTCCCGCCAAGTTAGAATTCCGTCGGGGGCTACGCAGCCGGTTGACCCGGCCACCGACAGTTCCGCTTGGGGCAATCCCCTGCGGTTTCTGGGGGAGGTCCCGACGCGTACAGCTGTAAGCGATCTGACGGAGTGACTCTTTTCATGTCCGAAGCCCGAACCGACACGACCGAAGCGCGCCCCCACGAGGGGTCCGCCCAGGCCGCCGAGGCGGCAAGCTCCGGCAGGCACCGTGGCCCGGCCGCCACGGAGGACAGCCAGGCCGATGTGCATGGCCGGCATCGCCGGGAGAAGCAGATCCAGGGCGCGTGATCGCGCCCGGTCCGGACCGGCGATTTTCCGCCACTCGGACGGACAACGGCAGTGGCCGCCGCCCCTCTTCACGGGGACGGCGGCCACTGCCGTTATGGGTCACCCGTGTTTGAGGCCCAGCACCTCGGCCGCCGCGAACGTCTCGTTCGGCGGGCGCTCCGCGTAGTACGGCGTGAGCACCCCGTCGAGCTCCTCGAAGCTGAAGACGTCCTTCGCGGTGTCGAACTTCGCGGCGATCCTGGGGCGTTCGGCGATGGCCACCATGCCGCCGTGGACGACCAGCAGCTGGCCGTTGACCTTGGCCGCGGCCGGTGAGGCCAGATAGCCGACGAGCGGCGAGACATGCTCGGGGGCGAGCGCGTCCAGCGTGCTCTCCCCCGGCTCCCCGCCGCCCTGGAATGCCGGGATGCCGGCGAAGACGTCCTCGGTCATCCGCGTGCGGGCGCGCGGGCAGATGACATTGGCGGTCACGCCGTACTTGGCCAGCGCCAGCGCCGTGGAGGTGGTGAGCCCGACGATGCCTCCCTTGGCCGCGGCGTAGTTGGGCTGGCCCGCCGAGCCCGCGAGGAATGCCTCTGACGAGGTGTTGACGATCCGCCCGTAGACCGGACCGCCGGCCGCCTTGGAACGTGCGCGCCAGTGGACGGCGGCGAAGTGGGTGGTGTTGAAGTGCCCCTTGAGGTGGACGCGGATGACCGAATCCCATTCGTCCTCGCTCATGGAGAACACCATCCGATCGCGGAGAATGCCCGCGTTATTGACCAGGATGTCCAGTTTCCCGTAGCGGTCGACGGCCAGTTGGACCAGCGCACGGGCCTGCTCGAAGTCGGCGACATCGCCGAGGTGAGCCTCGGCCCGGCCGCCCGCCGCCCGGATCTCGGCGGCCACCTCCTCGGCGGGGGCGGCGGATGCCTCGCCGGTGCCGTCCCGGCCCGGCTGCCCGAAGTCGTTGACGACTACGGCGGCACCGAGACGGGCGAGTTCGAGGGCCTCCGCGCGTCCCAGGCCGCGGCCGGCACCGGTGACGATCGCGGTCAGGCCGTCAAGCGGCAGTGGCAGTGGCTGTGCCATTACTGTCCTCTCCTTGGCAAACGGGGTGCGTCGGATCTCTGGGCTGGTGAGCGGCGTTCCGGTGAGCTGCGGGCCGGCGGCTCAGGGGGCGGCCGGCCCTTCCGGCGTCAGATCTCTATGCAGGTGCGCAGCGCGGTGCCGGAGCGCATCTGGTCGAGGGCGTCGTTGATCTCGGCGAGCTGGACGCGGTGGGTGATCATGCCCTCGAGGTCGATGCGGCCGGCCCGCCACAGGGCGATGGCCCGCTCGTAGGAGCGCAGCACGTCCCCGCCCCCGTAGAGCGAGGGCAGGATCCGCTTCTCGTCGAAGAACAACTCGAACATGTTGACCTGGAAGGTGTCGTCCATCGCGCCCGCGCCGACCACGCACAGGGTGCCGCCGCGCCGGGTCATCTCGTAGGCGGTGCGGGCGGTGGCGGACTTGCCGACCACCTCGAAGACGTAGTCGAAGCCCTCCCCCGCGGTGACGCGCTGCTTGGCGTCGGCGAGTTCGTCGGGGGCGACGGCCTCGGTGGCGCCGAAGCGGAGTGCCGCCTCGCGGCGTGCGGCGACCGGGTCGACGGCGATGATCTGCGCCGCACCGCAGGCCTTCGCGCCCTGGATGGCAGAGATGCCGACGCCGCCGCAGCCGATCACGGCGACGGAGGAAGCGGCCGCCACCTCGGCCGTGTTGATGGCGGCGCCGAGCCCGGTGGTGACGCCGCAGCCGATCA
The DNA here is from genome assembly GCF_044767545.1 of Streptomyces sp. NPDC101227. Taxonomy (NCBI): domain Bacteria; kingdom Bacillati; phylum Actinomycetota; class Actinomycetes; order Kitasatosporales; family Streptomycetaceae; genus Streptomyces; species Streptomyces sp. NPDC101227. The sequence continues at coordinate 590,309 of NZ_JBIWOD010000003.1, read as the reverse complement.
GCGCGGCGATCTCGTACGGGACGTCGTCCGGGATCGGGACCGCGCAGTTGGCGGCGACCACGACCTCCTCGGCGAAGGTGCCGGTCCCGGCGAAGCCGAAGACGTCGGAGGGGCTGCCTCCGGCGCGCTTGAAGTTGGGGGTACCGGCGTTCATGAATCCGGCCAGGCACAGATGCGTCTGGCCGCGCTTGCAGGACGCACAGGTGCCGCAGGCGGGCAGCCAGCACATCAGGACGCGGTCGCCCTGGCTCAGGCCCGTGACGCCGTCGCCGACGTCGAGGATCTCCCCGGCGCCCTCGTGCCCGGGGACGAAGGGCGCGGGCTGCGGCAGGACTCCGTTCATCGCGGAGAGGTCGGAGTGGCACAGCCCGGTGGCCCGCACCCGCATCCTGACCTTGCCGGGGCCGAACCCCACGGCCTCGATGTCGTCGAGGACTTCGAGCTTGTCCTGTCCTGTCTCGTGCTGTACGGCTGCGCGCATGTCACGGCTCCTTCCGGGTTGCGGGCTGCCCCCTGGGGCCGCGGGTCGTCCCCAGGGGTGCGCGGGTTGTCCCCTGGGCTAGCTGTGCTCGACGACCGTGTCCGCCAGGACCGGCGCATCGTCCCGGTCGGCCGCCGTGACCGACACCTGCGTCCGGCCCTCGCCCTCCCACATGCGGATGCGCAGCGTCTCGCCCGGGAAGACGACGCCCGCGAAGCGCGTGGTGTACGAGCGGACGCGCCCGACATCGCCGCCGAGCACGGTGTCCACGACGGCCTTGAGGGTGACGCCGTACGAGCACAGCCCGTGCAGGATCGGCCGGTCGAAGCCGGCGAGCTTGGCGAACTCGGGGTCGGCGTGCAGCGGGTTCCAGTCGCCGGAGAGGCGGTAGAGCAGGGCCTGGTCCTCTCGGATGAGCCGTTCGGTGGTGCGGTCGGGGGCGCGGTCGGGGAGTTCGAGGCGGACGGAGGGGCCGCGGTCGCCGCCGAAGCCGCCCTCGCCACGGACGAAGATCTGGGTGTCGCAGGTCCACAACGGGCCTTCGTCGTCGGCCACTTCGGAGCGCAGCACGATGACGGCCGCTTTCTGCTTGTCGTAGACCGCCGGGACGGTGGAGGTCTGGGTGGCGCGGCCGCGCACCGGGATGGCGCGGTGGACGGTGACGGTCTGGCCGCCGTGCAGGACGGCGGCGAGGTCGACGTCGATACCGGGGGCGGACAGTCCGCCCGCGACCGCCATGCCGCCGCCGGCGACGGTGGCGAAGCTGGGCAGGACCTGCAGGGCGCTCTCGAGGGTGTAGCGCAGTTCGTCGGGGTCGGTGGCGGGATGGGGCTTGTCGGGGGTGGCGGCGCCGGCGCCGATGCCGAGGTGGTAGAGCTGGATGTCCTTGTGGTCCCAGGCGAGTTCGGTGGTCCGCGGCTCGGCGGAAGTGGCCTTGGCGGCGTCGATGGGCATGGGGCGGTCGCTCCTTCACCACGGGGGTGCACGGTGGGAAGACCCCGGCCCGGCCGTCCGCACCGTCGGCCGTGCCGGGGTCGTTTCGGGTCGGCCCGGCGGCGTTCGGCCGGTGTGCCGCCGGGGTGCCGACGACGCCCCGGCAGTGCGCCGACGGCGGGCCGGCGGGCTTCCGCCGGGCGCGGTCGGAGTCCCGTCGGGGTCCGTCGGGCTCCGTCGGAGTCCCGTCGCAGGCCCGTCAGGCTTCCGGCGGGCTTCCGCCCGGCCGGTGCCGGATTGCGGCGGACTCCCGTCGGCACACTTCTAGAACGCGTTCTAGCCGATGGCCTCATATATAGCCCATCCACCCGGCACTCGGAAGACCCCTGACGCGTTGTCAGGCCGGGGGTGGCTGACCAGTGCCCCTGACACGCATTCGGATGCCCCCGACGCGCATCGGGGTGCCCCCGACACGCACTCCGCCCACCGATGACATTTGTCAGGGCCGATCCCACACATTCGAATCTGCCGCCCCGTCGCGACTCTCCGTAATGTCGGGGACAGGAAAACGACGGGGAGGTCGGACATGACGTCGGGCATGACACGAACGGCAGGACCGGTGAACGCGGCACGGGCGACGGGCGCCGCCGCGGCGGTGGGATTCACGGGGGTGACCCGGAGTTACGGCGCGGTCCGTGCCGTTCAGGGGATGGACCTGGAGATCGGCACGGGCGAGACGGTGGCGCTCCTCGGGCGCAACGGCGCCGGGAAGTCCACCGCCATCAATATGCTGCTGGGTCTGCTGCCGCCCAGCTCGGGAACGGTACGGCTGTTCGGCGCCGAGCCCGAAGCGGCGGTGCGGGCGGGCAGAGTGGGCGCGATGCTCCAGGACGGGAAGCCCATTCCAAGGGTCACCGTCCGCGAACTGATCGGCTTCGTCGCCTCGACGTACCCGCACCCCATGGACGTCACCGAGGCCCTGGAGCTGGCGGGCCTGGGCGAATTCGCGGGGCGGCGCGTGGACAAGCTGTCCGGCGGGCAGGCCCAGCGGGTCCGCTTCGCGGTGGCGCTGGCCGGCAATCCGGAGCTGCTGGTGCTCGACGAGCCGACCGCGGCGCTGGACGTCGAGGCGCGCCGCGCCTTCTGGCGCTCGATGCGGGCCTATGCGCGGCGCGGCAACACCATCCTCTTCTCCACGCACTATCTGGAGGAGGCGGACGACAACGCCGACCGGATCGTGGTGATCGACGGCGGCCGGGTGGTGGCCGACGGCAGCGGCGAGGCGATCAAGCGGCGGGCCGGCGGATCGCTGGTGTCGTTCGACCTCGCGGGCGCGCCGTCCGAGCCCCTGCCTGGCCTGCCCGGTGTGAGCTCCGTGGAGATACGGGGCGACCGCGCGCTGCTGCGTACGGCGGACTCCGACGCGACGGTCGTGGCGCTGGCCGGGCTCGGTCTCGTACGCGGCCTGCAGGTCGCCCCCGCCAGCCTGGAGGACGCCTTCCTCACCCTCACGGCCCCGTCCCAGAAGGAGATCGCGTAATGCTCGGCTACATCCGCCTCGAAGTCCGCCGCACGCTCCGCGACAAGAGCTTTGTCATCTTCGGCATCGGGATGCCGGTGCTGATGTATCTGCTGATGACCAACATCGGCGCGGGCCCGGGCGGCGCGGGCATGGAATGGAAGATCGCCTCGATGGTCGGGATGGCCGCGTACGGCGCGCTGGGCGCTTCGATCGGCACGGGTACCGGCGTCGCAGAGGACAAGCACCTGGGCTGGCTGCGGCAGCTGCGCATCACCCCGCTCAGCCCGATACGGGTCGTGGTGGCCCGGGGGCTGACCAGCACGGTGACGGTGCTGCCCGCGATCGCCTCCGTGCTGCTGGTGGGCGCGCTGGTCAACGGCGTCCGGATGCCCGGCTGGCAGTGGGCCGCCCTGACCGTACTGCTGTGGGTGGGCACCGCGCCCTTCACCCTGCTCGGCCTCGGCAACGGCTACCGCCTCTCCTCGCAGTCCACCGGAGTGGTCAACACCGGCTGCATGCTGCTGCTCTCGATCATCGGCGGCCTCTGGTTCCCCGCCGAGCTGTTCCCCGGCTGGCTGCGCTCCCTGTCCTCCTGGACACCGGGCAACCGCTTTGCCGAGCTCGGCCAGAGCGTCACCCAGGGCGGCGCCCCGGGCCTGGACACGGTGGCGGTCCTGGCCGCCTGGCTGGCACTCTTCGGCGGATACGCGGTGTACGCGTACCGTCGGGCCGCACGGACGGTGTGACCGACGATGGCGCAGACCTGGGAAACGACAGTGCACGACACCAAGCAGCAGGCCCCCGGCGGCCAGGACCGAGGCGAGGACGCCGCCGACGGCGCCCCGTCCGTCACGAGAGGCGCGGAGAAGAAGCCGGACAGGGGGCCCGGCAAGTACGCCTTCCTGCCCTGGCTGCTGATGGGCATGGGCGCCTTCTCCAACATCATCCAGGGCAAGTCGGACCACCCCTGGCTGGCGGGCCTGGGCCTGCTCGCCTTCAACTCCCTCTACATCAGCGTCGTCTGGTCGTCGTTCAACCCCCGGCTGCGCGACTCCCGGCGCCCGCTCATCGCCCTGGGTGCGCTGGCCGCCGTCACCTTCGCCATCGCCCTCGGGTTCGGCGGCGACTGGTTCCTGTTCTTCCCGCTGCTGTCGCTGGCCTCCGGCACGGTCCGCGCCCTGCGCGGCAAGAAGCTCGCCGTGTGGCTGATCACGCTCAGCGGTACGGCCGGGTATCTGACCGGCTGGCACGACAGCGGCCAGAGCGCGTTCGGCGTCGGCTACGGCACGTTCCTGTCCGGCATGGTCACCGCCACGGTCCTCAGCCTCTTCGACACCATCCAGGAGCTGAACACCACCCGCCAGGAACTGGCGCGTAGCGCCGTGGAGAAGGAGCGGCTGCGCTTCTCCCGCGATCTGCACGACCTGCTGGGGCACACCCTTTCGGTGGTGGTGGTCAAGGCCGAGGCGGTCCGCCGGCTGGCGCCGCGCAATCTGGAGGCGGCGCTCGGCCAGGCCGCCGATATCGAGGCGGTCGGCCGCCAGGCGCTGACCGAGATCCGCGAGGCGGTCACCGGCTACCGCGAGGGCAGCCTGACCACCGAGCTGGACCGGGCCCGCTCGGTGCTGGAGGCGGCCGGCATCGAGCCCGTCGTACGGCAGGCGGGGCCGCCGCTGCCCACACAGGCCGAAGCGCTGCTGGGCTGGGTGGTCCGCGAGGGCGTCACCAACGCCGTCCGGCACAGCCGCGCCACCCGCTGCGAGATCGACGTACACGCCGACGAGGACCGCGTACGGCTGACGATCACGGACGACGGCCGCGGTCCCGTAAGCTCCGGTGCTGCCCCGGCACACGGCCTGGCCTGGCTGTGGGACCGGGCCGCGGGGCACGGCGGCGAGGCCGGCGGTAACGGCGAGGACGGTATCACCGACGGCGTGGACGGTACGGGCGGCCTCTCCGGCACGGACGGCACCCGCCCCATGAACGAGGCGGCGGGTCCCGGTCGTTCCGGTCCGGTGGGCGGTACGGGCCTGAAGGGGCTGGCCGAGCGGCTGGCCGCGGCGGGCGGCACGCTGCAGAGCGGGTCCGACGGCCGGCGCGGCTTCAAGGTCACGGCCGAACTGCCGGTCGGCACGGGCGATATGGCGGATGCGGAGGAGTTGACCAGGTGATCAAGGTCCTGCTGGCCGAGGACCAGGGAATGATGCGGGGCGCGCTGGCGCTGCTGCTCGACCTGGAGGAGGACATGAAGGTCGTGGCCCAGGTGGCGGCGGGCGATCAGATCGTCCCCGCCGCCCTGGATGCCCGTCCCGACATCGCGCTCCTGGACATCGAACTCCCGGGCTGCAGCGGCCTGGACGCCGCGGCCGACCTGCGCGTTCAGCTGCCGTCCTGCAAGGTGCTGATCGTGACGACCTTCGGCCGCCCCGGCTATCTGCGCCGCGCCATGGAGGCCGGGGCGTCCGGCTTCCTGGTCAAGGACGGCCCCGTGGAGGATCTGGCCGCGGCGATCCGGCGCGTACTGGCCGGGGAACGGGTCATCGACCCCGGCCTCGCCGCGGCGGCCCTGAGCGCCGGGCCCAGCCCGCTCACTCCGCGCGAACGCGATGTTCTCACCGCGGCCGTGGACGGCGCCACGGTCGCCGACATCGCCGGCAAACTCCATCTGTCCCAGGCCACGGTCCGCAACTACCTCTCGGCGGCCATCGGGAAGACCGGGACCCGCAATCGTATGGAGGCGGTACGGGCGGCGCGGCGCAACGGCTGGCTGTAGGGCGGGACCGAGGCCGGGCCGGGGCCGCGCCGCTCAGTTCTGCGCGGCGCCCGCCTGGCGTCGCGGCAGGGCGAGGACCATCAGCAGGATGCTGCCCAGCAGCACCACCGCCCCGACGTGGAAGGCGAGTCCGTAGCCGGCCGCCAGCGCCTCCCGGCCGTGGCCCTCGGCGATCCGGGAAGCGGCGATCGTGGAGAGGACCGAGAGGCCGAGCGCGCCGCCCATCTGCCGGGAGGTGTTGATCAGTCCGGAGACCAGTCCCTGGTCGGCGGGATCGGCGCCGGAGGTGGCGATGGAGGCGACCGGGGTGGCGGTCAGTCCCGCGCCGAGGGCCATCAGGATGCCGGGGCCCAGGATGGTGCCGAGGTAGGTGCCGTCGGCGTCCATGGTGCCCTGCCAGGCCATGCCGCACACGGAGATCACCGCGCCGGTGACGGCCAGGCTCTTGGCGCTCAGCCGCTTCATCAGCCGCGGCCCGATCTTCGAGCCCAGGACGATGGACAGCGAGTGCGGGATGAAGGAGAGCCCCGCTTCGAGCGGCGAATAGGCCAGCACGTTCTGCGCGTAGAGGGAGAGGAAGTACCACATCGAGAACATCGCGGCGCCGGCCAGCATCATCGCCGCGTTCGCGGAGGAGACCGAACGCAGCCGGAAGAGCCCCAGCGGCATCAGCGGGGCCTTGGCGCGCGCCTCGACGGCGATGAAGACGGCGATCACGACGAGCCCGGCGGCCAGCGGCAGCAGCGCGGACGCCGAGGTCCAGCCGTACGTCTCGGTCTGCACGATGCCGTACGCCACGAGGCCGAGGCCGCCGGTCACCAGGAGCGCGCCGGGCACGTCCAGCCGCCGCCCGGAGCCCTGCCGGCTCTCGGTGAGCCACAGCACCGCGCCGATCAGCACCAGCGCCCCGACCGGCACATTGATCAGCAGCACCCAGCGCCACGACAGATATTGGGTGAGCACGCCGCCGACCAGACCGCCCACCGCCCCGCCGCCCGCGCCGACCGCCGTCCAGGTGGCTATGGCCTTCGTACGGGCCGGGCCCGCCGGGAACGACGTCGTCAGAATGGTGAGAGTGGCCGGGGAGAGCACCGCCGCGCCGACACCCTGGATCGTACGGGCCGCGATCAGCTGCCAGGGCTCCTGGGCCAGCCCGCCGGCCAGGCTGGCGATGGTGAAGAGCGCCAGCCCCAGAACGAAGATCCGCTTACGCCCGAAGAGGTCGGCGGCCCGTCCGCCGAGGAGCATGAAGCCCGCGAAGGTGATGACGTAGGCGTTGACGATCCACTGCAGGCCCAGTTCGCTCAGGCCGAGACCGGTCCGCATGGCGGGCAGCGCCACGTTCACTACGGAGACGTCCAGGATGACGATGAACTGCCCGGCGCAGACCAGCAGCATCACCAGCCAGGGCGGTGCGGCCGTGCGGCGCTCGGTTCTGGACAGCGTGGTGGGGGCGGCTATCGGGGGCATGCGGACCATGCTCGCATTCGACGCGTGCACCCTGCATCGGCATATCGGCGCATCCGGCAGCTGCCCGGAGACCTAGGCCGTGAGGCGTAGGCGGGGCGGGCGGCCGGGGTGCGGGGCGGGAGCCCCGTAGGGGGTGGGGGCGGCGGTCCCCTAAGGGTACGGAGGGCCCCTTGCAGACCAACTACCCGCTTCGGCGGCTGAGTTAACGCCATTCGCGGCCCGCTGCACCGACCCCGCGGCGCCCGCCCGCGGCCTCTCAGCCGCCCCCGCGGCCCCGCCGCCGCAGGGGCCCGCGCCCCTCAGCCGCCCCGCCGCGCCCCCGCCGTCCCGCCCCTCACCTCCGGAGCAGCGTCACCACCGCCGCGCCTCCCAGACCGATGTTGTGCGCCAGTCCCACCCGCGCCCCCGGTACCTGGCGCTCCCCCGCCGTCCCCCGTAGCTGCCACGCCAGCTCGGCGGCCTGGGCGAGACCGGTCGCGCCCAGCGGGTGGCCCTTGGAGATCAGGCCGCCGGAGGGGTTGACCACCCAGCGCCCGCCGTACGTCGTGGCGCCGTCGGCGACCAGCTTCCCCGAGTCCCCGTCCGCGCACATGCCCAGCGCCTCGTACGTCAGCAGCTCGTTGATGGAGAAGCAGTCGTGCAGCTCGATGACGTCCACGTCCTCGATGCCCAGTCCGCTCGCCGCGTAGACCTGCCGGGCGGCGGCCCGCGACATCGGCTTGCCGACGACGTCGATGCAGGAGCCGGAGGCGAAGCTGTCGCCGGTGTCGGTGGTCATGGCCTGGGCGACGATCTCCACCGCACGGTCCTCCAGGCCGTGTTCGCGTACGAAGCGCTCGGAGGCGATGACGGCCGCGGCCGCGCCGTCGGAGGTCGGGGAGCACTGGAGTTTGGTCAGCGGCCGGTGGATGGTCTTGGCGGCGAGGATCTCCTCGACCGTGTAGACGTCCTGGAACTGGGCGTGGGGATTGTGCGCGGAGTGCCGGTGGTTCTTGGCGCCGACCGCGGCGAGCTGTTCGGCGGTGGTGCCGTGGCGCTCCATGTGCTCGCGGGCCGCATTGCCGAAGATCTGGGCGGTGGGCGGGGTCATCTCGAAGCCGTGAGCGGCCGCCATCACCCCGTAGTGGCGGGCGACCGGAGACGTGGCGAAGTCACCGCCGTCCGCGCCGCCGCCGAGCGCGCCGCGCTTCATCTTCTCGAAGCCGAGGGCCAGGACGCAGTCGTTGATGCCCGCCTCGACGAACTGGCGCGCCATCATCAGCGCGGTCGAGGCGGTCGCGCAGTTGTTGTTGACGTTGTAGACGGGGATGCCGGTCAGGCCGAGTTCGTACGCGGCGCGCTGCCCGGCCGTCGAGGCCTGGTAGCAGTAGCCGACCGGCACCTGCTCGATGGCCTCGTAGCCGATCCCGGCGTCGGCGAGCGCCTTGCCGCCCGCCTCCTTCGCCATGTCCCAGTACTGCCAGTCGCGGGTCTCGGGCTTCTCGAACTTGGTCATCCCGACACCGACGATGTACGCCTTGCCAGCCATGCAGGTCCTCCTGGAGAGTCACCAATGAGCTGCCGGAGAGAGGGTCACCGGGCGGTCGGAGCAGGGGCGCCCGGAGCGGAAAGCGGTCAGATCAGCGGGCGGGGCTCGGGATCGCGGGGCAGGCCCAGCAGCCGCTCCGCGACGACGTTCAGCTGCACCTGGGTGGTGCCGCCCGCGATGGTCAGACAGCGCGACATCAGGAAGCCGTGCAGCGCCCGCTCGCCGGCTCCCTCGCGCGCCGCGCCGTCCGGGCCGAGGAGCTCCAGCGCCAGCTCGGCGACCTTCTGCTGGTGCGGGGTCTGCACCAGTTTGCGGATGCTGGCGCCGGCGCCCGGTTCCAGGCCCGACACCTGCTGGAGCGTGGTGCGCAGCCCGATGCAGCCCAGGGCGTGCGCCTCGGCGGCCAGTGCGCCCACTCGCGCCCGTACGGCTCCGTCGAGTTCGGCGGAGCGGTCGATGAGCGCCTCCAGCCCGGTGTCGAAGGTCAACTGGTCGGCCATGTGAACGCGTTCGTTGTCGAGGGTGGTGCGGGCGACCTTCCAGCCGTTGTCGACCTCGCCGACCACCGCGTCGGCGGGCAGCAGCACATCGTCGAAATAGACCTCGTTGAAGAGCGCGTCGCCGGTGATCTCCTTCAGCGGGCGGACGTCGATCCCGGGGGTCTTCATGTCGACGAGGAAGAAGGTCAGCCCCTGGTGCTTGGGCGCGTCGGGGTTGGTGCGGGCGAGGAGGATGCCGTGGCTCGACCACTGCGCGGCGGACGTCCACACCTTCTGGCCGTTGATCCGCCAGCCGCCGCCGTCCGTCTTCTCGGCGCGGGTGCGCAGCGAGGCCAGGTCCGAGCCGGCCTCGGGTTCGGAGAACAGCTGGCACCAGAGCAGATCGCCGCGCAGGGAGGGCAGCAGGTAGCGGTCTTTTTGTTCGTCGGTGCCGTGGGCGATGAGCGAGGGGACGACCCAGGTGGCGATGCCCAGGTCGCTGATCCTGACTCCGGCTTCCGCCAGCTCCTGCTGGATGGCCAGTTGCCGGACGGGGGCGGCGCCGAGCCCGTAGGGCTCGGGCAGGTGGGGGGCGGCGTATCCGGTGGGGGCGAGTGCGCGGCGGGCGGCGGCGGGGTCGAGGCCGCGTGCGGCGTCGATGGCGGTACGGGCCTCGGCTCGGTAAGTCGCCGCCTCGGCCGGGAGTTCCAGGCGCAGGGCCCGGCGGGCGCCGTCCGCTCCGTAGCGGGCGGCCCGCAGCCGGTGGGTGTCGCCGCTGCCGAGCAGCTGGCGGGTCACGGTGGCCCGGCGCAGATGGAGATGGGCGTCGTGTTCCCAGGTGAAGCCGATGCCGCCGAGGATCTGGATGCAGTCCTTGGCGCAGGTGAAGGCGGCGTCGAGTGCGGTGGCGGTGGCGAGCGCGGCGACCAGGCCGCGGACCTCGGGGGCCTCGTCCACGGCGCGGGCGGCGTCCCAGACCAGGGCGCGGGCCTGTTCGCCGCGTACGAGCATGTCGGCGCAGAGGTGTTTGACGGCCTGGAACTGGCCGATCGGGCGGCCGAACTGTTCGCGCACGGCGGCGTGTTCGGTGGCGGTGGTCAGCGCCCAGGCGGCGGTGCCGCAGCCCTCGGCGGCGAACAGGATCCCCGCCAGATCGCGGACCAGTGCGCCGTCGAGCGCCAGGAGGCGTTCGGCGGGGACCGTGACGCCGTCCGCGGTCACCTCGGCGGTCGGCCGGGTCGGGTCGGCGCTTTCCTGGACGCGTACGGACAGCGTCGCGGCGTCGACCGCGAGCCAGACCGTGCCCGTGGAGGCCTCCGCGGCCAGCACGATCAGGTCCGCGTCGCCGCCGGCCAGGACCGGGGGCGCGGCGCCGTCCAGGACGTAGCCGTCGGCGCCTTCGACGGCGGTGAGGGAGCCCGCGCCGAGCGCGACGGCGCCGAGGAGGTCACCGGCCGCGAGGGGCCGCACGAGGTCGCGGTGTCCGCCGCGGCGGAGCAGTTCGGCGGTGAGGGTGGTGGGCAGATAGGGGCCCGGGAGTCCGGCGCGGCCCATCTCCTCCAGGACGACGGCGAGGTCGAGGAGTTCGCCGCCGCCTCCTCCGTCCGCCTCGGGCAGATGCAGTCCGAGCAGGCCCTGCGCGGCGAGCCGGTCCCAGTAGGCCGGCCTGCCGTGCCGCCCCGGCGGGGCGTCGAGCAGCTTGCGGATCTCCTCGGGCGGCATGGCCCGCGCGGCCCAGCCGCGCGCCGCCTCGGCCAGGTCACGTTGCTCTTGCGTGATTCCGATGCCCATGGCCGCAGACTAGAACACGTTCCATTCTGACGGAAGGTCAGCTGCACCGCCGTCGGCCGCGCCGTCCGGTTCCCGCAGCCGTTCGCATTCATCAGGAAACGGTCCGGATCCGAACGGGAAACGGTTCGGTGAATTTCCGCCGCGGGCCGCCAATAGCCCCTCCCGCCCCCACGCTCACCCCGCACGCCGCCCGCCCCGAATTTCCGGCATTCGGACATCCGCTAATCGGCCGGCAGGAAATGCGGGCCGCATGCCGATATCCAGAATCGGAATACGACGTTCCGGGTGGGCCTCGATATGCCCGTCCGCCGGGTACCCGCACACGGCGCGCCCCGCCCCGTACGGCAGCATGAGCCACCCGACCCCCGACCGCACCACCAGGAGGAAGCCCATGGCCGCTCCCACGGCTCCGACAGCTCCGCAGCCGGAGATTCTCGCCGCGTTCGAGGCGGCGAAGGGCTTCATGCCCGTGGACGAGGGGCTCGCCCTCTACGCGGCGGCGGCCGAGGCGGCGGCGCTCGGACTGCCGCTGGTGGAGGTCGGCACCTACTGCGGCCGGTCCACGCTCCTGCTCGCGGACGCGGCGCGCGCCGCCGGCGTGGTGGCCGTCACCGTCGACCACCACCGTGGCAGCGAGGAGCAGCAGCCGGGCTGGGAGTACCACGACGCGACGGTCGTCGACCCGGAGGTCGGCCGGATGGACACGCTGCCCACCTTCCGCCGCACCCTGCACGCCGCCGGCCTGGAGGAGCATGTGATCGCCGTGGTGGGCCGGTCCCCGCAGGCCGCGGCCGTCTGGCAGGCGCCGGTCGGCCTGGTGTTCATCGACGGCGGACACACCGACGAGCACGCCACCGCCGACTACGAGGGCTGGGCGCCGCATGTCGCGCCCGACGGCCTGCTGGTCATCCACGACGTCTTCGCGGACCCGGCGGACGGCGGCCAGGCCCCGTACCGCATCTACCGCAGGGCCCTGGAGTCCGGCGCCTTCACCGAGGTCGCGGCGCACCGGTCGCTGCATGTGCTGCGGCGTACCGGTTCCGGCATCTGAGCAGGCCGGAGGGGCGACGGAGGAGCGGCGGGTGCCACGCGGGCTACGATCGCGGACGTGTCGAACGGCAGTACATTCCCCCCGCGCCGCCGCCTGCGCGGCACCACCGCCCTCCTCGTGCTGGCCGCCGTCCTGGTGGTTGCCGGCGCGGGCTATCTCGTCCTCCGGTCGCACAGAGGCGGCGGTGAGCCACCGCGAGCCGCACACCCCGCCCCGAGCACGTCCACCGACGGCAGCGGGACCGGCCATGACGGCGGGAAGGGCGGCAAGGGGGCAGGCAAGGGTGACGGCTCCCATGGCTCCGGCGCCGGCAGCGGCCAGGACAAGGGCCGGGACAAGGGCCGGGGCAAGGGCGATCCGCACGGCAGCCTCAAGGGGAAGACCGTAGTGCTCGACCCCGGCCACAATCCGCGCAACCGCGATCACGGCGGGGAGATCGCCCGGCTGGTGAACATCGGCAACGACCGCAAGGAATGCGACACCACCGGCACCTCCACCGACGCCGGTTACGCCGAGGCATCCTTCACCCTGGACGTCGCCCGCCGGGCCCGCGCGCTCCTCCAGCGCCAGGGCGCCAAGGTCGTCTTCACCCAGGACGGCGACCGCCCCTACGGCCCCTGTGTGAACGAGCGCGCCGCCACCGGCAACACCGCGCACGCCGACGCCGCGGTCTCCATCCACGCGGACGGCGCGGCCGCCGGCGACCGCGGCTTCCATGTCATCCTGCCCGCGCGCGTCACGGCGGGCGCGGCCGACACCTCGGCGATCGTCGCGCCCTCGCGGCAGCTGGGCGAGCGGCTGGCCGGACGGTTCGTTGCGGTCACCGGAAGCGCGCCGTCCAATTACATCGGCGGCGGCACGGGCCTCGACGTACGCTCCGATCTCGGCGGCCTGAACCTCTCCACGGTTCCGAAGGTGTTCATCGAGTGCGGCAATATGCGCGACCCGAAGGACGCCGCGCATTTGACCGACGCCGCCTGGCGGCAAAAGGCGGCGCGCGGGATCACCGAGGGCATTACGGACTTCCTGACAAGCTGACCGGACCCGCGATACCGCCCGCGCGCGGCGCCCCATACGACGCTCATACGGCACCTCATACCGCATTCCGTACAGGAACCGATACCAAGAAGACGGCCCGGCGGATTCGGCGATAGGTTCCCCTTTACGATGGGTCCCTGCCGTGCCTCGCACCGCGCGCGCCAGCGACAGCGTCGACCAGATCCACGAAAACGACAAAGGACCCTTACGTGAACATCCGCTCCCTCACTCGAGGCGACGGCGTGGTGATCGGAGCAGCGGTGTTGCTGTTCATCGCCTCGTTCCTCAAGTTCTACTCCGTGAGCTGCCCCGGAACGTGCAGCTCCGAAGACGACAGGATGCCCAACGGCTGGGAATCCGGCATCTTCCCGGTCCTCCCCTCGATCTTCCTCGCCGGCATCTTCGCCGCCGCGCTGATCGTCTTCGGCCGCGCGCTGGGTGACCGCAAGGTCCTCGGCCTGGAGCTCGGCCAGCTGGGCACCGGGTTCGCCGTGTTCGCCGCCTGGTCCTCGCTGTGGACGCTCTTCGACGGCCCGTTCAGCGGCAGCAGCGGCGGCTACAGCGGCGGCATCGGCATCGGCGGCATCCTCGCCTTCATCGCCCTGCTGGCGATGGCCGGCGCCGCGGTGGCCACCAACCAGGTGCCGGCCCTCAAGGCCGCGCTGGTCCCGGACAAGCCGGCCGGCGGTCCGTCCCCGTACGGCGTGAACCCCAACCCCGGCTACGGCTACCCGGGCGCCCAGCAGCAGGCCCAGCCCGGCCAGGGTTACGGCTACCCGGGCGGCCAGCAGCCGCAGCCCGGCCAGCCCCAGCCCGGCCAGCCCTACGGCCAGCAGCCCCCGGCCGACGCCACGGCGGGCGGCCCGCAGGGCGCGGCCGCTCCCGCGGCCGCCGCTCCGGCGGGTGCCGCCCCCGCGGCCGGCGCCCCGGCCGACTTCGCGCCGTTCTGGTTCGCGGTGCCCGTCGCCCGCCCGCTCTACGGCGAGGACGGCTCCCCGGCGCCGATCGCCGAACTGGCGCCCGGCACCTGGTACCTCGCGGTCGAGCAGCGCGGCCAGGCCCTGATCGCGCAGACCCAGGACGGCCGGCGCGGCGTCCTCCAGGACACCACCGGCATCCAGCGCGGCTGAGACCGGCCACCACCGGACGTACAGCCGGACGCGCAGCGGTCCTTCAGCGGCCCCCCGCCCTTCACGGGCGGGGGGCCGCTGCCGTCTCCGGCGTCCGTCCGACCCGGCCGCCGCCCGTCCGTTGCCATGTCCACGGCCCGGCCGTACAGTTCGCCGGACGCCGCTTTCCTGACGAGCCGTCAGGAAAGCCGGGACCCGGGGAGGGGCGGCCGTTATGCGACTGGGACTGGCGCTGGGCTACTGGGGACGCGGCCCCGACCCCCGGCATCTCGAACTCGCCCGCGAGGCCGAGCGCCTGGGCTATGGCTCGGTGTGGACCGCGGAGGCCTGGGGCTCGGACGCCTTCACCGCGCTGACCTGGATCGCCGCCCACACCTCCCGTATCGAACTCGGCACCGGCATCGCCCAGATGGCCGCCCGCACCCCCACCGCCACCGCCATGCACGCCCTCACCCTCGACCATCTCTCCGGTGGCCGCATGCTGCTGGGCCTGGGGCTGTCGGGGCCACAGGTCGTCGAGGGGTGGTACGGGCGGCCGTTCCCCAAGAGCCCACTGACCGCGACCCGCGAATACGTCGAGGTCATCCGCCAGGCCCTGCGCCGCGAGGGCCCGGTGGAGGTGGACGGCCTCTTCCACGCGCACCCCTACCGCGGCGCGGACGGCACCGGCCTCGGCAAGCCCCTCAAGCCCATCACCCACCCCTTGCGCGCCGATCTGCCGGTCTTCCTGGGCGCGGAGGGCCCCAAGAACATCGCCCAGACGACCCGGATCGCGGACGGCTGGCTGCCGCTGTACTGGTCGCCGCTGCGCACCGACGTCTACCAGGCGTCGCTGGCGGACGCCCCGGACGGCTTCCGTATCGCCCCCATGGCGCGCGCCGTGGTCTGTGACGATGTCGCCGAGGGGCTGCTGCCGGTCAAGGCGATGCTCGGCTTCTACATCGGCGGGATGGGGCACTCCGCCAAGAACTTCCACGCCGACCTGATGGCCCGCATGGGGTACGAGGAGGAGGCGCGGCGGATTCAGCGGCTGTTCCTCGAAGGCCGCAAGGAGGAGGCGGTGCTGGCCGTACCGGATGCCTTCGCGGACGAGATCTCGCTGGTCGGACCGCGCGAACGGATCGCGGAACGACTGGAGTTGTGGCGCCGGGGACCGGTCACCGATCTGCTGGTGACCGCCCCGGATCCGCGGACGCTACGGGTCCTGGCCGAACTCACCTCCTGAGCTGCCGGGTGGGGCGGCTCAGAGCGTCGCCCAGTTCAGCCAACGGTCGAGCAGGCCGCGGTCGCCCAGTACCTCCACGCGGTCGCTGCCGGCGGGCAGCCGGCGGTAGGCCACGCGCAGGACGTCGGTGAGGGGGCCGCGCAGCGCCACGGTCGCCTTTTCGTGGGTGCGGCGGTGGGTGAGCGGATCGCCGGTGAGGTCGACGAACCATTCGGCGTTCAGCTCGGGCGGGGTGTCGGTGGCGTGGAAGTGGATGCTGCGGCCGGGCCCGAACACCTCCGCCGCGCGGTCGGCGCGGCGCTCGGCGAGCACCGGCAGGGCGCACAGCTGGAGCCACTCCTCCAGGCAGTCGGCGGCGACGTCCTGGGGGACCTCGAAGGCGGCGCCGGTGGTGGCCGCGGCGTCGGCCCGGTGCATCAGCGTCTCATGGGTCATCCGGCGGGCCCAGAAGCCCGAACGCTGCACCGGCGCCCAGGTCCATACCTCGGCGTCGGGCCCGGCCTCGCGCAGCGCCGCCACGGTCCGCTCGGCGCCCTCGGCGAACCAGACGGCCAGGGCTTCGCGGTCGGTGCCCCCGGGCCCCTGCCGCACATGGGACTTGAGGCTGACGAACTCGGTGGAGCGGGTGGCGACGATGGTGCCGGCCCAGCGGTGCGCACCGCCGACATGCCGGACGAGGTCGGCCAGCGTCCAGTCGGGGCAGGTCGGCACGGTCGCGGAGAGGTCGGCGTCGCGCAGATGGGACCGGAACCGCTCGGCCTCGGCCAGGAGTTGGTCGCAGTAGCGCTCGTGGGTGAGCGATCCCTGGAGAGTCATGGGCGCACGGTAATGCGCGGCGACCGCCGTCAGCCTCCCAGCTGCATGGCGGACGGGATCTTGTCCGCCACCTCCGCGCCCACGCTCCTGCCCGCTCCCTTGACGTCGTTGATGACGTTCCGGAACGAGCCGACATCGGCGCCGCTCACCTGACCCTTGCGCAGTTTGGTGCCCAGGTTCTTGAGGGAGTCGATACCGCTGGAGAGCGGGGCGACGGCCCTGGAGAGCGACGGGTCGCCCTTGGCGTTGGCCACCGCGGCCTTGAGCCTGTTGTACGTGAACACGCCCGCCAGGCCCGCCTTGACCAGGGCGAAGGTCCGCCCGTTCGCGCCCTTCTTGAACTTTCCGGCCCGGTACGGCTTGACGATCCACCGGTAGGTGGCGCCCGCGGCCAGGCCCGCGTTGGTGAGGAACCGGGCCTTGGCGAACTTCTGGCGCTCGGCGGAGCCGGTGCCGCCCGGCACCTCGGAGGATCCGGTGGTCTTGTTGGGGCCGCAGCCGACCGCACCCAGCGTCAGGGTGCCGGCCAGCAGCAGGGCGAGGGCGGCCCGGCGCAGGGGCGATGGGGCGGAGCTGTGAGGCGGGAAGAGGGACACGGAACGGCCTCCGGCGGGCTCGGTCGACTGCGGACGCACGTCCGCAGCGTGACCCGCCCGCCGGGGGCCCGCCACCTGGAGCCCGCCGAATGGGACGCCGCCCCCAGGGCCCTGGGGGCTGTCCCTAGCGGCAGCAGTCGGGGTCGAGGCCGGCCGGCAGCCGTTCCCCGCCGAAGACCGTGGTGGTCGCCTCGTCGCCGCCCAGGGCGGCCACCGCGAGCAGCAGCGAACCGGCCGTCCAGGAGGTCAGCTCCCGTGGCCAGATCGCATCGTCGTCGAAGACATAGCCCGTCCAGTACATGCCGTCCTCGGCGCGCAGGTGCTGGATCCACTTGAGGATCTGCACCGCCCGGTCCGACTCCCCCATCGCCCACAGCGCCAGCGCCAGTTCGGCGCTCTCGCCGCCGGTGACCCAGGGGTTGGGCAGCACACAGCGCACGCCCAGGCCGGGCACGACGAAGCGTTCCCAGTCCGCGTCGATGCGCTCCTGGGCCTGGGCGCCGCGCAGCGCACCGCCCAGGACGGGGTAGTACCAGTCCATGGAGTAGCGGGCCTTGTCCAGGAACCGTTCGGGGTGGCTGCGTATGGCATGCCCCAGCCGGCCGACGGCCAGTTCCCAGTCGGGCTGCGGCTCCTCGCGCTGTTCGGCGAGCGCGAGCGCGCAGCGCAGCGCCTGGAAGACGGAGGACGAGCCGGTCAGCAGCGCGTCCGTGACCGGGGTGCCGTCGTCCTCGCGCTTCCAGCCGATCTCGCCGCCGGGCTGCTGGAGCTCGAGGACGTACTCGATGGCGGCGTAGACGGCGGGCCACATGCGGTCGAGGAAGGTCTCGTCGCCGGTGGACAGGTAGTGGTGCCAGACACCGACCGCGATGTACGCGCAGAAGTTGGTCTCCCGGCCGCGGTCGGTGGGTGCGTCGGCGTCGCCGTCGGCGTAGGCCGCGTACCAGGAACCGTCCGGGTTCTGATGCCGTACCAGCCAGTCGTACGCCGCCTCGGCGCGCTCGTGCTCGCCGGCCGCGTCCAGGGCCATGGCGGCCTCGGTGTGGTCCCACGGGTCGAGGTGATGGCCGCGGAACCAGGGGATCGCGCCGTCCTCGCGCTGGGTCGCCAGGATGCCCGCGACCGTACGCGCCGCCTGTTCGGCGGTGAGTACCCCCGGCAGCACCAGCCGTTCGGTACGCCCGGGGCTCGTCACTTGGCGGCTCCGGAGGCGGGCTTGGCGGACGGGGCGGCGGCCTTGGCGGGCTTCTTGACGGCGGGCTTGGCCGACTTCGTGGCGGCGGGCTTGGTGGCGGCGGGCTTCGTGGACCTGGCCGCCTTCCTGGCCTTGGGGACCGGCGCGCCGGCGGCCTCGGTGGCCGCGGCGGGCTCCTCGGGCAGATGGGGCTTGGTCGCATAGGCGACGAAGCTCTTGCCGATGACGGGGTTGAGCGCCTGCTCGGCGAGCCGGGTGGCCAGCGGCTTCTTCATGATGTCCCAGACCAGCAGCTTGTGGTACGCCTTCACCGGCAGCGCCTTGTCGTTGTCGACCCCGAAGGCGCACTTGAGCCACCAGTACGGGCTGTGCAGGCCGTGCGCGTGGTGGGTCCCGTACGGCTCGAGCCCCGCCTCCCGCATTTTGCCGAGCAGTTCGTCGCCGCGGTAGATGCGGATATGGCCACCCTCGACCTCGTGGTAGGCGTCGCTGAGCGCCCAGCAGATCTTCTCGGGGCCGTAACGGGGGACGGTGACGGCGATCCGGCCGCCGGGCCGCAGCACGCGGACCATCTCGGCGAGCACGCCCTTGTCGTCCGGGATGTGCTCCATCACCTCGGAGATGATCACGACGTCGAAGCTCTCGTCGGGGAAGGGCAGGGCCAGCGCGTCGCCCTCCATGGCGGTGGCGGAGGCGCCGGCCGGGGCCTCACCGGCCTCCTTCATCGCGGCGAACCACTTGGCGACCTCGCGGATCTCCTCGCCGTTCTGGTCGAGGGCGACGACCTGCGCGCCGCGCCGGTAGCACTCGAAGGCGTGCCGGCCGGCGCCGCAGCCCAGGTCGAGTACGCGGTCGCCCGGGGCGAGCGGGAAACGGGAAAAGTCGACGGTCAGCACGGCGTTCTGCTTTCGTCCGGCGGTAGTTGGGCTGTCGGCGCGTAGCGCCGTCTTCTGGGGGTGGAGGTCGGGCGACGGGCGGGCTGTCGGCGCGTAGCGCCGTCTTCTGGGGGTGGAGGTCGGGCGACGGGCGGGAAGGGCGAGAAGGGGCGGTGTCAGGTGCGGCGGACGGCGGCGGCCCGGCCGCCCTGGAGGGCCATGGCCTCGCGGTAGCGTTCGGCGGTGCCGAGGGCGGCCTGCCGCCAGGTGAAGCGGGCCAGTACGCGTTCCCGGCCGGCCGCGCCGAGGCGGCGGCGCAGGGCGTCGTCGCCCAGGAGGCGCAGCAGCCCTGCGGCGAGCGCGCCGGCGTCGCCCGGCGGCACCGCCAGGCAGGTCTCGCCGTCGGGCCCGGCGACCTCGGGGATGGCGCCGCCGGTGGTGGCCAGCAGGGGCGTCCCGGTGGCCATCGCCTCGGCGGCGGGCAGCGAGAAGCCCTCGTAGAGGGAGGGGACGCAGGCGATCTGGGCGCCGCGCACCAGGTCGACGAGCTCGGCGTCGCTGATGCCCTTGACGAACTCGATGGCGCCGGACAGTCCGAGCCGCTCGATGGCGGCGGCGACCGGCCCGTCGTCGGCGCGCTTGCCGACGACCACGAGGTGCGCCTCGGGGTTCTCGGTACGGACCTTGGCGAGCGCCTCGACGAGGTGGATCAGGCCCTTGAGGGGGACGTCCGCGCTGGAGGTCGTGACGATCCGGCCCGGCACCTCGGGGACGGCCGGGTCGGGCGAGAAGAGGTCGGTGTCGGCGCCGATGTGGACGACGTGGATCCGGCCGGGGTGCACGCCGAGGTCGTCGACGATCTCCTGGCGGGAGGAGCCGGAGACGGTCAGCACGGACGGCAGCCGCCGGGCGACGCGCTTCTGCATCCGGGTGAAGCCGTACCAGCGGCGGACGGAGGCGCGGCGCTTCCAGTCGGCGGCGGCGTTCAGGTCGAGGCGGCGGTCGACGGTGATGGGGTGGTGGATCGTGGTGACCAGCGGGGCGCCGAGCGCGCCGGGGCCGCCGAGCAGGCCGTAGCCGAGGGTCTGGTTGTCGTGGACGACATCGAAGTGGCCGCGGCGGGCGGCGAGATGGCGCCGGGCGCGGAGCGAGAAGGTCAGCGGTTCGGGGAAGCCGCCGGTCCACATCGTGCCGACCTCTAGGGCGTCGATCCAGTCGCGGTACTCGCCGCGCTTCGGCGTGCGGAACGGGTCGGGCTGACGGTAGAGGTCGAGGCTGGGCAGCTCGGTCAGCGTCACCCCGTCGTCGAGGACGGGGTAGGGCTGGGCGCCGATGACCTCGACGGTGTGGCCCAGCCGCGCCAGCTCGCGCGAGAGGTGCCGTACATAGACGCCCTGTCCGCCGCAGAACGGGTTCCCCTTATACGTGAGCATCGCGATGCTCAGGGGGCGGTCGCCGCCCGTCGGGGCGGAGGCCGAGGGGGCCTCTGCCGGGCGGGGCGCGGCTGCCTGGACGGCCTCTGCGGTCACGCTCGGCCCCCTTCTCACTGGACTTTCGCCGGAGCGTAACCGCTGGCGGTAATCTAGAACAAGTTTCAGAACTGTTCGGCCGACCGTCGGCCGGTCGTCGACGGACGAATCGGCCGGTTGCCGCCCGGCAGCCGGTTACCGATCAGTTCAGAAGCTTTGAATCTACCGGCCGAGAACGAAGCCAACAGAGGCGCACCAGGTGATTCGCGCCACGACCCGACCCCCTGCCATGCTGTGCCGATCACAGCACCGGCACTCACCGCATAGCGGACGGAAAGCCACGGAATGGGACACATGACTACGGAATCCAAGGCGGCCGGGGCGGCCGGGCCGACGCTTCCCGCGAGTCCTCCCCTGACCGAGCGTCAGGAGGCCCGGCGCCGCCGCATCCTGCACACCAGCGCCAAGCTGGCCGGCCGTGGCGGCTTCGACGCCGTACAGATGCGGGAGGTCGCCGAGCTCTCGGGCGTCGCGCTCGGCACCCTCTACCGCTACTTCCCCTCCAAGGTGCATCTGCTGGTCGCCACCATGCAGGACCAGCTCCAGCACATGCACGAAACGCTGCGCAAGCGCCCCCCGTCGGAGGAGGACCCGGGCGCGCGGGTCGCCCAGACCCTGATGCGGGCCTTCCGCGCCCTGCAGCGCGAACCGCACCTGGCGGACGCCATGGTGCGCGCCCTGACCTTCGCCGACCGCTCCGTCAGCCCCGAGGTGGACACCGTCTCCCGGCTGACCACCGCGATCATCCTCGACGCGATGGGCCTGGACGGACCGCCCACCCCCGAACAGCTCTCGGCGGTCCGGGTCATCGAGCACACCTGGCACTCGGCGCTGATCACCTGGCTGTCCGGCCGCGCCTCCATCGCCCAGGTCAAGATCGACATCGAGACGGTGTGCCGGCTGATCGGGGTGACGACGCCGGAGGGGTGAGCCGCACCGGAAGGACGAGCGGGAGGCGCCGCCGGGGGGCCGGGGCGTCCCGACGTCCCTCCGCGCGTTCGCCCCGCCGACCGCCCGGGTAGTGGGTCCCGCAAGGGGCCCTCCGTACCCTTACGGGTCCGCCGCCCCCGCCCCCTAGGGGCTCCCGCCCCGCCCCGCGCCCCTCACTCCTCCGGTGGGAACACCGCTTCCCCCGTCTCCGCGACCGTGATCAGGATCGCCTCGACCGGGCATCCCTCCGCCGCCGCCAGCACGCCCTCGGAGGCATCCCCCTCCGGCGCCACCGGATGCGACTGCCGCGCCGAGTCCAGCCAGAAACCGTCCGGCGACGCGCCGACGCACATCCCGGACCCGATGCATACGCTCCGGTCCACCTCCACCCGCCAGCGGTCCCCCATCACGCACCCGCCGGCAGATGGATCATCTTGTGCTCCAGATACTCGCCGAAGCCCTCGGGGCCGAACTCCCGCCCGACCCCGGAGTTCTTGTAGCCGCCGAACGGGCCGAGCATGTCGATGCTGAAGGTGTTCACCGAGTACGTACCGGTGCGCACCCGCCGCGCGATGTCGATGCCGTGCTCGACGTCGGCCGTCCACACCGAGCCGGAGAGCCCGTAGTCGGAGTCGTTGGCGATCCGCACCGCCTCCGCCTCGTCGTCGTACGGCAGCAGGCAGATGACCGGGCCGAAGATCTCCTCGCGGGCGATCCGCATGGAGTTGGCCACCTCGCCGAAGAGGGTCGGCTCGACGTACCAGCCCGTGGCCTGCTCCTTCGGCCGGCCGCCGCCGGTGAGGACCTTGGCGCCCTCCTGCTGGCCGAGCGCGATGTAGTCCAGCGAGCGCTGCTGCTGGCGGCGGGCGACCAGCGGGCCCAGTTCGGTGGCCGGATCCAGCGGGTCGCCGACCTTCAGCGCGGCCGCCGCCGCGGTGAACCGTTCGGCGATCTCGTCGTACCGGCTGCGCGGCGCGAGGATCCGGGTCTGGGCCACACAGGCCTGCCCGTTGATCATCCAGGCGAACGGCACGATGCCGGCCACCGCCGCGTCCAGATCCGCGTCCGGCAGGATGACGGCGGCGGACTTGCCGCCCAGCTCCAGCGTGACGCGGCTGAGGTTGCGGGCCGCGACCTCCATGACGCGCTTGCCCGCCGCCACCGAGCCGGTGAACGACACCTTGTCGACGCCCGGGTGCCCGACCAGGTACTCGCTCACCTCGCGGTCCGCGGGCAGGATCGACAGCACGCCCTCCGGCAGCCCGGCCTCGGTCGCGATCTCCGCGAGGAGGTACGCGTCGAGCGGGGTCTCCGGCGACACCTTCAGCACCGCCGAACAGCCGGCCAGCAGCGCCGGGGCGAGCTTGGCGGCGGCGGTGAACTGCGGGACGTTCCACGGCACCACGGCCGCGACCACCCCGACCGGCTCGCGCCGTACGAGGATCGGGCCCAGCGCCCCGGCCCGCCGCTCCTCGAAGGGGAAGTCGCGGGCCACGGTCAGCGCCGAGTCCCACGCCATCATCGCGGCCAGCGACTGCACCATGACACCGGAGGTCACCGGGGTGCCGTTCTCCGAGCTGATGACCTTGGCGATCTCCTCGCTGCGTACCGCGATGGCGTCCTTGATGCGGGTCACCACCGCGATCCGGTCCTCCAGAGGGGCGTTCGCCCAGACCCCGGACTCGAAGGACGTACGGGCCGCGGCCACCGCACGGTCCACATCGGCCCGCGAGGCGTGCGGGACGCGGCCGATGACCCGTTCGGTGTGCGGCGAGACGACCTCGATCGTGTCGCGGCCGGCCGGGTCGACCAACTCACCGCCTATATAGAGCTTTCCGTGCTCGACGAGGTCGTCGCTCATCGCTGCCGCCTCCCGACGGTTCTGACGGTTGCTGCCCTGATTCCTGCGCCGGTCCTTGGGGTGGTTCTTGGGTTCTTGGCCTGGTTCGTGTGCGGGTTCTTGCGTTGCTCGCTGACGGGGCGGTTTCCGGTCCGAGGTCTCCGTTCCTGACGCCTCATCAGGATTACGGTACGCACAGGAACTGATACCAGTTCTAGTTGACGGAGTCCACGGGGCGGACAGAATCCCAACCCCGGCACCACAAGGGCCACTTCGGGATGCCTTGAAACCAGTTCTAGTTATAGTGAAGTTGTACGGCACACCGAGAGGGGACCGGGATGACGACGCAGGTGACCGACCACCAGGGCGGGGTGTGGAGCATCGCCGTGCCCATCCCGGACAACCCGCTCGGCCACACCCTCGTACACCTCTTGGAGACGGATCGCGGGCCGGTGCTGATCGACACCGGCTGGGACGACCCGGACTCGTGGGACACGCTCGTCGCCGGGGTCACCGCGTGCGGGTTCGCCCTCGCCGACATCCATGGCGTGCTGATCACCCATCACCACCCCGATCACCACGGGCTGTCGGCCAAGGTGCGGGAGGCGTCCGGCGCCTGGATCGCGATGCATGCGGCGGATACGGCCGTGGTCCGGCGCACCCGGGAGGCCGTACCGGGGCAGTGGCTCGACTATCTGCTCGTCAAGCTGACGACGGCGGGCGCACCGGAAGCCCATCTGGCGCCGCTGCGGGAGGCTCGCGCGGGAGGGCGCGGCCGGAAGCTGCCCGGCCGGCGGGCCGCGCTGCCGGACCGGGAGATCGCACCCGGTGAGCTGCTCGATCTGCCGGGGAGGCGAGTGCGCGCCATCTGGACGCCGGGGCATACGCCGGGGCATGTGTGCCTGCATCTGGAGGAGGAGCATCCGGGGGTGGGGGCCTCGTCGGGGGCCGGGGCCTCGGGGCGGGCCGGCGGCTTCGGGCGGCTCTTCTCCGGCGATCATCTTCTGCCCGGCATCACGCCGCACATCGGCCTGTACGAGGACCCGGAGGAAACCTCAGCCACCGACCCCCTGGGCGACTACCTCGACTCCCTGGAGCGGATCGGGCGGCTGGCGCCGGCGGAGGTGCTGCCCGCGCATCAGCATGCGTTCACCGATGCGGAGGGGCGCGTACGCGAGCTCATCGCTCACCATGAGGAGCGGCTGTCCGGATTGAGAGCTCTGCTCCGCGAACCGCGTACCGCCTGGGAACTCGCCGAGTCCATCGAGTGGAACCGCCCCTGGGAACAGATCCCCTACGGCTCCCGCAACATCGCCGTCTCGGAGGCCGAGGCACATCTGCGACGCCTGGTGAAGCTGGGACATGCCGAGATGGTGCCGGGGTCGGACCCCGCGACGTACCTCGCGGTGTAGAGGCAGAGAAGGCAGGCGCGTCACGGCGGTCGGTGCGTCCCGGGTCGCCGGTGACTTCCGTAACAGGCCGAGGGCGCCGGGAGGCCGCGTGCTGCCGTCGGTGCAGCCGTGTGCAGCCGTGTGCAGCCGTGTGCAGCCGCGTGCTGCCGTAGGCGCAAGGGGACGGGCCGGGCGGCGGGGCGTTCGCCGGCGCCGTACGGGAGGCGGGGGCGGCGCGGCCGCCGGTTAGGGTGTGCGGGACAACTTCATCCGTGCCCGATCGGGGGAAGCCGGTGGAAATCCGGCGCTGACCCTCCCCCAAGCTCTCGGCTTCGCCGTCCGAGCCGGAGCACCCGCTGGGGCACGACCAAGGCTCCGCCACCAAGCCGTACTCGACGGCCGGTGCGCGGCACCGTCGAGGTATACGGAGCTGAGCCCGGTGCCACCCCCGCGATCCGCCCTCCGGAGCGCGGGGGCCGGCCGAGCGCGGCTGCGTACCACGTCAGTACCACCACTGCGTACCAGCGCTGCAATCCGACCCGAGAGGCACCGACCCGATGGCCACCATGGCTCCCATGACGCATTCCCTCGCTGTCCTGGCACGCCGCGCCGCCCCGGCGCTGGCCACCGTGGCCCTGCTGGGCGCGGCCGCTGCCCCCGCCGCCTACGCCGCCGACGCCGCCCCGTCCCCGTCGCCGAAGAAGCTGCCGGCCGGGCTGTACGGGACCAAGGACCCGCAGTACGACGGCGTCTGGCGGCAGTCGCTGGCGCTGCTGGCGCAGGACACGATGGGCGTGCGGCCCGCGGCGTCCGGCATCGACTGGCTCACCGGGCAGCAGTGCGCCGACGGTTCGTTCACGGGCTTCCGCGCCGATCCGGGCAAGGCCTGCGACGCGAAGACGATGCGGGACACCAACCAGACCGGCGCCGCGGTGCAGGCGCTGGCCGCGCTCGGCGGGCACGACGACACCGTGAAAAAGGCCGTGAAGTGGCTGAAGTCGGTGCAGAACGAGGACGGCGGCTGGAGCTCGATGCCCGGTTCGCCCAGCGACGCCAACTCCACCTCGGTGGTCATCGGCGCGCTCGTCTCCGTGGACGAGAAGCCCGCGTCCGTGACGGCGAAGAAGAGCGGCAAGAGCCCCTACGATGCGCTGCGGGCCTTCCAGCTGGGCTGTGACGCCAAGGAGGGCGAGCGGGGCGCGTTCGCCTTCCAGCCCAAGGACGGCGAGCTGGCCCCGAACGCCGATGCCACCGCGGCCGCCGCGCTGGGCGCGCTGGGCAAGGGCTTCGTCGTGGCGCCCGCGGGCAAGGACGTCGACGAGCCGGTCGAGGCGTTGGCCTGCAAGGACGGCAAGCCCGGCGCGAAGAGCAGCCCGGCGCGGGCCGCGTCGGCCGCGAGCGCCTACCTCGTCGCGCAGCTGGACAAGAACGGGCAGCACCTGATGTCCGCGATGCCGGGCGCGGAGGCGCAGCCCGACGTCGGCAACACCGCGGATGCGGTCGTCGCGCTGGCGGCCGGTTCGCACGGTGCCGCCGCGCAGAAGCCCCTGAAGTGGCTGGAGAAGAACTCGGCGGACTGGGCCAAGCAGAACGGCCCCGCCGCCTACGCCCAGTTGGTGCTCGCCGCGCGCGCCGCCGGCGCCGACCCGCGATCCTTCGGCGGCACGGACCTGGTGGCCGCACTGAACGCCACCGGCCCCAAGCCTGCGGGCAGCGCGGCGCCGTCGACCGCCCCTGAGAAGGACGCCAAGGGCAGCGACAGCAACGGCATCCCCTGGTGGATCATCGGGGTCGGGCTCGCCTTCGGCGCCGGGATCGGCTTCCTGATCAGCGGCCGTAACAAGAAGAAGAACGAGCTGTGAGACGGGGAAGGAGTCCCCTGCGGCGCGGCAGGTCGGCCGGCGCGCTGCTGCTGGCCGGTGCGGTCACCGGGCTGGCGGCCGCGCCCGCGCAGGCGCAGGAATACCGCTACTGGTCGTTCTGGGACAGCAAGGGCGGCGCCTGGTCGTACGCCTCCGAGGGCCCGGCCACCGCGCGCCCGGCCGACGGCAGCGTCCAGGGGTTCCGGTTCACCGTCAGCGCCGACTCCGCCGCGGCAGGCAAGCCGCGCACGGCCGCCGATTTCGATGCGCTGTGCCAGGGCACGCCCGCCAAGTCCGGCAGCAAGCGGATCGGCATCGTCATCGACTTCGGCACCGCGGCGGACGCGCCCGACGGCGAGACGCCGCCCAAGGCCCGTACGGAGTGCGCCCGGGTGCCCGAGGACGCCTCGGCCGGCGAGGCGCTGGCCGCGGTCGCCAAGCAACTGCGCTACGACCCCAACGCGCTGCTGTGCGCCATCGCCGGCTATCCGAAGTCGGGGTGCGCGGACCAGGTGAGCGGGGCGAAGAAACCCTCCGCGGCGCCGTCTTCGCAGGCGGCGGGGGACGCGCAGGGTGACGGGGACGGCGGCGGCCCGTCCGCCGGGCTGCTCGGCGGCATCGCGGCCGTCGTCGTACTGGGCGCGGCCGCCGTGTGGCAGGCACGCCGCCGGCGCGGATGAGCGCCCCGCAGGCGACCCGCAGCAACGCGCTGCACGCCGGCGCTTGGTGGCTGTGGGCGCTCGGCCTGGCGACCGCGGCCTCGCGTACCACCAATCCGCTGCTGCTCGGGCTGCTGGTCGGGGTGGCCGGCTATGTCGTCGCGGCCCGCCGGACGGACGCGCCCTGGGCCCGCTCCTACGGGGCGTTCGTCAAGCTCGGTCTGCTGGTGATCGTCATCCGGCTGGTCTTCGCCGTGGTCCTCGGCTCGCCGATCCCCGGTACGCACACCCTGGTCACGCTGCCGGAAGTGCCGCTTCCCGACTGGGCGAAGGGGGTGCGGGTCGGTGGCCGGGTCACCGCGGAGGGCCTGGCCTTCGCCTTCTACGACGGGCTGAAGCTGGCCACCCTGCTGATCTGCGTCGGCGCCGCCAACGCGCTCGCCAACCCCGCCCGGCTGCTGAAGTCCCTGCCCGGTGCGCTGTACGAGGCGGGTGTGGCGGTCGTCGTGGCGATGACCTTCGCGCCGAATCTGGTGGCCGACGTCCAGCGGCTGCGGGCTGCCCGGCGGCTGCGCGGGCGGCCCGACCGCGGGTTCAAGGCGCTGCTGCAGGTGGGGCTGCCGGTGCTGGAGGGCGCGCTGGAGCGGTCGGTGGCGCTGGCCGCGGCGATGGATGCGCGCGGTTACGGGCGCAGCGCCCAGGTACCGCCCGCCGTGCGGCACACCACTTCCGTCCTCACGCTCGGCGGGCTGCTCGGTGTTTGCGCCGGCACGTACGGGCTGCTGTCGGACGCCGGCGCCGGGTACGGGCTGCCGCTGCTGCTCGCCGGGCTCGCGGCGGCGCTCGGGGGGCTGTGGCTCGGCGGCCGCCGCTCCGTCCGCACCCGCTACCGGCCCGAACGCTGGGGCCCGCGCGCCTGCCTGGTCGCCGGCTCGGGTATCGCCGTGGCCGCCCTGATGCTCTGGGCGAACGCCTACGCCCCCGCCGCCCTCCATCCGCCCGCCGTCCCCCTGACCGCCCCGGTCCTCCCCCTCTGGCCGGCCGCCTCCCTCCTGCTCGGCCTGCTGCCCGCCTTCGTCGCCCCGATGCCGCCCGGCGCGGGAAGCGGGGCGCGGCTCCGGGGGCGGACGCAACCGCCGCGCGCCGCGGAAACCGGGTCCGTGACCGGGGCGCCGCGCCCCTCCGCCCCGCTCAAGAAGGAGCCCACCCAGTGATCCGGTTCGAGCAGGTCTCGGTCACCTACGGGGACGCCGCCGCGCCCGCCGTCCAGGGCATCGACCTGACCGTCCCCGAGGGCGAACTGTGCCTCCTGGTCGGCCCGTCCGGCGTCGGCAAGTCCACCGTTCTGAACGCCGTCTGCGGGCTCGTACCGCATTTCACCGGCGGCACCCTGCGCGGCCGCGTCACCGTCGACGGCCGTGACACCCGCACCCACAAGCCGCGCGAACTGGCCGATGTCGTCGGCACGGTGGGCCAGGACCCGCTGTCCCACTTCGTCACCGACACCGTCGAGGACGAGCTCGCCTACGGCATGGAATCGCTCGGCCTCGCCCCGGACGTGATGCGCCGCCGCGTCGAGGAAACGCTGGACCTGCTGGGCCTGGCCGATCTGCGCGACCGCGCCATCGCCACGCTCTCCGGCGGCCAGATGCAGCGGGTGGCGATCGGCTCGGTGCTCACCACCCACCCCAAGGTCCTGGTCCTGGACGAGCCGACCTCCGCCCTCGACCCGGCCGCCGCCGAGGAGGTCCTCGCCGTACTCCAGCGGCTGGTCCATGACCTCGGGACGACGGTCCTGCTGGCCGAACACCGGCTGGAACGCGTCGTCCAGTACGCGGACCAGGTCATTCTGCTGCCCGCCCCCGGCGCGGCCCCCGTGATGGGCGATCCCGCCGAGATCATGGCCGTCTCTCCCGTACACCCTCCGGTGGTAGCCCTCGGACGGCTCGCCCACTGGTCCCCTCTGCCGCTGTCCGTACGCGACGCCCGGCGCAAGGCGGCCTCGCTCCGCGAGCGGCTGGCGGGGGTGGCGCCGGAGGGGGTGGCGGGGGCTGGCGGTTCTGGCGGTTCTGCTGACTCTGGAAGTCCTGCCGGTTTTGCCGGTCCTGTGGGGTCTGCCGGTGGGTCCGGGGGTGGGGGCGCGAGGGGGGACGCGGGCGCTGTCGGCTCCTCCGGGGGGCCCTCCCCCCTCCCCCTCCCCACCCCCGCCGCTTCCTCTGTGGTTGTCTCGGGGCTCGGTGTCCGGCGCGGGCGGGTTGATGCCCTGCACCGGGTGGACCTCACGGTTCAACCGGGCGAGACCATCGCGCTGATGGGCCGCAATGGCGCGGGCAAGTCCACGCTTTTGACCACCCTCGTCGGCATGCACGAACCGTCCGCCGGCACGGTCCGCATCGGCGACGTCACCCCGCATCGCACCGGCCCCCGCACGCTCCTCAAGCACGTCGGCCTCGTCCCCCAGGAACCCCGCGACCTCCTCTACGCCGACACCGTCGCCGCCGAATGCACCGCCGCCGACCACGACGCGGCCGCCCCCGCCGGCACCTGCCGCGACCTCGTCACCCGGCTGCTGCCGGACGTTCCGGACTCCGTCCACCCCCGCGACCTGTCCGAAGGCCAACGCCTCGCCCTCGCCCTGGCGGTCGTCCTGACCGCCCGCCCGCCTCTCCTCCTTCTCGACGAGCCCACCCGCGGCCTGGATTACGCCGCGAAGGCCCGCCTGATCGACGTGCTTCGCGCCCTTGCCGCCGAAGGGCACGCCATCGTCCTGGCCACCCATGACGTGGAACTGGCCGCCGAACTCTCCCATCGCGTCGTCATCCTGGCCGACGGCGAAATCGTCGCCGACGGCCCCACCAGCGAGGTCGTGGTCTCCTCCCCCTCCTTCGCCCCTCAGGTCGCCAAGGTCCTCGCCCCCCTCCCCTGGCTGACCGTCCCCCAGGTCGCCCGCGCCCTGGAGGCCACGCCATGACTCCGGCCGCCCCCGACTCCCCCGCCGGACGCGAGCCCCGGGCCGGCTCACCGGACCCCGGACAAAGGCCCGTTGGGCGGGCCGCCGCCGGCCGCCAGACCCGGGCCATACGCCTTGGGCCCCGCTCCGTCGCCGCCCTGGCGCTCACCTCGGCCATCGGCGTGATGGCATTCGGCTGGCCGCTGCTCGCCGACTCCGCCTCCGGGCTCGCCCACTCCAAGGACGCACCCTGGCTGTTCGCCGCGCTGCTGCCGATGCTGCTCGCCGTCGTCGTGGCGACCATCGCCGACAGCGGCCTGGACGCGAAGGCCATCGCCATGCTCGGCGTACTGGCAGCGGCCGGAGCCGCCATGCGCCCACTGGGAGCGGGCACCGCCGGCATCGAGCCGATGTTCTTCCTGATGGTGCTGGCGGGCCGGGTGCTCGGCCCCGGCTTCGGCTTCGTCCTGGGATCCGTGGCGATGTTCGCGTCGGCGCTGCTGACCGGCGGAGTCGGCCCCTGGATGCCCTTCCAGATGCTGACCATGGGCTGGGTGTCCATGGGTGCCGGTCTGCTCCCGGGGGCCATGGAGGCCCCCTCTGCTCATGGCGGTCCCCCCGCTCGCGGGAAGCCGGGAATGAGGGAGAAGCCGAGAGCTTGGCGGAGCCTGCGCGGCCGCCGCGAAATCGCCCTGCTCTCCGCCTACGGAGCGGTCGCCGCCGTCCTCTACGGCCTGATCATGAACCTCCAAGGCTGGCCCTATATCGCCGGGATGACCTCAGGGGTCTCCTTCGTCCCCGGCGATCCGCTGAACGAAAACCTCACCCGCTTCCTCGCCTACTGTCTCGCCACCTCCCTCGGCTGGGACCTCCCCCGAGCCCTGGTCACCGTAATCCTGACCTGCACTCTCGGCGGAACCATCCTCAAGGCCCTGCGCCGGGCCACCCGCCGTGCCGCCTTCGACGCCCCGGCCTCCTTCGCCAGTCAGGCCAAGTGAGCAGAGCGGGCTCGTGATCACTTCGCCTGTCCCGGGCCGTTGGGGACAGGATGGTGGCCCGCGTTCCGGCCGTGCCGCGCGCTCCCCAGCTGTGCCGGCAGGCACGCCGGCGGCCACTGTGCCCGCCACTGCCCTCCTCTACTCGGCCCGCTGAAGATCGTGCCGGGGGGTGTTCCCCGCACACACCCCGCGCACTCGTACTGCCCCCGCTCCCTGCCCCTGCCCCGCAGCTGCGGGGCGGCCTGGGACCGGTTCAGCCCCCTCGCGTTCGCTCCGGACATTCGCTCCAGATGTTCACTCGCCGATGAAGGGGAGAGAGCGGGCTATGGACGGTTCCGAGCGGAGGAAGGAGGTGTAGTGGTTGGCGTCGCGACCCTGGTCGACGACCTTGACCTTGGCGCCGCGGCTCGCCAGTTCCCGTGCGCAGCTGCGTGCGTTGGCTATGGGGACGTCCCGGTCGCCCGTCGCCGTGTAGAGGGTGATGCGTATGTCGCGGTCCGGCGTCCAGTCGCAGGTGCGGTCGTTGGCGTGCAGCACCTGCAGCAGGGCACCGGAAGGGTGCTGGAGTTTTTTGTACCAGGCGTCCGTCAGCAGGTCTTCGAGGCGGCCGGGCAGCTTGCCGGCTATGTCTTCCGCCGGGTGTGCGCCGTCGAAGAGATCTTCCACACGGTCGGCATAGGGGGCGCGGAACACCTCGCTCGGGTCGGCGTAGAGCGGGTGCAGGCGGTTCTGAGCGGTGAGGAAGAAGGAGATGTAGAAGACGGCGGACCGGGGATCGACTCGGCCGTCGAACATGGCGGGGAGTTCGCTGCCGTCGAGGTCGTAGGGGCCGCCTACCGGCGCGAGCACGGCGAGGCGGAAGTGGGGGTCGGCGCCTCGGGCCAGCTCGCGGCCCAGCTCCATGGTGACCTGCCCGCCCTGCGAGAAGCCGGTGACGGAGACTTTGCGGCCGAGCGCCGCGCCCAGCTTCGGGGCGGCGGAGCGGGCCGCGCGGAGCATGTCGAGGGAAGCCGAAGCCGCGGATCGGGCGTCCATGTAGGGGTGGCGGCCGGGGCTCGTACCGAGACCGAGGTAGTCGGGGGCGATGGCGGCGCGGCCCGCTGAGGCGTAGAGCATCGAAACGGTCCGGTCGGGGCCCTCGGATACCGAGGGCGCATAGCCGCGGTAGGCGAGGGTGCCGTGGGCATGGACGACGGTCGGGAGTTGGCGGCCGGCGGCGAGAGGGCGGGAAAGGGGGAGGGCCAGCAGGCCGGATGCGGTGGTCGGGCGGCCGTCCGGTGTGATCGTGCGGTAGGTGAGGCGGTAGGCGGCGACGCCATGCCGTGCGGTGGCCGCATCGAGGCCTGCCTTTTGTGCCTGGGCGATGACTTCGTCGCGGTTCAGGCTGCCGAGCGGGGTGAGGGTGAGTAACGCCCCGCGCCCCGCGTCGCGCCCCGGCACGGCCGTCGCGACATCGGCCGATACCGGCGTCGCGACGGCCGGCGGCGCGGCGAGGGCCGGGGCTGCGGTGAGCGCGGCCAGCGCCATGGCGGCGCCCGCGGCCAGCCCTCGCGACACCCGCCGCGGTGAGGGGCGTCGAGGGGATGGGCGTTGCTGCGATGCGTGTCCCTGTGTGAGGGAGCGACTCCCGCTCGCTGCTGCCGATGTTTTCCGCTGTGTTCTGGTCATGCTTCGACGGTACGAAGGTCGTGCGCGGCGGAGAATGCGGTTTTCCACCCAACTCAGCTGTGGTTTTCCGCAGGTTGGGATGCTGACTCAGGCTGGGACGCCGACTCAGGCAGGCACGTCTCCGCAGGATGGGGATGTCTCCGCCGCAGCCAGGGACGACGTCCCCTACAACCGCTGAATGATCGTTCCCGTCGCGAGGGCGCCGCCCGCGCACATCGTGATCAGGGCGAATTCCTTGTCCGTGCGTTCGAGTTCATGCAGCGCTGTGGTGATGAGGCGGGCGCCGGTGGCTCCGACCGGGTGGCCGAGGGCGATGGCACCGCCGTTCACGTTGACCTTCGCCAGGTCCTGTTCGAAGACCTGGGCCCATGAGAGGACGACGGACGCGAAGGCTTCGTTGATCTCGACGAGGTCGATGTCCTTGAGGGACATGCCGGCCTTGCCGAGCACGGCGCGGGTTGCGTCGATGGGCCCGTCGAGATGGAAGTGCGGATCGGAGCCGACCAGCGCCTGGGCCACGATGCGGGCCCGCGGCCTGAGTTTGAGGGCGCGGGCCATGCGCTTGGAGGCCCACATCACCGCGCTCGCGCCGTCGGAGATCTGTGAGGAGTTGCCCGCGGTGTGCACGGCGGTCGGCATCACGGCCTTGAGGCCGGCCAGCGCTTCCATGGTGGTGTCGCGCAGCCCCTCGTCGCGGTCGACCAGCCGCCACATGCCCTGGCCGGCGGCCTGTTCCTCCTCGGTGGTGGGGACCTGGACGGCGAAGGTTTCGCGCTTGAAGCGCTCCTCGGACCAGGCGTTGGCCGCCCGTTCCTGCGAGATCAGGCCGAGCGAGTCGACGTTCTCGCGGGTCAGTCCGCGGTTGCGGGCGATGCGTTCGGCCGCCTCGAACTGGTTGGGGAGGTCGACGTTCCACTCGTCGGGCCAGGGCTTGCCGGGGCCGTGCTTGGAGCCGCTGCCCAGCGGGACCCGGGACATCGCCTCGACGCCGCAGCCGATGCCGATGTCGATCACGCCGCCCGCGATCATGTTGGCGATCATGTGGTTGGCCTGCTGGGAGGACCCGCACTGGCAGTCGACGGTGGTGGCCGCGGTCTCGTACGGGAGGCCCATCGCGAGCCAGGCGTTGCGGGCGGGGTTCATGGACTGTTCGCCGGCGTGGGTGACGGTGCCGCCGACGATCTGCTCGATGCAGTCGGGCTGGATGGCGGTGCGCGCGAGGAGTTCGCGGTAGGTCTCGCCCAGGAGGTAGGCGGGGTGGAGGTTGGCGAGCGCGCCTCCGCGCTTGCCGATGGGGGTGCGTACGGCTTCGACGATGACGGGTTCCGCGGCCATGACTGACTCGTCCTCTCCTCGCG
The DNA here is from genome assembly GCF_044767545.1 of Streptomyces sp. NPDC101227. Classification (NCBI taxonomy): domain Bacteria; kingdom Bacillati; phylum Actinomycetota; class Actinomycetes; order Kitasatosporales; family Streptomycetaceae; genus Streptomyces; species Streptomyces sp. NPDC101227. Next base: position 556,221 of record NZ_JBIWOD010000003.1, on the reverse strand, counting down.
TCCGCGGGGCGTCCCGGCACCCACGGAAGAAGAACTAGTACGCGTTCTACTTCTACAAACAGTCTTATGAGCCTCACCCCGGCGCGCAAGGGTTGTGCACCACCCTTGTCGGCAACAGGTCTCGTCACACCCCTTGCCACTTGTAGAACTCGTTACTACCTTCACGGCGATCGATATCTGAGACACCGTCAGAATCGTTCAATCGTCCAGGAACCGCCTCGGAGAGACCGCAGAACTGCGCCAGAACAGACAGAACTCTCGGATGCCAGATTGGCCAGGAGTCGCCCATGTCATGCCCAGCGTTGCCCGAAGGGTTCGACTTCACCGACCCCGACGTCTACCAAGCCCGCGTCCCGCTACCGGAGTTCGCGCAGCTGCGGGCGACCGCGCCCGTGTGGTGGAACGCCCAGCCGCACGGCATCGCGGGCTTCGGCGACGACGGCTACTGGGTCGTCACCCGCCACGAGGACGTCAAGGAGGTGTCCACCAAACCGGACGTCTTCTCCGCCAACCTCAACACCTCGATCATCCGCTTCAACGAGTCCATGACCCGCGACCAGATCGACGTCCAGAAGCTGATCATGCTGAACATGGACCCGCCGGAGCACACCCGGGTCCGCCAGATAGTGCAGCGCGGCTTCACCCCGCGCGCCATCCGCGCCCTGGAGGACGCCCTGCGCCACCGGGCGGCGCGGATCGTCGACGAGGCGCGGCAGAAGGGGGCCGGGGACTTCGTCACGGACATCGCCTGCGAACTCCCCCTCCAGGCGATCGCCGAACTCATCGGCATCCCCCAGGACGACCGGGCCCGCATCTTCGACTGGTCGAACAAGATGATCGCGTACGACGATCCCGAACTGGCCATCACCGAAGAGGTCGGCACCAACGCGGCCATGGAGCTGATCTCGTACGCGATGAATCTCGCCGCGGCACGCAAGGAGTGTCCGGCCAAGGACATCGTCAGCCGTCTGGTGGCGGCGGAGGGCGACGGGAATCTCGGTTCCGATGAATTCGGCTTCTTCGTCCTCCTGTTGGCGGTCGCCGGCAACGAGACGACGCGGAACGCGATCACGCACGGTATGCATGCCTTCCTCACCCATCCCGACCAGTGGGAGCTCTACAAGCGCGAGCGCCCCGATACCGCGGCCGAGGAAATAGTGCGGTGGGCCACGCCGGTGGTCTCCTTCCAGCGCACCGCCACCCAGGACACCGAACTGGGCGGCGCAAAAATCAAACAGGGCCAGCGGGTGGGGATCTTCTACTCCTCCGCCAATAACGACCCGGAGGTCTTCGACCACCCGGAAGTCTTCGACATCACCCGCGATCCCAACCCCCATCTGGGATTCGGGGGCGGCGGGCCCCATTTCTGCCTCGGCAAATCCCTGGCGGTGCTCGAGATCAACCTGATCTTCAATGCCATCGCGGACGCCATGCCCGGTATCTCGCTGACGGGCGATCCGCGCCGGCTCCGCTCCGCTTGGCTCAACGGCGTCAAGGAACTGCAGGTGCAGTACGGCTGACGGGGCGCCGACGGGGCCCTGCCGCTTCTTCCGGTCGAGCCCCGGGCGCCCGGCTTCCCGGGGCGCACCGTTCAGCGCGCGGTGAGCCCCGCGGCGACCAGCGCCACCAGGACCGCCACCGCCATCGTTGCGCTGAGGTATGCCGTGATCAGACGCCGCCGCAGGGCCTGGTACGCGCCGTCGTATTCGGTGCGCAGGGCGGCGCTGCGTGCGGCGATGCGCTCCAGGTAGGCCTGGGTGGCGTGGTGCTGGTCCTGGCAATAGCGCCGTTCCACTTCGCTGCGCTGGGTATCGGTGAGCCAGGGCAGGCCCGCGCAGAAGGCGTCGGCCCGAGTGCGGGCCCGTTCTTTTTCCGCTTCCCAGAGCAGATATCCCTCGATCTCGTTGATGACCGCCTCGGTGTCGCTCATCCGCATTCCTCGCCCATCTCTCCTCCGCGTTCTCTGCCCGTCGTTCATCCGCGCTCTCCGTGCCTCGTTCGGCCCAATATCCCGACCCCGCTCATCCGCGCACTCCGCTCTCCACCTCGTGTGCGATCGCCGGGTGATGGAGGTCGAATGCCGGTGATTCGGAGCGAATACGCGGCAGCGCATGGAAGTTGTGCCGTGGCGGCGGGCAGGAGGTCGCCCACTCCAGCGAGCGGCCGTAGCCCCACGGGTCGTCGGATTCGACCTTCTTGCCGTACTTGGCGGTCTTCCAGACGTTGTAGAAGAACGGCAGGATCGACAGGCCCAGCAGGAAGGAGAAGATGCTGGAGACGGTGTTGAGGGTGGTGAATCCGTCGGCGGCCAGATAGTCGGGGATTCGGCGCAGCATTCCGTTGGCACCGAGCCAGTGCTGGACGAGGAAGGTGCCGTGGAAGCCGATGAACAGCGTCCAGAACGTGATCTTGCCGAGGCGCTCGTCGAGCATCTTGCCGGTGAACTTCGGCCACCAGAAGTGGAAGCCGGCGAACATCGCGAAGACGACCGTGCCGAAGACGACGTAGTGGAAGTGCGCCACGACGAAGTACGAGTCGGAGACGTGGAAGTCCATCGGCGGCGAGGCCAGGATGACGCCGGTCAGACCACCGAAGGTGAAGGTGATCAGGAAGCCGACGGTCCAGAGCATCGGCGTCTCGAAGGACAGTGAGCCCTTCCACATCGTGCCGATCCAGTTGAAGAACTTCACACCGGTCGGCACCGCGATCAGGAACGTCATGAAGGAGAAGAACGGCAACAGCACGCCGCCCGTCACATACATGTGGTGCGCCCAGACCGTGACCGAAAGACCGGCGATGGAAATCGTCGCCGCGATCAGACCGATGTAACCGAACATCGGCTTCCGGGAGAAGACCGGAATGACCTCGGAAATGATGCCGAAGAACGGCAGCGCGATGATGTACACCTCTGGATGGCCGAAGAACCAGAAGAGGTGCTGCCAGAGCAATGCTCCGCCATTTGCCGCATCAAATACATGGGCACCGAATTTACGGTCCGCCTCCAGGGCGAACAGCGCGGCGGCCAGGACCGGGAAGGCCAGCAGGACCAGCACACCGGTCAGCAGGACGTTCCACGTGAAGATCGGCATCCGGAACATCGTCATGCCAGGTGCACGCATGCAGATGATCGTGGTGATGAAGTTGACCGAACCGAGGATCGTGCCGAAGCCGGAGAAGGCCAGACCCATGATCCACATATCGGCGCCGATACCGGGGGAATGCACGGCGTCCGCGAGCGGCGCGTAGGCGAACCAGCCGAAATCCGCGGCGCCTTGCGGGGTGAGGAAGCCTCCCACGGCAATGAGGGAGCCGAAGAGATAGAGCCAGTAGGCGAACATGTTCAGCCGGGGAAAGGCGACATCCGGTGCGCCGATCTGCAGCGGCATTATCCAGTTCGCGAACCCGGCGAACAGCGGCGTCGCGAACATCAGCAGCATGATCGTGCCGTGCATCGTGAACGCCTGGTTGAACTGCTCATTGGACATGATCTGGTGCCCGGGGCGGGCCAGTTCGGCGCGCATCAGCAAGGCCAGCAAACCGCCGACGCAGAAAAAGGCGAATGCGGTGACCAGGTAGAGCGTGCCGATGGTCTTGTGGTCGGTGGTCGTGAGCCATTTCAGCGGCAGCCGGGTCCCCGAGGGCCGTTTCCCGGGGGACTTGGGGGAGGTGGGAGTCGTCGTGAGGGCCGTCATGCCCGGTAGGTGTCCGGGACCCCGGAAATATTCACCGGTCCCGGGTGTGAAGATCGGGGCCATGCCGGACACCAACGGTTCATGAGCACGGACGACGCCTTCGCCGATGCCTATCGCGCGCACTACTGGGCGGTCAGCCGCTTTGTTGCGCGGCGGCTGGACGGGCAGGCACACGAGGTCGAGGAAGTGGTGGCGGAGGTCTTCTCCATAGCCTGGAGACGCCGCGCCGAACTTCCCGACGCCCCGCTGCCGTGGCTGTACGGGGTGGCCCGGAACTGTCTGGCCAACACGGTGCGCGGCCTCGGGCGCTACCGGCGGCTGCTGCACCGGATCGGCAATCACGAGGCGGCGCACCGCAAGCAGACGGTGGAGAGTCCGGATGCCGAGCGGCCCGGCTCCTGGGTGCACGACGCGCTGGCCCGCCTTTCGCCCGCCGACCAGGAGGTGCTGCGGCTGACGGCCTGGGAGGAGCTGTCCGTCGAGGAGCTGGCGGTGACCCTGGGGTGCGGGCAGAGCGCGGCGGCCATGCGGCTGCACCGGGCGCGGCGGCGGCTGCGCGCGGAGATCGACCGTAGGCGGATGACCGTGTCCGTACGAGCAGGAGGCCCCGGCCATGAGTGACGAACTGGATCTGCTGCGCGCGGCCAACCCCGCACCGGAGGGCGCAGGCCCCTGGCGGGACCGTCCGCTGCACGCCCGCGCCGAGCGCGGCCTCAACCGGCTGCTGCACAGCCGGCGGACGAAGCGGGCCCGGCGGCGCCTCGTACTGCGGGCCGAAGCGGCGGTGCTCGCCCTCGGAGCCGTGCTCGCGTTCACCTTCTCCGACGCCGGCGCCGCAAAGGCCGTCGCGGTGCCCGTCGCGCTCGCCCCGCGCGCCGGCGCCCACTCCGTATCGCTGGACGAGGTCGCCCGGAGGGCGGAGGCCAGGGCGCGGACGGCCGGTGCCGCGGACGGGCCGCGCCGGGGCAGCCATCTGCAGAGCTGGTATCTGAGCATGGAGGCGGGCCCCGGCGCCGCGCCGCCCGTCACCGTGCCCGAGGAGCGCATTACCCGCTGGCGCGCCGACGGCAGCGGCTCCGAACTCGTCGTGGCCACCGACCCCCGGCATCCCGGGCGCCCGGTGATCGACGACACCGGCGGCAGCTGGCGCACCGTCAATGACGGCAAGGTGCTGCACCGCAAGTCCTATCCGGCGGGCCCGGCGGGCGGGCGGCGCGGCCTCGCCGCCCGCACGAAGCCGCCGGCCGACCCCGAGGCGCTGCGCGAGATGCTCGCGGCGCTGTACGGGGATTCCGGGGCCAGGACGCCGCAACTGCTGCTCGCGCTTTCCTCGTTGCGTCAGGAATGGACGCCGGGGCCGCGGGAGACGGCGGCCGTCGTCCGGCTGCTGGCCGATGCGGAGGGACTGCGTCCGGCGGGGGCGGTCACCGACCGGCTGGGGCGCCGGGGCCAGGCGTATGTCTACGACGGACCGGACGGCGGCATGAACGCCACCCGCCAGATGGTCATCCTCGACCCCCGGAGCGGGCAACTCCTGGGCAGCGAGGTCACCTTCACCAAAGATCTGCCCGACTTCCGGATCAAGGCAGGGGAAGTGCTGTCGTACGAGGCGTGGATGCCGTGAGCCCGCTCCGTATCCGGGAGCGGAACGCCTCCGAGGGTGGATCGCCTCTGGGGGTGGATCACCTCTGGGGATGCGTCACCTCCGGGTGCATCACCCCCGCCCGCCGCTCAGGTGGCGGGACCTGCGCGGATGGCCGATCCTTGAGGGGCGCGACGATCCATCGGCGCGGTGGCGCAGTACGCCGCCGCGCCGTCTTCGTGCCCGCAACCGGTGACCTCACCCATGCGCCCGGTGACAGTAACGGCGCACCCGGTGACATTCGGTGTCACTCGGAGATGGTCTCCACGTTTCCGGCGGCGCGCTCGACGCCGCATTCGCTGCGCCGTGCGTCACACAGCGTGATGGTTGCAGTGAATCGCCGCGAGATGGATCACAGACGAAAGTCCCGTATAAATCCGCCGGCACACGCGTTTGCCCAGCGAGGAGCGGGTATGCGACCGACCGCGCGATCATCCGGGCACTGTCCGTGATGATCCGTTCTGCCCCTATGGTCGACCTTTGCCCGTCATTCCATGGCGGGCTCTGCCCCGTCACCCCACGGCGGGCAATGTCATGCAGTCGTCCAAGAGAGCGCAGGCGAGCGAACACGTGCCGACGCAGTCCCCCGTCGCACCCGGGCCCCTTTCCCACGGCCGCAGCCGTACCGATGCCGCACCAGACCTGGAGAAGCGGGCGTCGGACGAGGTCACGGTCGTCGACCCCGCGATGGTCAAGCGCGCGGTGTCCGCGGCGGCCCTCGGCAATGCGATGGAGTGGTTCGACTTCGGCGTCTACAGCTACATCGCGGTCACCCTCGGACATGTCTTCTTCCCGTCCGGGAACCCGACCGCGCAGCTGCTGTCGACGTTCGGCGCGTTCGCGGCGGCGTTCCTGGTGCGTCCCATCGGCGGCATGGTCTTCGGGCCGCTCGGCGACCGCATCGGGCGGCAGAAGGTCCTCGCGATCACCATGATCATGATGGCGGCGGGCACCTTCGCCATCGGTCTGATCCCCTCGTACGCCACCATCGGCGTGGGGGCGCCCATCCTGCTGCTCGTCGCGCGCCTGGTGCAGGGTTTCTCCACCGGTGGCGAGTACGGCGGCGCGTCCACCTTCATCGCCGAGTACGCGCCCGACAAGAAGCGCGGCTTCCTCGGCAGCTGGCTGGAGTTCGGCACGCTGGCCGGCTACGTCGGCGGCGCCGGCCTGGTCACCTTGATGACCGCACTGCTGTCCACCCACGACCTGAACGCGTGGGGCTGGCGGATTCCGTTCCTGATCGCGGGCCCGATGGGCATCATCGGCCTCTACCTGCGGATGCGCCTCGAGGAGACCCCCGCCTTCGCCCGGCTGGAGAAGGAGGCGCGGACGAAGGAGAAGGAGCGCCGCGAGGCCGAGAAGCGGATCGGCATCCGCGAGATGATCTTCGGTCAGTGGCGGTCGATGCTGCTGTGCGTCGGGCTGGTCCTGGTCTTCAACGTCACCGACTACATGCTGCTGTCGTACATGCCGAGCTATCTGACCTCGGAGCTGAAGTACGACGAGACGCACGGGCTGCTGGTCGTGCTCGGCGTGATGGTCGTGATGATGGGCGTGCAGCCGTTCGCCGGCAAGCTGGCCGACCGCCTCGGCCGCCGGCCGGTCATCGCCGCGGGCTGCGTCGGCTTCCTGGTGCTGTCCGTGCCGGCGCTGCTGCTGATCCGTCAGGGCTCGCTGGCCGCCATCGCGCTCGGCATGGCGGCGCTGGGGCTGCTGCTGGTGTGCTTCACCGCGGCGATGCCCTCCGCGCTGCCCGCGCTCTTCCCGACCAAGGTCCGCTACGGCTCGCTGTCGATCGGCTTCAACATCTCGGTCTCGCTCTTCGGCGGGACGACTCCCCTGGTGGTCACCGCTCTGATCGGGGCGACCGGCAACAAGATGATGCCCGCGTACTACATGATGGCGGCGGCCGTGATCGGTGGCATCGCCGTCTGGCGGATGTCCGAGAGTGCCCGCAAGCCGCTGCCCGGCTCGCCGCCGGCCGTCGAGACGGAGGCCGAGGCCCGCGAGATCGTCCGCGCGTCCCGCCGCGCCGAGGTCGGATCCGCGGCCTGACCGGGCGCTTCCCCGTACGCACGGGGTCCGCTCCCCCGCGCCCCGACGGGCGGTAACCGTCGGGGCCGCGCCCCCAGGAAGGCCGCCGGTTTCCCGGCGGCCTTCGCGTGTCGAGCGGGGCGCACCGCGCGCAGCCGCTGCAGGCCCCCGCCCCGCCGGAACCCGAACTGCGGCCGCCGGAACCCGAAAAGGGGAACCAGCCGTACCGTCCCGCCCGTCTGAATCGCTGCCGATCACATCGACCGGCGAGGAGCGAACGGGGGACGACGGTGAGTGTGGCCATGGAACACCGTGGAGCGCGGCGGCGAAGGGCCGTGCTGGTGGTGCTGATGCTGCTGGCCGTGCAGCTGGTGTCGCTGGCCAGACCGGCGTACGCCTGCGGCTGCGGTGCGATGGTCGTGAACCCGAAGACCACCCTGTCGGTGAACCGGGAGACCTCGGTGGTGCGCTGGGACGGCAGGACCGAACAGATCGTCATGAGCCTGGCGGTGAGCGGGAACGCCCCGGACGCCGCCTGGATCATGCCGGTGCCGCACCGCGCAACGGTAAAGCTCGGCGACTCCGCCCTGTTCAGTGAGCTCGCCGGGATCACCGCGCCGGCCGACAAGGAGCTCTCCTACTTCTGGCCCCACAGCAACGACTGGCCGTTCCGGTGGGGCGGCGGGGACACCGCCGAAGCCCCGATGCCCGGCGCCCGCGCCCCCGGCGTCGGCGTCGTCGGCCGGGAGCGCCTGGGCCCGTTCGATGTGGCCCGGCTGACCGCCACCGACCCCGACGCGCTGCGCGGCTGGCTGAAGTCCCACGGCTTCCGGCTGCCCGACTCCCTCGCGACCGCACTGCGCCCGTACGTGGCGCAGCACTGGGAGTACGTCGCGATCCGGCTGGCCCCCTCCGAGCGCTACGGACATCTGTACGGCACCCTCGATCCGCTGCATCTGTCCTTCGCCAGCGACCGGCTGGTCTATCCCATGCGCCTGTCCCGGCTCGCCAGGACGCCGCAGTCGCTGGGCCTCTACGTCCTGGCGCCGCACCGGATGGAACCGCGCAGCAGCATCGGCGGCGCGAAGCCGGAGGTCTTCTTCGCGGGCCGGATCAAGCCCAAGGGGACCGCGGTCGGTCGTCTCGCGGGCGACGACGGGGCGTTTCTGACCGCCATCGACCAGGGCTTTCCGCAGCCGGAGCGCATCAGCGGCGACCACGAACTGCGGCGGGCGGCCGCCGATACGCCGTATCAGGAGGTCCGTTACACCTATGTGCTGATGAAGGTGGGCGGCATCCCGGCCTGGCTCCTCACGGTGGTCGGGGCGGCGGCGCTGGTGTCGGTGAGCGTGGTCGTGACCGCGCTGGTGCTGCGGCGGCGCAGGCGGCGTCGTGGGCTGCCGTCGCCCGCGGGGCGCGCGCCGCAGGCGGAGGAAGCGTCGTCGCCGGGGTCACCGAACAGCTGAAGCCGCCCGGGTGAGCCCGCCGGCGGCGCCCGGACCTGGTCGGCTTCCGGCGAGCGCCATGCGGCACGATGGTCGGCATGAGCATCGTGAAGATCAACGTACTGACCGTGCCTGACGAGCAGCGGGAGGTCCTGGAGAAGCGCTTCGCCTCCCGCGCCCACTCGGTGGAGAGCTCCGACGGCTTCGAGTGGTTCGAACTTCTCCGCCCGGTCGAAGGAACCGACAACTACCTGGTGTACACGCGGTGGCGTGACGAGGAGTCGTTCCAGGCGTGGATGGAAGGTCCCATGAAGGCGGCGCACCAGGGTGGCGGCGACCGGCCGAAGCCTGCCGCCAGCGGATCTACCTTGTGGTCGTTCGAGGTGGTACAGCAGGCCAAGCCGAAGACCGCCTAGCTTCGGACGCCGTCAGGCCTCGCCGGTATGCGCCGCACACCGACGAAAGTGGCCGGCCGATCTGTACGCACGTTGCTCGTCGCTGCACGTGCGGAATTCGGCCAGGGCCCCGGCTGCCGACGGCGGGCGGCCGAGCAGATGTGCAGGCGCCCCCGGCCTCGTTGGCCGGGGGCGCTGCCGTTGTCCGATCCGTGAAGTCTGCGTGTCCTCGGTGTGGGTGTCCTCCGGCAGCGACGTCCCGATGCCGGGTGCGAGGGGAACGCCTGCAGACACCCATGGCACCGAAGTCGAAAACTTCACGTGTACTCAACACCAGCGCCGATCGGACAGGTGATGCGGCCGACGCGGGCATCGGCCCCGCTGTCCCGCGGGCCAATGTGCTGGGGATGCGCGGCAACCTGGCCTGACCGATGCTGGAGAGGGACATGAGAGGCCTGTGGCCCTCGCATGATCTGCGTTCAGAGCGGCGGGATCGGCCATCCGTCGGTGGAGCCTCAGCACAGTCCGGAGCCGGGCCGTCCGCGCTTTCCGAACTCCCGGGATCGCTCTTCCGTCGTAAGGAGCCGAACCGATGCGCGACGACTTTCGCCTGACACTCCGTGGAGAACCGACCTATCGTCGGGGAGAACCGGTATCTCTCATTTTCGAGATCGAGAACGTGAGCGACACCGATTACAGGCTGCTGGTCTGGAATACGCCCCTCGAGTGCGAGGTCTTCAATTTCCTGGAGGTGCGATGCGGGGACCGCGTCGTCCCCTACGACGGGCGTTTCGTAAGACGCGGAGACCCGTCACCGGATTCCTATCGCACGATAGCCGCCGGTGAAACCATCATCGAAGAGCTCGACATCTCGGAATCCTACGCGCTGGACGAACCCGGCACCTACGACGTCACCCTGCGGGTGAAGTTCGCCGATGCCATCCCGGACGTCGGGATGGCGCTTTCCGCGCGTACCCGTAAGGAACACCGCGGATTCGCCCTCGATCCCGTGACCACACAGTTCGAGCTCCTGCCGGACGGAAGCGCACGCCCCACTGCCGGCGAGCGGGCGCGTCGCGAAGAGCCACAGGACGGGCCCCGGCGGCTCACGGTGGATCCGGCCCAGCGGGACCTCGGGCTGCCGGACTTCCCGCTGCCTCCGGGGTTTGAGGAAGTCTTCGCCGCGGATGCCAACGCCCGCGCCTGGCTGGACGCGGCAATCGCCGAGCTGGCGGGTTGGAGTGGCCGGACGGACAACACTCTCTACACAGAGTGGTTCGGGGCGGACAGCGCCTCCCGGTTCCAGACCGTACGAGACCGCTTCTCCGCGATTCGGGCCTGGATGAACAGGGGCGTCACCTACGATCTGAGCCAGTCCGGCTGTCCGGCTGACTCCCTGGCCTTCACACACTTCGGATCCGACACGGTCTATGTCTGCTCGCTGTTTTTCAGTGCGCCGGCGACCGGTCCCGAGTCGCAGTTCGGGACCTTCGTGCACGAGTGGAGCCATGCAGCCGTCGGTACCGAGGACTTCGTCTACGGGGAGGACGACGCACGTGAGCTCGCTGATACCAGGCCGGACACGGCGCTGAACAACGCGGACAACTTCGCCTACTTCGTCGAGACGCTGTGCCTGCGGATGCTGACGGCTCCCGTCTTCTGGCCCAACGGCTATGTGTATCTGTTCGCCGGCGGCGAGTACTACCGCTACAACCCCTCGACGCAGCGGGTGGATCCCGGCTATCCGAAACCGATCGCCGGCAACTGGCCGGGGCTGTGGGGAGATCGGGTCGACGCGGGCGTGGTGTGGAACAACGGCAAGGCGTACTTCTTCCGTGACCAGCAGTACATGAGCTACAACATCGCCTCGGACAAGGTCGATGCCGGCTACCCGCTGCCCATCGACCCTCACTGGCCGGGGCTGTGGGGAGACCGGGTCGACGCGGGCGTGGTGTGGAACAACGGCAAGGCGTACTTCTTCCGTGACCAGCAGTACATGAGCTACAACATCGCCTCGGACCAAGTCGAGGCCGGCTACCCACTGCCCATCGCCCCCAACTGGCCGGGCCTGTGGGGAGACGGGATCCAGGGCGCGGTGATGTGGAACAACGGCAAGGCATTCTTCTTCCGCGGCTGGCAGTACGCGGGCTACGAAGTCGCCACGGACACGACCGACCCGGCCTATCCACGAGCAATCGCGGAGAACTGGCCCGGACTCTGGAGCGACGGCCATCTCAATGCGGCGATCATGTACAACAACGGAAATGCCTACATCTTCCGCGGAAAGTACTACCGGGCTTACGACGTCGCGCAGGACCGAGTCGTCCACCCCAATTATCCGCTACCCGTCGCCGGCAACTGGCCGGGCCTGTGGGACAGGGTCGACTCGGGAATCCCGTGGACCAACGGCAAGGTGTATTTCTTCCGCGGCACGGAGTTCATGTGCTGGAGCATCGCAGACAACCGCGTGGAACCCGGCTATCCGAAACCGATCGCCGGCAACTGGCCGGGGCTGTGGGGCGATCGGATCGACGCGGCCGTCCTCTGGCCCGACGGACGAGCGTATTTCTTCCGCGGTGCGGAGTACATGCGCTACAACATCACCGCGGACAGAGTGGATGACGGGTACCCGCTGCCCATCGGCCCTCACTGGCCGGGACTGTGGAGCGAGGGGATCGACGCGGGCATCGTGTGGGACAACGGCAAGGCTTACTTCTTCCGCGGTGCGGAGTACATGCGCTACGACATCGCCGCGGACAAGGTGGATGACGGGTACCCGCTGCCCATCGGGTCGAACTGGCCGGGTCTGCCCGGCCGAGCCGCCTGAGGCATCGCTTCTCGGGTGGCTGCATGAGAGTGGATCGGCACGCCACCCGGGAACGAGATGCCCGGCCCCGCCGCACGCCGAAATCGCTTGCGCGCCGCTCCTCGTCCGCGGCAACAATGTCGCCATGCGCGATACCGCCGCCCGCCGGCTCCCCTGGACCGTCTGCGCCGAGCCCTTCGACTCGCCGGACGCCTGGGCGCTGTTGCGGGAGTACTACACCGAGGTCGCCGACCGTTACTACGAGCTGCACGAGGGGCGCCGAGCGACGCCCGAAGAGATCGCGGAGGGGCTGGCGGGGTACCCGAAGGACCATCTGACGCCCCCTGACGGCGTGCTGCTGGTGGCCCGGTGCGGCGAGGCCGCCGCGGGGTGTGCCGGGGTGCGGCTGCTGGACGAGCGGACCGCGGAGCTCAAGCAGCTGTTCGTACGGGTCCCGCACCGGGGCCTGGGCGGCGCGGGCGGGCTGCTGCTGGCCGCCGAGACGGCCGCGGCCGGGATGGGCGCCGAGCGCATCCGGCTGGACACCCGGCTGGATCTGGTGGAGGCGGTCGCGCTCTACCGGCGGCACGGCTTCGTCGAGATCGCGCCGTATCACGACGACGTCTATGCGGAGATCTTCTTCGAGAAGCGGCTGAACGGGCCGGGCGGGCCGGGTCCGCTGGGTTAGGTGGCGGCTACTTGGCCAGGCCCGGCGGTCGCGGCGCGCCGCGCGGTGTGTGGGGTGCGGTCTGGCGGGCGTCGCCGTTGTGCGGCTCCTCCTCGTCCGAGCCGCACAGCTCCGCCGTCAGCTCCCGCACGAGTTCGGTCAGGTCGGTGGGGCGGTCCTTGGTCCACCAGTCACCCAGCAGTTCCGCCAGTGATTCCTGGCGGGCGGCCGAGAGCCGGCCGGCCGCCTCGCGTCCGCGGTCGGTGAGCAGCAGCATCAGCCCGTCGCGTTCGGCCAGGCCGCGTACCTCGATCTGACGGATGCCTTCGGAGATCACGCCGAACGGCACATTGGTGCGCTCGGCGAGCAGCGCCGCCTCCACCGATCCGTAGCGGTAGATGCGCAGCACCAGCCAGCTGGCGGCCGGTTTGAGGTCGAGGCCGGCCCGCGCGGTGATCTTCTCGTAGATGTGCTTGCGGCCCTCCAGGCTGCCCAGTTTGGACAGCGCGCGGGCGCATTCGTCGCGCGAGGACCGCTCGACGGGGTTGGAGGAGAGCACCTCGCTGGTCTCGGGGGCGGTGACGCTGCGGCGCAGCGGCTCCTCCTTGAGGAACCAGGCCAGGGCGAAGGCGACGAGGACGACGGGGACGGCGTAGAGGAAGACGTCGGTGATGGAGACGGAGTAGGCGTTGAGGACGCCGGCGGCCTGGCCGGCGGGGAGCCGGGCGACGGTCCGCGGGTCCTGGGCGATCTTCGCCGGGTCGACTCCGGGCGGCAGTTGCTGCCCGGCGAGGGCCTGGGCGATCCGCGGGCCGAGCCTGCCGGCGAAGATCGTGCCGAAGATGGAGACGCCGAACGAGGCGCCGATGGAGCGGAAGAAGGTGGCGCCGGAGGTGGCGACGCCCAGGTCCTGGTAGGGGACGGCGTTCTGCACGATGAGCACCAGGACCTGCATGACCAGGCCGAGCCCGGCGCCGAAGACGAAGAAGTAGGCGCTCATTTCGGCGACGCTGCTGGCCGGGTCGAGCTGGTGGAGCAGGAGCAGGCCGAGCGCCACGACGCCGGTGCCGGCGATCGGGAAGACCTTGTAGCGGCCGGTGCGGGAGACGATCTGCCCGGAGGCGGTGGACGAGAGCAGCATGCCGAGCACCATCGGCAGCATGTGCACACCGGACATCGTCGGCGAAACCCCCTGCACGACCTGGAGGAACGTCGGCAGGTACGTCATCGAGCCGAACATCGCGAAGCCGATGACGAAGCCGATGACGGCGCAGAGCGTGAACGTGCGCAGGGTGAACAGCCGCAGCGGCAGTACGGGTTCCGCGGCCCGGCGCTCCACCAGGAGGAACGCGCCGAGCAGGAGGACGCCCAGCACCCCGATTCCCACGGTCTGCCAGGAGCTCCAGGGGTACGTCACGCCTCCGAGGGAGGTCATCAGCACGAAGCAGGCGGCGACGGCGGCTATGAGCGCGGTGCCCAGGTAGTCGATCCGGTGCGGGGTGCGGCGGTGCGGGATGTGCAGTACGGCGGCGATGACGGCCAGTGCGACGATGCCGATGGGGACGTTGATGTAGAAGACCCAGCGCCAGCTGAGGTGGTCGACGAACAGCCCGCCCAGCAGCGGCCCGAGGACGCTGGTACCGCCGAAGACGGCGCCGAACAGGCCCTGGTACTTGCCGCGTTCGCGGGGCGGCACGATGTCGCCGACGATCGCCATCGACAGCACGATCAGGCCGCCGCCGCCCAGTCCCTGGAGGGCGCGGAAGGCGATCAGCTGCCCCATGTTCTGCGCGATGCCGCACAGCACCGAGCCGATCAGGAAGATCACGATCGCCATCTGGAACAGCTTCTTGCGGCCGTACTGATCGCCGAGCTTGCCCCACAGCGGGGTCGCGGCCGTGGAGGCCAGGAGGTAGGCGGTGACCACCCAGGAGAGGTGGTCGAGGCCGCCGAGATCGCTGACGATGGTGGGCAGCGCGGTGGCGACGATGGTCTGGTCGAGCGCCGCGATCAGCATGCCGAGCAGCAGCGCGCCGATCGCGACGAGGACCGTCCGCTGGGACTGGCCCTCGCCGGGTATGGCCGCGCCGGTGTCCTGCGCCATGTGCGTCTCCCTCGGTTCGGGCGGCCCTCCCCTCGGCACGGCCGCCCTTCGCGTCCTTCCATCGTGGTGCGTTCCGCCCGAAATGGCCCGCCGAGCGGGGGTACGACCGGAGGGGGCCCATCCGGTAGCCGTGGTCGCCCGGTGGACATCCGGGAGATGCCCGGCGGATGTCCCGGAGTGCCTGTGCAGACCCGGGCGGGCTCTGGATAATCGCTGCCTGTTCGAGGGCTCTACGGCTCCCTGGAGGCGACCGTTCGTGACGGCACAGACCTGCCCGCACTGCTTTGCCCCCGTACGCGGCGACGGGCGGCCGACCTGCCTGTGCGCGGCGGCCGGCGCGGAGGACTTCGATCCGCTGCGCGTCAGGCCGTATGTGTCGTTACCCGGCCAGGACGGGGCCGATGAGGAGCGGGACGCCCCTTTGGGCCGCTCGGGGGAAAGCCCCGACGCCCGCCCTGACATCCGTACGGCAGCGGCCGCCTCCCTGGTCCCCGAGGCGCTGTCCACGGTCCCCAGGCCGCGCCGTTCCGGGCCCACCTCGCGGACGTTCCTGTCGTCCGAGGCGGAGCCGGTCGCCGAGGCCGCCCCGGGAGGGCCGGTCTCCCACGGTGCCTCCGCAGGTCGCGCCGCACCCCGCAAGCGCGGGTTACCGGCCGTACTGGCGGTCGCCGGAGCGGCCGTGGCGGCCACCGCGGTGCTGATCGGCAGCGATGCGCTCTCCGGCGGCGAACGGGACCGGGCCGCGCCGCCCGACCACGGTACGGCCGCCCCCACCGCCGTCTTCCCCACGCGCGGCCCCCGCCCCTCCGAAACCGGCACCCCCTCCGCCCCGCCCCCGCACCGGTCGCCCTCGCAGCGCCCCGGATCCCGTACGGCCCCCCGGGAGACGGTCACGCCGTACCGGACGGCGGCGCCGCGCCCGCCCGCCCCCACCCGCGCCTCCGGCAGCGTCGGCCGCACCCCCAGTGGCCGGCCGAGCTCCGCGCCCACCGGCCCGATCGTGCTGCGCGAGGGGTCCAGCGGCCCGGAGGTGGCGGAGCTGCAGGACCGGCTGCGGCAGCTGGGCCGCTATCCGGGCCTCAATGAGGGGCGGTACGACGCGGACGTACGGAACGCGGTGTCGAGCTATCAGCAGGCGTACGGGGTGAGCGGCGACCAGGACGGCGTGTACGGGGAGCAGACCCGGGTGTCCCTGGAATCACGGACCGACGAGCCGTGAGGGGCGGTTCCGCAGGGGCCGGATCCGTGAGTGCGGGCCCACCGTGACCGGGGGCGGTTGTCCGGACCCCGAACCGTTTTGTATCGTGTAGAAACAAAGTGGTTCCGCCCGCATTCCCTGACCGGCGGGCGGGACCGCTTATGTACCCACGCACGTCTGCACGTCCGCATGCGCGCCTGCATGCACGTCCGCATGCACCTCACGCGTGCCCCCACCGCCCGTAGCGCCCAGGAGCCCGCCGATGACGGCCACCACCACGCTCACCGCCCGCGCCCTGCTGTTGGACATGGACAGCACGATCGTGAACTCCGAGGCCGTCGTCGAGCGCTGCTGGCGCCGCTGGGCGGCCGGGCAGGGCCTGGACGCGGACGAGGTGCTCGAGGTCGTCCACGGGCGGCAGGGCTGGGCCACCATGGCCGCGCTGCTGCCCGACCGCCCGATGGAGCTCAACCTGGCGGACAACCGCCGGATGCTGGCGCAGGAGACCGCCGACGTGGACGGCGTGGTGCCGGTCCCCGGTGCGCCCGCCTTCATGGCCGCCATAGCCCGGCTCCCGCACGCCCTGGTGACCTCCGCCGACACCGCCCTCAGCGATGCCCGGATGGGTGCCGCCGGGCTGCCCATGCCGTCCGTACGGATCACGGCGGAGAGCGTGAGCGCCAGCAAGCCCGACCCGGAGGGTTTCCTCAAGGGCGCCGCAGAACTGGGCCACGCCCCCGAGGACTGCCTCGTCTTCGAGGACTCCGAGGCGGGCATCGCGGCCGGGCGGGCGGCGGGCATGCGGGTCGTCGGGGTCGGCGAGCGCGCCGCCGCCTTCGCGCCCACCGCCCATGTGCGCGACCTCACGCAGATCCGTGTCGAGGCGCAGGCCGACGGCCTGATAGCCCTGCACATCGCGGCCTGACCGTCGGGAGGGCGACCGGTCGTGCGACCGGCCGCCCTCCCGACGGGCCGCCGCCTCAGCCGGCGATCGCCTCGTACAGGCTGAACCCGGCCAGCAGCGCCATCACCCCCGCCGCGACCTTGGTGATCAGCTTGAGCGGTACGTACTTCATCAGCGTGCGGCCGCCCAGGATGCCCAGGCCCGCCACGGCCCACAGGCCCAGGACGGCCCCGACGCCGACCGAGAGAGGGTCGTCGTAACGGGCGGCGAGGTTGGCGGTCATGATCTGCGTCAGATCGCCGAACTCGGCGACCATGATCATCGTGAAGCCCGCCCCGGAGACCTTCCAGAAGCTCTGGTCGGCGGGCTTCGTCACCTCTTCCTCATCGTCGTCCTTCTTGAACAGCAGGACGGCGGCGCCCGCCAGGAACAGCACACCCACCACTGCCTGGACCACGCGGTGCGGGAGCAGGGTGAGCACGCTGCCCGCGGCGATGGCGAGCGCGACATGCACCAGGAAGGCGGCGGCGACGCCGGCGAAGACGTATGAGGCCCGGTAACGGGTGCCGAGCATCAGGCCCGCGAGGGCGGTCTTGTCGGGCAGCTCGGCGAGGAAGATGACGCCGAAAACCACGGCGGCGACGGTGAAGCTGAACACGGGGTGAATACCTCGATCGGTCGGGCCGCGCCAAAGGGGCCCGGAAGAGGGATCGCTTCGGCACGGCAGCGTCAAACACTGCGGCCGAAGGTCTCGCTGGCGCGGTACGGGTTACGTACCGGGCTCCGGGCGCCGGCGCGCCCATCCGTCTGTGCGCGCGGAGCGCGCTCCACCAGGGGTGGTGGTCGGGCGACGGGTGGGAACGCAGTATGTCGACGGTCCGGCGGAGAGCTACTCCCCTTCTGCTGCCGTCAAGGGTACGCGGTGCATCCGTCCGCGCGCGACCAGCTCGAGCACCACCGCGCAGGCCGCCGCCTGCACCGCCAGCAGGGCGACCAGCACGAACAGCTGTACCGCACCGGCCTGTACGGGCGAGGCGCCGCCCAGCAGCATCCCGACGAAGGCCCCGGGGAGTGTGACCAACCCCACCGTCCTGGTCTGGTCCAGCCCCGGCAGCAGCGCGTCCGACGCGGCCGGGCGGGCCACTTCCATCCGCGCGTCCCGGTCCAGCAGCCCGAGCGCGAGGCCCGCCTCGAACTCCCCGCGCCGGCTCTCCAGCTCGTCCAGCGCACGTCGCCCGCCCAGAACGGTGGCCGTCAGCGCCCCGCCGATGAGGATGCCGGTGACGGGGATGAGGGTGAGGCCGCGTGGCGGGAGGAGGCCGGTGAGCAGCAGGAGGCCGACGACCGGGGCCACCCCGGCGGCGATCGGCGCGGCGGCCCACCACCAGGTGCGGTTCTGGGTGATCCGGCGGCCCGCGGTCCGTACCGCCACCGCGAACATCAGCACGAGGAAACACACCAGCCAGGGGAGCGCCCCCACCACCCAGCCGATGAGGTACGAGACGGCGGCCAACTGGGCGGCGGCGCGCAGGCCCGCGACGGCGATGGCCCTGGCATGACCGAGGCGCGCCAGGGACGCGACGGCCACGGCGGCGACCAACAGGACGGCGAGGACGACCCCGAGGGTGACGTTGACCGGCAGCAGCACGCGCTCACTGTAGGGGGGCGCATGCGCGGGGGTGGCCCAACCGGACTGCTCCGACATGCTCATGGCGCTCCGTCAGCGCATTCCGCCAGACCCTTGAACTGACGTGAGCATGTCGCCACTCTGTTACCTGGTGCCCATTCGGTGGAAACCCCACGTCGCCACCATGGGCCCGCACCGAACTCAACTTCCCCCCACTTCAAGGGAGTTCCGATGTCAAAGGTCTACGCGCGTCGCGTGACCATCTCCGCGGGCGCGGCCACCGCGCTGGTCTGCACGCTGATGCTGAGCGGCCAGTCCGCCCAGGCAGCGCCGCCCAGCCCGCCCGACGCCGCCACCGCCCGGACGTACCTCACCCAGATCAAGGAGCAGCCCGAGGGCCCGCAGGACGGGTACAGCCGCGACAAGTTCCCGCACTGGATCGACCAGGGGAAGAACTGCAACACCCGCGAAGTGGTGCTCAAGCGGGACGGCACGGACGTGCAGCAGGACGGCAGCTGTGCGGCGGTGAGCGGCAAGTGGGTCTCCGCGTACGACGGGGCGACCTGGACCAAGGCGTCCGACCTGGACATCGACCATGTCGTACCGCTCTCGGAGGCGTGGAAGTCGGGCGCCGCGCAGTGGACCACAGCGCGTCGCCAGGAGCTCGCCAACGACCTGACGCACTCCCAGCTGATCGCCGTCACCGACAACGTCAACCAGGCCAAGGGCGACCAGGACCCGGCCAAGTGGCTGCCGCCGGAGGCCTCGTTCCACTGTGAGTACGCCCGGATGTGGGTGTGGGTGAAGCACGAGTACGGCATGACCGCGGACTCCGCGGAGAAGGCCGCGCTGAAGAAGATCCTGGACGGCTGCTGAGCCGTCCGGCTGCGCCTCGCGCCCGCCGGCCGGGACCACCGGGCGGCGGGCGCCGCGGCGCGCGGGCGGTGCGGCCGGCATGGGGCTTGGGGCGGTCCGGCGGGTTTTTGCCACCGGTGAGCGGGTTGCCGGGGAAAGCGGTGATGCGGGAGGTTCGGCGCCCGTAGGCCGTCGTCCGCTCGGCGGACGGCCCGCGGATCAGAGGCATTTCTTTTACCGACCCGGGTGCCGCGGCGCGCGGGCGGGCGGTGATGATAGGCCGCATCTTCGCCCCGCCGCTCCAGGGAGTGCCCCTCTTGGCCGCCGACCGCATCGCCGACCACCATGCCCGGCCCGCCATCGCCATCGTGGGCGCGGGGCCCCGCGGCACGAGTGTCCTGGAGCGGATCTGCGCCTCGGCCGCCGAGCTGGCCGCGGACGCCCGCCCGACCGTGCATCTCATCGACCCCGCACCGCCCGGCGCCGGCCAGGTATGGCGTACCGCCCAGTCGCCCGAGCTGTTGATGAACACGGTGGCATCGCAGGTCACGCTGTTCACCGACGAGAGCGTGGCATGCGCGGGGCCGATACGCACCGGGCCGAGCCTGTATGCCTGGGAGGGCTGTGACGTCGGCCCGGACGACTATCCGGGGCGGGCGCTGTACGGCCGCTATCTGGAGTGGTTCCACGGCCAGGTGGTGCGCACCGCCCCGGAAGGGATAACGGTCGTGACGCACGCCGCCCGCGCGGTGCGTCTGACGGAGGCCTCCGACGGCTCCCAGTCGCTGCGTCTGGACGACGGCCGGACGCTGCACGGCCTGGGCGCGGTGGTGCTCGCCCAGGGCCATCTGCCGTCCGCACCCGCTCCGGAGCAGCGGCGGCTCGCCGAGTACGCCGCCGTCCGCGGCCTGCGCTACCTCCCGCCCGCCAATCCCGCCGACCTCGCCCCGGAGCTGTCGGCCCTGGCCCCGGGCCGCCCCGTACTGCTGCGCGGGCTGGGCCTGAACTTCTTCGATCACATGGCGCTGCTGACGACGGCCCGCGGCGGCCGGTTCGTCCGGGGCGCGGAGGGGACGCTGGTCTATCAGCCGTCCGGGCGCGAGCCGCGGCTGTACGCGGGTTCGCGGCGCGGCGTTCCGTACCACGCGCGAGGTGACAACGCCAAGGGCGCGCACGGCCGTCATCTGCCGCTGCTGCTCACGGAGGACGTGATCGCCGGCTTCCGTAAGCGTGCCGACTCCGGTGACCTGCCCGACTTCCTGGCGGAGGTGTGGCCCCTGGTGGCCAAGGAGGTGGAGACGGTCTATTACGAGGCGCTGCTGGCCGGCCGCGGTCCAGGCGGCGCCCCGGGCCGGGAGCGGTTCCGCACGCGCTTCCTGGGCAGCGCGCACCGCAGCCCCGAAGAGGCCGCCGCTCTCGACGCTTTCGGCATCGCGCCGGCCGAACGCTGGGACTGGGACCGGGTCTCCAGCCCGCACGCGGACCGGTATTTCGCCGACCGTGCCGCCTTCCGGGAGTGGCTGCTGGCGCGGCTGCGGCAGGATGTCGCGGACGCCCGTCGCGGCAATGTCGCGGGCCCCGTCAAGGCGGCGCTGGACGTGCTGCGGGATCTGCGCAACGAGCTGCGGCAGATCGTCGACCACGGCGGGCTGCGCGGCGCCTCCCGCCGCGACCACCTGGACCGCTGGTACACCCCGCTCAACGCGTTCTTGTCCATCGGGCCGCCGCGGCGCCGCATAGAGGAGATGGCGGCGCTGATGGAGGCGGGGGTACTGGAGGTGGTCGGGCCCCGCATGGCGGTACGGCTCGGCGCCGCGGACGGCCACGGGCCGGGCTTCACGGCGCATTCGCCGGATGTCCCGGGGTCCGAGGTGACGGCGGCGGCCCTGATAGAGGCGCGGCTGCCGGAGCCGGATCTGCGGCGCACCGCCGATGAGCTGCTGGCCGGCCTGCTGGCCGACGGGGGGTGCCGGCCGCACACGGTGGACGGTTACGAGACGGGCGGGCTGGACGTGTCGCCGAGCCCGTACCGCCTCATCGAGGCCGATGGCAGGCCCCATCCGCGGCGGTTCGCGGTCGGCGTGCCGACGGAGGGGGTGCACTGGGTGACGGCGGCCGGGGCGCGCCCCGGGGTGGGGTCGGTGACCTTGGCCGATACGGACGCGGTGGCGCGGGCGGCGCTCCAGGTGGCGGCGCGGGAGCCGCTGGCGGCGCGGGATTCGGCGGTTCCGACAGAAGTTGAACTTGCAAGTACAGATTAGGCTCGCCTAACCTATGGCTCCAAACGGTTACCTCGTCCCCAGAAACCGTAGGAGACCCCAGATGTCCGCTCCACTCACCGCCTTCACGCAGAGATCGACCCCGCACATACTCGCGCTCTTCCGCGTCGTCGTCGGGCTGCTCTTCGCCTGCCACGGCGCCTCTTCGCTGTTCGGCGTCCTCGGCGGCGCCATGGGCACCGGCGCCACAGTCCCGACGGGCGCCTGGCCCGGCTGGTACGCCGCGGTCATCCAGCTGGCCGGCGGCATCCTCGTGATGGTCGGCCTCAGCACCCGCGCGGCGGCGTTCATCAGCTCCGGCTCGATGGCGTACGCGTACTTCTCCGCCCACCAGGGTTCGGCGCTGTGGCCGATACAGAACGGTGGCGAGGCGTCCGCGATGTTCTCCTGGGCCTTCCTGCTGATCGTTTTCATAGGCCCCGGCGCCTGGTCTCTCGACCGTCTCTTCTTCGGCGACCGCCAGCCCGAGCAGGCGCCGGTCGCGCAGCGCGAGCCCAGCGCCGCCTGACGCCCCCGCCCCGGGACCTCCGCACCCGGGGCACCTTCACGGCCCGTACGGCACCGCTACCGTACGGGCCGTGTCGCGTCGCGGCAGTGCCTCGACGCTCAAGGTACGTGACACATACAACAATTTGCGCCCCAGGTCAGACGGCCGAGAAGGCCAGGCGTACGCTGTATGGCTGTAGAGCCGCCCCTGCCGCACCGAGCGACGTCGCGGCGGGGTCCGGACCGGGAGTGGCGCGTTGTTGGAAAGCCTGGGATCCCTCAGTGGTACCCCCTGGGTGTATGTGATCGTCAGCCTCTCCGTCGTCCTCGATGTCTTTGTGCCGATCCTGCCCAGCGGGGTCCTGGTGATCGCCGCGGCGACCACGGCCGCCGGCACCAGCACCGCAGCCGACGCGGTCGGCTCCGTGCGCGTCGCCACCGCCGTCCACGGTGGGGCTCCCCACCTGGCCGAAATGTTCTCCCTGGTGCTGTGCGCGGCCACCGCCTCCGTGCTCGGCGACATGGTCGCCTACCGCCTGGCCTGGCGCGGCGGCGATCGCTTCGACCGGGCCATCGGACGCTCCCGCCGCCTGTCCGCCGCGCAGGAACGCCTCGGTGCGGCGCTCACCCGCGGGGGCGGCGGCATCGTCGTCCTGGCCCGCTTCGCACCCGCCGGCCGCTCCGTGGTCAGCCTCGGCGCCGGTGTCGCGCACCGTACGGTCCGCGAGTTCCTGCCCTGGTCCGCGCTGGCCGGTCTGGCCTGGGCCGCGTACAGCGTGAGCCTGGGCTACTTCGGCGGCCAGTGGCTCGGCACGTCCTGGGTGGGCCCCGCGCTGTCCGTGCTCGCCCTGTTCGCGGCGGGATCGGCGGCCGTGTTCCTGATGCGGCGGCCGGAGCGCCGGGCGGCTCGCTGACGGCAACGGGCGCGGCGGGCGGCCGACGGAAAACGCGTGGCCCGTTGTCAGACCCCGGTGCGACGATTGTCCGCATGAGCAGTGCGAGTAAGGCGAACGATGCAAGCGGGGCGTACGGCGCGGCCGGCCCGAGCCGCATGAGCGACCCGGCAGCCGGCATCGGCGCCGGGCGGGCCGGCCTCTGGCGGCCCCGCCCCGAGACCGCCGCGGACATACCGGCGGTCCGCCGGGTCAACCTCGCCGCGTTCGAATCGGCGGCGGAGGCGGACCTCGTCGATGCGCTGCGCCGCGACGAGACGGCCTGGCTCCCGGGCCTGTCGTACGTCGCCGACGCCCCGGACGGCACGGTCGCCGCCCATGCCCTGCTGACGCGCTGTTACGTCGACGATGTCCCCGCGGTGGCGCTCGCCCCGTGCGCGGTATCGCCCGAGCACCAGAAGCGGGGTGCGGGCGGTGCGGTCATCCGGGCCCTGCTCCAGGCGGCGCGGGCGGCCGGCGAACGGACCGCGATCGTGCTCGGCCACCCGCCGTACTACCCGCGCTTCGGCTTCCTGCCCGCCGCGTCCCGCTTCGGCATACGGCCCCCGCAGCCGTGGCCCGACGAGGCCTTCATGGCACTGCCCCTGGACGACTCCACGCCCCCGCGCGGCGCGGTCCGCTATCCGGCGGCCTTCGGCATCGACTGACGCGCACCGTCCGGCCGACTCCGGCCGGCCGGCGCCGTGGGCGCGCCTACGGCCTGTCCGATGGGTCGGAGCCGGAAAAGCCGCGGCGTCCGATGCGCTGCACTCGCTGCGCTCGCTCCGTCCCGCGGGCCCGGCCGTGACCCATCGGACAGGCCGCCCTAAGCCTCCGGATCCTCCGGCACGACCGCGATCGGACAGACGGCATGCAGCAGTACGGCATGCGCCACCGTGCCCAGCCGCCGGCCGATCGGCAGCCGGCGCCGGCGCCGCGCGACCACCACGAGATCGCTCTCCCCGGACGCCTCCACCAACTGCCCGGCGGCGTCCGCGTTCCGCAGCTCCACCTGGACGTCGACGTCCGGGTACCGGGCGCGGTGCGGGGCGAGCGCGCCCGCCAGCTCGGCACCGAGCGCCCCCTCGTACTCCCGCTGCGTGGTCGCGTACGCCGTCACATACTCGAAGGCGGGCGGCATCAGCATCGGCCAGGAGTAGCCGGAGACGACCTTGAGCCGGGCGCCGCGGCGGCGCGCCTCAGTGAGCGCGAAGCCGATCGCGCCGGGCTCCTCGGAGGAGGCGTCCACACCGACGGTCACCTGCGGGAGGGGCGGCGGCAACGCCTCACCGTTCTCGCCGCGCTCGGCGCCGCCCCGGTCCGGGCGCGGTACCACCACGACCGGGCAGGCCGACTGGGCGGCGCAGGCCAGGCCGTTGGAGCCGAGCAGCAGGCTGGCGAAGCCGCCGCGCCCGCGGGAGCCCAGTACGAGCAGCTGCGCCTCGGCGCCGAGCGCGGGCAGCTGGGTCTCGGTCAGCCCGCTGAGGCTGCGGAACTGTACGTCCGGCAGGCTCCAGGCCAACGGCTGCGCGCGCAGCTCGTCCAGCACCGGATCCCCGGTTCCGTCGTCGTCGGCGATTCGCGCGGCGGTGACATACGGCCAGACATGGACCACCTGGAGCGACGCGGACCGCAGCCGCGCCGCCTCCCCGGCCCAGCGCAACGCCCGCTCGCTGTCCACCGATCCGTCCACCGCGACAATGACCGGCAGGCTCCCGCTCTCCGCCATGCACGCCCCCATGACGTTCGACGTCTCCGGCGACGGCGCCTCACCCCCGACGCGCCTTTTGTCCTGCTATCTCCATCGTGCGCCCGCGCGGGTGCCGACGACAGCGGACGGAGGTTCCCTCCCGGCACGGAGTAAAGTCGACCGTCCCCCCTGCGCAGGGCGGGGCTCGAACCCCTAACGCAAGGCACATTTCGGTGAACTCTCCGCCGGTCGTCGAATGGACCGAGGCCGACGAGGCCCGCTCCGCCCGTTGGCGTTCCGAGAACGGCTCCCCGCCGCCCCGCCGGATCGTCATCGCCGACGACCGCACGAAGGCCGACGACGCCTACAAGCTCGCCTGCGAGGGCACCGCGCTCCTGTGGCGCGGCGATTTCCACAACGCCCGCCAGCTGCTGACGGCGATGGCCCGCCGCATCGACCGCCGCCCCCGTAAGACGCCCCCCGCCGACGTCACGCAGGCCTTCCATCTGCACCGCGCCGCGCAGAACCAGCGCGCCCGCATCCTGGGCATGCTGCTGATCCCGCTCGATGTGTCGTACGCGGTCCCGCTGCACCGCGCGCCCGACGTCCGCGAGGCCTGCACCAGGGCGTACGGCCCGCCGGCGGCCCCGGAACCCGCGGAGCCCGACGCTCCGGGCACCGCCTCCGTGCTCTCCCTGCGCGAACTGCTCGCCCTCATCGGCGCCAACGAATGGCGCCGCAAGGGCGTCGAGATCCCGGCGCTCGGCGGCGACCGGATCCATCCGCACTACGGCGTCTTCTCACCGGCCCGCGGCGAATACGTCGACCTGGTGGCCGAGGCGCCGCTGCCCGGCCGGGAGCTGGCGTTCGACATCGGCACCGGGACCGGCGTACTGGCCGCGGTGCTGGCACGGCGCGGCGTGCGACGCGTGGTGGGCACCGACCAGGATCCACGTGCGCTGGCGTGCGCCCGCGAGAACACCGAACGGCTGGGTGTCGCCGGGCAGGTGGAGGTGGTCGAGGCCGACCTGTTCCCGGCCGGGCGCGCCCCGCTGGTCGTCTGCAATCCCCCGTGGGTGCCCGCCAAACCGACGTCCCCGGTGGAGCGCGCGGTGTACGACCCGGGCAACCAGATGCTCCACGGCTTCCTGGGTGGCCTGGCGGACCATCTGACACCGGGCGGCGAGGGCTGGCTGATCCTGTCCGACCTGGCGGAACACCTCGGCCTGCGGCCGCGCGCCGAACTCCTCGACGCCTTCGCACGGGGCGGCCTCACGGTCCTGGACCGGCTCGACATCACGCCGCGTCATCCCCGCGCCCGCGATACCTCCGACCCGCTGTACGTCGCCCGCGCGGCCGAGGTCACCTCCCTGTGGCGGCTGGGCGCGGCGGGCTGAGACGGTCGCAGGACCGGCGGGCTCACGGGCTCAGCCCGGGGCCCGCAGCCCCGCGCACGCGTTGCGCACATAGCGGCGCCAGTCCCCGGCGTCGTTACGGATCACCGCGGCCAGCCCGCAGACGATCATCACCACATCCGCGACCTCGGCATCCGCCCGTACGGTGCCCTCCTCCTGGCCACGCGCCAGGAGTTGGGCGGCGACCCCCTCGGCCCGCGCCCGCCCCTCCCCGGTAGGTTCGGTGGACCCGAAGGCCGCCTCGATGGAGGCGGACAGCCCGCGTTCGGCGCTGAGCGCCTCGCCGATGTGCTGGATGTAGGCGGCCAGTCCTTCCGCCGCCTCCGCACACGGCAGACAGGCCGTACGCCCGAACTCCACGATCTCCGCCTGCCGTTGCTCCCCCACGGCGGCGATCAGGGCCGCCCGGCTGGGGAAGTGCCGGTAGACCGTCCCGACACCGACCCCGGCGGCACGGGCGACCTCGGGCATCTGCGCCTCGTCGCCCCGCGCCCGGAACACCTCGCGCGCGGCGTTGAGCACACGGGTGCGGTTGCGCTCGGCATCGGCGCGCGGCCGGCGCTGCGGCGCGGAGGAGGGGGAGGAAGCGGATGAGGAGGCTGTCACACGGCCGATGCTACTGCTAGGCTCATTAAACGGAATCGGATTCCAGTTCCTCTTCTTGCTCTGTTCCGGTCCCGGTTCCGTGTGCGTGGTCCGGTTCATGCCCCTCGCCCGTTCCCGTACACGCCTCCCCCTTCCGCCTCCTCGGAGAGGATCAGCGATCACCATGCGCAACGAGACAGACGAATCCGGGCGGCCCGCGGAGCGCTTCTTCGTGCTGCCGGCCGGGGAACGGCGACCGGGGCGGGCACCCCTCCCGCCGGGCTTTGCCGTCAAGGCCCGCGCGAACGAGACCGAGGGCCGGCTCTCCGTCCTGGAGACCCAGCTCGACATCGACATCCCGCCGCACGTCCACCACGACGCGGACGAATTTCTCTACATCCTCGCGGGCGAGATGGAGGTCGACATCGAGGGCGCAACCCACCGGCTGACTCCCGGTATGTGCACCCTGCTGCCGCACGGCGTACCGCACGCCCTGCGCAACGCCTCCCAGCCACCCGCACGATGCCTGCAGATCTCCTCACCCGGCGGCTGGGAGTCGTTCGTGGAGGACATGTTCGAGGCCGGGCCGGTGGTCATGAAGGACGGGCACCCCGACCTCGGCCGCCTCAATGAGATCGGCGCCAAGTACGGGATGGAGTACCAGGGCTGACCCGCCCCGACGCCGAGCCGCCCATCGGGCACGATGGACACATCATGGATCCCGAGCACCTCCTGTCCCGCGCCCGCCGGCTCGCCGCAGCCGCCCGCCCCGGCCGACGCCGCCTGCTAGGCATCGCGGGCCCGCCCGGCGCCGGCAAGTCCACCCTCGCCGCACACCTGGTGGCGGAGCTGGCGGGCCAGGCGGTGCTCGTCCCGATGGACGGCTTCCATCTCGCCGAGGCGGAGCTGCACCGCCTGGGCCGCATCGGCCGCAAGGGCGCACCCGACACCTTCGATCCCGCCGGGTATGCGGCGCTGCTGACGCGTCTGCGCTCCCCGGAACCCGGCACCGCCGTCTACGCCCCGGCCTTCGACCGCCGTATCGAGGAGCCAGTCGCCGGAAGCATCGCCGTAGCACCCCATGTCCCCCTTGTCGTCACCGAGGGCAATTACCTCCTTCTCGACTCCGCGCCATGGGCCCGCATCCGCGCCCTTCTCGACGAGGTCTGGTACGTCGATTTGGACGCCCCGGAACGCATCCGGCGCCTGGTCGACCGCCATGAGCGCTTCGGCCGCCCGCACGCCGACGCCGAACGCTTCGTTCACGCCTCGGACGAAGCCAACGCCCGCACCGTGGCGGCGACCCGCGACCGCGCCGACCTCATCGTCACCTTCGCCCCCGAAGAAGCCCCCCTCCCCCGGGCCGACTAGGCATCGCCCCCAGCAGACCCACGACGGACAGCGCTCCCCACCCCAACGACACCGCCACCGCTTTCGCCTTCCGCTCGCCTCCCTGCAAGGTCGCGGCGAGCAGCGCGGCGTCCCCGAAATCCGCCGCGATACGCAGATACGCCGCCGTGCGCAGCGCCGGCCCCTCGGGGGCCAGCACCATCGCGAGCCCGCTCGCCGCTTCCCGCCAGCCGAGCGGCCGCAGCGAGGTCCGGGTCGCCCGCTCACTCCGCCCGTCGTCGTCGACGAGCCCCGAGGGCCGAGCCAGCAGATCGGGCAGCACGGCCACCGCCACCCCGTACACCGCGGTAGCCGCCCCCACCGCACGTAGCAAACGCACCGTCATCTTCCGCCCCTCCCACCCTGGATCCTCCGGTCGCCTCGCCACCATCCTTCCTCGCCGAGCCCCTTCCTAAACGACATCTTCGATGTCATCATGACATCATGAGTGTCGTTGAGACGGATGACGGCGACGAGCGGCCGGCTCCCACCGAAGAGCTTCTGTACGACGTGATACGGCGCCTGTGGCCCCTGCACCGCACGATCGTGCGCGCGGTGGAGCGGGAGCTGGAGGGCACGGGCATGACCGCCGGCGAGCACGCCCTGCTCGACGCGCTGCGCAGCGAAGGCCCCCGGACCGTGCCGCAGTTGGCCCGCACCATGGGGCTCGACCGGCAGCCGGTGCAGCGCTGGGTGAACCACGCGGCGGAGCTGGGTCTGGTGGTGACGGCCCCCAACCCCGCACACCGCCGCTCGTCCCTGATCGAGCTCACCCCCGAGGGCGGCGAGGTAATGCGCGGAATCCAGGAGTTCGAGGCCGCCGAGCTGCGTCGCGGCCTGACCGACCTCTCGACGGGCGACGTCAGAACGGCCCTTCGCGTACTCGACCGGCTGGGCGAGGAATTCCGGCGCCTGGCGAACGACTCACGCGTCGCCCCAGGAGATCCGGACAGCAAGGACGACCAGCCCGCAGAGCGCCCATAGCCACGGCACCACCCCAAGACTCCTCACCACCACATTACCCACACCCCTCATATCGCCCATATCAGCCATATCGCCCACATCTCTCACGCAAGGGAGTCCAGAGAGAATGACCCACCCATTCGCCGCGTGGTCCGAGCTCGACAACGGCACCGTGCCGATCAAGGACGGCGAGCTGTTCTACGAAACGGCAGGCGAGGGCCCCGCACTGGTGCTGCTGCACGGCGGCATGCTCGACCAGCACATGTGGGACGAGCAGTTCTCCTGGCTGGTGGGCTCCGGCCACCGCGTGATCCGTTACGACTCCCGCGGCCACGGCCTGTCCTCCACCGTGACCGGGGACTGGGCCAACCACGACGATCTGTGCGCCCTGCTCGACGCCCTCGACGTCCCCAGTGCCATCCTCGTCGGCCTCTCACACGGCTCGCGGATCGCCCTCGACACCGCCATCGCCTACCCGGAGCGGGTCGCCGCCCTGGCGCTCGCCGCACCCGGCGTCAGCGGTCGCCCCTTCACCGACCCGTTCGTCCGGGAGCACATCAAGGAGCAGGTGGCGGCGATCGGCACACCGGACGGCATGGAGCGCTATATCGAGCACTTCCTGCGGATGTGGGTGGACGGCCCCTACCGCCAACCGTCCGCTGTGCACCCCGGGTTGCGCGAGCGGATGCGCGCCTCGGCCGCGGCGACGGTCGAGGTGCACGCCGACGGCGTGGGCGCCGGAATGCCGATGGAGGTCGGCGCCGCCGACCGGCTCTCCGAGATACGGGTGCCGACGGTCGTGTTCGACGGCGACCTCGACAGCAGGGACATAGCCGCCAACGCCCATGCGATCGCCCTCGCCGTCCCGGGCGCCCACCGGGTCCGAATACCGGGCGCGGGCCACATGGTCAACCTGGAGAACGCCTCGCTCTACGACCACGAGCTGCGCGCCTTCCTCTCCGCCCTGACGCCCTGACGCCGCGCGGCCCCAAAGGGCCGTCGTCCCCGCCGCGTGGGGGCGGCGGATAGAGTGGCCGTGCCGTGGTGTTCGGGAAGACCGGTGACGGACCTTGTGGTCCCAGGCCGGAGCGGCCCTCGCCACTGTGATCGGGGAGTTTCCAGCCCTTCCGTATGCGCCTGCGCGCCTACGGCGCCACTGACCGCAGCCCGCGGCCGGGAAGGCGGGCCCGGAAGCGTGCACCTGTAAGCCAGGAGACCGGCCACGGCATCTCACGAACTGATCCACGAGGTGCTGGAGCGTGACCGCCGGATGGCCCTGTCCACCGATACCCCGACCACCCCTGCTTCCGCCGCGTTCCGCTGGCGCCGGCAGGACACCGTCCGTACCGCGGGCCTGATGGCCGTCATAGCCGGACTGCACGTCGTCGCCTTCGGCGTGCTGTTCCTGCTCGTCGTCCCGTACCACTACTCCGTCGGCAGCCAGGTCTTCGGCGTCGGGCTCGGCGTCACGGCGTACACGCTCGGCATGCGGCACGCCTTCGACGCCGACCACATAGCCGCGATCGACAACACCACCCGCAAGCTGATGGCCGACGGCAAGCGCCCGGTCTCGGTGGGCTTCTGGTTCGCCCTGGGCCATTCCAGCGTGGTCGTCGCGATGGCCGCCCTGGTGGCGGGCGGTGCCCAGCTCGCCGGCACGCTCCTCAACGACGAGTCCCGTACCCACCAGGTCCTGGGCACCATCGGCACCACGGTCTCGGGGACGTTCCTCTACGTCATCGCCGCCCTCAACCTCATCGCGCTGGCCGGGATCTGGCGGGTCTTCCGCGGGATGCGCGACGGCCAGTACGACGAGGCCGAGCTGGAGCAGCGACTCGATGCGCGCGGTTTCATGAACCGCATCCTGGGGCGCTTCACCCGCGCGGTCTCCCGGCCAGGCCAGATGTTCCCGCTCGGCTTCCTCTTCGGGCTCGGCTTCGACACCGCGACCGAAGTGACGCTGATGGTGATGGCGGGCAGCGGCGCCGCGGCCGGCCTTCCCTGGTACGCCGTCCTGTGCCTGCCGCTGCTGTTCGCCGCCGGAATGAGCCTGTTCGACACCCTCGACGGCACATTCATGAACTTCGCCTACCAGTGGGCGTTCTCCAACCCGGTGCGCAAGGTCTACTACAACCTCACCATCACGGGCCTGTCGATCGCCGTCGCCTTCTTCATCGGCACCATCGAGCTGGTGACCGTGCTGCACGAAAAGCTGGCCCTCAACGACCCGGTGACCGGCTGGATTTCGGGCCTCGACCTCGACAATGTCGGCTTCGTCATCGTCGGCCTGTTCGTGGTGGTGTGGGCGGCGGCGCTGACGTACTGGCGCCTGTCCGGCGTCGAAAAGCGCTGGGCGGCGCGGGCGGCGTCGGACTCCTAGAGGCCGTACGCCTCCCGCTGCCGCGCGGCGGTCAGGTGGCCGAGCCGGCCGCCGCGCCGGTCATCAGGTCGGGCCCCCAGCGCTCGAGCTCCGCCGCGAGATCGAGCGGGCGCAGCCGGTCCAGCTCGTCCGGGCCGGGCCACTCCTCGCGCGGGACCCGCCACATCACCTCGAACTCGTTGCCGTCCGGGTCCTTGGCGTAGAGGGACTTGGAGACGAGGTGGTCGCTCGCGCCGACCAGGGCGCCGCGCGCCGCGAGCCGCCCCTCGGTCGCGGCGAGTTCGCCGAGGGTGCCGACCTCCCAGGCCAGGTGGTAGAGCCCGGCCCGGCCGGCCTCGGGGCCCGGCGCGTCCGGCCCCACGGCGAACAGCCCCAGGTCATGGTCGTTCAGCGAGCCGGCAGCGCTGAGGAAGGCGGCGCGCCCCGGTATCTCGACATCCAGCGTCAGCCCGAGGGCTTCGGTGTAGAAGGCGACGGATCGCGCCACATCGCGGATATAGAGCACCGCGTGATTGAGACGGCGTACGGACAAGGCTCTCTCCCAACTCCCGCCGTGGCGCCCCCCGGGCGCCACGGTCCGACTACTTCTGCGTTTTCCTGCTTCTGCCTGCAGATGACTGCCTCTGCGAATGCCTGCCGCTGCGAATGCGCCGCTGTGCAGGGGCGCCCCGCGAAGGCGTGCCTGGCTACTTCCGGACCAGCAGCACGCCCCCGGCGGCCACCACGGCGAGCACCAGCGCGACCACGCCGTAGGCGAGCCGGTGGGCGCGCAGCACGGGCAGGAGACGGTCGGCGGCAAAGCGGCCGGGGCCGGCCAGCGCCAGCGCGGCCGCGCCCGCGGTCAGCAACAGCTCGTACTCCACACCCTTGGGCGCGAAGAAGCCGCCGCCCCACTTCACGGCAAGAGCGTTGATCATCGTGCCGACGACCGCCGCGCCCGCGAGCGGCGTGAGCAGCCCGAGCACCAGCCCGAGCCCGCCGAGCGTCTCGCTCACCCCCGCGACCAGGGCCATCGTCTTCCCCGACGGATAGCCGCTCATCGCGAAGAACTGCCCGGTCCCCTCCAGCCCACCGCCCCCGAACCAGCCGAACAGCTTCTGGGCCCCATGAGCGGCCATGGTCAGCCCGAGCGCGAGGCGCAGCAGGAGAAGCCCTGCGTCGTAGCCGTGCGCAGACGGTGCCTGGCGCGTATCCGCGCCGAGGATGGGGGTCTGGAGAGTGCTGAGGGGGGACGTCATAGCGAGCGCTCTTCCCGTGTCGAGGTCGGGGCGGGCCGAACAGTTTGAAGATTTACTTGAAAGTTCAAGTCACCGCCACGACGATACACAGCCACCCCGGGAGGGACAACCACGAACAAGCCACACAACCTCGCGGCGAAGATCATCGAAGGCTCCAGGTCTGGGAGCCCACCAAAATCCCCGCGAATTACCCCAAAGGCACCCGTGGAGGACCAGAGCCCCTTACTCGACGGAGACCGTCACGGCCTGCGCCCGCAACCCCGCCTGCCCGCCCCCGCCCCACCGGACGCACACCTCATCCGGAAGCCGGCGCCCGAAGCCCGCCGCCATCACGAACTGCACGGACCCATCGGGCCGGACCGTGGCGTCCTGCGGGAGGTTGCGCGCACTCACCCCCAGGCCATCGGGGTCGATACGCACCCCGAACGCGGTATCCGAGCCCACATTCCGCAGTACGAACCGATGCCTGCCGCAACGCCGCACCTCCCACCGCACCTCACCACGCCGTCCGACCCAGGACTCGGGCAGCTCCAGCGAGAGCCCCGGCGCCCGCTCACCCAGAACGCGCAGCGCCGCGGCAAGGGCGTCCTCCACCACACTCGCCCGCCGCTCGGCCGCCTCCGCCTGCATATGACTGATCTCGTTGGCTTCCTGGCCGATACGGGCGTTCCGCCGCGAGTCGGTCCAGGCACAGACCGAAATGAGCAGTGTGACAGCTACGCCCGCCCATGTGGCGAAATCTCCTGCTTGCATGCAGGGACCATAGCGAGCACCGGCACCACGAACGGCACGCACGCGCGACGCGGCAGGTACATCTGGGCGGGAAGGGCAATCGAGGCGGGGGGACATCGGGGCGGCATCGCGGGTGCGGGTTCCGGACCCGCCGAGCGCCAGGCCGGTGGCTGCCGCCTGTCGCCACGTGACTCGACAACGCGGAGATCGACACCTTTCACACGTCCCCTTGATTTCAGCGAACCGCCGACACGAGACCCGACAACCCACTACCCCACGCAGATGACCTTGCGATTGCACCGCGGAAAGCGCACCCGCCGCCTGGATCTCCCGCTCAACGCTCCTCACCTTTTGCAGAACGCCCAGCAATTCCACACGAGTTCGACGGGCCCGAATTACCGAACGGCATCGAATCCACCCCAGCCGGAATCTCGCGGAAGTCTCGTCAGCCGGCACCCTGCGTGCTCTCACCCCCGCGGTGGAACTGCGCGCATGCGCCTGCCAGTTAGCCCGTACACAGAGGGGCTGGTGAACGGGTCCCGCCCCGTTGCCCACCGGCCCGGGGGGCGGCGTCGCGGAGCCAGACACAACGCATTGCGGTCGAGTCGACGACCGCATCACCAAAGCGTCAACGCCGGGCCCACTACTCGGGATTACACCCCTCGATGTGATCCAGATCATTCCCCCGGGCCAGGCGCATTGGCGCAGCGGGCGTGGGACCCGTGGCACGATCTTGGCAATCATTACCTGCGAGTAATGCATCGGCCCGAGTGCCAACTCCCTTCGGCCGTCCCCACATCACGCCCCCGAGGAACCAACTGTGCGCAAGACCGCTACCTATGCCGTTTTACCGGCACTGACCGCCGCGTCCCTGCTCGTCGCCGGGTGTTCGGCGGGTTCCTCCGGGCCCTCCGCCGCCGGTTCGGCCGATGGCAAGGAGCCGGTGGCCGCCGCTGCCCGGAACGCTGACCCGCAGCCGCCGCTCGCCGTGGCCTCGGCGCCCACCGGGGCCACGCCCAGCGCGGTGGCGACGCCCAAGTCGGGCGGCGAGCCGGCGGCCAAGTCGTCGCTGAAGGTTGCCGAGTTCGACAAGCGCAGTGGACGGGCCGTCATCTCCGGGCCGACCGCGGCTACTCCACCGAAGAGCAAGGAAGCGACGCCGAAGCCGGCGGCGCCCATTGCCGTTGGGGACGTCATCGCCAGTGCCCCCGCTCCCGGTGCGCCCCAGGGCGTGCTGGCCAAGGTCACCGAGGTGGTGGGAACGACCGGGAAGGGCACCGAGGTCAAGACCACCCGTGCCAACCTCGGCTCCCTGCTGGGCGGCTCCACGGCGAAGGGGCAGGTGCCCGTCGACCCCTCCGCGGTGAAGGTCGAGCCGCTCGCCCCGAAGGTGAAGGTCTCCTGGGCGAAGACCGGCGGGTTGCGCTTCGGGCCCGAGGGCGCGCGGCTGCCGCTCGGCAGCCTGCGGGTCGACGTCAGCGCCGCGCTCCCCACGGTGAAGGGATCGGCCGGCTCCGTCGACGCCTCCGCCTCGGGCTTCGTCCAGCTGGCTCCCGAGGTCGACTTCTCCTACGACGGCAAGGGCCGCGCCTCCGGCACGCCGGGAACGGCGTCCCTGAGCCTGGCCGGCGACTGGTCCTCGCAGTGGGAGCTCAAGGGGCGGGCGGCCGCCTCCACCACGGACGGCAAGCCCCTGCGGGTACCGTTCGCCAAGCTGCATGCCGACCCCGTCATCCAGGTCGGCGCGGTGCCGGTTGTGGTCAACCTCGACCTCACCTGCTACCTCCAGGTCGATGCCGACGGAAAGGTCAGCGTCGACGTCAAGCAGAAGGTCAAGGGCGACTTCCGGGTCGGCGGTTCGTACAACCGGGCCAAGGGCTGGACGCCGATCGCCAAGGCCCGCATGAACGGAACGCCGGTGACGGCGACCGCGACCGCCGCCGGCAAGGTCAAGGCCTCACTCGGCGCCGAAGCCAGTATCGGCCTCTACGGCAGCGTGGGCGTCACCGGCACGGTGGCCCCGTACCTGCGTGCCGAGGTGGCGGGCACGGCCACGGGCGCCTCGGACGGCACGGCTTCGGCGACCGGCAAGTGGGCGGCGTTCGGCGGGGTCGATCTGTCCGGCGCGCTCTGGACGCATCTGGACATCTTCGGCACGCCGATCTTCGAACGGAGCATTCCGCTCGGCCCGTTGAACCGCGAGTGGAAGCTCGCCGGCGGGAAGGGCACGGTGCGCACCGCCACGAAGCGGTCCTGAGCACCATCGACAGCCCACCGAAACCGCTCTCGCCGCGCCGGCGGAGCAGGCGGCAGACGACGGTGCGGCCGTAGAAGAACGCTGCCGGTGACCGTCCTGGCCGCAGTGCCGGATTGTCGACGATCCCGACCGGCTTCGGCCCAGCCGAAGCCGGTCCGGGTGGCAGGGTCCGTCGCACGCCCCAGCCTTGCCGGCCCCCTCCGGCGCCGGACGCCGAGGTCAGCCGAAGTCATACGGACCGGCCGCCGACACCCGTCCCCACCGCTTCGCGCCCCACTCCGCGTTCGAGCCCTGCTTCCTCGGGCCGAGTGCGCCCCCTGGCGCCTCCCCCACAACGCAAAAATGTCCTTCCGGATCACGATCAGGAAGGACATTTGATGCATTTGCGCTGGTCAGCGCAGTGGGCACAGACGGATTTGAACCGCCGACATCTGCTTTGTAAGAGCAGCGCTCTACCGCTGAGCTATGCGCCCTGGCCGAGCCGACAGAGTACCTTGCCGACGGGGCTGCACTGCAAACCCATGCTCGAACTGCGAACTTACCGGCCGGTGTGTTCGTTTCCGTGGAGTGGGAGAATGACAGTCGGTTCTGGGGCGAATCCGATCGGGAGAGGGATGTGACGGCGACACACACGCAGCCGCACGAGCAGCGAGCACGCCGTCGTCCGCGTGGGGGTCCCGTCAGGGACATGGTGGCGCTCATGCTCCTGCCGTTGCCGTTGCTGGTGGCGATGGCGCCGCAGTCGTTCGCGGGTGGGGGCACGCGCCGCTGGTTCGGGCGCGGGGAGAGTCAGCGGGCCGACGCGCAGGCCGCGAAGGATGCCGCGGCGGCGGCGTTCTATGAGCTGGACACCGCGCAGCGGGATCTGCGGATCTCGATAGAGACCATCACCGCGGTCGACAGTTCGCCGCCGGCCCGGAGGGCCGCGGAGGAGTACGAGGGGCTCGGCCGCCGGATCGATGAGGTGAGCCAGGGCTATATCACCGCCGTCGATTCCCATGATCTTGATCGTGACGACCTGGACGGTGCGGCGGCGGCGCGGGCGCGGGCTGATCTGACCCGTGCCAAGGACGAGCTCGACCGTGTCAAGGGCGAACTCGACCGCTTCGCGCAGGGGCTCGGGCCGCTGCTGCAGAGCGCCGAGACGCAGCTGGCCCGGCTGGCCCCGGCGGTGGAGCGGGCGCGGCAGACGCTGCTGGCGGCGAGCGGCGCCCTGGACGCGGTCCGGGCGCAGGGGCTGAAGGCCGACGATCTGGCGGCCCGGCTGGCGGCGCTCGCGCCGGAGCTGACCAAGCTCAACCAGGGCGCCGGACAGCACGGCGTACAGGACACGATCCGGCGTGCCGACGACGTACTGCGCAGGGCCGAGGACGTACGGACCGAGGCCGCGCGGCTGCCGGAGAAGGCGGCGGAGCTCGACAAGCGGCTGGTGTCGCTGCGGACGCGCGCGCAGGCGATCACGACGCGTGCCGAAAAGGTCGATCCGATCCTCAGCGAGCTGCGGCGGCGGTACAGCGCGGCGTGCTGGCAGGACCTGCAGCATGTGCCGGAGCAGGCCGCGCAGTCCGTGAAACAGGCCGAGGTCAAGCTGCGGGAGGCGCAGCAGGCCCGCGACGAGCAGCGCTGGGCGGACGCCACGAGCAGGCTGGGGACCGCACGGGCGCTGTTGGACGGCACCGACGAAGCGGTATCGGCGGCCGGTGACCGGCTGCAGCGGCTGGACGCGGTGTCGTTCGACCGGCAGAAGGAGGTCGAGCGGACCCGCTTCGCGATCCGGGACGCGCAGCGGCTGGCGATGTCCGGTCGCAGCACCCCCGATCCGCGGCATGCGGGGCCGCTGGACGACGCGGTGGCGCGGCTGGACCGGGCGGTTGCGGGCCTGGAGGGGCGGCATCCGGACTGGTGGCACTTCCTGACCGAGACCGAGGCCGTACGGCTGACGGCGGCCCGGGTGGTGCAGGAGATCCGGGACGCGCGCGGCACGGCCGGCGGCTGAGGCAGGGGAGGCGACCGGGGGTGGCCCCGGCGCCGGAGGCGATTCCGTGCCGAGGCGCGATGGCGTGAAGCGGCGCCTTGGCGGATGCTTAAGTGAGTACGGCCCAGGGCGGCACATCTGCGCGAAGGAGGCCGGACATGGCTACTGGGGCTACGGACCAGACCCTGCACGGGCCCGCGAACCCATTCCACCGGGTCAAGCGGCACCACACCCGGCTCGATGAGCATCTGCCCGTCGATCACCGGCTCAGCCAGGTCTACCGGATCGGTGCCGGGCTGATGGGCCTGGTGCTGATCGCCTTCGGCGTCCTCGGCCTGACGCACAACATCGGCTTCTTCGACACCGGCGGCGACACCGTCGCCGGGCTGAACACCAACGGTGCGCTGAGCGTGCTCTCGATCATCGTCGGCGCGATACTCGCCGTCGGCGCTGTCATCGGCGGGAACTTCGCCTCGACCCTCAACATCGTCTGGGGCGTCCTCTTCCTCCTCAGCGGATTCGTGAATCTGGCGCTGCTGCAGACCGGTGCGAACTTCCTCGCCTTCCAGATCCAGAACGTCATCTTCAGCTTCATCGTCGGGCTGATGCTGCTGGTCTTCGGGATGTACGGACGGGTGAGCGGCGGGCTGTCGAACGACAACCCGTACTGGCGCGCCCGTCACCCGGAGGAGGCGCAGGAATTCGACCGCGGGCAGTGGCATCCCGTATCCGGCATGACGGCCGGACGGCAGTCGTTCCGCGTTCGGGTGCAGGGCACCTTGCACGCCGGCCGCGGTTCGCTCGGCCCCGGCACCAGTACCAACAGCCGCAGGGCCCCGACCACCGGCAGCGACGCCGGAGCCGGCAGCAAGGGGTCGTGAGCCGGGGCGAGGAGACGTCAGGGCGTGCCGAGGTGGGGTCGTGACTCGGTACGCCCTGACGGCTGGCCTGACGTAGCGGGCGTAGCGGGACATGAGGGGAGGGACGCAGGGGGGCGGAGCAGAACAGGGAGCAGCAGGATGACGCAGCTGGGGAACGCCGCCCCGCAAGCGGGAGGCGGGGTTCACAAGGCGACCGTCGAAGCGCTCGCCAAACGGATCCTCGACGGCACGTATGGCGAGGGCGACGTCCTCTCCCTGGCGGATCTCATGGCGGAGCTGGACGTCACCCAGACCATGGCGCGCGAGGCGATCAAGGTGCTGGCCGCCAAGGGCCTGGTCGACGCCCGTCAGAAGGGCGACAGCCTGGTCCGCCCCCGCGAAGACTGGAATCTGCTGGACGGCGATGTGCTGCGCTGGAAGCTCGCGGCGGGCGCCTCCTCCGATTTCTTCGCCGACCTGCTCGAACTCCGCCGGTCCATCGAGCCCGCCGCTGCCGCGCTCGCCGCGGAGCGCCGTACCGATGACGATCTCGCGGCGCTCGAATCCGCGCTCGGCGCGATGGGCGCCGCCGACCGCGATCCGGCGCTGCTGGTGCACGCCGATGCGTCCTTCCACACGGCGATGCTGCTCGCGTCGAACAACCGCTTCTACGCCCAGCTGCACCGGGTGATCGTGCCCGTCCTCATCCAGCGCGGCCGGTCCGTGCACGACGGTAGCGGCGAATTCGAGCATCCGTATGCCGCACATGCCGCGGTCGTCGAGGCCGTACGCAACCGGGACGTCGACGGCGCCTATATGGCGACGCTCGAATTGCTCGACAAATCGGCCCGAGAACACCCGTAGCCGGCCGGCCTCTCCCCGCCCCTTCCGCGCGACAATCGCCGTGAACAGGGCCGTCGCCGCCACTACGGCTGTGGCGAGCACAGCGGCTGCGGCCCCGGCCATGGCCCCGGCCATGGCTCCGGCTTCGGCTTCGGCTTCGGCGATCACGGCCGTGGGCAGGACGACGCTCAGGAAGCCGACGCCGAAAGGACGGGCCGCTGCATGAAGATCAGCCGCATCGAGACGTTTCTCGCCCCGCCGCGCTGGATGTTCGTACGCGTGGAGACCGATGAGGGCGTGGTCGGCTGGGGCGAACCGGTGGTCGAAGGGCGGGCCGAACCGGTCCGGGCGGCGGTGGAGGTGTTGTCCGAGTACCTCCTGGGGCGGGACGCGTCGCGTATCGAGGACCACTGGCAGGTCATGACCAAGGGCGGTTTCTACCGCGGCGGGCCGGTCCTCTCGTCCGCCGTCGCCGGCCTGGACCAAGCGCTGTGGGACATCAAGGGGAAGCACTACGGCGTCCCCGTCCACCAGCTGCTCGGCGGTCCCGTACGGGAGAAGGTCCGCGCCTACGCCTGGATCGGCGGGGACGAGCCGGGCGCCGTCCGGGACGCGCTCACGGCGCAGATCGAGGGGGGCTTCACCGCCGTCAAGATGAACGGCTGCGGCCGGATGACCCCGGTGGCCACCCGCGCCGAGGTACGGGCGTGTCTGCTGCGCGCCGAGACCGCGCGCGAAGTGCTCGGCGACGAACGGGACTTCGGCCTCGACTTCCACGGGCGGGTCTCCCCCGCCAACGCCCGCAGGCTGCTTCCGCTGCTGGCCGAGTACGCGCCGATGTTCGTCGAGGAGCCCGTGCTCCCCGACCACATGCATGCCGTCCATGATCTCGTGAACACCTCCACCATCCCCATCGCACTCGGTGAACGTCTCTTCACCCGCCGTGAGTTCCTGGATCCGCTGCAAGCCGGCGTGTCGATCCTGCAGCCCGACATCTCGCACGCGGGAGGCATCTCCGAGCTGCGCCGGATCGCCGCGCTCGCCGAGGTGTACGGGGCGCAGCTCGCTCCGCACTGCCCGCTGGGCCCGGTCGCACTGGCCGCCAGCCTCCAAATCGCCTTCACCACACCGAACTTCCTCATCCAGGAGCAGTCCCTGGGCATCCACTACAACCAGGGCGCCGAGCTGCTGGATTACGTCGTGGATCCGCAGCCGTTCCGCTTCCATGACGGGATGCTGCTGCGCACCGACCGCCCGGGACTCGGCGTGGAGGTGGACGAGGCCGCCGTGCGTGCGGCCGATGCGAAGGGCCACGCCTGGCGGAATCCCGTCTGGCGTCATGAGGACGGCGCGTTCGCGGAATGGTGACCGGCCGGGCACGGGAGCGGGAGAGAGGCGGAAACGTATGGACCTGAGCACAGCGCTCCGGGCGGAGCGGCTGGTCGCCATCGTCCACGGCGGGGATGCGGAGGCGTCCTTCCGTACGGTCATGGCTTTGACGGAGGAAGGCATTCCGCTGGTCGAGATCTCGCTCAGCGGTCGCGACGCCCTCACCGTCATCCGGCGGGCGCGGGCCGCGCTCGGCGACGCGGCCTGGATCGGGGCGGGCACGGTTCTTTCCGCCGCCGACGCCCGCCGCGCCGCGGAGGCCGGGGCGAATCTGGTGGTGACGCCCGGCCTCGGAGCCGGCCTGGAGGAATCCGTACGGCAGGGGCTGCCGACACTCGCCGGGGTGCTGACGCCGTCCGCGGTGATCGCGGCCGATGCCCTGGGGGTCTCCGCGCGGCAACTCTTCCCGGCCTCCGTAGGCGGCCCCGACTATCTGGAGGCGCTTCGCGCGGCCTTCCCCGAGCTGCCGTTCGTGCCGGTCGGCGGGGTGGACGCGGCCGTGGCGGGGGCTTATTTCGCCGCCGGAGCGGTGGCGGTGGACGTCGGTCCGCCGCTGATCGGGGACGCGGCGGACGGCGGCGACCTGGACGCCCTGCGTCGCCGCGCGGCGGAGTTCACGGCAGCGTGCGCGCGATGACCGGGGAGGTACGACCGCAGGGACAGGGGCGCCCGAGCTGGGAGGCGCGGCGGGCG
This sequence comes from Streptomyces sp. NPDC101227, assembly GCF_044767545.1. Taxonomy (NCBI): domain Bacteria; kingdom Bacillati; phylum Actinomycetota; class Actinomycetes; order Kitasatosporales; family Streptomycetaceae; genus Streptomyces; species Streptomyces sp. NPDC101227. The sequence continues at coordinate 514,746 of NZ_JBIWOD010000003.1, read as the reverse complement.
GCGCTGCTCAAGGGGCGGCGCCCCGGGCCGGACGTCCTCACCTTCGGCGAGACGATGGTCGCCCTGCGCGGCAGCGGCCCGCTGAAACTCGGCGGCACGATGGCCGTCTCCATCGCCGGGGCGGAGAGCAATGTCGCGATCGGCCTGTCGCGGCTGGGGCACCCGGTGCGCTGGGCGGGCGCGGTCGGCGACGACGAGGCCGGGCAGCTGGTGCTCCGTACGCTCCGGGCCGAGGGCGTCGAGGTGTCCACCGTCTCGACCGACCCGGACGCGCCGACCGGCCTGATCCTCTTCGAGCCCCGCCTCCCCGAAGTCACCCGGGTGCACTACTACCGCGCGGGATCGGCCGGCTCCCGCCTCCGGGAGGACGCGGTCGAGCGGGCCTTTGCCGCCGCCCCGCCCCGCGTCCTGCACCTGACGGGCATCACCCCCGCACTGAGCCAGACAGCCCTCTCCGCGGCTCGCCGTGCACTCCAACTCGCGTGGGAGACCGGCTCATTGGTCTGTCTCGATGTCAATTTCCGGGCTCGTTTGTGGACCGCGGAGGAGGCCTCCCAGGTCCTGCGCGAGTGGGTCCCGTCCGTGGACGTCTTGATCGCCTCCGACGATGAGCTGCCCCTGTGCCTGCCCGCGGGCGCGGCGGGCAGGGCCGCGGGCACGGCGGGTACGGCCGCGGACACAGCGGACACGGCCGCAGGCACGGCGGGTACGGCCGCAGGCACGGCGGACATGGGCTCCGGGCCGGGGTACGACCCGGCCGCCGCCATCGCGGCGCAGGCCAGGCTTCTGCTGGAGCTGGGCGTCGGCGAGGTGGTGGTCAAACTGGGCGCGGACGGGGCGACGGCCTTCACCGGCGACGGTTCACTCCACCGGCCCGCGCAGCCGGTCCGGGCTGTGGACGCCGTGGGCGCGGGCGATGCCTTCGTGGCGGGCTATCTCTCGGCGCTGCTGGACGGCGCTGACCTGGCCGGACGACTGACTCGCGCGGTCACCACCGGCGCCTTCGCGGTCGCCTCGCCCGGGGACTGGGAGGGCGCGCCGACCCGCTCGGAGCTGGGCATGCTGGGCGCACCGCCCGGTACGGTCGTGCGCTGAGCGCACCGCGGCTAACCTGTGGCCATGCCTCGTTACGAATACCGGTGCCGCCCGTGCGACACCACCTTCGAGCTGAACCGGCCGATGGCCGAGTCCTCCGCCCCGGCCGTCTGCCCCGACGGCCACGAGGACACCGTGAAGCTCCTGTCCACGGTCGCCGTCGGCGGCTCCGCGTCCGCCCCCGCCCCCAGTGGCGGCGGGGGCGGCGGCTGCTGTGGAGGCGGCTGCTGCGGCTAGGCCGGATCGCGCCGGGCCGGCCCACTACCGCCTGCGTGCCAACGTCACTCCGTCCGCCACGGTGAGCATCACCGCCTCCACGCGGTCATCGGCCTTCACATGGTCGTTGAACTCCCTGATCGCCAGAGCCGATCCGGTCACCTCCGGATCGGCGACCTGGCCGTGGAACAGGACGTTGTCCGCGACGATCAGGCCCCCAGGCCGCAGCCTGGGCACCACTTCCTCCCAGTAGGGGATGTAGCTGACCTTGTCCGCGTCGATGTAGACCAGGTCGATATGCGGCTCGGCCGGCATCGCCCGCAGGGTGTCCAGCGCGGGCGCGATCCGCAGCTGGATGCGGTCACCGACCCCGGCCGCCGCCCAGGCCTCGCGGCCGTAGGCCGTCCACTCCTCGGAGATGTCGCAGGCGATCAGCGTGCCGTCCGGGGGCAGCGCCTGGGCCATCGCCAGCGCCGAGAACCCGGTGAACGTCCCCACCTCGACGATGTGCCGGGCCCCGATCAGCCGTACCAGAAACGCGAGCAGCGGCCCCTGCTCCTGCGCCGACTGTATGCCCGCCACATCCGGGAACCGGCGGCGCGTCGTCTCCACCAGGCTCCGCTGCACGGGGTCCAACGGCGGATTGTTGGCAAGGACGTAGTCGTACAACTCGGGAGTGATCGGTGTGCTCTTGGACTTGGTCACTGGACTCCTTACGATCTCCGGCAGCGGTTCTATTTCCCGATCGGCCTCTCTCGCAACGTCTCCGGCTCCTCATGTGCCCAAGTAGCGCAGCACCGCCAGCACCCGCCGCGAGTAGCCCGATGTGCCGGTGAGGCCGAGCTTCTCGAAGATCGCATTGATGTGCTTCTCCACGGCGCTCTGCGAAATGTGCAGCCGGACGGCGATCGCCGCATTGGTGTGACCCTCCGCCATCTGCCCGAGCACCTCCCGCTCACGCACGGTGAGCGTGGCCAGCGGGTCCGTCAGGCTGCTGCGCGCCAGCAATTGCCGTACGACCTCCCGGTCGAACGCCGCCTGCCCGGCGGCCACCCGCTCCAAAGCGTCCAGGAACTCGTCGACGCGCACCACCCGGTCCTTCAGGAGGTAGCCCACGCCCTCGCTGTCGTCGGTGAGCAGCTCGGTCGCATAGCGGCGCTCGACGTACTGTGACAGCACCAGTACGCCGACCTCCGGCCAGCGCTCCCGGATGTGTACGGCTGCCCGCAGCCCCTCATCGGTGTGCGTAGGTGGCATGCGCACATCCACGACCACCGCATGCGGCTTCTCCTCCGCTCGCTCCAGAACGGCGATCAGCTGCTCGGCGTCGCCGACCGCGGCCGTTACCTGATGCCCCTCATCGGCGAGGAGGCGCACCAAACCCTCCCGCAGCAGGGTGGAATCGTCGGCAAGCATTACGCGCACGGCAGCTCCGCGGTGATGGTGGTGGGTCCGCCGGCCGGACTGTCCACCCGGAACCGGCCGTCGAGGGCCGCGACCCGGCGGGCCAGCCCGAACAGGCCACTGCCGGCGATATCCGCGCCGCCCAGTCCGTCGTCCTCGATACGTACCAGAACGGCGTCCTCACCAGGGGCGACGCGGACCGTTATCCGCCCGGCGTCCGAATGCTTGACCGCGTTGGTGACAGCTTCACAGATCACGAAGTAGGCGACGGTCGCCACATCGGACTCGGGTTCGACGACAAGGCGATAGTCGAGGCGTACGGGGATGGCCGAGCGCTCGGCGACGGTCTCCAGGGCTGCCCGCAGCCCCGCTTCGTCGAGCACCGTCGGGTAGACCCGCCACGCCACTTCACGCAGCTCGGTGAGAGCCAGGCTGCTCTCTTCGTGGGCCTGGTGCAGGAGTTGGTTCGCGCGCCGCTCGTCCTGGCTGCGCAGCGCACGGCCGAGCAGCATTCCCAGCGCCACCAGCCGCTGTTGCACACCGTCGTGCAGATCACGCTCGATACGACGACGTTCGTCATGCACCGCGGCGATGACGCCGGCGCGGGTGGCGGCCAGCTGCTCGATGCGGCGCTCCAACTCCTCCTGGCGGCTGGGGCCGAGGTGATACCGCGCCAGCTTGGTCTCCAGCCCGACGACGCCGCTTGCGCCCTGCAAGCTGAGGAAAAGAAGGAACAGGCCGCCGACGGTCGAGAGCAGAAGGTTTCCGGGGTAGCGGACTGCGCTGAACGGCAGGATGAAGATCCAGGCGGATCCGTATGCCGCCCCGAGCAGCGCGGTGCACATGACGAGAGCGCTCAGCAGGCCCACCATCCAGCGCAGCGCCAGATATTGCAGTGCGCGGTGGCCTGCGTACACATCCGCGGTGTCGACCAAGACATAGAGGCTGAGGCGTCGTCTGTTGGACTCGGTCAGAGCTCGCGCGCCTGCCGTCACAGGCTTGAGGACCGCGCGACGGCCACGCGGCCAGGCGAGTACGAGCAGGAGCGACAGCGCGGAGAGCACGACGAAGGGGAGCTCGGCCAGAGCCATTCCGGCACCGAGCACCAGTCCTGTCATCAGGCGCAATCCGCGCCGCGCGATTCCGAACATGATCGAAACGCTAGCGGCAGCCCGCACTGTGCACACTGCGGAAAACCGCAGTCTTTTGTGCGGTCTTCCGCAATGTGCCGCCGCTCGCGACTTCATAGCTTTGAAAACATGATCGAGAGCATCGGAAACACCGCACCCGGCTGGATCACGGACCTCATGGACGCGCTCGGCGCGCCCGGCGCGGGCCTGGCGATCGCCGCAGAGAATCTGTTCCCGCCGCTGCCGAGCGAGGTGATCCTGCCGCTGGCGGGCTTCGCCGCGAGCCGCGGCACGATGCAGCTGACATCCGCGCTCGCGTGGACGACCCTCGGCTCGGTGATCGGCGCTCTGGCGCTCTACAGCGCGGGCGCGCTGCTCGGGCGGGCGCGCATGGTCGCGATCGCGGTGAAGCTGCCACTGGTAAAGGTTTCCGATATCGAGAAGACGGAGCGCTGGTTCCGTCGGCACGGAACCAAGGCGGTGTTCTTCGGCCGGATGATTCCCCTCTTCCGCAGCCTGATCTCGATACCGGCCGGCATCGAGCGCATGCCGGTCCCGGTGTTTCTCGTCCTGACCACCCTCGGCAGCCTCATCTGGAACGCGGTCTTCGTCCTCGCGGGCCATGCGCTCGGCGAGAACTGGGAGGAGGTGACCGGTTATGTGGATGTCTACTCGAAGGTGGTGCTCGTGGCAGCGGCGCTGTCGGTGGCGGCCTGGGTCCTTGTTCGCGTCAGCAGGCGCGGCCCGGGGCTGCGGCGCCGCGGATGAAGGCCCGGACGATCTCCTCGCCCGCCGCGACACCGCGCTCTTCGAGCGCCGTGACATGAGGGGCCTGCCAGCCGGAGTCCGCCAGCTCGCCGTGTCCTGGCCGCCATCCGCGGTCCGCCACGAGCAGCAGATCCGCGTCGAGAAGGGAATCGCCGGCCGCGAGGATCTCGGACGCCCCGGTGCGGCGCGCCACCTCGGCGACGGCGGCGCTCTTGGTGAGCGGCTTCGGCACGGCGTAGATTTTGCGGCCTTGCAGCGACACGGTCCAGCCGCATTGCTCGGCCCAGCCGGCGAGGTCCTTCACCCAGGTGTCCGGCAGCAGAGGCCGTTCGACGACGAGGTAGGCGAAGAGATCCTCGGCGACGCGCTCCTTGAGCAGCCAGGCCGGGTCGGCGGTGCGGACGAGATGTGCGCGGACCTCTTCGAGGGGTGCGCACTGCGAGGCGAGACGCTCGGCGACGATGCGCTGCCAGTCGGGGTCCGACTCGCCCCGTACGAGAAGGTGGCCGCCGTTGGCACAGATGGCGAACTCGGGCGCCGGACCTGGCAGATGGATACGTCCGTACTGCTCGCGGGTGCGGGTGGTGGTCGGCACAAAGGTGGTGCCGGCGGCCAGTTCGGCGAGCAGCGTGGCCGCGGTCTCCGTCATATAGGAGAGGGGCTTGCGTTCGTAGGTCTCGACACACAAGAGGCGTGGGGCCTCGGCGTCGGGCATGGCCAGGCCCAGCGCGGCGGCCGAATAGATCAGGGTGCGGTCGAGGTCGCTGGCGACGATCGCGCTCATCAGGAGGCCACCGCCTTGCCGTCAGCACCCGTGGCCCCGCGAGTGAAGCGGGGATGGATCAACCCGACGCAGGTATAGGGCAGTTCGTCGACCTCTTCGACGGGCACGCCCCGTTGTTCCGCCAGGAGGCGCACGTGATCGAGATCGGCCCCGGCACCCCGCTGGGCAAGGATCTTCCAGGGGACGCGGCGCAGCAGGACGCGGGTGGTCTCGCCCACGCCGGGCTTGACGAGGTTGACGTCGTGGATGCCGTACTCCTCACTGATCCGCTCGACGGCCGCCCAGCCCTCCCAGGTGGGGGACCGGTCGGCGGCGGCCAGCTCCTTCACATCCGCGGCGACGGCCTCGGCGACCTCGTCGAACCGCGCGCTGACCGCGTCGAGGAACGCACCCGTCACATCGGTGCCGGCCAGCTCGCGGTAGAACTTCGCGCCGTGGAAGTCGTCGGGCCCGACGAGGTCGTCGCGCAGGACGGTCCGCGATATGAGCCCGGAGACGGTGGAGTTGAGGCAGGCGGACGGAATGAGGAAATCGTCACGGGTGCCGTAGGTTTCGACGCAGCCGCCGGGGTCGGCGAGCACGGCGATCCGGGGGTCGAAGCCGGGGAAGTCCTCCAGTGCCTGGGCGAGTTCGCGGGTGATGGCGCCCTTGCCGGTCCAGCCGTCCACGAAGACCACGTCCGCGGGGTCGTGACGGTCGGCCAGCCAGCGCAGTGCGGTGGTGTCGATCCCCCGGCCGCGCACAATGGAGACGGCGTAGTGCGGCAGGTCCAGGCCGTGGGCATGCAGCGCCCAGCGGCGCATCAGGACACCCACGGGCGTACCGGCCCGCGCCAACGACACCAGCACCGGTCGCGCCTGCGGGTCCTCCGGCCGGTGCTGGTCCCCCTGGTGCTTTCGGCGCTGGGGGAGCTCGGCGAGCACGGTCTCGGTGACGGCACCGACGGCCCGCGCGATACGGCCCGCCGAGGTCTCCAACGCACTGTGGAACAGCGCCTGGTACTGCTCGCTCGGCTGGTACTCGACCGGCAGCGACTCGGCGTAGTGGGCACCGCCGCTCTGGATCGCTTCCTCGCGTTCCTCGGTGGGCGCTTCCAGGGTGACGTCGGAGAGATCCTGCAGCAGCCAGCCGACCTCGTCGGGGGCGTACGAGGAGAAGGCGGGGCCGCGCAGCGGCTCGGGGAGGGGCATGGGGCCGGCCTGTTCTTGCGGGGTGTACGACGGGATGACGGCGAGCAGCAGCTGGTCGGTGTGGGGGGCGAGCCGGTCCAGGAGGCCGTCGGCGGCATGGAGTTCGGGGCCGTCTCCGTGGGAGTCGACGACGGCCACGATGGCGTCGAACCGGCGCGTGAGGTCGGCTCCGGGCGCGACGTTGTATGCGTAGCGTTCCCCCGGTCCGTCGGCCGGGCGGTCGTGGGCCGGGAAGGAGAGCCGGGTCCGTATCGCGTAGCCGGGGTCGTCCACGGCGAGCACGGGGGACCGAGTGGTGGTCGAGAAGTAGACCTCGGGGCCCTCGTCCGGCGCACGATGAGCGGGGGCGTGGGTGTCCAGGGCCTCGGCGAGCCGCAGCGGTGTGTACATCAGTTCCTCGTTGCCGAGGACGAGGATCCGGCGGGCGCCGGCCAGCCGCGTCGCGAGGCCGGCGGCCATGGCGGGCAGCCCGGCCTCCAGCCGCTCGCGGTGCGAGGGGGTGAAGCCGTGCCGGCCGCCGTCGGGCAGCCCGGCGGGCCAGTCGAGATCGACCCGTACGGGGTCGCTTCGACGGCCGCTCGCCGTCGCCGGGGAGCCGGCCGACGCCCCCGCGCTCTCGTGAGCGGCGACGAGTTCCTGGCCGCGCTCCAGCACGTCCGCCGGCAGGCCCACGCCACCCGCGGCCAGGGATATCAGGTCGACGCGGGCGCCCAGCTCAGCGGCGAACTTCTCCAGGTGCCTGCGGTCCGCGTCCGAGCGCATGTCCACCAGGGCGACCACCACGTACCGCTCGCGGGGAAAGCGCGAGTGCAGCGCCTTGATGGTGTTGAGGACGGTCCTGCCGGTGGAGAACTCGTCGTCGACGAGCACCAGCGGCCCGTCCCCGGCGAGGAGTTCGCGGTCCTCGGGGAGCAGCAGATGCGAGGTGGCGTGGCTGTGCTCTTCCTCGAAGCCACCCACCTGGTCGACGCCGCTCACGGGACGGCGGGTGGAGTGCAGATAGGGCGCGAGTGCCAGGCCGTCGGCCACGGAGTGCCCCAGGCCGGTGGCGGTCTCGGCGTAGCCCAGGACGACGGAGCGGGCGGCGGCCTCGTCACCCAGCAGCTCGCGTACCCGGCGGCCCAGCCCGTAGCCGGCGCCGTGGACCACACCGGGTCGCTGCGGTACGTGCTTGCCCAGCACGTTCGACACGAGCAGATGAGCCCGCTTGGGGTTGCGCCGCAGCGCAAGGCCCAACAGCTCCGCCAGCTCGTCCCCGCCGCTCAGCGAGACACCGAGCCGGTTGGCCACCCACTCTCCCGACCAGACCACGCGTTCCGTCTCCTCCATCGTTTCGTCCATGTCGTTCACCGGATTTCAGGTTCCCGGAAGGCTTGCCGTGAGCAGTTCCACGAACCCGATGCCCTCCCGGGCGACGCCGAATGCCTCGGCACGCAGCAAGGTGCGTTCGGCCCAGGCACGGTGCGGCTTCACCTCGTTCATCTTGTTCGTGTAGGCGGAGCGCAGGACCCCGCCGTCGCAGCGTTCGGGCCGCAGGATGTCCGCCGCGTCACTGAACTCCTCGTGGCTGACGACCGAGAGGGCGTGCACCGGTGCGACATGCGAGGGGTGGATGCAGGTCTTTCCCTGCAGCCCGTTCGCCCGGTCCAGTTCGATCTCGCGCAGCAGGCCGTCCATGTCGTGCTCGATCAGTGCCGTCCGCAGTTCCTCGGCCCGGCCGAGGAACGGGCTGCGGCGCAGCTGCGGCTTGAACATCCGCTCGTGCAGCCGGAAGTACTCCCACACCGGGCCGGTGACCGTGAAGCCGGTGCCGTCCGCCCGGCCCAGCACGTTCACCACGTCGGCGATTACGGAGGCGACGATGTGGACGTCATAAGCCGTCATGTCGGGGGCCCTGCGCAGCCCGTAGGCGGAGCAGAAGTCCGTGACGCCGAGCCGCAGGGCGAGCACGCGCTCGCGGTACTTGCCGACGGTCTCGGCAATGCCTTGGAGGGTCTCGGCGCGGCTTTCCAGATGCAGCAGCTGCGGGGATTCGAGCACCGGCATCGCGAACAGCCGCCGCCCGCAGGCCGACTCGGCGGCGGCCAGCGCCTCGAGGAAGCGCACTCCGCGCTCCGCGGTGAACTTCGGCAGGACGAAGCCGGACAGTCTGCGCACCGTCGGCCCTATCCGGCGCACCAGATCCGTTATCTGTCCGGGCTCCCGGACGCGGATGAACAGCAGCGGAAGGTCCGTGCCCGCCTCGGCCGCCTCGTCCAGAAGGCCGAACTGCCGCACGAGGTTCTCCTCGCCGGCCTCCACATCCCCGTCTCCTATGGAGTCCTCGAGGCACAGCACCATGGACATCACGCCCCGGCCGGCCTGTTTGACGATGTCCGCGGCGAGCCGCGGGCGGGTGGCGGGGCTGTAGAGCGTGGCACCCAGGGCGGCCGCGAGCGTACGCGTCGGAGAATCGGCGGTGAAGTCCACCGGCTCTTGGTGGAACAGTGCCTTCCGGATGTCGGGCGGAAGGTGCCCAAAGTGACGCATACAACTCCCCGTCTACAGGCGGGACCCGGCGCCCCCGCTGCGTCTCGCTGTCTGGATCCAGCCGGTAATCGTACGTGTGCGGGGGTGCCGTTAGTTCCCCCGCGCGTGAAAATCTCGTATCCCACGCGCGGCGTCCAGGTGACCGCGGGAGCGGGGCGACCACGCGTGGCAGGCCCCCGCGTTGTCCCGGCGACCTCCGGGAAGGCAGGATTGCGGCATGACGCACGCGATGCTGAAAGGGTCGAACGTACCCCTCGACGCCACGGCTGTCCGGGCCGTCCTGCGCTGGACCCCCGGCGCCGATGTCCCCGATGTCGACGCCTCGGCCCTGCTGGTGGGGCCCACGGGACGCGTGCGCTCCGACGAGGACTTCGTCTTCTACAACCAGCCCCGGCACCCCAGCGGCCTGGTCCGGCATCTGCCCAAGACCCGCCTCGCCGACGGCCTGGCCGACACCATCGAGGCGGACCTGGCCACCCTGGACCCGTCCGTGGACCGGGTGATGCTGACCGCATCGTCGGACGGCGGGCCATTCGGGCTCGTACCGGATCTGCGGGTGATGCTGTACGACGCGGCGGCGAGCGACGGCGACCCGCTCGTGGTCTTCGAAGTGGTGCCCGAGACGGGCGACGAGACGGCGCTGATCTGCGGGGAGCTCTACCGGCGCGGCGAGAGCTGGAAGTTCCGCGCGCTGGGGCAGGGCTACGCCAGCGGACTGGTGGGCCTGGCGACCGAATTCGGGATCTCGGTGGAGCAGAACGACGCCGCGGCCTCCGGTTCCACGGCGGCGCCGGCCTCGGAGGCTTCGGCCTCCGCGGCACCCGCGGCCGAACCCGCGGCAGACTCCGAACCGGCCGCCGAGCCCTCCGCCGAACCCACCCCCCGCACCCCCGGCCCGTCCGCCCCCGGCCCAACTGCCCCGGTGAGCCCGCCGCCCAGCGCCTGGCCCGAGGAGGCGACCGCCGCGGCTTCGGCTCCAGACCCCGATGCCGTCACCCAGCACATGCCGGAGCCCTATTCCGCGGCCCCGCCGCAGCCCACCGGCGGTTACGGCTACCCGCAGCACGTTCCGCCGCCGCCGGCGCAGCCCCCGGCCCAGCCCTCGTACGGCTACCCGGGTCCGCCACCGCAGCAGCCGCCCTACCAGCCCCAGCAGCAGCCGCCGTCCGCCTACGGCTATCCGCAGCCGCCCCAGCAGCCTGCGCCGACCTACGGCTATCCGCCGCAGCAGCCGTTCGTACCCGACCCGTCGTTCGTACTGCCGCCGCAGGGGCCGCAGTTCCAGCGCCGGTAGCACCGCGGCCCCGAGCGGCGGGCACCGTCACCGGCGGAGGGTCAGACCTTCGACTTGTACCCCCGCCCCCACTGGAGGCCCCAGCCGTACAGCCGGTCGAGCTCCGCCTGGAACCCGTAGACGTACTTCACCTCGCGGCGCACCGTCAGCTCGTCCTTGGTGTTCTCGAGCATGAATATGGCGCAGGAGCGGGCCTGTGGTGCCCGCTCGTCCAGGTTGACCTCCAGCCGGGGCCCGCTGCTCGGGTAGAGGGTCACGACCGCATGCGTACGGTCGAAGGCCGGCGTCCCGTCGTAGATGTAGACGAAGATCAGCATCCGCTTGATCTCGTCCCGGTGGTCCAGGTTGATGTACAGCGTCTCGCCGGACCCCGAACCGAACCGGTCGTCGCCGCTGAGCTGGACGAACGGCGGGGTGTTGAGTTCGCCGAGGAAGTTGCCGAGCGGCTGCACCACGCCCTTGGTGCCGTCCTTGAGCTCGTACATGCAGGCCAGGTCCAGATCGACATTGACCACGGCCGGCCCCTGCGCCTGCACGATTTCGGGTTTGAACAGCCGCCCCGGATGCCGCAGCAGGCTGGCCGTGCGCTGTCCTCCGGGCCCGCCGAAGTCCGACGTCCGCATCTGCCAGTGCAGATTGACCCGCAGATGCCCGCTGGCCGCCCCCTGCTTGCTCAGCGAGACGACCGGATTCCGCTTGGTCAGCTCGACGACGTACGACGCTCCGCCGCTGTCGAATTCGTACTTCGGCGCCCCACCGCGCCACCAGTTCCCCAGGAACGACACCTTGCCCACCCCATTGCTCGACCCCAATTGCCGCGGGGCGGCCCCGAGGTCCCTACCTCGTGGCCGCCCCGCAGAGAGCGTTCCTCAATCAGAGCCGCGTCACACTCCGGACGCGACTTCCGACTTGGCCCCCGCTTCGTCCCCCGGCCTGCCCTCACGCTTGTTCCGCAGCACGGACGAGGCGAAGGAGAGACCGATCAGTACGATGCCGATCAGGCCCGTGACGACCTCACTGATCTCGTACTGGATCGTCAGGAGCAGGATGATGGCCAGCGCGCCGATCGCGTAGTGCGCGCCGTGCTCGAGGTAGACGTAGTCGTCCAGAGTCCCCTTGCGGACGAGGAAGACCGTCAGCGAACGGATGTACATCGCGCCGATGCCCAGGCCCAGCGCCATCATGAAGATGTCGTTGGTGATGGCGAACGCACCGATGACGCCGTCGAAGGAGAAGGACGCGTCGATGACCTCGAGGTAGAGGAACATGAAGAACGCGGCCTTGCCGGCCAGGCCCACGGCCGAGCCGGTGCCCTTCGTCGCGGGCGCCGCGGCGGCCTCTTCGGCCTCCTCGTCGTCTTCGTCGTCCTCTTCCAGCTTCTCCTCGAAGTAGCCGGAGATTCCGCCGACGATGAGATAGGTGATGAGGCCCGCAACGCCGGACAGCAGCACCGTGGCGCTCTTGTCACCGGCGCCGTGCGCGGCGGCCGTGGCCACCGTCATCGAGGTCACCAGCAGGACGACCAGCGCGATGATGACGGACAGCATGTCGAGCTTGCCCATCTTGGCCATGGGCTTTTCGATCCATGACAGCCACTTGTAGTCGCGCTCCTCGAAGATGAAGTCGAGGAAGATCATCAACAGGAAGATCCCGCCGAAGGCCGCGATGGCCGGGTGGGCGCTGGTGACCAGTTCCTGGTAATGCGCCTTGTCGTTGATGGCGAGATTGACCGCCTCGATCGGCCCCAGTTTGGCGGTGATCGCGACGATGACGACCGGGAAGACCAGCCGCATGCCGAATACCGCTACCAGGATGCCGAAGGTCAGGAAGATCTTCTGCCAGAAGGCGTTCATCTTGCGCAGGATGCCTGCGTTGATGACGGCGTTGTCGAACGAGAGCGAGATCTCCAGGATGGACAGGATCCCGACGATCGCGAGGCCCTGCCACCCCCAGAGAATGCCCGCCAAGGCCAGGCCGAGCACCGTGATGGCGAACGACCAGCCGAAGGTTTTCAGGAGCACTGCCTACCCAATCCCTCGCTGTGTGGGGTCCCCCGCGCGCAGTGCGCGGCGCTTTACGAAACGTTGACCCCGAAGTCTAGAGCGATGCCTCGCAGGCCTGACGCGTACCCCTGGCCCACAGCCCTGAACTTCCATTCGCCGTTGTGGCGATATACCTCACCGAAGATCATCGCGGTCTCGCCTGCGGCGTCCTCACTGAGGTCATAACGGGCGAGTTCGCTGCCGTCGGCCTGATTGACGACGCGGATAAAGGCATTGCTGACCTGGCCGAAGCTCTGACCGCGCACTTCGGCCTCGTGAATCGAGACCGGAAAGATGATCTTGTCGACCTGTTCGGGCACACCGCCGAGGTCCACGAGGATCGATTCGTCGTCGCCCTCCCCGTCGCCGGTGAGGTTGTCACCGGTGTGCTCGACGGAGCCCTCGGGGCTCTTGAGGTTGTTGTAGAAAACGAAGTACTCGTCTCCCAGGACCCGGCCCGACTGGCACAGCAGAGCGCTGGCGTCGAGGTCGAACGGCGCTCCTGTCGTGGAGCGCGCGTCCCAGCCGAGGCCGACCATGATCTGTGCAAGATTCGGCGCGGCCTTGGACAGGGAGACGTTGCCCCCCTTGGCGAGCGTGACGCCCATATTTTGCTTCCTCCCCGGTGTCGGTGCGGGCCGCGGCGGCGCCCGGCCCGCCTCGCTTTCCAGCACGCGCGGCGCCGCACTCCCCGGACGGGGCGTACGGCGCCGGACGCGGCGGTTGTGTTGGCTCAGACGTTGACGCCGAAGTCCTGCGCGATGCCGCGCAGCCCCGAGGCGTAGCCCTGGCCGATGGCGCGGAACTTCCACTCCGCGCCGTTGCGGTACAGCTCGCCGAAGACCATCGCGGTCTCGGTCGAGGCGTCCTCGCTCAGGTCGTAGCGCGCCAGCTCATTGCCGTCGGCCTGGTTGACGACGCGGATGTAGGCGTTGCGGACCTGGCCGAAGCTCTGCTGGCGGGTCTCGGCGTCGTAGATCGACACCGGGAACACGATCTTGTGAACGTCGGCCGGCACCCCGGCGAGGTTCACCTTGATCGCCTCGTCGTCGCCCTCGCCCTCACCGGTGGTGTTGTCACCGGTGTGTTCGACCGAGCCGTCCGGGCTCTTCAGGTTGTTGAAGAACACGAAATTCTGGTCGTTGCCGACCTTGCCCTGGTCGTTCGTCAGCAGGGCGCTGGCGTCCAGGTCGAAGTCCGTACCGGTGGTGGTACGCGCGTCCCAGCCCAGACCGACGAGGACGGCGGTCAGATTGGGGGCTTCCTTCGTCAGCGAGACGTTGCCGCCCTTGCTGAGGCTGACTCCCACGAGTCCTCCCATAGATTCGAGGGGTACGTAAAGCTTTGCGCCCCCATCGTGCATGGCATCGGATCAACGAATTGATCCTAGTGACCGGTTCCCACCGATTACAGGTATCGCACTCGGATGCACACGGATGCCGGTCCCGCGGGCGCCCCCAGGCACCCCGGAGCCGCGGCTCAGAGGGCGTCGAGAGCCTTGATGTAGTCGTTCAGATCACGGGCGTCGGGCAGGCCGTTGACGACCGTCCAGCGCACCACGCCCTCCTTGTCGATGACGAAGGTGCCGCGCACCGCGCAGCCCTTGTCCTCGTCGAAGACGCCGTACGCCCGCGAGGCCTCGCCGTGCGGCCAGAAGTCCGACAGCAGCGGGTACTCCAGGCCCTCCTGCTCGGCGAAGACGCGCAGCGAGAACGGGGAGTCGTTGGAGACGGCCAGCAGCTGGACGTCGTCGTTGGCGAACTTCGGCAGCTCGTCACGGAGCGCGCACAGCTCTCCGGTGCACACGCCGGTGAAGGCGAAGGGGTAGAAGAGGAGAACGACGGCCTTCTCGCCGCGGAAGTCGGAGAGCTTGACCAGCTCGCCGTGCTGGTTCTTCAGCTCGAAATCCGGAGCCTTCGTGCCGACCTCGATCGCCATGGGGTTGCTTCCCTTCCGCTCACGCACAACTGGACGCGACCAACCCTACGCGCCGCGCGGAACGTCCCGAAAACCGCTCCTGAACAGCGCAGAGCCCCCTCCGGAACAGGCCGGAGAGGGCTCGGCACACAGTGCCCGGGTGCTGTGGATCAGCGCTTGCCGGACTTGGCCGCCTTGGGCGTGACCAGTCGGCTGCCGGTCCAGTCCTTGCCCGCGTTGATGCTCTTGGTCTGGGACAGACCCGCGGTCTGCGCGGCCTCATTGATATCGCTGGGTTCGACGTAGCCGTCCCGGCCGGTCTTGGGGGTCAGCAGCCAGATCTCGCCGCCCTCGTCGATCAGCCCGATGGCGTCCACCAGCGCGTCCGTGAGGTCGCCGTCGTCATCACGGAACCACAGCAGCACGACGTCAGCGACGTCGTCGTAGTCCTCGTCAACGAGTTCCTGGCCAATCACGGACTCAATGCCTTCGCGGAGCTCCTGCTCGACGTCGTCGTCGTAGCCGATCTCCTGGACCACCTGTCCGGGCTCGAACCCCAGCCTGGCGGCAGGGTTGGTCCGCTCCTCCGCGTGGTCCGCGGTCGCGCTCACGGATTGCCTCCTGTCATCTTTCGGAAAGTTTGGGGCCCCGCGCGTGCGCGGAGCTTTGGGCGTAGTCCACACGGGCCGGGCGGATCGCGCAAGTACCCGGCGGCCGAGACCGCCGAAACGGTGACGATTGGACGCGTCTCACCGCAACCACGACCCCATGGGGACAGCCCGAAGTGATTCACGCCACAGCGTTTTCCCGGGTTTATCGGGTAATCGCGCGTGACTGGTCCCTTCGGGGGGCGCCGGATGCGTACCGGATGCGGATTCGGGGACCGTACGGTCGTACGCAAAGGACTTTCGGGATGGGCGTATGGTTGCGATTTGGCCGACCTGCGAGTCGGTCCTTTCAGCGCCCATCTCTGAGCGGGTGGTTACCCGACAGTAGAGATGACGTATCCCAGTGACTCGGTACACGATGGAAGACGGCGCGACACAAGGCAGAGACAGCATTCGTCCGCGTGCGCAGCATCAATAGCGTGCAGAGCACGACACGAACCGAACACCGAAGGAACAGCGTGGCTTCCGGATCCGATCGAAACCCGATCATCATTGGCGGCCTTCCCAGCCAGGTCCCGGACTTCGATCCAGAAGAGACCCAGGAATGGCTCGACTCGCTCGACGCAGCCGTCGATGAGCGAGGCCGGGAACGTGCCCGCTACCTCATGCTCCGGCTGATCGAGCGGGCCCGCGAGAAGCGTGTGGCCGTGCCCGAGATGCGCAGCACGGACTACGTCAACACCATCGCGACCAAGGACGAGCCGTTCTTCCCGGGCAACGAGGAGATCGAGCGCAAGGTCCTGAACGCGACCCGGTGGAACGCGGCCGTCATGGTCTCCCGTGCCCAGCGCCCCGGGATCGGCGTCGGCGGCCACATCGCCACGTTCGCCTCCTCCGCCTCCCTCTACGACGTGGGCTTCAACCACTTCTTCCGGGGCAAGGACGACGGCAAGGGCGGCGACCAGATCTTCTTCCAGGGCCACGCCTCCCCCGGTGTGTATGCCCGCGCCTACCTGCTGGACCGGCTCACCGAGGCGCAGCTCGACGCCTTCCGCCAGGAGAAGTCCAAGGCTCCCTACGGCCTGTCCAGCTACCCGCACCCGCGGCTGATGCCGGACTTCTGGGAGTTCCCGACCGTCTCGATGGGCCTGGGCCCCCTCGGCGCGATCTACCAGGCCCGGATGAACCGCTACATGGAGGCGCGCGGCATCGCCGACACCTCCGACTCGCATGTCTGGGCCTACCTCGGTGACGGCGAGATGGACGAGCCCGAGTCGCTCGGCCAGCTGTCCATCGCCGCCCGCGAGGGCCTGGACAACCTGACCTTCGTCGTCAACTGCAACCTGCAGCGCCTGGACGGCCCGGTCCGCGGCAACGGCAAGATCATGCAGGAGCTGGAGTCGCAGTTCCGCGGCGCCGGCTGGAACGTCATCAAGCTCGTGTGGGACCGCAGCTGGGACCCGCTGCTCGCGCAGGACCGCGACGGCATCCTGGTCAACAAGCTCAACAGCACCCCGGACGGCCAGTTCCAGACGTACGCCACCGAGACCGGCGCTTACATCCGCGAGCACTTCTTCGGCGACGATCACCGCCTGCGCGCGATGGTCGAGAACATGACCGACGACCAGATCCTGCACCTGGGCCGCGGCGGTCACGACCACAAGAAGATCTTCGCGGCGTATGCGGCGGCCAAGGCCCACAAGGGCCAGCCGACGGTGATCCTCGCGCAGACCGTCAAGGGCTGGACGCTCGGCCCGAACTTCGAGGGTCGCAACGCGACCCACCAGATGAAGAAGCTGACGGTCGACGACCTCAAGGGCTTCCGCGACCGGCTGCACCTCCCGATCCCGGACAAGGACCTGGAGGACGGCCTGCCGCCGTACTACCACCCGGGCCCGAAGTCCGAAGAGATCCAGTACATGCACGACCGCCGCAGCGCGCTGGGCGGCTATGTGCCGACCCGCGTCGTGCGCGCCAAGCCGCTGCAGCTGCCGGACGACAAGGCGTACGCGACGGCCAAGAAGGGCTCCGGACAGCAGAAGATCGCCACGACCATGGCGTTCGTGCGGGTGCTGAAGGACCTGATGCGGGACAAGGAGATCGGCAAGCGCTTCGTGCCGATCGCGCCCGACGAGTACCGCACCTTCGGCATGGACGCGTTCTTCCCGTCGGCCAAGATCTACAACCCGCTGGGCCAGCAGTACGAGTCCGTGGACCGCGAACTGCTCCTTGCCTACAAGGAGTCGCCGACCGGCCAGATGCTGCACGACGGCATCACGGAGGCGGGCTGCACGGCCTCGCTGATCGCGGCGGGCTCGGCCTATGCCACGCACGGTGAGCCGCTGATCCCGGTCTACGTCTTCTACTCGATGTTCGGCTTCCAGCGGACCGGCGACCAGTTCTGGCAGATGGCCGACCAGCTCGCCCGCGGCTTCGTGCTCGGCGCGACCGCCGGCCGGACGACGCTGACCGGTGAGGGCCTCCAGCACGCCGACGGCCATTCCCAGCTGCTGGCGTCGACCAACCCGGCCTGTGTCGCCTACGACCCGGCCTACGGCTACGAGATCGCGCACATCGTCAAGGACGGTCTGCGGAGGATGTACGGGGAGAACTCCGAGGACATCTTCTACTACCTGACCGTCTACAACGAGCCGATCCAGCACCCGGCGGAGCCGGCCGACGTCGACGTCGACGGCATCCTGAAGGGTCTGCACCGCGTCGCGGCGGGCGCGAAGGGCGAGCACGCGGCCCAGATCCTCGCCTCGGGTGTCGCCGTGCCGTGGGCGGTCGAGGCCCAGCAGATCCTCGCGGACGAGTGGAACGTCAAGGCGGACGTCTGGTCGGCGACCTCCTGGAACGAGCTGCGCCGTGAGGCCGTCGAGGTCGAGGAGCACAACCTGCTGCACCCGGAGGAGGAGCAGCGCGTCCCGTACGTGACGCAGAAGCTCCAGGGTGCCGAGGGCCCGAAGGTCGCGGTCTCGGACTGGATGCGGTCCGTCCCGGACCAGATCGCGCGCTGGGTGCCCGGCACGTACCAGTCGCTGGGTGCCGACGGCTTCGGCTTCGCGGACACCCGTGGCGCGGCCCGTCGCTTCTTCCACATCGACACGCAGTCGATCGTCCTCGGCGTGCTCACCGAGCTCGCCAAGGAGGGCAAGATCGACCGGTCCCTGCTGAAGCAGGCGATCGACCGCTACCAGCTCCTGGACGTCACGGCCGCCGAGGCGGGCGAGGCGGGCGGCGACGCCTGACGCCCGGCTCACGGCGCGCAGCGCCCGTGCGACGCCCCCGACAGCGCCCCGCTGTCGGGGGCGTCGCGCTTCGTGCCTCACCGCTCCCAGATCTTGAACGCCCGCACCTGGTACGGGGACCGGGGCACCCAGCTGCCGCCGCCCGGGTAGGTGTCGAACTCGGCGGTCTCGGCGCATTCCGCGCTCTGGTACGTGGTGACCGGCCGGCCGGTGCGGTTGGCGAACGAGGCGGCGCCGCTTCCCCCGGGCAGCGGGACGCAGCTTTCGATGTCGGTGTCGGAGAGCTCGTAGGTCCGCCGCTTGCCACCGAAGTCGGCGCTCGGCCAGACGCACAGCCGGCCCGCGGCGCAGTCGCCCGAGGCGGGGGTGGTGCGGCCACCGGCGGCCGCATGCGCGGCCGGGGTCGCCAGGGCGGCGGACACGGCGAGCGCGGCGGTGAGTGCGGCGAGGCCGGTGACGATCGCGGTGGTGTGGGGCGTACGCGGACGCAGCATGGGTTTCTCCCCCGTGGAGTAGGGCCTAGGCGATGGCCTCCCGACGTGGGCGGGATTGCCCGCGGCGGCTTCTGGATCGAGCTTCGCGAGGGCGCCGCGCGGTTGCCAAGGCCGTGGCGGTGAGTCCATCCGGATCGGGGATGTGGATAACCGGACGGCGCGCAAAGCCGTTCCGTGGCTGCGGTGTTGACGACGGCCCGGTGGCGACAGGGGCGGCAAAACCGTTCCTCCCCGGGCCGGAGAGACGAGGGCGGGGCGCGATGCGGCGGGCGCCTATCCGGGGCGAGGGTGGGTTCCCCGGGCGGCCTCATCCGGATGAGTGATGCGGGGGTGGGGACGGGGCTCAAGCGTCCCTTGGAATGTGGCGGCCCGGTCCCGGCGGCGGTCCGCGGGGCCGGGTTGACGCGCGCGGCCGCCCGTACGCACGACGGCGCGCGGTCGGCCGAGGGAGTGCCTCGGCCGGCCGCGCGCCGGGTTCCGCCCGCTGGTCAGCGAGTCCGGAGGTCAACGAATCCGCAGATCAGCGGGTCCGTAGGTCAACGATCCGCAGGTCAGCGGCCCGCGGGGTCAGATGTGGCCGACGCCCGCGCCCGCCTCGGCGTTCGCGCCGCGCTTGGTGAGGGTGGCGACGGCGGCCGCGACGATCGCCACGCCGCAGGCGACCGTGAAGGCCAGCCCCATGCCGGAGACGAAGGTGTCATGCGCGACGGACGTGATCTTCTGCGCGATCTCCGGCGGGGTGCCCTTCTTTACCGGTGCGATGCCCGCGGAGACGGCGTCGTACAGCTGGGAGGACTGTGCGGGCGGGACCGGCGGGAGGCCGGCGGACTGCCAGTTGCCGGGGAGTTCGCTGTCGACGCGGGAGGCCATCACGGCGCCGAGCACGGCCGTGCCGAGGCTGCCGCCGACCTGCATCGCCGCCTGCTGAAGACCGCCGGCGACGCCGGAGAGCTCCAGCGGGGCGTTGCCGACGATGACCTCGGTGGCGCCGACCATGACGGGCGCGAGGCCGAGGCCGAGCAGCGCGAACCAGACGGACATCGGGCCGGTGCCGGTGGTGGTGTCCAGGCCGGACATGCCGTACATGGCCACGGCGGTGAGGACCATCCCGCCGACCAGCGGGATCCGCGGGCCGAACTTGGTGATCAGGGCGCCGGCCAGCGGCGAGCCGACGATCATCATGCCGGTGAGCGGCAGAAGGTGCAGACCGCTGTCGACGGGGGTCATGCCGTGCACGTTCTGGAGGTAGAACGTCACGAAGAAGAGGCCGCCCATGAAGGCGAAGGCCATCAGCACCATCAGGATCGTGCCGGCGGTCAGCGGCACCGAGCGGAACATCCGCAGCGGGATGAGCGGCTCGCGGACGCGCGTCTCCAGGACGGCGAAGAGGACGAAGAGGAGGATCGCGCCGGCCAGGAAGCCCAGCGTCTTCACATCGCCCCAGCCCCACTCGGCGGCCTTGATCAGCGGCCAGATGAGGCAGAACATCGCGCTGGAGAGCAGCACGATGCCCGGGATGTCGAAGGAGCGCGGGGCGTTCTGTGCGCGGTGGTCCTTGAGGACCACCAGGCCGAGGGCCAGGGCCAGGACGCCGACCGGGACGTTGATGAAGAAGACCGACTGCCAGTTGACGTGCTCGACCAGCAGGCCGCCGACGATCGGGCCGCCGGCCGTGGAAGCACCGATGACCATGCCCCAGATGCCGATGGCCATATTGAGCTTCTCGGCGGGGAAGGTCGCGCGCAGCAGCCCGAGCGCGGCGGGCATCAGCAGCGCGCCGAAGAGGCCTTGCAGCACGCGGAAGGTGATGACCAGCACCACCTCGTCGGCGAAGCCGATGGCGCCGGAGGCGGCGGCGAAGCCGAGGGTGCCGATGAGGAAGGTCTGCCGGTGGCCGAAGCGGTCACCGAGCTTGCCCGCCGTGATCAGCGAGACGGCCAGGGCGAGCATGTAGCCGTTGGTTATCCACTGCACGTCGGCGAACGACGCGCCCAGGTCACGCTTGATGGCGGGGTTGGCGATGGCGACGATGGTGCCGTCCAGGGCGACCATCATGACGCCGATGGCCACGGAGAAGAGGGTCAGCCACGGACGGCCTCGCAGCCCCTTCGGGGGCTCCGGTACGGGAAGTTCCGGCGCGGCGTCGGCAACCGGGGTCTGAGAACTCATACGACGAGGCTAATGTCAGCCGCTGACAGTTGACAAAGTAATTCATCAGTCGGTAACTGTCATCTAGCTCACAGATATCCTGATCAGCGAGAACACCGTGGAAAGGCGGCGCAGGATGGCGACCCAGACGCCGCAGGCGGCAACCCCGGGTGGCGGGCTGCGCGAACGCAAGAAGCAGCGCACCCGCGACGCGCTGATCCGTGCGGCACTGGAGCTGTTCACGGAGCAGGGGTACGAGGCGACGACGATCGATGAGATCGCGGAGACGGTGGACGTCTCCCAGCGCACCTACTTCCGGTACTTCGCCAACAAGGAAGAGGTCGTCTTCGCCGTCCAGGAGATGGTGGAGGCCCGTTTCCTCGCCGAGCTGCGCGAACGGCCCGCCACCGAGGCCCCGTTGACGGCGCTGCGCAGCGCCGTCATGGTCGCCTGGGACGAGATCGGCAGCGCGATCGCGTCGGTGGTGCCCGTGGAGCTGCACATGCGCTCGTACCGGATGATCGAGTCGACGCCCGCGCTGGTCGCCGCGCATCTGCGGCGCTCCTCCGACCTGGAGGAGCAGATAGCGCGGCTCATCGCCGCGCGCGAGGGGCTGGACGTGGACGCGGACCCCCGGCCCAGGGTGGTTGTCGCGGCGTTCTCCGGCGTGATGCGGGTGGCCGGGAAGGTCTGGGGCGAGGGGCAGGACTGCAGCGTGGAATCCATCCGCGAGTTGACGAAGTCCTACCTCGATCACATCGGGCCGGCCATCGACGACGACTGGCGGACCCGGTGACCCGCGACGACCGCCGGCGTCGCTGACGAACCCGTGGACGGCGCGCCGCGGCCGCAGAGCAACCGGCAAGAAATCTGGCGAGAATCCGCCGCAACAGCCCGGTGAGCTTCCTCACGCCCTGACGGCGACCAGGCGCCCCGCGAGACCGCTTCGCGACCCCATATGCCCAGGTCTGGACAGCCGAGCGCCGGATTGCACCATCCGTTGTCCACTTTGGTCGAAATACCCGCCGCGAAACGTGATATGGCTCACGGCCGCAGCGGGCACGCTCTCCCGTCTCCTAGGGTGGCTCGCGGTGAATTCCTTCTCGGGCTTCGGCCCCTCCTACGGTTTCCTGCAGTCCACCGCCTGGCGCGCCGCACTCGCCCTGGTGGTGGTGTTCGTGATGCTTGCCCTGACCGGCTGGACGGCCATCAGAGGCACCAAGGAGGACGCCAACCCGCTGGCCACCGCCAGATCCGCCTGGCAGCACGCCACCTTCCACGGGCGGCCGCTGCCGGACCCCACGGCCGCCCCGGCCACCGTCCGGGCCTTCTTCGCCAAGCTCGACCGCCCCGACCAGCGGCGGCTCGCGTCCCGGTACCCGCTCGTCGTCGGCAATATGGGCGGCGCGCCGGTGCAGCTGCGCTACCGCGCCAACCGGACGGCGATCGACCAGGCCCGCCGCATCGAGAAAAAGCGCATGGTCGACCGCCGGCTCACGCCCGTCGGCCGCCAGACGGCGGGCAGGCTGATGCACCGCCTCGAGTCGATGATGAGCCCCGCCCGGCAGATCCTGGCGTTCGATCCGGCCGGCGACGGGCGGGCGGCGGAGGTCTTCGGCAATCTCGCGACGGCCCGCCGGGTCTCCGTCGTGGTGCCCGGCGTGGACACCAACCTCTCGACGTTCGAGCGCACCGCGAAGGCGCTCACGGCGCCCGTCGGCATGGCGCAGTCCCTGTACAAGGCCGAGCGCACGGCCCGCCCGAGCGCCCGTACGGCGGTGATCGCCTGGGCCGACTACACCTCCCCCGGCGGACTGGGCGTGGAGGCCGCCACCGGGCAGCTCGCCGAGGCCGGCGCCGTCCGGCTGCGCGCGCTCACCGAATCGCTGCCCTCCACCGACTCCGTCTCGCTGTTCTGCCACAGCTACGGGTCCGTGGTGTGCGGCGTCGCCGCCCGGCAGCTGCCGTCCAACGTCGAGAACATCGCGGTGGCGGGCAGCCCCGGCATGCGGGCCGACAACCGCTCCGCGCTGGGCACCCGCGCCCGGGTCTGGGCGATGCGGGACGCCGACGACTGGATCCAGGACGTGCCGTACATGGAGGTCGGCGGGCTCGGCCACGGCGCCGACCCGGTCGAGCCGTCCTTCGGTTCGCGGGTCCTGTCCGCGCAGGGCGCCCAGGGGCACACGGGCTATTTCGCGCCCGGCACCCAGAGCCTGCGCAACTTCGCGCTCGTCGGCGTCGGCGCGCTCGACTCGGTGGACTGCGCGTCCAGCGACCCGGGCTGCCGCGCCGACCTGGCCTGAGGCACCGGACGCCGCAGTTCCGGTGGCCGGGAGGTCTTGACGCGCGTAGCGCAAGGTGTCCGGAAGGGGGACGAGCGGGCAACCGCCCGCATACGATGAGCCGCATGGGTGATGTGCTGGCCGGTTTTCACGCCGTCTGGGAGTTCGACACGGACTCCGTACTCATCCGCTTCGAACGGGGGATCCGCAGGCCGAAGCTGTTCCAGGCGCTCGGCGAGCGACGCATTCCGTACGAGGCGTTGAGGTCCGTCGAGCTGACCGCGGGCAGACGCGGCACGGTGGTGCTGCATGCCGTGCCACGGCACGGCGCCGACCCCCTGATGGAGGCGGCGGACGGACAACTCAAGGAGGACGCCGACCCGTACCGGCTGGTGCTGCCGGCCGAGCGCGAGACGCTCGCCGAGTACTACGCCGACGAGCTGCGCGCCGCGCTGCGGCCGGAGTCCAAGGAGCCCGCCGAGCGCCATATCGTGGCCGCGCCGGAGCCTCCCCTGCACTTCAAGGCCTATGACGGCAAGGCGTCCTTCGACGGCAGCGCGGTCGCCTTCCGCTGGTTCTGGACGGGCGCGTCGTCGGCCAAGTGGAAGCGCGGTGACCAGAGCTTCACGGTCGGCGAACTGACCGGGGTCGAATGGCGTTCGCCGGAGATCTTCAACGGCCATCTGCGGCTGCTGGAGCGCGGGGCGCGCGAGAAGGGGGCCGATGCCGCCGACCAGGATCCGGCGGCGGTCGTCTTCGGGCTGGGCTACGGTCCGGTCCATGAGTCGCTGCCGTTCGCGGCCGCGGTGCTGCAGGCGGTCCGGGCCGCGGATCCGGCCCCGGACACCCGGGAGCGCGAGCCGGTGCGCCGGGCCGGTGACGCCCGCCGGGACCCGGCCGATATCGCGGAGCGGATACGGCATCTCGGCGCGCTGCACGACTCGGGGCTGCTGACGGACGACGAGTTCAGCGCGAAGAAGGCCGAGCTGCTGGCGGAGCTCTAGCGGCCCCGGGAACGGGCCTGCGGCGGCGGACGCAACCCGCGCTGCGGGCCGGTGCCCGGGGCGCGTCATACCGTGGTACGGCTCGCAAGCCCCAACCATGGACCGTGGTATGACGCCCCGGCCGGAGCCGTCCGCTTACATTGACGGTGCGATGTTCAAGCGATCTTCCACCCCCGAACGCGAACCGGCCCCAGGCGCACGGCACGAGCCGCCCCACCACCGGGCCCTGCGCGCCGCCCGGCAGGCGCTGCATCTGCTCGCCGTCGCGCTCTTCACCCCGACCGACCCCGGCACCCCCCTGTTCGGCGCGGTCCAGCGCCCCTGGCTGCGCCGCGTTCCGTACGTCATCGCCTCCGGCTTCGCCGTCGCCCTTCTGACGTCGGGCATCAACGTCCTGGGCAACGACTACGGCCTGAGCGGCGGGCTGGCGGGCGGGCTGGCCACCGCGCAGGCCGTGCCGCTGCTGCTCGCGGTGACGCGGCCGCTCCAGGCCTGGTGGGTGATCTTCGCGGCGGACGTCATCTGCGCCCTGGCCCTCATCGGCGCCCACGACGTGGCGGCCCGCGCCTGGCCCTGGCCGCCCACGGCGATCGTCGGCTATCTCGTGCTGATGCTCGCGCTGTCGCTACGGGAGGGCCGGCGCACCCTCATCGCCGTATGGCTGACGACCGGAGCGGCCGGAATCCTCCTCGAGCTGATCACCCCGCGGCACAAGGTCGACACCTGGGTGCTGCTCTTCCTGCTCTCCGGCGTGATACTGCTGATCGGCGCCGCATTGCGGGAACGGGGCGACGCCCAGCGGAAGTTGCTGGAGCAGGAGACCATCAGCGAGGCCGAGCGCGCCCGCCGTACGCTGCTGGAGGAGCGCACCCGAATCGCCCGCGAGCTGCATGACGTCGTCGCCCATCACATGTCCGTGATCACGGTCCAGGCCGACAGTGCCCCCTACCGCATCAGCGGGATACCCACCCAGGCCCGGGAGGAGTTCGAGACGATCGCCGCGACCGCGCGGGAGTCGCTGGCGGAGATGCGCCGGCTGCTGGGTGTGCTGCGCAGCGAGGAGACCGAGCGCCACGGCGGGCCGGAGAAGGCCCCGCAGCCCGGAATCGGCCAGCTGCCGAAGCTGGTCGAGGCGACCGTACGGGCCGGTGTGCCGGTCGAACTGGTGCTGCCCGAGGAGCCGCTGGCGCCGGAGCCGGCGGTGGACCTGTCGGCGTACCGCATCGTGCAGGAGGCGCTGGCCAATGTGGTGCGGCATGCCCCGGGGGCGGGGACCCGGGTGTCGGTGACGGCCACGGCGGACGGCTCACGGCTGACCGTGCTGGTCGTCAACTCCGCGCCGCCGGCGCCGTCCGCCCCCCTGGAGTCCCACGGCACCGGGCATGGTCTGATCGGTATGCGGGAGCGGGTACGGCTGGTGGACGGCTCACTGGACACCGGGCCGCTGCCCGACGGCGGGTTCCGCGTCGCCGCACAGCTTCCGCTGGCGGGGGCCGCGCCGCCGCCCGCCGCCGCGTCCCCTCTCCCCGCCGCTCCCCTCTCCACGAAGGACTCCGACTCCGCATGACCACACGGGTGATCATCGTCGATGACCAGGCCATGGTGCGTGCGGGCTTCGCCGCACTGCTCTCGGCGCAGAGCGATATCGATGTGGTCGGCGATGCGCCGGACGGTGCGCAGGGGGTGGAGCTGAGCCGTCGGGTGCATCCCGACGTGGTGCTGATGGATGTGCGGATGCCCGAGATGGACGGTCTGGAGGCGGCGCGCCGGCTGCTCGATCCCCCGGTCGGCGTCACCCACCGTCCCAAGGTGCTGATGCTGACCACGTTCGATGTCGACGACTACGTCTACGAGGCGCTGCGCGCGGGTGCGTCCGGGTTTCTGCTCAAGGATGCGCCGCCGGCCGATCTGATCTCCGCGGTGCATGTCGTGGCGGCGGGTGAGGCGCTGCTCGCGCCCTCGGTGACGCGGCGGCTGATCGCCGACTTCGCGCTCCGCCGGCCGGCACCGCGCAAGGACCGTGCGTCGCTGCGGCTGAACGGCCTGACCCCGCGTGAGACGGAGGTCCTGGAGCTGATCGCCCGCGGCCTGTCCAACCAGGAGATCGCCGATGCCCTCGTTCTCGCCGAGCAGACCGTGAAAACCCATATCGGCCGGGTCCTGGCCAAGATGGAGCTGCGGGACCGTGCGCAGGCCGTGATCTTCGCCTATGAGTCGGGGCTGGTGACGCCAGGGGAACGGTGAGGGTGCGGCGGGTCCGCCCTCGTCCGTGCGTCGCGCCGCGTCGCGCCTGAGAACGCCGGTACCCCCTACTGCGGTATCACCCGGCAGTTGGCTCCGGGGTGTGACGTCGCGTCAGTCACCCTCTTCCTAGATTTCCCTCTGCCACACCACCGGAAGAGGGAGACGCCACCATGTCCGTGCTGCGAACCGCCGCGCTCCGCAGCAAGCGCACGCTCATCGCCGCCGGGCTCGCGCTGGCTGTCGCCGCCGGGACGGGCGGCTGGGCGGCCGGTTCCGCACAGACCGCCGTCACCGGCCCCGCGCCGGGCGCCGCCGCCTGGCGCGCGGATCACGCCCTGGGCCGGCCGCTGCCGGACCCGGCGACCGCCTCCCCCGCCGCCGTCGCCCGCTTCTTCGCCTCGCTGACCGGCCCCCAGCGGCATGCGCTCGCGGCCCGGCATCCGCTCACCGTCGGCAATCTCGACGGCGCGCCGATCGCCCTGCGCTACGAGGCCAACTCCCTTGCCCTGAAAGCGGAACGGGCCGAACAGCTCGCTCGTGCCACCGATCCGGACGGCACCCTCCAGGACCACCGGCAGGCCAGGAAGGCGGCCGCCCGCTGCGCCGAACTCCTCGCGCCCGGCCGCCATATCCTCGCCTTCGACCCCCGCGGCCGCGGCCAAGTGGCCGAGGTCCACGGGGAGCTGACCACCGCCGAGCGTGTCGCCGTCGTCGTGCCCGGCTCGGACATCGACCTGGGCTCCTTCGACCGTACGCGGGACCCGTACGGCACCCCGACCGGCATGGCGACGTCGCTGCGCAGGCAGATGGCCATCGAGGCGCCCGGGACCCGTACCGCCGTCATCGCCTGGGCCGGATACACCACCCCGGTCGGACTCGGTCCGGACGCCGCCACCGGGCGGCTGGCCGAGGCCGGGGCGCCGCGGCTGGCCCGTTTCCTGACCGGTGTCGCCGCCACCGGGATGCCGGCCCCCGCCGTGCTGTGCCACAGCTACGGCTCGGTGGTGTGCGGCCTCGCCGCACCGGAGGTGGGCCGCGGCGAGATCGCGGACCTGATCGTCTTCGCGTCGCCCGGGATGCGCCGGGACAGCGTGGCGGAGCTGGGCACTTCGGCCCGGGTGTGGGCGGCCCGGGACGCCTCCGACTGGATCGGCGACGTCCCGAACGTGGAGTTCCTGGGCCTGGGGCACGGCGAGGACCCCACCGACCCCGACTTCGGCGCCCGCCGGGTCCCCACCGGGCGGGCCGAGGGCCACACCGGCTACCTCGCCCCCGGTACCGGCTCGCTCCGCAACTTCGCCGCCATTGCGCTGGGCCGCTACGACGCGGTGCGCTGAGGCGGCGGCCCGGGCCTTGCCCTAGTCCCGCCCGGCCGAGGTGAACGTCATGTCCGCGTAGCGCTCGCCCGCCACCCGTCCCGCGATGGGCTCCAGCAGGGCGAGGTCCTGGTCGGTGAGCCGGATCCGGGTGGCGCCGGCGTTCTCCTCGATCCGGGTGCGCTTGCGGGTGCCGGGGATCGGCACGACTGCCAGGCCGCGCACGGAGGCCTGGTGCTGGAGCCAGGCCAGGGCGATCTGGCCGAGGGTGGCGTCGTGGGCCGCGGCAATCTCGCGGACCGGCTCCAGCAGCGCGGCGTTGGCGGCCGCGTTGTCGCCGGTGAAGCGGGGCTGCTGGCGGCGGAAGTCGCCGGCGGTCAGCTCCTTGTCGGCGTTGACGAAGGAGCCGGTCAGGAAGCCGCGGCCGAGCGGCGAGTACGGGACGAGGCCGACGCCGAGCTCGGCCGCCGCCTGGACGACGCCCTCCTCGATGTCGCGGCTGAACAGGGACCACTCGGACTGGACGGCGGCGATCGGGTGGACGGCCTGGGCGGCGCGCAGTTCGGAGGCGGTCACCTCGCTCAGGCCCAGGTGCTTGACCTTGCCCTCGGCCACCAGCTCGGCCATCGCGCCGACCGTCTCCTCGATGGGGACGTTCACATCGCGGCGGTGCATGTAATAAAGGTCGATCTCGTCGACGCCGAGGCGGCTCAGGCTGCCCTCCACGGACTGGCGGATGTACGGCCGGTCGTTGCGGATGGAGCGCTTGGTGGGGTCGGCCGGGTCGAGGGCTATGGCGAACTTGGTGGCCAGGACGATCTCGTCGCGGTGTGCCTGGACGAAGGGGGCGATGAACTTTTCGTTCTCCCCCATGCCGTACATATCGGCGGTGTCATAGAACGTGATGCCCAGATCCAGGGCGCGGTCCAGGGTGACGCGTGCCTCGTCGGCGTCCGTCGGGCCGTAGGCGGCGCTCATGCCCATGCAGCCGAGGCCCTGGACGCTGACCCGCGGGCCTCCGGTGCCCAGCTCCACAGTGTCGATCTTCGTGCCGGTCATGAAATCCCCAGTCATGAAAGCTCAGAACCTTTCGGACGCCCGGCGGGCGTCGGCATAAATGTCGATCTTGTAGTCGAGGACGGTCAGCGTGCTCTGGAGCTCGGCTATCCGCTGTCGTACGTCCTCGCGGTGCGCGGTCAGCAGCTCTTCGCGTTCGGGGAAGGTGCCGTCGCCTTCCCGTACCAGCTCGGCGTAGCGGACCATGTCGGCGACCGGCATACCGGTCAGCCGCAGCTTGGTCACCAGGTTCAGCCAGTCCAGGTCGCGGTTGGTGAAGCGGCGCTGCCCGGTGTGGGTGCGGTCGACGTGCGGCATCAGGCCTATCCGCTCGTACCAGCGCAGCGTGTGGGCGCTGAGGCCGGTGTGCTCGGCCACCTCGCTGATCGTGTACTGGTCGCGGCCGGCCGGCCGCGGGTGGGTGATCGTCGGCCCGCAGCCGCGCGACGTGGCCGGTCGCACGCCCGGGTGGCGCGCCTCCGTCCGGTCCCGGGCCTGCTCCCACAGATCGGTAGTGGCCGTTTCGTCCGTTATCGGTCCGCTCTGCGTGACCGTCATTGCCCCGTATCCCCATTTCCCCGGTCCGGTGTGGTGGCCCGACCGGCGTTGCGTCGGACGCCGCTGTCGCCGGACTGCCACCGATGACGCATTTCCGCGCCCCGGTCGCCGCCCGCGTCCTTCACCATCCCTAACGCTAGAGACCTTGAGTGCACTCCAGGCAAGTGCCGATCGCGATCAGACTTGACCGGGATTTGGGGGCGCGGGCGCACACCGTAGGCTCGGGGCATGCAGAGCCTGCGGATGACAGAGAACTGGCCGGTGCCCACCGCTGCGGCCGCCGTCGTACGAGCCGACGGCTCGGTGGCCGATTCCTGCGGGCCGCTGGAGCACCGGTTCCCGCTGGCGTCCGTCACCAAGCCGATCGCCGCGTACGCCGCGCTGCTGGCCGTCGAGGAGGGCGCCGTCGAGCTGGACGAGCCGGCCGGGCCCGCGGGGTCGACGGTGCGTCATCTGCTGGCGCACACCTCGGGCCTGGCCTTTGACGAGCAGCGGACGATGGCCGAGCCGGGGAACCGCCGACTGTACTCCAACACCGGGTTCGAGGTGCTGGGCGATCACATCGCCAAGGCCACCGACATCCCCTTCGCCGAGTACGTCCGCGAGGCGGTGCTCGAACCGCTCGGCATGACCGCGTCCGAGCTGGCCGGATCGCCCGCCAAGGACGGCATCTCGACGGTCGGGGATCTGATCCGTTTCGCGGCCGAGCTGCAGCGGCCGCGGCTGCTGGCACCGCAGACGCTGGCCGAGGCGACGTCGGTGGCCTTCCCTGGTCTGAGCGGTGTGCTGCCGGGCTACGGGCACCAGAAGCCCAACGACTGGGGGCTCGGGTTCGAGATCCGGGACGGGAAGTCGCCGCACTGGACCGGCACTTCGTCCTCGCCCCGCACTTTCGGCCACTTCGGGCAGTCCGGGACGTTCTTGTGGGTGGATCCGGACGCGGGCGCCGCCTGCATCGCGCTGAGCGACCGGGCCTTCGGGCCGTGGGCCGTCGAGGCCTGGCCGCTGCTGACCGATGCGGTGCTGGCCGAGCTCCGCTGACGGTACGTGCCCGCGATCGCGTCGATCACCTGCCGACCGATCGCGATACGCCACTATGTGCGGAAACGTCCCATTTAGCCGAGGGCCGCACATGAGCCGTGATGATTTTCCCTACCCAGAGACCGGGCTGCTCCTCACCCACTTCCTGACGGTGGCCGACGTAGCCCGGTCCCGCGCCTTCTACACCGACGTTCTGGGCGGTGAAGTGGTCCTCGCCGAGAACCCCTGCATCGTCAAGCTCGCCAATGGATGGATCATCATGAACCCCGGCGGCGGGCCGACGCCCGACAAGCCGGACGTCACCCTGCATCCGCCCACCGACCCGCACACGGTCAGCAGCTTCCTCAACATCCGCGTCGCCGACATCGCGGAATGCCACCGGCAGTGGAGCGCCAAGGGGGCCGAATTCCTCACCCCTCCCCTCGACCGCAAAGCCGAACTGCGCTGCTATCTGCGAGACCCCGACGGCTACCTCATCGAAGTAGGACAAGCCACCGGCATGCAGCAGGGCGTCTTCGCCGACCCACCCGCCGGCGACAACTCCTAGCCGTACACCGGCGCCGGCTCCGGCCGCATCTCCCAGATCAGGCACTCGGCGGCCGCAAGGCACCTCAGCTCCAGGCCCTCGCCGTCGGTGATCCGCGCCGCGTCCCCGGCCTCCAGCCGGTCGTCGCCGAGCTGCACGCGGCCGCGTACGACATGGACGTACGCCCGCGCGGCATCCGGGACGGCGGTGCGTTCGCCGTCGGCCAGGCGGCGCAGATGCAGCATGGCACCGGCCCGGGGAAGGGCGTAGGGGGTGCCGTCGGCGATGCCGCGGACCACCTCGTACCCGACGTCGCCGCCGAAGGAGAAGGGGGCCAGCCACATCTGGACGAAGCGCAGCGGGGCCGTGCCGTCGTTGCGCTCGATGTGCCGGACCCCGCTCGCGGAGCTGAGCCTCTGAAGGTCGCCGGGCCGTACGGTGGTCTCATGGCCGGCCGAGTCGCGGTGGGTCAGCTCGCCCTCGACGACCCAGGTCACGATCTCCGTGTCGCGGTGCGGATGCTCGTCGAAGCCGGCGCCGGGCGCCAGACGCTCCTCGTTGCAGGCGATCAGCGCGCCGAAACGGAGGTTGTCGGGGTCGAAATGCGGCCCGAAGGAGAACGCGTGGAACGTCTCGATACCGGCACCGGGGTCGCCGCCCCGATACCGTTCGCCGCCTGTACGCACCTCAATCATGGCGCCACCGTAGCCCCGCCGCGTCGGCTCCTCATCCCGATAGGGCAGGCTTGTCCCCGTGTCTGAACCCGCATCGCGCGACGCGCACCCGCACTCCGCGACCCTCCGCCGCCTGGAGAAGTCGTCCGGCAAACTGGCGGCGGCGGCCATCGCCCGTATGGATGCCACGCTGCCGTGGTACCGCGCGATGCCACCGGAAAACCGTTCCTGGATCGGCTTGGTGGCACAGGCCGGTATCGCCGCTTTCACCGAATGGTTCCGGCACCCGGAGACCCCTCAGGCGATCAGCACCGATGTCTTCGGGACGGCGCCGCGCGAGCTGACCCGGGCGATCACGCTGCGGCAGACCGTGGAGATGGTCCGCACGACGATCGAGGTCATGGAGTCCGCGATCGACGAGGTCGCGGCGCCGGGCGACGAGTCCATCCTGCGGGAGGCGCTGCTCGTCTATGCGCGGGAGATCGCCTTCGCCACGGCGCAGGTCTATGCGCAGGCCGCCGAGGCGCGGGGCGCGTGGGATGCCCGGCTGGAGTCGCTGGTCGTGAACGCGGTGCTCTCCGGGGAGGCGGACGAGGGGGCCGTCTCTCGGGCCGCGGCCCTTGGCTGGAATTCGCCGGAGCATGTGTGTGTGGTGCTCGGTACGGCGCCCGACGGGGACAGCGAGCTGACCGTCGAGGCGATCCGGCGGGCCGCGCGGCACGCCAAGCTCCAGGTGCTGACCGGGGTGCTGGGGTCGCGTCTGGTGGTGATCGCGGGCGGTTCGGACAATCCGCTCAAGGCGGCGAAGGCGCTGATCGGGCCGTATGCGGCGGGCCCCGTGGTGGCCGGTCCGGTGGTCTCCGACCTGCTGGCCGCGACCCGTTCCGCGCAGGCCGCGGCCGCCGGGCTACGGGCGTGCGCCGCCTGGCCGGACGCCCCGCGGCCGGTGCTCGCGGATGATCTGCTGCCGGAGCGCGCGATGGCCTCCGACCCGGTCGCGCGGCAGCAGCTGGTGGAGGAGATCTACAGACCGCTGGAAGAGGCGGGGTCGGCGCTGCTGGAGACGCTGAGCGTCTACCTGGAACAGGCGAGCAGCCTGGAGGGCGCGGCGCGGATGTTGTTCGTACACCCCAACACCGTGCGCTATCGGCTGCGACGTGTGACGGACGTCACCGGATGGTCGCCGTCCGATGTGCGCTCGGCGTTCACCCTGCGTATCGCGTTGATTCTGGGGCGCCTGGCTGACGGTGAGACGCAGCTCTAGACTTTTGTCCGACACCAACAATTCCCCCGATGGTTCTTCGTCCCTGTCCCCACGGGCGGGCGGGACCTCCCACAAGAGAGAGTGTGAGGGTGCTCGTACTCGTCGCTCCCGGCCAAGGCGCTCAGACGCCCGGCTTCCTGACCCCCTGGCTCGACCTCCCCGGTGTCGAAGACCGGCTCCGTGAGTGGTCGGCCGCCATCGACCTGGACCTGGTCCACTACGGCACAAAGGCAGACGCGGACGAGATCCGCGACACCGCGGTGGCGCAGCCGCTGCTGGTGGCCTCCGCTCTGGTCTCCGCCCGGCAGCTGTTCGCGACCGGCGAGGACGTCTCCCGCCAGGTCGGCGCCGCGGCCGGACACAGCGTCGGCGAGCTGGCCGCCGCCGCGCTGACCGGTGCCCTCTCCGACGCGACGGCGATGTCGCTGGTGCGCCGGCGCGGGCTGGCGATGGCCGATGCCGCCGCCACGACCGAGACCGGTATGGCGGCCCTCCTGGGCGGCGAAGAGGCCGTCGTCCTGCCGCATCTGGAGCAGCTGGGGCTGACCGCGGCGAACGTGAACGGCGCCGGCCAGATCGTCGCCGCGGGCACCGCCGAGCAGATCGCCGCGCTGGTCGAGAACAAGCCGGAGGGCACCCGTCGGGTCGTGCCGCTGAAGGTGGCCGGTGCGTTCCATACTCACCACATGTCGCCCGCCGTGTCGGCCCTGGAGGCCGCGGTCACCGAGCTTCCGGTCGCCGATCCGCACACCGTCTACGTCTCCAACAAGGACGGGAAGACGGTCGGTTCCGGCCAGGAGCTGGTGCAGCGTCTGGTGGGCCAGGTGGCCAACCCGGTGCGCTGGGACAAGTGCATGGAGACGTTCAAGGAGCTCGGTGTGACCGCGCTCATCGAGGCTGCCCCCGGCGGCACGCTGGTCGGGCTGGCCAAGCGCGCGCTGCCCGGTGTGGCGACCCTCGCGCTCAAGACCCCGGACGACCTCGACGCGGCCCGCACGCTGATCGCCGAGCACGCTTCTCCCGAACAAGGAGCCCCCGAAGCATGACCTCGAAGATCAAGCCCGCCAAGGGTGCCCCGTACGCGCGGATCATGGGCGTCGGCGGTTACCGCCCGACCCGTGTCGTGCCGAACGACGAGATCCTCAAGCACATCGACTCGTCGGACGAGTGGATCCGTTCGCGCTCGGGCATCGCCACCCGCCACTGGGCGGGCCCGGACGAGACCGTCGCGATGATGTCGGTGGAGGCCGCCGGCAAGGCGATCGCCGACGCGGGTGTGACCCCGGAGCAGATCGGTGCCGTGGTCGTCTCGACCGTCTCGCACTTCAAGCAGACCCCGGCGATCGCGACCGAGATCGCGCACCGCATCGGCGCGGGCAAGCCGGCCGCCTTCGACATCTCGGCGGGCTGTGCGGGCTTCGGCTACGGACTGACCCTGGCCAAGGGCATGGTGACCGACGGCTCCGCGGAGTACGTGCTGGTCATCGGCGTCGAGCGGCTCTCGGACCTGACCGATCTGGAGGACCGTGCGACGGCCTTCCTCTTCGGTGACGGCGCGGGCGCGGTGATCGTCGGCCCCGCCAAGGAGCCCGCGATCGGCCCGACCGTGTGGGGTTCGGAGGGCGACAAGTCCGAGACCATCAAGCAGACCCTCGCCTGGGACGCGTACCGGACCACTCCGGTGCCGGGCGGCGACGGGCCCGAGGAGCGCACCGCTCCCGAGGCAATCCGGTACCCCGCCATCACGCAGGAGGGCCAAGCGGTCTTCCGGTGGGCGGTGTTCGAGATGGCGAAGGTCGCCCAGCAGGCGCTGGACGCGGCCGGTGTCAGCCCGGACGACCTGGACGTCTTCATTCCGCACCAGGCCAATATGCGGATCATCGACTCGATGGTGAAGACTCTGAAGCTGCCGGAGAGCGTGACGGTCGCCCGCGATGTGGAGACCACCGGCAACACCTCGGCCGCCTCGATTCCGCTCGCCATGGAGCGGCTGCTGGCGACCGGTCAGGCCAAGAGCGGGGACACCGCGCTGGTCATCGGCTTCGGGGCGGGTCTCGTCTACGCCGCGACGGTCGTTACTCTCCCCTAGGCAAGATCTGCGCAGCACCCCACGAGTCCGTCGGTATCGGTCGCGTACGGGGCGTTGCACGGAGCTTCACCGCTTCACCGTAAATACCGCAGTAAAACCGCACATTCCCCTATGACCGAAGGAGCGCCATCATGGCTGCCACTCAGGAAGAGATCGTCGCCGGTCTCGCCGAGATCGTGAACGAGATCGCCGGGATCCCCGTCGAGGACGTCAAGGTGGACAAGTCCTTCACCGACGACCTGGACGTTGACTCGCTGTCCATGGTCGAGGTCGTCGTCGCCGCCGAAGAGCGCTTCGACGTGAAGATCCCGGACGACGACGTCAAGAACCTCAAGACCGTCGGCGACGCGACCGACTACATCCTCAAGCACCAGAGCTGATCCAGCTCCCGCGCATGTCGCCACCTGGCGGTGGCGCCGTTGATTCAGACCCCCCTACCCGTGGAGTAAGAATTCCCGTGAACGCGACCAATCGCACTGTGGTCGTCACCGGTATCGGCGCAACCACACCGCTGGGTGGCGACAGCGCTTCGACCTGGGAGGCCATGCTCGCCGGCCGCTCCGGTGTGCGCGTCCTCGAACAGGACTGGGCCGCCGACCTGCCGGTCCGTATCGCCGCGTCGGCCGCCGTCGACCCGGGCGAGGTCATCCCCAAGCCGCTGGCCCGCAAGCTGGACCGCTCGGCGCAGTTCGCGCTGATCGCGGCCCGCGAGGCCTGGGCGGACGCCGGTTTCACCGCGCGGGCCGGCGAGGACACCTCCGTCGACCCCGACCGGCTCGGCACCGTCATCGCCTCCGGCATCGGCGGCGTGACGACCCTGCTCGGCCAGTACGACGTGCTCAAGGAGAAGGGCGTCCGCCGCGTCTCCCCGCACACCGTGCCGATGCTGATGCCCAACAGCCCGTCCGCCAACGTCGGCCTGGACGTGAACGCCCGCGCGGGTGTGCACACCCCGGTCAGCGCCTGTGCGTCCGGTTCCGAGGCGATCGGCTACGCCATCGAGATGATCCGTACGGGCCGTGCCGACATCGTCGTCGCGGGCGGTACGGAAGCGGCGATCCACCCGCTGCCGATCGTCGCGTTCGGCAACATGATGGCGATGTCGAAGTCCAACGACGACCCGCAGGGCGCCTCCCGCCCCTATGACGCCGAGCGCAACGGCTTCGTCATGGGTGAGGGTGCCGGCGTGATCGTCCTGGAGTCGGCCGAGCACGCCGCCAAGCGCGGCGCCAAGGTCTACGCCGAGGCCGTCGGCCAGGGCATCTCCGCCGACAGCCACGACATCGTGCAGCCCGAGCCGTCCGGCAACGGCATCGCGCACGCGCTGCAGAACCTCATCGACTCCAATGACCTCGACCCGGCCGAGATCGTGCACATCAACGCGCACGCCACCTCGACCCCGCAGGGCGACCTGGCCGAGCTGAAGGCGCTGCGCAAGGTCTTCGGTGACGACTTCGACCACATGGCGATCTCCGCCACCAAGTCGATGACCGGTCACCTCCTGGGCGGCGCGGGCGGCGTCGAGACGGTGGCCTCGATCCTGGCGCTGTACCACCGGGTGGCCCCGCCGACGATCAACGTCGAGAACCTCGACCCGGACGCGGACGGCGACATCGTCCAGAACGAGGCCCGCAAGCTGCCGGCCGAGGGCCGGATCGCCGCGCTCAACGACTCGTTCGGCTTCGGCGGCCACAACGTGGTGCTCGCCTTCCGCACGGTCTGAGGCACCTGCTTCCGTACGGTTCGCAGCACGCGCTGAGGGCCCGCCCGGTGTATGTACCGGGCGGGCCCTTTCGTATGCCCTCTTCGTGCGCGCGTCCTCGGCAGGCTGCACGCTGCCGCTTCGTGCGCCGCCGCTCGGCTCAGTCGTCGAAGCTCGCGAAGTACGCGGCCGCGCCGTCCTTTTCGCCGTGGCCCAGCTCCTGGGCCCGGCGCAGCCGCTCGGCGACCGCCGCGGCCATGTCCATCCGTACGCCCGCCTCCTCGGCCGCCTCCGCGATCAGCCGGGCGTCCTTGCGCGCCGCGGAGACCGTGAAGCTCGCCGGGTAGTCGTCGGCCAGGATCAGCTGCGCCTTCATCCCCAGATACGGCGGGTCCAGCGGCCCCCCGGCGACCGCGGCCAGGAAGTCGCGCGGGTCCACGTCGAGCCCCTTGGCGAGCGCGAGCGCCTCACCCGCGCCGCCGATCAGGGTCAGCACCCAGCTGTTGACCACGATCTTGAGGCGGCTGGCGGCGCCGCCAGTGGCGTCGTCGCCGACCCACTGGGTGCCGCGCCCGACGATGCCGAAGATTTCCTCGGCCCGCTCCTGTACGTCGCGCGGTCCGGCCGCCAGGATCGTCAACTCGCCCTTCTCGGCGGGCGCTTTGGTGCCCAGGACCGGGGCGTCCACCAGGAGCAGACGGTGCTGTCGGGCGAAGTCCGCCAGTGGCGCGAACGCTTCGGTGCCCACGGTGCTCATCTGGAGCCAGAGGGCCCCGGCCGTCAGCTTCGGGGCGGCCTGGCGCAGCGCGTCGAGGACGGCGGGGCCGTCGAGGAGCATCGTGAGGATCACCTCGGCGCCGTCGACGGCCTGCGCCGGGGTGTCGGTGACGTGGACGCCGTCGGCGGCCAGGGGCTCGGCCCTGGCGCGGGTGCGGTTCCAGGCGCGGACGTCCAGCCCGGCGCGGGCGAGGTTGCGGGCCATCGCGGTGCCCATGATTCCGGTGCCGAGCACCGCTACTGAGGTCTTGTCAGCCATGCCGGGAACGCTACGGCTTGGAGTGCGCTCCAGAGCAAGATCGACGGCAACACGGCGGCCCGGCGGCCGTGCGCGCGCTCCTCAGACGACCTGGTGGAGGCAGCGCACGGGCGCCTTGCTCCTCAGACGACCTGGTGGAGCCAGCGCACCGGGGCGCCCTCGCCCGCGTACCGGAACGGCTCCAGTTCGTCGTCCCAGGGCTTGCCGAGCAGCTTGGAGACCTCGGCGGCGAGCTCGGTCTCGCCGCGCGCGGAGCGGGCGACCGCGGCGCGCAGCCGGTCCTCGGGGATGAGGATGTCGCCGTGCATTCCCGTGACGGCGTGGAAGATACCCAGGTCGGGGGTGGAGCTGTAGCGCTCGCCCTCGGCGGTGGCGCAGGGTTCGGCGGTCACCTCGAAGCGCAGCAGATGCCAGCCGCGCAGCGCGGAGGCCAGCTTGGAGGCCGTGCCGACTTCGCCCTGCCAGGAGAACTCGGCTCTCCATGTGCCCGGGGACGCCGGCTGACGGATCCAGTCGAGATTGACGCGCACGCCGAGGACGCCCGCCACGGCCCATTCGACGTGCGGGCACAGCGCGCGAGGAGCGGAGTGGACGTACAGAACTCCACGTGTCGTCACCGGGACCTCCAGTGCGGTTCGAGGTTCGCCTTCCCCAGCGGCCTCGTGCCCGTTCCGGTTGCGGCCGGGACAGCTGACATTCTGCCCCAGTGATCACTTCGGCACCAGCATGCGAGGTGACCTACAGTAAACACCATTAGCCGTAATTTGCCGCAAATGGGACAGGAAATGACGTGATGTAATTTATCTGTGCCGACTGCACATGCCACTTTGCGTCACCGCCCGGCAGGCACGGGGCAAAGCTATCGCGCGGTACCGGTAGAGGAGTGACGTACCGTCGGTACCCGAAGAGATATCACTCGCACGCCGGAGGGGACAGGGGATGACGCAGATCGATCGGCCCTTTCGCTCTCGGCGTCGCCGGTCCCCGGGCCCCGCTTCCCGCGCCGCGGCCGTCGCCGCCGCCCTGGTGATCGGGCTCGCCGGATGCAGCGAGGGTTCCGGCACACCGCACCACAGCCCCGGCACCAAGCGCCCGGCCGCCAAGGCGGGACCCGTATGGCGCACCGCCCCGGGGTCCATCGCGGCGCTCGGCGACTCCATCACCGTCGGCTTCGACGCCTGTACGGTCCTCTCCGACTGCCCGGAAGTCTCCTGGGCGACCGGCACCAACCCCAAAGTTGACAGCCTCGCCCGGCGGCTGGTGAAGAACCCCGCCACGCACAGCTGGAACTACGCCAGGACCGGCGCCCTGATGAGCGAGCTGCCCGACCAGATCGCCGCGGCCGCCGTCCACAAACCCGAGCTGGTCACGGTCCTGATCGGCGCCAACGACGCCTGCCGCAGCGACGTACGGGCGATGACCCGGGTCAAGGCCTTCCGCGCCGGCTTCGAGCGGTCGATGAAGACCCTGCGGCGCACCCTGCCGCACACCCAGGTGTATGTCGCCGCGGTGCCGGACCTGCTACGGCTGTGGTCGGAGGGGCGCAAGAACCAGCTCGGCAAGCAGGTGTGGAAGCTGGGGATCTGCGGGTCGATGCTGCGCGATCCGGACGATCTGACATGGCGGGCGGAGCGGCGGCGCGAGAAGGTGCGGCACCGCGTGATGGCCTACAACCGGGCGCTGGCGCAGGTGTGCCGCAAGGACGCGCTGTGCCGGTTCGACGGGGCGGTATTCGACTACCGCTTCACGGGGCGTCAGCTGAGCACCTGGGACTGGTTCCACCCGGGCCTGCGCGGGCAGCAGGAGCTGGCGGAACTGGCGTTCCGGACCATCACGCGGGAGAACTCCCGTACGTGAGCGGACGTCGGCATGCCTCGCCCCGGCCGCACCCGTAGGGGTTGCGGACCTCGTGCGGACGATATGACGACCGGAATCCCCTAGGGGGCGCGGCGATGTCGAGTCATCCCGGATGGTGACGCAGGCGGGTGGGCGGGACGGGACCATGAGTCGTGAAAGGTTCCGTTGACCGCTTTGGGGGAATTCTCGTCATGGCCCAGCTCCGCGCTTATCGTCTGGTCCTGTTCGGTGCCGTGGTGGCCGTGGGCGGATCGCTGACCAGCTGCTCGCTGGCCTTCGGCCCCACGGAGAAGGCGCAGCGTACGTACGCGGTGGACGGCAAGGTCACGGCGCTGTC
Organism: Streptomyces sp. NPDC101227; assembly: GCF_044767545.1. Classification (NCBI taxonomy): domain Bacteria; kingdom Bacillati; phylum Actinomycetota; class Actinomycetes; order Kitasatosporales; family Streptomycetaceae; genus Streptomyces; species Streptomyces sp. NPDC101227. Next base: position 474,887 of record NZ_JBIWOD010000003.1, on the reverse strand, counting down.
GGCGACCACCCACGGCGGGGACATCGAGATCGTGCCGATAGCGGCCGGCGGGACGGTCAAGGTGACCGAGAAGTACGAGTACAACGACGAGAAGCCGAGCCCCTCGCATGCGGTCAAGGACGGCCGGCTCACGCTGAAGGCCGAGGAGTGCACGGGCTCCGGGCGGCAGTGCGTGGTGTCCTACCGGGTGCTCCTGCCGCGTAACGCCTCGGTCGATCTGCACACCAGCGGCGGGAACGTCACGGTACGCGGCACCTCCGGCACCATTTCCGCGCACACCAGCGGCGGGGACATCACCGTCGCCGACTCCACCGCGCGCAAGGCCACCGTGGAGACCAGCGGGGGGACCGTGGAGGTCACCCTGGCCACCGTGCCTGACGAGGTGTCGGCGAAGACCAGCGGTGGGGACGTCACCGTCCGCGTGCCGAAGGGTTCGTACGCGGTGGACGCCTCGACCAGCGGCGGTACGCGCACGGTCTCGGTCCCCACGGACGGCGGCTCCGCGCACAAAATATCGGCGAAGACCAGCGGCGGGGATGTGTCGGTGGAACGCGCGTCCTCCTGAGGCGCCACCGCCTGGGGCACGCCATCCGGTGGTGGCGTGCCCCGGCGGGCGCGGGCGGGCCGGGTCGCCGGCGGCGGTGGGTTCCCTGTCAGACAGCGGTGACCTCCGCGGTCAGCCGGCGGTCGGTGAGGCTGTGCGCGGCCTCGACGGTGTAATCGCCGCGGACGCGGTGCCAGCCTCCGGCCTCCTCGCTCCAGATCTCGAACGCACGGCCGGGCAGGGGGATCTCGACCTCCGCGCTTTCGCCGGGCCCGGCCTTGACGGTGGCGAATCCGGCGAGCCAGCGGGCCGGACGCTCGACGGAATCGGGAGCGGCAGCCGAATCGGGAGGGGTGGCGGCGTCGGGGGCGGGGTGATGGTCTGCGGTGTTCTTGGGTGCCAGATAGATCTGGACGACCTCGCGGCCGGTGCGCTGCCCCGTATTGCGGAGCCGGACGCGTACCGAGTCCGGGGTGGTGTCCAGCGACTCGTACTCCCAGTCGGTGTAGCCGAGGCCGTGCCCGAAGGCGTACGCGGGGGACGGGGCGGCGCGCCGCTGCCAGGCCCGGTGCCCGATGAACACGCCCTCGGAGTAGGAGAGCCGTCCGTCGTCCGGGGTGACGTCGGTGACGGGTGCGTCCTCGAGGCGGGCCGGCCAGGTGGTGGGGAGGCGGCCGCCGGGTTCGTGTGTGCCGAGGAGGACGTCGGCGAGTGCGGCGCCGGCCTCCTGGCCGGGGAACCACGTCAGGAGTACGGCCGGGACCTGCTCGCGCCAGGGGAGTTCCACCGGGGAGCCGGAGTTGACGACCACGACGGTGTACGGGTTGGCGGCGGCGACCCGGGCGACCAGCTCGTCCTGGCGGCCGGGGAGCCTGAGGTCCGTACGGTCGAAGCCCTCGGATTCGACCTCGTCCGTCGTCGCGACGACAACGACGGCGACATCGGCGGCGGCCGCCGCGCGGACCGCCTCCTCCAGCGCGGCATCCGGGTCGGGCTGTGGTGGCCGGTGCCCGAGGGTGAAGTTCAGGGCGGCCAGGTCCTCGCCGAGGCCGGCGCTGCGGGGGACGTGCCACAGGGTCACCGTGGCCCGCTCGCCCGCCGTCAGCGGTACGGCGATCCGCCGCTCCTGGGGGTTCAGGAAGTCCTCGAAGGGGTCGCCGCCGGCGGGCGCACAGTGCTCGTCGAAGACGACCGCGTCGTCGACCGTCAGGCGCAGGTCGCCGGTGCCGGAGACGGCGAGGGTGTGGCTGCCGGTCGTCTGCGGGGTGAAGCTGCCGGTCAGCTCGACGGCGTGGAGGTTGTGCGGGGTGACGCCGTCGGGGAAGCTGCCGATCGCATGCACCATACCGTCGAACTGCGGCGTATCGGCGAGGAGTTGACCGTCCGCGGCGAGATAGCGGGCGCGCAGCGTGAAGCCCTCGCGGGCCGACGGGATCCGGGTGTGGGGTTCGGCGCCGGGCGCGAAGGTGATCTCGACACCGTCGGGCAGCGCGGCGCGCAGGCCCGCCAGCGGGGAGACGATCTCCTCGGGGAAGACGGTGGCGGAGCCGCCGCCGAGGACGCGGGCGTCGCGGGCGGCCGCCCCGATGACGGCGACCGTGCGGAGCGCGGCGGCATCGAGGGGCAGCGCGGGCCGCACCCGGGCGGCCGCTCCGTCCGGCTGCGGCCCGTCCGCGGTTCCGCCCACCGGCTCGTTGCGCAGCAGCACGAAGGCGCGGCGGGCGATCTCGTGAGCCAGCGCCCGGCCGTCGATCCGCTCCGGGATCGCGTCCGGGCCGACGGCGGCCGGTACTCCCGCCAGGCATCCGGTACGGGCGGCCAGCCGCAGCACCCGGCGTACGGCGTCGTCCACCTCCGCCTCGGTCACCTCGCCCGCGCGGACGGCGTCGGCGAGGCGTGCGCCGTAGACCGTACGGGGCCCCGGCATCGCCACGTCCAGGCCGCCGCGCAGGGCGCGCACCGTGTGGCGGGCCGCGGTCCAGTCGGAGACGTTGAAGCCGTCGAAGCCCCATTCGCCGCGCAGGACGCCTTGTACGAGGGCGCGGTGTTCGGTCATGGTCGAGCCGTTGACCTGGTTGTAGGCCGTCATGATGCCCCAGGGGTGGGCGTTTTTGACGATGTGCTCGAAGGGCGCGAGGTAGAGCTCGCGCAGCGGGCGGGCGGCGATGCGGTTGTCGACCGTGTAGCGCGCGGTCTCGGCGTCGTTGCCGACGAAGTGCTTGACGGTCGTGCCGACGCCGCCCTCCTGGACGCCCCGCACATATCCGGCGCCGATCGCGCCGGTGAGCAGCGGGTCTTCCGAGTAGCACTCGAAGTGGCGGCCCCCCAGGGGCGAGCGGTGCAGATTGACGGTCGGCGCGAGGAGGACGTGGACGCCTTTGCGGCGGGCCTCCTGGGCGAGGAGGCGGCCGGCCCGGCGGGCCAGTTGGGGGTCCCAGGTGGCGGCCAGCGCGGTGGGGCTGGGCAGGGCGACGGAGGGGTCCTCGGCGCTCCAGTGGCGGCCCCGTACGCCGATCGGCCCGTCCGACATCACCAGCGACTTCAGGCCGATCCCCGGCACGGCGGGCAGCGTCCACATGTCCTGGCCTGACAGCAGCCGGGCCTTGGTGTCGAGGTCGAGCGCGGCCAGCGCCTCCTCCACTGCCGCGGTGTGGTCGAACGGGTCGGTCATGCGGCGCTCCCTGGGTGGACGTAAGGACCCTTGGCCGAATCCTTACCCCTTCGCCGTGCGGACGGTAGGTGAAGTCATCGTTCCGTTACTTTTCTGTGGGGGTGATCTCGGGGGATACCCTCTGCCGGTGACTGCACGAGACCAGGGCGCGCGGCGGAGCGGCGGGCGACAGGCGCAGCGCGCGGAGCGGCGCGAGGCGATCCTGGAGGCCGCCATGGAGCTCATCTCCGAGCGCGGCTACCGCCGCACCTCGCTCGCGGCCGTGGCCGAGCGCGCCGGGCTCACCCAGCAGGGGCTGCTGCATCACTTCCCCACCAAGGAACTCCTGCTGGTAGCCGTCCTGGAGGCGCGCGACCGCTGGGACCTGACCTCCTCGGCCGCGGCGGCCGCCGGCAACTGGCGCACCGGCGCCCTCGCCCAGCTCGTCGACTACAACGCCACCCGCCCCGGCATCGTCCAGACCTACACGGTCCTCTCCGCCGACAGCGTCACCGAGGAGCACCCGGCGCGCGCCTTCTTCGAGTCCCGGTTCCGCACCGTACGGGAGTCGATGGCGGCCGCGCTGCGCGCCGAGTTCGGGGAGACGCTGCCCGGCGGTCTGACGCCGGAGCGGGCGGCGCCGTTGCTGGTCGCCGTGATGGACGGGCTGCAGCTGCAGTGGCTGCTGGACCCGGACGAGGTGGACATGCCGGCGGCGTTCCGGGATTTTGTGGCGTTGCTCCAGGCGCCGGCACCCCCTACCGGGCCTGTGGACTCCTGAGGACCTCGATCACGCTCGCATAACTGTCGCGGCCGTGGCCCGCCTTCGCGGCGCGTTCCATGACGGACTTGAGGAGGTCCGGCAGGGCGTTGTCGATGCCGCGGGCCGCGGCGGCGTGGCGGAGGTGGTCGATCGCGGCGATCTGCACATCGACCGTGGCGTCGTCGCCCGGGTAGCGGCCGGCGTCCACCTGGGGTGCGTAGGTGGTGAAGAATCCGGCCACGGCGGTGAGCCAGCGGACCGCGATCCGGGTGAAGTCCGTGGCGGTGGCGTCTTCGGCGGTCACCAGGGCGGTGCCGTGCAGCCAGCCGGTCAGCGCGGACCACATCAGGCCGAGCAGGCCCGCGTCGTACAGGGAGGCCAGTCCCGGGTCGGCACCCATGTGCAGGGGGTCACCGAGGGCGGTCAGCGCCGGGCGGTGGTCGGCAACGACGTCCGGCGAGCCGCTGTAGAGGAACATCATCTCGGCGCTGCCGACGCCCGGCGGGGTGGTCATGATCGCGCCGTCCAGGTAGCGGGCGCCGTGCGCGGCCGCCCACTCGGCGGCCCGCCGGGCCTGCTCCGGGCTACCGGAGGTGAGGTTGACCAGTGTTCTGCCCGTGAGTTCGGCGGCCGCCGGGTCCAGGATCGTGTGCACGGCCTCGTAGTCGAGTACGCAGACGATGACGAGCGAGCCGGCCGCCAGCGCTTCGGCGGGGGTGGCGGCGAGCCGTGCGCCGCGCGCGGTGAGCGGGGCGGCCTTCTCGGGCGAGCGGTTCCACACCGTCGTCGGATGACCCCGGTCGAGCAGCGCGGCGGCCAGCGCCGAGCCCATCGAGCCCAGCCCGATGACGGTCACGGCCTCGCGTTCGGAATGCATGCATAACTCCTTTGACGTCCCGCCGAATTGCGGTTGATCGCGTAGGGATCACGTTCGCAGCGCCCGCCGCGGCGGGACAGTGACAGCGGTGCCGGGTGCCGCCAAATTCGTGCCACGGGGTCTGGCTTACGCTCGGCGTATGAATGCCGGATCCGTTGCCGTGGTCGTGCCCGAGGACATCGGGGTGCCGTCCTGGGACCTGTACGAACTGAGCATCCCGTGCACGGTGTTCGGCAAGCCGCAGCCCGACCTTGCCGACCCCTGGTACGAGCTGCGGCTGTGCCGGAGCGGGGCGCCGGACGGCCAACAGGACGCGGAGCGGGACGGCTTCGGGCTCGCGGTGCGCACGCCCTACGGCCTCGATGACCTCGCCGACGCGGACACGGTCATCGTCACGTCGGTGCCGGACGCCTGTGTCGAGGACGGCGTGCCGGTGCCGCCGGAGCTGGCGAAGGCGCTGCGCCGCGCCCATGAGGCGGGCGCCCGGATGGTGTCGCTGTGCACGGGCGCGTTCGCGCTGGCCGAGGCCGGGGTGCTGGACGGCCGCCGGGCCACCGCGCACTGGATGCACACCGCCCAGCTCGCCGAGCGCTACCCGAAGGTGCGGGTGGACGACTCGGTGCTCTACGTGGACGACGGCGATGTGCTCACCAGCGCCGGGCTGACCGCCGGGCTGGACCTGTGTCTGCATCTGGTGCGCCGCGACCTCGGCGCGCAGGTGGCCAATCAGCTGGCCCGCCGGATGGTGGTGCCCGCGCACCGGCCGGGCGGCCAGGCCCAGTTCATCGATTTCGCGGTGCCGTCCTCGGACGACGGCGGTCTGGGCCCCGTACTGGCCTGGGCGCTGGACCGGCTCGACCGGCCGCTGACGGTCCGGGATCTGGCCCGGCGGGCGGGGATGAGCCCGCGGACCTTCTACCGGCGGCTCCAGGCAGCCACCGGCACCACCCCGGTGCAGTGGCTGCTCCACCAGCGCATCGGCCGGGCGCAGGCCCTGCTGGAGTCCACCGGTCTGCCCCTCGAGCGGATCGGCGAACTGTGCGGGCTGGGCACGGGGAACAATTTCCGCCACCACTTCCGCAAGCGGGTCGGGGTGTCGCCGGCCGCGTACCGACGGGCGTTTCCCGGGACGCGGGCGGGGGCCATCGACGGGAGCCCGCGGACGACGGCGACGGCAGCGACGACGGCGGACGGAAACCCGCGGACGGAACGGGGCCGGAGCCCGGCCGGGTGAGCGGCCGGGGCGGGCGCCGCCGGAAGCCGGTGTCAGGCGGCGTCGGCCCTGCCCTTGCGCCACCCCCGCAGGGCGAGATGCGCGGCGACGCCGAAGACCAGTCCCCAGAAGGCCGAGCCGATGCCGAAGAGGCTGACGCCGGAGGCGGTGGCCAGGAAGGTGATCAGGGCGGCCTCGCGGTCCTTCTCCTCCTTCACGGCGCCGGTCAGGCCGCCGGCCAGGGCACCGAACAGCGCGACGCCGGCCAGCGCGGCCACCAACTCCTTGGGCAGGCCCGCGAAGAGGGCGACCAGGGTCGATCCGAAGGCGCCGATGAGGAGGTAGAACGCTCCGGAGGCGACGCCCGCCACATAGCGGCGTCCGGGGTCGCGGTGGGCTTCGGGGCCGGTGCAGATGGCGGCGGTGATGGCCGCGAGGTTGATCGCGTGGGAGCCGAACGGGGCGAGCGCGGTGGAGACCAGGCCGGTCGAGCCGATCAGCAGGCGGTCTTCGGGGCGGTAGCCGGAGGCGGTGAGTACGGCGATGCCGGGGGCGTTCTGGGAGGCGAGGGTCGCCAGGGTGAGCGGGACCGCGATGCCGATGAGGGAGGCGACGGAGAAGGCCGGGGTGGTGAAGTGCGGGCGGGCCAGCTCGATGTGGTCCAGGTGGACATGGAGGCGTGCGGTGGCGGCGGCGCAGGCCACGCCCGCGACCAGGGCCAGGAGCACGGCGTAGCGGGGCAGCCACCGCTTGCCCAGGAGGTAGGCCAGCAGCACGGCCCCGGCGATCAGCGGTGCGGTCCGGAGCGAGGCGAACACGCCCGTACCGAAGGAGAACAGGATGCCCGCGAGCATGGCGGAGACCACCGCCGGGGGTATCTGCCGCATCAGCCACCCGAAGACCCCGGTCAGCCCGACCAGCGTGATGACCACGCCGGTGACGAGGAACGCCCCGACGGCCTCCGGGTAGGAGTAGGCCCCCAGGCTGGTGACCAGCAGGGCGGCGCCCGGTGTCGACCAGGCGGTGATGACCGGCATCCGGGTCCGCAGGCTGAGGAGCAGGCAGGTCAGGCCGCTGCCGAGGGAGATCGCCCAGATCCATGAGGTGGTCCGGGCCGCGTCCAGGTGTCCGGCCGACGCGGCGGCGAGCACGATGACGAGGGGGCCGGAGTAGGAGACGACGACGGCGACGAATCCGGCCAGCACGGCGGAGAGGGAGAGGTCGCGCCAGAGGCGGGGACGGGAGGTGGCGGGGGCGGCGGTCGCCGTATTCTGCGCGCCGGTGGGGTTGTTGTCGGCGCGGGCCGGTGTGCCGGTGGCGGTGCCGGTCCCCGTCCCGCCGCCTGTGTCGGTGCCGGTGTCTGAGGCAGTCCCGGCGCCTGTGCCGGAGCCGGTGCCTGTGTCGGAGCTCAACGGAATTCCCCCGTACGGGTGATCGACTTGTGGTCGGCTCCAGTATCTGGATCCCCGCCGCTTCGGGGCACAGATCCCGTAAATCCGGGGCATCATGGCCGAATGATCATTGCCGCCGCACAGTTCGCGTCCGTACCGGGTGACATAGGTGCCAATGCCGCGCAGATGGCCGCGCTCATCACCGAGGCCGCCGGGCGCGGCGCCGGGCTGGTGGTCTTCGCCGAACTGGCGCTGACGCACTACGACCTGGCGGCGATAGCCGGCGATCCCGAGGCGATGGCGGTCACGCACGACGACGCCCGGCTGGCGCCCGTGCGGGAGGCCTGCCGGGCGTCGGGGGTGGCGGCCGTGGTGAACGCGCCGGGACGGGGTGCCGACGGATCCCCGCCCACCATCGCCTCGTTCGTCTACGGGCCCGACGGTGCGCTGCTCACCCGCTATGACAAGCGGCATCTGTTCGGGGCGGAGAAGGAGGTCTTCTCCCCGGGCACGGAGGACGGCCGCTTCTGGCTGGGCGGGGTGCGCTTCGCGCTGGCCACCTGTAACGACAACAATTTTCCCGAGGTTGCGGCGCGGGCCGTGGCGGACAACTGCCGGGTGTATCTGGCCAGTTCGTTCCACGGTACGGCGGAGCGGGTGGACCGGTACGCGGATCTGGCGCGGGAGACCGGGCTGCTGGTGCTGCTCGCCAACGGCGTGGGGGTCGGCAGCCCCGGTCCGGCCTGCGGGCGCAGCGGCACGTGGCTGCCCAGCGGTGAGCGGGTGGCGACGGCCGCGCCCGATGGCCCGTCGGAGCTGGTGCTGACCGATGCCCGCGAGGGGATCGTGCTGATGGCCGATCCGGCGATCGCCGCGGTCCCGGTGCGGGAGTGCGGCGAGGCCCTGGTGGACGTGCGGACCGCGGCGCCCGCGCTCCTGGTGGCCGACGGACGGTACGACGAGCGGGGCGCCTTCGCCCGTCTGCGCGAGGGCGTGGTGCGGCGGCTGCTGGCGGCGCAGGAGGCCCTGCCGGACGGGCTGCGGCTGGAGATCGTCGAGGGCTACCGGCCGCCGGGGCTCCAGCGCCGCTATTTCGAGGAGTACGCGGACGAACTGCGCGCCGTCCACCCCGGCTGGGACGCGGCGCGCACTCATCGGGCGGCCAGCCGGTATGTGTCCCCGCCGGAGATCGCGCCGCACAGCGCGGGCGGCGCGGTGGACCTGACCCTCGTCACGGCGGACGGCGGATATGTCGACATGGGGACACCGATCAATGCCTCCCCGGAGGAGAGCGGCGATGCCTGCTACACCGGCGCCCCGGACCTGACGCCCGCCGCCCGCGTCAACCGGCGGGTGCTGGGCGCCGCGCTGTCCGGTGCGGGCCTGGTCAACTATCCGACCGAGTGGTGGCACTGGTCCTACGGCGACCGCTACTGGGCGCTGACGACCGGTGCGGAGCACGCCCTGTACGGCCCCAGGGAGCCGGGCCGGTGAGGGAACCGGCGGCGGCCACCGGGCGAGCCGGGCGGCCTCCCTTGCTGCCGGTGCCCCTTGCGGCGGGCCGACAGGGTCGCACGGGGGCGACGGGCGCGGCGCCGACTACCGGAAGGCGCCGACGTGCCGCTCGATCCAGTCGGCGAAGGTGCGCGGCGCGCGGCCGAGGACCCGCTCGACGTCGGGGCTGACGGCCCGTTCGGCGGCGGTGGGCTCGCCGAGGATGTCGAGGGTGGTCTCGACCACGGGCGCGGGCATGAACTCCCGCATCTGCGCGCGGGCCTCGTCGCGGGTCTGCTCGATGAACCGGACGCTCTCGCCGAGCGCGTCGCCGATCGCCGCCGCCCGCTGCCGCGGTGTGCTGAGGGCGGGGCCGGTCAGCATGTAGGCCTGCCCGGCGTGACCGTCCTCGCGCAGGGCCGCGGCGGCGACATCGGCGATGTCGGCGGGGTCGATGCCGGGCAGGCCGATGTCACCGAACGGCGCGGCGACTGCCCGCCGTTCACGGACCGGCGCCGCCCAGGCGTATGCGTTGGAGTGGAAGCCGGCGGGACGCAGGATCGTCCAGTCCAGGCCCGACTGCCGCACGGCGTCCTCCAGGGACCGTCCCACCTCCCCGTGGGAGGACGACTGCGGCCGGGTGACGACGCCCTGGGAGGACAGCAGCACGATCCGCGTCACTCCGCCGGCCTTCGCGACGTCGAGGATGCCCCGGGCGCTGAACGGGTGCGCGCTGCCGCCGCCGTCGTGCAGGAACAGCGCGTCGGCGCCGTAGAGAACGGACCGAAGGCTCTCCGGTGCGGTCAGGTCCGCCCGCCGGTGCATGACGCCCTCCGGCACGTCCGCGTCCGAGATCCCCCGGGACACCGCCGTCACCCGCTCACCGGCTGCCGCGAGCGCCTGGACCAGCGGCCGGCCGACGTTTCCGGTCGGTCCCGTCACTACGATCATGAACAACTCCCGTGTCAGGTCATCGTGTTGCTCCTGCCCGAGCGGGCAGAACATCGCGGGGCGCGGTGGCCTCTTCCACGACGCGGTGACGCTAACACCGTCGATATAGTAGGTACCTATAGGAAAGTGACTATGCCGAAGGGGTCCCTATGACCGGCAAGGCAACCCGGACCGCACCCTCGTCGACCGACCCCGAACAGGCCTGTCCCATAGGCCCGGTGGTGGACATCGTCTTCAGCCGGTGGACCACACCCATCCTGTGGACCCTCCACGCGCACGGCCGGCAGCGGTTCGGGGAGCTGGAACGACGGATCACCAGGATCACCCCGAAGGTGCTGACCCAGCGACTGCGGCAACTGGAGCGCGACGGCCTGGTCGTGCGCACCTACCACCCGGAGGTCCCGCCCCGGGTCGAGTACGAGATCAGCGAGCTCGGCCGCAGCCTCGCCCCGCTGTTCGCGCATCTCACGGAGTGGGCCACCGCCCACCTCGGCGAAGTCGAGCGGGCCCGGCACGACTACGACCGCGAGCCGGCCCGCTAGCGCGCCGCCGCGGCGGCGGGCGCCCGCCCCCCGGCCGTGGTCACGCCGCCGTCCCCGCCCCGCCGTCTCACGCCCCGGTGAATGCCTCCAGTTCCGCCTGCGTCGGGTAGGACGGCTGGGCGCCCGGCTTGGTGACCGCGGCGGCGCCGACGCGCACCGCGAAGCGGGCCGCGTCGGGGAGGGCGTCGCCGCGGGCCAGCCGGGTGGCGAGGGCGCCGGTGAAGGCGTCGCCGGCACCGGTGGTGTCCACGGCCTTGACCCGTACACCCGGGACCTCGCTCATCCCGGAGGCGTCCAGCACCAGCGCCCCCTCGCCCCCGAGGGTGATCACCACCGAGCGGGCGCCCTTCGCGTGCAGCGCCTGCGCCCACTCCCCCGGCTTGCCGTCGGTGAGCCCCGACAGCTGACGGGCCTCGTGTTCGTTGACGACCAACGGGTCGGCGACGGCGAGGAGTTCGGGGGCCAGGGCCGCCTCGGGTGCCGGGGAGGGGTTGAGCACGACGCGGGTGCCGGCGTCCTCGGCGGCCGAGGCGGCGGCGCGTACCGACTCCATCGGGATCTCCAGCTGGAGGGAGACCACCGAGGAGTCGGCGATGACCTGCGTCGCCGCGGCCACATCGGCCGGGGTGAGGGCGGCGTTGGCGCCCGGCGAGACGACGATGCTGTTGTCGCCGTCCGGGCTGACGATGATCATCGCCGTGCCGGTGCGGGCGGCCTCGTCCACGATGACCGGTGCGACATCGGTGCCCGCCTCGCGCTGCGCGCTCAGCAGCAGTTCGCCGAACGCATCGCCGCCGACCCGTGCCAGCAGGGCGGTGCGCCCGCCGAGCCGGGCCGCGGCGGCCGCCTGGTTGGCTCCCTTGCCGCCGGCCGATTCGACCAGGTCCGTGCCGAGCACGGTCTCGCCCGCACCGGGCCGCCGCTCCACCCGCACCGTCAGATCCGCGTTGGCCGAGCCGACCACCAGGACGTCGTACATGCGCCGCTCTCCCATTTCTTCATCTCACCCGTCTGTCGTGAATTTCGCGGCGTTCTTCGCCGTCACCAGCACCACCGGCACCTTGACCGTCTTCGGCAGCTTCTCACCGCGGGCGGCCTTCAGCGCCCAGTCCACGGCCTGCTTGCCCAGCAGTTGCGGCTGCTGGGCGACGGTGGCGGTCAGCGTGCCGGCGCGGACCGCCGTGACGCCGTCCGGAGTGCCGTCGAACGCCACCACCTTGACGTCCTTGCCGGAGCGGGCGCCCAGCGCCTTGGACGCCCCGAGCGCCATCTCGTCGTTGGCGGCGAACACCCCGGCGATGTCGCGGTGCGCCTGGAGCATGTTGGACATCACGTCCATGCCCTTGGTGCGGTCGAAGTCGGCGGGCTGCCGGGCGACGACCTGGATGCCGGGGTACTTCCTGATGCCCTCTTCGAAGCCCCGGCCGCGTTCGCGGGCGGCGGAGGTGCCGGGCTGGCCCTCCAGGAAGGCCACCTTCCCCCTGCCGCCCAGGGATGCGGCCAGCGTGCGGGCGGCGAGGCGGCCGCCGGCGACATTGTCGGAGGCGATGGTCGAGCCGACCGCGCCGCCGTTGACGCCCCGGTCGATGGAGATGACCGGCACCTTCGCGCGGTTGGCGACGCCGACGGCCGGGACGGCGGCGTCGGAGTCGACCGGGTTGATGATGGCCGCCCTGACGTTCTGGCTGGTGAACGTCTCCATCTGGTTGATCTGCTGGGTGGGGTCGTTCTGCGCGTCGGTGATGTTGATCCGCAGCCCGCGGGCGTCCGCCTCGGCCTGGGCGCCTTCCTTGATGCCGACGAAGAACGGGTTGTTCATGGTCGACAGGGCCAGGCCCAGGTCCGTATGCCCGCCGCGGTCGCAGCCGGAGAGGGCGAGCGCCGCGGCCAGCGCGGTCGCGGCCAGCGCCGCCGCACGGCGCGTCACCGGCGCTCCCGGACCACGGGTCACTCCCGTACGGCCCTTCATCGCGCGCTCCGGCGGCGCAGCGTGTCCAGGAGAACGGCGAGCGCAATGACCAGCCCGGTGGCGACCTGCTGCCAGAACGCCGAGACGCTCAGCAGGTTGAGGCCGTTGCGCAGGACGGCGAGGATCAGCGCGCCGATGAGGGTGCCGGAAGCCTTGCCGGAGCCGCCGGAGAGGCTGGCCCCGCCGATGACGACGGCGGCGATCGCGTCCAGTTCGTAGCCGGTCGCGGCCTGCGGCTGGGCGGAGGTGAGCCGGGCCGCCAGGACGATGCCGGCGACCGCGGCGAACAGGCCGGACAGCGCGTAGATGACCAGCTTGCGGCGTTTGACGTTGATCCCGGAGAGGCGGGCGGCCTCCTCGTTGCCGCCGATCGCGAACATCGCGCGCCCGGCATAGGTGCGGGCCAGGATCAGCGCCGCGATCAGCCCCATCGCGATCATGACGAGTACGGGGACCGGCAGCCAGCCGCCGAGGGTGTCGCCGAGGGCACCGATGGAAGCGGGGAAGGGGATCGGCGAGCCGCCGGAGATGACCAGGGCCAGGCCGCGGCCGACGGAGAGCATCGCCAACGTGGCGATGAAGGCGGGGAGTTTTCCGTAGGCGACCAGCGCGCCGGAGACCAGACCGGCCGCGGCGCCGACCGCGAGGCCGAGGAGGACGGCGATCCAGACGGGCAGGCCCTGGTCGGTGGCCGCCCAGCCGACGACGATGGCGCAGAGCCCGGCGACCGAGCCCACCGACAGGTCGATGCCCGCCGCGACGATCACGAAGGTGACGCCGAAGGCGAGGATCGCGGTGACCGAGGCCTGGACGCCGACGTTGAGGAGGTTCTGTCCGTTGAGGAAGTCACCGGACAGCGCCGCCATGACGACGACCAGGGCTATCAGGCCGCCCAGCGGGCCGTTCCGCAGGACCGCGCGGGAGAACCACGCCCCGGGTCCGTCCCGGTCCGGTGCCGCGCCCGCCGTCTTGGCGGGGGAGGCCGTCTTCGTATCAGCGAACATCGAAGCTCTCCATCGCGCTCTTGTGGGTGTGGTCTGCGGGTGCCCGGACGGCCAGTTCCATCACGGCGTCCTGGGTGGCCTCGTCGGCCGACAGCTCGCCGGCCAGCCGGCCCTGGGACATCACCAGGACCCGGTCGCTCATCCCGAGCACCTCGGGCAGATCGCTGGAGATCATCAGGACCGCGCGGCCGGACGCCGTCAGGTCATTGATCAGCTGGTAGATCTCGACCTTCGCGCCGACGTCGATCCCGCGCGTCGGCTCGTCGAGGATCAGCAGCCTGGTGTCCGTGAGCAGCCATTTGCCGATGACGATCTTCTGCTGGTTGCCGCCGGAGAGGGTGCGCGCGGGCTGCGCCAGGCCGCTCATCCGGACCTTCAGCCGCTCGGCGACGGTGGCCGCTTCGCGTCGCTGGCCGGCCCGGTCCACCAGGCCGCCGCGGGTGTCGCGGTCGAGGCGGGCGAGGGTGAGGTTGTCCTGGAGGGAGGCGTCCAGGAGCAGTCCCTGGCCCTTGCGGTCCTCGGGGACGAGCCCCAGTCCGGCGCGCATCGCGGCCCGTACGTCGCCGCGGGCCAGCGCCTTGCCGTCGATCTCGACCGTTCCGGCGTCGTAGCGGTCCGCTCCGAAGATGGCCCGGACGACTTCGGTGCGGCCCGCGCCGACCAGTCCGGCCAGGCCCACGACCTCACCGGCGCGCACCTCGAAGCCGATGCCCTCGAAGGCCGGGCCTGCCGTGGTGCCGTTGCGGGTCAGGCCGGTGACCTTCAGCAGCGGGGCGCCGGGCCCGTCGGGGCGGCGGCGCGGGTACTGCTCGGCGATGTCGCGGCCCACCATCAGCCGGATCAGCTCGTCCTCGCCGGTGACGGCGGGCACCTCGGCGACCGAGCGGCCGTCGCGCAGGACGGTGACCCGGTCGCCGAGGGCGCCGATCTCGTCGAGGTGGTGGGTGATGAAGATGATGCCGACGCCCGACTCGCGCAGTTCGCGGACGATGGCGAAGAGCGTCTCGACCTCCTCGGAGGTGAGGACCGCCGTCGGCTCGTCCATGATCAGGATGCGGGCGTCGAGGCTGAGCGCCTTGGCGATCTCGACCATCTGGAGGCGCGCGATGCCGAGTTCGGCGACCGGGGTGTTCGGGGAGACGTCGAGGCGTACGCGGGCGAGCAGTTGGGCGGCGCGCGCCCGCATCGTCTTCCTGTCGACCAGGCCGAGGGCGGTGCGCGGCTGGCGGCCCAGGAAGATGTTCTCGGCGACGGTCAGACCGGGGACGAGGTTGAACTCCTGGTAGATGGTGGCGATGCCGAGGCGTTCGGCGTCCTGCGCGGAGCGGATCCGCACCTCTTGGAGGCCCTCTCCGCCGTCCACCAGGATGCGGCCCCCGTCGGGGCGGTGGGCGCCGGAGAGCATTTTGATCAGGGTGCTCTTGCCCGCGCCGTTCTCGCCGAGCAGGACGTGCACCTCGCCGCTGCGCAGGGTCAGATCCACGCCGTCCAGCGCGCGCACGCCCGGGAACGACTTGGTCACCCCCGCCACGCGCAGCAGTTCGCGGCCGCCCGGTACGTCGTCGTTGACGCCGGTCATGCGCTGCCTCTCTTCCTTCGGGGTCCGGTTGCTCGGTTCCTCGGGTTCCTCGGGTCTCTCGGGCCTCTCGGGCCTCACGCGTTCCTCGCGTTTGTCGCGTTTGTCGTACGGCTCGTCAGGGGGCGCTCTCGCCGCAGGAGCGGCGCGTCACGAGGCGGGCGGGCAGCAGCACCGAGTCGGCCGGGCGGCCCTCGATGCGCGCCAGCAGGGTGTGGACGGCGGCCCGGCCCAGTTCGCGGGTGGGCTGGGCGATGACGGTCAGCGGCGGGTCGGTGTGGGCGAACCACGGCACGTCGTCGTACGACACCAGCGCGACGTCGTCGGGGACCCGCAGCCCGCGCGCCTTGAGCTCGTCCATCGCGCCGAGCGCCATCAGATTGTCCGTGGCCAGCACCGCGTCGGGCCGCTGCGGCAGGTCGAGGAGGTCGCTCATCACCCGGCGGCCGCCGGTGTGCTGGAGGTCGGCCGTGGCGCCCACGCGTTCGTCGGGCAGATCGATGCCGTGTGCGGCGAGCGCGGTGCGGAAGAGTTCG
This sequence comes from Streptomyces sp. NPDC101227, assembly GCF_044767545.1. Taxonomy (NCBI): domain Bacteria; kingdom Bacillati; phylum Actinomycetota; class Actinomycetes; order Kitasatosporales; family Streptomycetaceae; genus Streptomyces; species Streptomyces sp. NPDC101227. The sequence goes on along the minus strand of NZ_JBIWOD010000003.1, from coordinate 459,377 downwards.
AGGCGCTCTTCGCCGGTGGGGGTGCCGGCCGGGGCGACGATGATCGCGGGGCGGCGGCGGCCGAGGGCGGCGAGGTGGGCGGCCAGGTCGGTCATCGCGGTGCGGCCGTCGGCGCGTACGCAGGGGGCGTCGATGCCGGGAACGGTGCGGTCGAGGAGGACCAGCGGGGTGCCGGAGCCGACGACCTCGCCGAGCATCGCCGAGCCGGTGCCGGCGGAGCTGACCAGCAGGCCGTCGATGCGGCGGTCGAGCAGGGTGCGGATGTAGTCGTCCTGCTGCTCGGGGCGTTCGCCGGCGTTGCCGATGACGAGGCTGTAGCCGAGGCTGCGGGCCTCGTCCTCGACGGCGTCGGCGAGCTCGGTGAAGAAGGGGTTGGTGAGGTCGCTGATGATCAGGCCGAGGGCGCCGGTACGGGCGGTGCGCAGGGCGCGGGCGACGTTGTTGGGGCGGTAGCCCAGCTCCCGTACGGCGGTCAGCACCCGCTCGCGGGTCTCGGCGACCGGGCTGTGGCCGTTGAGGACCCGGGAGACGGTGGCGACGGAGACTCCCGCCCGCTCTGCCACCTCTTTGATGTTCGCCATGGCGCCGTTGCCGTCCTGTTCGTGCGGTCCGCGTCGTTGCGGGGCCGGCCCGTTGGGTGTCCGGCCCGTTGCGGGGGCCGGCGGGTCATCGATTCCGTACCGTGCAATCGATCCCGAGCCATCGATCTCGTCTGCTTGTGTAATCGATTCCATGATTCTGTGCGAGGCCCTACGTAATCGATTACACGGCTGCCCCGTCAAGGCGCCGTCGATGTGGCCTGCGTCACATGGATGACCTGGGCCGCCCCGCTCATGGCCGAGGGCCGCACCCCAGCTGGGGTGCGGCCCTCGGCTTCGGGCTCTGCGGCAGGCCCGCCGGACGCGTCAGGCGACGGTCAGCTTGACCTCGATGTTGCCGCGGGTGGCGTGGGAGTACGGGCACACCTGGTGCGCCTTCTCCACCAGGGCCTTGGCGGTGTCCGCGTCGACGTTGGGGATCGAGGCGGAGATCTCGACCGTGAGGCCGAAGGCGCCGGCCTCGGTCTTGCCGATGCCGACCTTGGCGGTCACGCGGGAGCCGGAGACATCCTGCTTCTCCTGGCGGGCGACGACGCTGAGCGCGCCCTGGAAGCAGGCGCTGTAGCCCGCCGCGAAGAGCTGCTCGGGGTTCGTGCCGGCGCCGCTGCCACCCTGCTCCTTGGGCGGGTTGACGACCACATCGAGCTTGCCGTCGTCGCTGGCGACGCGGCCGTCGCGGCCGTTCTCGGCGGTGGCCACGGCGGTGTAGACGACGTCAACGGTCGGGATGGACATACAAATCCTCCTGTGATTCGCCGCGACTCGCGCCCACGGATCGCGACGGCTTGCCGCTGAGCCTAACGGGCGGGGGCAAGAGGGTGGGGGAACGGGGGCGGTGGGGCGGGGCGGGGGGCCGCCGAGGGGGCGGCGGAGGCGCGGAGTCCTCCGGCTCCCTCCCCCCCCCCGGGCCCACCCCCACCCCGCCCCACCACCGCCGGTTGCCGGGCCTCACCGTGGGCCCTCCGCCATTGACCCTCAACCATCAGGGGCTTCAGCCGATGGCGCGGCCCGTGGGGGTCATCCCTCCAGGCTCACGATCATCTTTCCGGTGTTCTCGCCACGGAGCATGCCCAGGAACGCCTCGACGCCGTTCTCGACGCCGGTCACCTTGGTCTCGCGGTACTTGAGCTCGCCGGAGCGGATCCAGGCGGAGACCTCCTCCACGAACTTCGGCTGGAGGTCGGCGTGGTCGCTCACCAGGAGGCCCTGCATGCGCAGGCGCTTGCCGATCACCATGGCGAGGTTGCGCGGGGCGGGGCTCGGCTCGGTGGCGTTGTACATCGAGATCATGCCGCAGACCGCGATCCGGCCATGGACGTTGAGGGCGGAGATGGCCGCCTCGAGGTGGTCGCCGCCGACGTTGTCGAAGTAGACGTCGATGCCCTCGGGCGCGGCCGCCCTGAGCTGGCCCATGACGTCGTCGCCGTGCTTGTAGTTGAAGGCGGCGTCGAAGCCGTACTCCTCCACCAGGAGCTTGACCTTCTCGTCGGAGCCGGCCGAGCCGATGACCCGGGAGGCGCCCTTGAGCCTGGCGATCTGGCCCACCTCGCTGCCCACGGCGCCGGCCGCGCCGGAGACGAAGACGGCGTCGCCCTCCTTGAAGGAGGCGACCTCCAGCAGGCCGGCGTAGGCGGTCAGGCCCGGCATGCCGAGCACGCCCAGGTAGGCGGTGATCGGGGCCAGCGACGGGTCGATCCTGGCGGCGCGCGTGGCGTCCAGGACCGCGTACTCGCGCCAGCCCAGGCCGTGCAGGACGTGGTCACCGACGGCGATCGACTCGGCGCGCGAGGCGATGACCTCGCCCACCGCGCCGCCGTCCATCGGCTGGTCGAGCCGGAACGGCGGGACGTAGGACTTCACGTCGTTCATCCGGCCGCGCATGTACGGGTCGACGGAGAAGTGCTGGTTGCGGACGAGGATCTGGCCCTCGCCGACCTCGGGGACCGCGGCCTCGCGCAGCGCGAAGTCGTCCGGGGTGGGCCAGCCGTGCGGGCGGGCGATGAGGTGCCATTCGCGGCCGGTTGCGGGCAGTGCGGACATGAGCGCGATCCTCCAGCTTGCTTCGGCCCGAATACCTCAGGCTCGATGTTTCATGTACTGAAACAATGATGCTCCTCGATATTTCATGTTGTCAAGCAATTGGGTATCCTGGTGTCATGACAGCGCGCGCAGACTCCCTGACCGTCGAGGTCGTCGACCTGATCGGCACCGTCGTCGCCCGGTACTACGAGGAGTACGAGCACGCCGCGGCCGAGCACTCCCTCACCGGCGCGCAGGCGCGGGTGCTCAGCCTGCTCTCCATCGAGCCGCTGCCCATGCGCAAGGTCGCCCAGCGGCTGAAGTGCGAGCCGTCGAATGTCACCGGGATCGTGGACCGCCTGGAGTCCCGCGGCCTGGTGGAGCGCCGCCCGGACCCGGCCGACCGCCGCGTCAAGCTGGCCGCCCCCACCGCCGAGGGCGCGCGTACGGCCGAACGGCTGCGCACCTCCCTCGACTTCGCCCGCGAGCCGCTGGGCCAGCTGACCGTCGCCGAGCGCACGCTCCTCAAGCAGCTGCTCCAGCGGATGCTGGGTATCGCGCCGGAGTAGCGCACGGGCGGCCCCCGGGCAGGAAATGGCCCAGGAACGCCGGGGGCGAATGTCCCAGGTGGCGGGCTCCGCGGCGCTCTAGTCTGATCCGCATGACGCCCCAGAACCCCGCCCGCCACACCGTCGACTTCTACTTCGACCCGATCTGCCCGTTCGCCTGGATCTCCTCCCGCTGGATCCTGGAGGTCGAAAAGCACCGTGACCTGGATCTGCGCTTCCGGGTGATGAGCCTGTCCGTGCTCAACGAGGGCCGCGAGGACCTGCCCGAGAAGTACCGCGATCTGCTGGATGCGGGCTGGGGCCCGGTGCGCGTGTGCATCGCGGCCGCCCAGGAGCACGGCGAGGAGGTGCTGCGCGATCTGTACACCGCGCTCGGCACCCGGATCCACAACGACGGCCGCGAGGACACCGCGACCGTCATCGAGGAGGCGCTGGCCGAGGCCGGGCTGCCGGTGGAGCTGGCCCGCGCCGCCGAGCGGGACACCTACGACGACGCGCTGCGCAAGAGCCACCACCAGGGCATGGACCCGGTCGGCGAGGACGTCGGGACGCCCACGATCCACATCGACGGGGTCGCGTTCTTCGGCCCGGTCCTGATGGCGATCCCGCGGGGCGAGGACGCGGTACGGGTCTTCGACGGCGCCCGACTCCTGGCCGGTTACGACAAGTTCTTCGAGCTGAAGCGGACCCGGACCGGGGAGTTCGACTTCAGCTGACGGGGGCCTCGGGGGCGGACGTGACGGTTGTGGCGGCCGGGTCGCTGACGGCCGTCTCGTTCTCCGCACCCTCCGCCGTCCGCACCGCGCGCAACAGCGCCACCGCCAGTACCGCCGCGCACACCATCACGCCCGCCGCGCCCAGCACCGCCGCCCGCAGTCCGTCGGCGAAGGCCGCGCGGGCCGCGGTCAGCAGCGCCTCGCCCGCCCGGCCCGGCAGTTGGCCGGCCACCGCCGCCGCACCGGCCAGCGTCTCGCGCGCCGCATCGGCCGCCGCCGGGGGAAGCCCGGCGGGCAGCGCATCGCCCATGCCGGACCGGTAGAACGCGCTCCCGACGCTCCCCAGGATCGCCATGCCCAGCGCGCCGCCCAGCTCCGTGCCCGACTCCAGCACCGCCGAGGCCGAGCCTGCCCGCTCCGGCGGGGCAACGCCGATGGCCAGTTCGTTGCTGAGCGACACCACCATCATCAGGCCCCCGGCATAGACCGCCGAGGCGACCAGGACGTACCAGAGGGCCGAGCCCGGCTCGAGCCCGGACAGCCAGGCGAAGCCGCCGGCCGCGATGACGAACCCCAGGCCGATGACGTACGCCCGGTCCATCCGCCGGGCCAGCACCGCGGCCAAGGGCGCCATCCCGCCCACCGCGAGGGTCGGCAGCAGATTCCACAGCGCGGCTTCCAGCGGGCTCATGCCCCGTACGGACTGCAGGTACTGGGTGAAGAAGACCGCGCAGCCGACGAGCGCGAACATCGCCAGCAGGTTCATCAGCACCGAGACGCTGAATCCGCGGTGCCGGAACAGCTCGGGGTCGAGCATGGGGTGGCGGGCGGTGCGCTGGCGGTGGACGAAGGCCGCGGCGGCCGGCAGGCCGATGACCAGGGCGATGACGGACCTCGCGGTGAAGCCGTCGCGGGCGATCTCCTTGATGCCGTAGACGAAGGGCAGCATGGCGAGGAGGGACAGCAGCGAGCCGGGCAGATCGAAGCGGCCGGCCGCCGGATTCTTGAACTCCGGCAGCAGCAACGGCCCGCAGACCAGCAGCAGCACCATCACCGGCGTGTTGATCAGGAACACCGAGCCCCACCAGAAGTGCTCCAGCAGCACGCCGCTGAGCACCGGCCCGACCGCGATGCCGCCCATGGTGGCCGCCGACCAGATGGCGATCGCCTTGCCGCGCTGTCCGGCGTCGTGGAAGAGGTTGCGGATCAGGGCGAGGGTGGACGGCATCAGGGTCGCGCCGCCGATGCCGAGCAACGCCCGTGCGGCGATGAGCATTTCGGCGCTCCGGGCGTACGCGGCGAGTCCGGAGGCGAGGCCGAAGAGGAGGGCCCCGGAGAGCAGGAGTCTGCGGCGGCCGATGCGGTCGCCCAGCGCGCCCATGGTGATCAGCAGGCCGGCCAGGACGAAGCCGTAGACGTCCAGGATCCACAGCTGCTGGACGCCGCTGGGCTTCAGCTCCTGGGTCAGGAACGGCACCGCGAAGTAGAGCACCGAGACGTCCATCGAGATCAGCAGGCAGGGCAGCAGGAGGATGCCGAGCGCGGTCCACTCGCGGCGGCCGGCCGGCGGCTCGGGTGCGCGGGAGGATGTGTACGGGGTAAACGACATGAGTGACACCGTAAGCAGGGCGTGTTTACGCGGCAAACGGCAGGCAAGAAAAGGGAGTTGGAGATGCATCACACTAGTGCGCCAGTCGGCGCAAGGCGTCGGTGGTGCGCCCGCTGTTACGCTCACGGCCTGTGAATTGGCCCTGGTGCACTAGTACGGAGGATGCCCCGTGGCGCAGCCCGAACCGCCGCCGTTCCGCCGGATCGTCGAGGAGATCCGGCGCCGTATCGACTCGGGCGAGCTGGCGCCGGGCGACCGGGTGCCGTCGACCCGGCGGATCACCCAGGAGTGGGGCGTGGCGATGGCGACCGCCACCAAAGTGCTGACGACGCTGCGCCAGGAGGGAGCCGTGCGGGCCGTGCCGGGCGTGGGGACGGTGGTCGCCGAGCCACCGCCGCAGCGAGCCGCCCGCGGCGAGGGTCCGCGTGAGCGCCGGCCGCGCGAGGGCGACGCCGGGCTGAGCCGCGACCGCGTCGTACGGGCCGCGATCAAGGTCGCCGACGTGGAGGGGCTGCGGGCACTGTCGATGCGCCGGGTCGCCGCCGAGTTCGGGGTGTCGTCGATGGCGCTCTACCGGCATGTGGCGAACAAGGACGCGCTGGTGCTGCTGATGGCGGACGCGGCGTTCCAGGACGTACGGCTGCCCGATCCGGCGCCGGACGGCTGGCGCGACCGGATGGAGGCGGGCGCGCGGCTCCAGTGGGAGCTCTACCGGCGGCATCCCTGGCTGGCCCAGTACCTGTCGGTCAGCCGGCCGCAGCCGATGCCCCGGGCGATGGCGCTGATCGAATGGACCATGGCACGGGTCGTGGGAATGGACCCGGTGACGCTGATCCACATGGCCATCACGATGCTGAGCTTTGTGCAGGCCACCGCCGCCGGCTTCGAGGACGACCTCGATGCCGAGCAGGAGACCGGGATGGACCAGGACCAGTGGATGGCGGCGATGGGGCCGGAGTTCGAGGGCATCCTCACGTCCGGCGCGTACCCCATGTACGCGGCGATGGCGGGGACGAAGGAGGACACGGTGAACCTGGAGAGCATCTTCGAGTTCGGGCTGGCCCGCATCCTCGACGGCATGGAGGCGCTGGTCACGCACACGGCGCCGGGCGCTAGCTGAGCTCGCCCCGTAGCCGTCGCGCCCGTAACACCAGTTCCAGCTCGAAGCGGCGGTCCGGGTCGTCCACCTCGGCGCCCCACAACTCCCGTATCTGGCGCAGCCGGTAGCGCACGGTCTGCGGGTGGACGCCGAGCCGGGCGGCCACCTCGGGGGCGCCGCCGCGGGTCTCCAGCCAGGCGAGGAGGGTTTCGGCGAGGCGGCGGGCGTGGGTGGGGCCGCAGCGGGTCAGCGGGGCGAGGCGGCGGCGGGTGAGGTCCTCGATCAGTTCCTCGGGCGGCAGCAGGACCAGCGCCTCGGTGTGCTCGGTGCACTGCAGCAGTTCGCCCGCGGGCAGCAGTCCGCGCTCCGTCAGGTCGACCGCGGCCCCGGCCCAGCGCAGCGACTTGGCGGCATCCAGCAGCGGTACGGCGGGCCCGATGGCGCCCGACCAGCCGGCCGCCGCGCGGGCCAGCAGCTCGCGCCGCCCGGGGGCGTCCGGTTCGGGGACCACCATCCGGGGCCGTTCGCACTCCATGTCCAGCAGGACGTCGGAGGCGACGGCGGGCGCCACCGCCTCGCGGGCCGGGCGCAGCAGGACCGCGACGGCGACGCGTTCGGGCAGCGGCCAGCCGATGCGGGCGGCGCGTTCGGCGAGCGGAGCGAGGGAGCCGCGGGCGGCGGTGGGGGCCGCCGCGCCGCCGCCCGGCCCCGTGCGGGCGGCGCGCCTTGCGGTGCCGGCGGCGCTCGCGAACAGCTGCTCCATCAGGCGGCGTTGCAGCCGCAGCCGCTCCCCGGCCTGGCGGGCGGCGGCCTCGGCGTAGCCGCGTACGGATTCGGCGACCAGCCCGTCGAGGTACTCGAAGCCCGACTCGGCGAGTTCGTACATCGCGGGTGCCGGGATGGCGACCTCCTGGCCGATCTCGGCGAGCCGCCGCCAGGCCAGTTTGACGCCCAGCCGGTAGATGGCCTGGAGGGCGTCGAGGCTGCGGCCCTGGATGCCCTCGCCGCGGCCGAATTCCTGGAAGACCCGGGGGTGGACGTGCGGCCGGTCCAGTCCCGCGGTCATGTGCTCGACGAAGTGCTCGAGGGACTGCCGGATGCCGACCAGGGCGCGGGGTTCGCCGAACTCATCGGGAATCAGCGGTAGTTGAGGGTATGCGTGGCGGATCTCGCGCAGGATGCCCTCGGCCAGCGCGGGCACCTCGTCCAGGGCGAGGGCGGCGAAGCGGCGCACCTGGCAGGGCGGGACCTCCCGCCAGGCGGAGCGTAAGGCGGTCACCATGGCCCGGCCCTCCTGCGCATGTCCGGCGCGTCCTATTCGCCGGTCCGGTCGAAGGTCACCAGCGGCACATTGGGCTGCCGGGGGGTGGCGTCCAGGGCGGCGACGATGCCGAGCGCGGCACCGACGGCGAGGGCGGCGGCGGCCAGTGCGGTCAGTGCGGCGGCGAGCGTTCGGTGCATGGCGCGGCGAGCCCTTCGTCGATGCCGGGGACCCTGGCCGGTCCCCGTCGAGGCTGGTACGGCACACGGCACGGCCCCATGGCGTACGGGTCGCCGGGTACGGATCGGGGCCTGCTCGGTGCCGCGTCCCACAGCGCGGCACCACGGCAGTCGTGGTGCCTGCCGAGTGTGGAAGGGCATTGACTGGCTGTCAAGAGTTCCCTTACGTTCCCGGCCCATGGCGCCCCGGACCCGCCGGCGCCGCCGCACGTGCACCAGAGCGTGTTCCCCTCACCGCTTCCAGGAGTGCTCGTATGCCCGAATCCGGCACACCCGCCGCCGCGGCCACCGCCGCCCGTACCGCCTCGCCCCTCTCGCTGATCCTGCTGGGAATCGGCGTGTTCCTGCTGGTCCTGGCGCCCCTGCTGGCCTGGTACGTCACGCCGCGGGCCAAGGTCACACCGGTCGATGTCGATGTCACCACGGTCTTCACCGGCACCGGCAGCTACTTCGACACCGGGGCGCTGACGACCCGTAAGCGGCAGAAGATCACCATCACCCGGCATGTGCTGGGCGATGTCGCGGCGAGCGAGGAGAGCGGCCGGGCGGTGTGGGACGTGTCCACAACGGTCGACACGCCGCAGACGCTGGCCCTGAAGGATCCGCGCAAGGCGTTCCAGTGGACCACCGAGCGCTGGGTCACCGACCGGCGCAGCAACGCCCCGGTGCACTGCTGCCAGGAGGCGCCCACCCGCTTCGACGGCGATGCGTACCTCAAGTTCCCCTTCGATGTGCAGAAGAAGAGTTATCGGTGGTGGGACAACACGCTGGGCGCGGCCGTCCCGCTCCGCTTCGCCGGTACGAAGACGATCCAGGGGTATGCGGGCTATCGCTTCACCGGGACCGTGCCGGCCACGAGGACCGGCAGCAGGCAGGTGCCGGGCAAGCTGGTCGGCCGTCCGGAGCAGGGGCAGATCCAGGCCGAGGAGTGGTACGCCAATTCCGGGATCGAGGTGGTCGTCGACCGGCGTACGGGGCGGATCATCAGTGCCGCGATCTCGCCGCTGAAGACGCTGCGGGCACCCGGCGCCCGGCGTGACGCGGTGACCTTGCTGCGCGGCGACCATCTCGAGTTCACGCCCGCCACGCAGCGGGCGCAGGTGCGGCTGGCCAAGGCCGACAGCGACAAGCTGGCGCTGGTGAGCGGGACGCTGCCGGTGGGTGCCGCGGCGGCGGGCGGGGTGCTGGCGCTGGTGGGGGTGGTGCTGGTGGTGCGTGGGAGGAGGCCGGGCGGCCGATCCTGAGCGAAGTGATGAACCGTCAGTCCCATGGGACCGGGTTTTTGTCACTCCGGTGAGTAGCCGCGGCGAGCCGCGCGGCGAAAACTGTCCACCCCACACCGGCACCACCCACGCACCACCCGCACCGCCCAGCACCGCCCCGCGCCGTCCCCCGCACCGCCCCGCACGACTCAGCACGCAGTACGTCCCCCACCGCTGGTACCGCACCCTGAGACGAGTTGGAGCACCCATGCCCCAGCACGTACAACCGTCCCCGCAGCATCTGTCGCCACCGTCCCCGCCCCTCCCCGCCCCCTCCGGACCGCCCCTCTCCAGCCCGCCCCGCTCCGGTCCGGCCGCCTCCGGTCCGGCCGCCCTCGGGCCGTCCCCGCTCCCCCGCCGTATCGTCTTTCTCGCCCGCCGCGACCTGGGCAACCCCGCCGCCGGCGGCTCCGAGCTGCTGGTGGACAGGATCGCCGACGGGCTCACCGCGCACGGCCACCAGGTCACGCTGGTGTGCGGCGGACCGGTGCCCCCCGAGCGGGGAGGCACCCCCGCCCGCGGCTACCGGGCGATCTCCGCGGGCGGCGACGCCGGTCATTTCCTGCGCGCACCACGGGAGCTGACCCGCCGGGCCGGCGCCTGCGATCTGCTGGTCGAGGTGTGCAACGGCATGCCGTACCTCGCGCCGCTGTGGCACCGCGGCCCCACCCTGTGCCTGGTCAACCACGTCCATACGGACCTGTGGGAGATGCGCTATCCGCGGCCCGCCGCCCGGGTGGGCCGGGGGCTGGAGCGCTGGGCGCTGGCCGGCACCCACCGCCGCAATCTGATGGTCGCGGTCTCCGGCTCGACCGCGTCCGCGCTGCGCGGGCTCGGCGTGGAAGGGGACCGCATCCGGCTGGTCCACAACGGCGTCGAGGAGCCGGGGCCGCTCGTCCCCAAGGCCCCGGAACCGCTCTTCCTGGCCATGGGCCGGCTCGTCGAGTACAAGCGGATCGATCTGCTGCTGCGGCTGTGGGAGCGGGTCCGTCCGGTGACCGGCGGCCGGCTGGTCATCGTCGGCGACGGCCCCGAGCGGGCGCGGCTGACGGCGATGGCCGGCCCGGACGTCACGTTCACCGGCCATGTCTCCGAACAGCGCAAGCATCAACTCCTGTGCTCCGCCTGGCTGTTGCTGCATCCGTCGCTGGTGGAGGGCTGGGGGCTGGTGGTCATGGAGGCCGCCGCCCGCCGCACCCCCGCCGTCGGCTTCGACATCCCCGGACTGCGCGATTCCGTGGCGGACGGCGTCACCGGACTGCTGGCCCGCGGCGAGAGCGCCTTCGCCGCGCACTGGTGCACCCTGGCGCTCAGCGCCCGCCGCCGCGACGCCCTCGGCCGCGCGGCGGAAGCGCGCGCCGCCCGCTTCCGGTGGAGCAACACGGTCAGCAGCTTCCGGGCGGTCGCCGCGGAGGCCTTCCTCGCCGCTCCCCCCGGGCGGTGAGGCCCCGGTGCGTGACCCCTCGCTGCGCAGGTCCTACGCCCTCTTCCGCGCCTTTCTGCGCGAGCAGAGCGAACCGGAACGCTGTTACACGCTGCTCGCCCGGGACGCCGCCGACCAGGTGGAGCGCCATGCCCCGCTGAAGGGCGCGGTGGTCGTCGATGTCGGCGGCGGCAGCGGCCACTTCACCGAGGAGTTCCGGCGGCGCGGCGCCCAGGGCCTGCTCTTCGAGCCCGATACGGCCGAGCTGACCGCCCGCGGCCGCGTCCCCGAAGGCGCGGTGGTCGCCGACGGCTATCTGCTGCCGCTCGCCGACGGCGCCGCCGACATCTGCTTCTCCTCCAACGTCCTGGAGCATGTCGCCGACCCGGGGACGTTCCTGAGCGAAATGATCCGGGTCACCCGCCCCGGCGGGCTGATCTATGTCTCCTTCACCAACTGGCTGTCCCCCTGGGGCGGCCACGAGACGGCGCCCTGGCACTACCTGGGCGCCGAACGGGCCCGCGCCCGCTACCTGCGGCGCACCGGCCGGCCCGCCAAACACACCCTGGGCGAGAACCTCTTCGCCGTCCACATCGGCCGCACCCTGCGCCAGGTGCGGGCCCGCGAAGAGGTCGCCGTCCTGTCGGCCCGCTCCCGCTACGCGCCGTTCCTCGCCGAGACCATCCCCCGCCTCCCGGGCGTGAGGGAAGTCGCCACCTGGAACCTTCTCCTCATCCTCCGGCGGTTGCCATGACCCAGACGTCCCAGCCCTCTCAGACACCTCAGCCGACCCCGTCGCCCGGGATGTCCATGGCGCCGGGATCGCCCTCGACCGGCGGCACTCCCACGCCCACCCCGGCCGCCCCACCACCGGGCCGACCCCGGGGCAGGCGCTGGCTGTTCGCGTTCTGGGCGCTCGCCCTGGCCGGCTTCCTGGCCCCCTCACCGGGGAAGATGACCTTCGAGACCAAACTGGGCGTGACCAGCGACCCCTGGAAGTTCCTCGCCGACCTGGGGCAGTTGTGGCACGACCGGGCGGGCTTCGGTGGCATCGCCGACCAGTACTTCGGCTACGCCTTCCCCACCCTCCCCTATTACGGCCTGACGCATCTGGTGCACCTCCCCGTGTGGCTGGCCGAGCGGCTGTGGATGTCGCTGATCGTCACCGTCGCGTTCTGGGGCGCGCTGCGGCTGGCCGAACGGCTGCGCTTCGGCGCCCCGCCCACCCGGCTGTTCGCCGCCGCCTGCTACGCCCTGTGGCCGACCTTCACCATCGTCATCGGCTCCACCTCCGCCGCCGCGCTCCCCGGCGCGCTGCTGCCCTGGGTGCTGCTGCCGCTGACGAACCCGGGGACCGGCGCCCGCATCGCGGCCACCCGCTCGGCGCTGCTGATCCCCTTCATGGGCGGCGTCAACGCGGCCTCGACGCTGGCCTCCCTGTTACCCGCCGGCCTCTATCTGCTCTCCCGTACGGGCCCCCGCCGCCGGGCACTGCTCGCCTGGTGGCTGCCCGGCGTCGTACTGGCCACCGCCTGGTGGGTGGTGCCGCTGCTCCTCCTGGGCCTGCACGGCGAGAACTTCATGCCGTTCATCGAGCAGGCGGACACCACCACCGGCACCATGTCCGCCACCGAACTGCTGCGCGGCGCGGGCAACTGGGTCGGGTATCTGAACTTCGGCGAACCCTGGCTGCCGGCCGGCTGGACGATGACGGCCAACGCCTTCGCGGTGCTGGGCTCGGCTCTGGCCGCGGCCCTGGGACTGGCCGGGCTGGCCCGCCGCGATCTGCCCGAGCGCCGCTGGCTGCTGCTGACCGTGCTGGCCGTCGCGCTGATCGCACTGGCCGGATACGGCGGTGCGCTGGGCGGCCCCGTGCACGGCACCTGGCAGGACTGGCTCAACGGCTGGCTCCGCCCGTTCCGCAACATCTACAAATTCACCCCGGGCCTGGCCCTGGCCCTCACCCTCGGCCTGGCGCATCTGCTCGCCGTGCGGCAGCCGTTCGCCGTGCCGAAGGCCTTCCGGTCCGCCGGCGAACGGCGCGGCACCCGCCGGGTCCCCGGCCGCCGCCGGCTCCCGCTGCTGACCGCCGTACTGATCCTGCCGGCCCTCGCCCTCCCCTTCCTGACCGGCACCGTCCTCCAGCCCGGCGCCTTCACCAAGCTGCCCGGCTACTGGGAGCAGACGGCGGGCTGGCTGCGGACCCACACCCCCCACAGCCGCGCCCTGGTCGTCCCCGCCACCGCCCACGGCATCTACACCTGGGGCTCCCCCATCGACGAACCCCTCGACGTCCTGGCCGAATCCCCCTGGGCGCAGCGCGACTTCGTCCCCTTCGGCACCCCCGGCTCCCGCCGCGCCCTGGACGCCGTGGAGCAGGCCCTGATGACCGGCGCCGAAGTCCCCGGACTGCGGGACTTCCTGGGCCGGGCCGGCCTCCACGACGTCGTCGTGCGCAACGACCTCGACCCCGACCAGATCGGCTACGTCCCGCCGGCGACCGTCATCCGCACCCTGGAGGCCTCCGGCTACCGCAAGGTGGCCGCCTTCGGCCCGCTGACCACCAGCGGCCGGATCCCCGCAGAGACGCCGCTCCAGATCCAGGGCCTCTACCCGCGCCAACGCGCGGTCGAGATCTACCGGCCGCAGGACACCCCGGTGCCCGGCCCGGTCACCGCCAAGGCCGTCGCCGACACCGCCCAGCTCAGCGGCGGCCCCGAGTCCCTGCTCCAGCTGTCCGCCGACCCCGCACTGCGGGACCGGCCCACCGTACTGACCGGCGACAACCACCCCGGCCTCGGCACCGTGCCGCTCCAGCTGACCGCCGACGGACTGCGTCGCGCGGACACCCGCTTCGGCCTGGTCAACAGCAACACGTCGTATACGTACACGGCCGAGGAGACCAACCACCCCGACAGCGTCCAGGACCCCGGCCGCCCGCCCCGGCAGATCCTGCCCACCTCCGGCATCGCTCACCAGACCACGGCCGTGCTGCGCGGCGCCTCCTCGGTCACCGCCTCCACCAGCGGCAACTGGCTCTTCCACCTCCCCCAGTACGACCCGGTGAACGCCTTCGACGGCAACCCGGACACCGCCTGGGCGGAGGGCAGCGCGGGCGACCCCGTCGGCCAGTGGGTGCGGATCGCCTTCACCCGGCCCGCCCCGGTCCCGTCCTCGCTCTCCCTCACCCCGCTGCCCGGCGATGGGCTGCGGGCCGCCCCGACGTCCGTACGGGTGGCGACCGACCGCGGCAACGTCGAGTCCCCCCTGCGGCCGGACGGCACGAAGCAGCAGGTCAAGGCGCCCGCCGGCACCGCGAAATGGCTGAAGATCACCATTCTGGGCTCGCAGACGCCGCGCGCGGGCCTCTCCGGCGCGGGCTTCCGCGAGATCTCCGTCCCCGGCGTCCAGGTCACCCGTCTGCTCCAGCTCCCCACCGACGCGGGGCGCTCCGACGCCGCCGACCGGACCTTCTCCCTGCACCGGGGCAGCGACCCCGGCGGCCTCTCCCCGGTCTCCGCCGAAACCGGCCTGCACCGCCAGTTCCGTACGGACGCGAGCGCGCCCTACGCCGTCTCCGGCAAGGCGCTGGCCGTCCCCGGACCCGAACTCGACCGGCTGCTGGACACCGTCGCGCCCGAGCAGAAGGACCGGATCACCGCCACCGCGGACTCCACCAGCTTCGGCTTCGGGCAGTCGCTCAGCCCCCGCAACCTCGTCGACGGCGACCTGACGACCGCCTGGATCGCCGGCGACCGTCCCACCCTCCATCTCCGCTGGCCCGGCAAGAAGAAGATCGACCAGATCGTGCTGGCCGCGGCGGGCGGCATCTCCACCCGGCCCGAACAGATCCTGATCAACTCCCCGCACGGCGCGGCCACCGCCGGGGTCGACGAGAACGGCCAGGCCCGCTTCGACCCGATCACCACCGACCGCCTCGACATCACCATCAGCAAGGTCAAGCCGCTGACCCTGCACAACCCCGTCGCGGGCCAGGCCCTGCAACTGCCGGTCGGGCTCAGCGAGGTCTACCTCCCCGCCCTGGACGCGTACCGCACCCCGCGCCCCGCCGCCGGGAAGCGCTTCTCGGTCGGCTGCGGCCAGGGGCCGATGCTCGCCGTCGACGGCGTGCTGCACGCCACCAAGGCCTCGGGCCACGTCCGCGACCTCACCGAACGGCGGCCTGTCACGGTGGAGTTGTGCGCCGGCGAACAGCGCGACGGGCGGCTGGAACTGCCCGCGGGCCGGCACCGCGTGGAGGCGGGGGACCAGGGGCCGCTGGCGCTGACGGATGTCACGCTGAGCACGGGGAAAGCCGCGGCCCCGGCGGCCGCCGGCGGCCGGCCGGCCCGCAAGGTCACCGCCGAGGACTGGGCGGGAGACCGCCGTACGGTCTCCGTCGGGGCGGGCACGGCCGTCTATCTCCAGATGTACGAGAACGTCAACGACGGCTGGCACGCGTCCCTCGACGGCCGGGCGCTGACCCCGGTCCGGCTGGACGGCTGGCAGCAGGGATTCCTCGTCCCGGCCGGCGCGGGCGGCACCGTCGAGCTCTCCTACGCCCCGGCCACCAGCTATGACCTGGGGCTCCTCGGCGGCGCGGCGGGCGTGCTGCTGCTCGTCGCCTCGGCGCTCGTACGGCGCACCCCGCGGACGCCGTCGCCCGCTTTGGTGGTGCCGCCCGCGCCGTCGTGGGTGCTGGGCGTGCTGGCGCTGACGGCCGTGGTGGCCATGGCTTCGGGGCCGTTCGCCGTGGTCGTCCCGCTGCTGGCGGTGGCGGCGCGGCTTCGGCCGGGGCTGCTGGTGCCGCTGGCGTTCTCGGCCATGGCGGCCGCGGGAATCACGGCGGCCATCGGGGCGGGGGAGCCGATCGCCGCGGACCAGGGGGCGTTCAGCGCCCTGGCGCAGGGATGTGCGCTGGTGGCGCTGGCGGCGGCGGTGGTGACGGTGCCGGCGGCCGGCGCGACCGACGGACCGGGGCCTGGCCCGGGGGCCGAGCCGGGGCCGCCCGGACCGGCGCCGGCCGAGGGCACGCACGCGGATCCCGGCGCCCCGTCCGCCCCTGCGTCCCCTCCCCCGCTGCCCCGGCGTGCGCGGGACGTGGCACGGCCGGCGCCCGACGTGAATCCGGACGTCGGGCGACCGATCCAGGCCAGGGGGCGGGCGCCGGGCGCCGGCCCCGACTGGGCCGACCGGCAGCGGCCGCCCGGGCCGCCGCGCAGCGGGGAGGAGACCGAACGATGACCGCACTGCACCAGCCGCCCCGCCAGGAGCCCGAGGACCGGGACGCCACCGCCGTCCCCGCCGCCCGCCAACCCGCCGCCACCCGCCTCCCCTTCCCCGTCGTCGACGAGATCTCCCGGCACTGCCTGGGGGACGACGAACCGGAGACCGTGCACATCGAGGTGCATCTGCCGGGCCGGGTCGACCACGAGCGGCTGCGCACCGCCTTCCACCGGGCGCTGTCCCGCCACCCGCGCATCCTGATGCGGCAGGCCCCGGTCCGCTGGTGGCACCGCCGCTACGCATGGCAGCTCACCGCCGCCCCCGACACCGATCCCGTCGCCTTTCCGCCCCCCGGCCCCGACGCCCTCGTACGCGCCCGGGCACGCGCCCTCGCCGACTGCCCGCCCCTGGACTCCGCACCGCCCATCCGGCTAGAGGTGATCGAGCGCCGCCGCGACGCGGCGGACGGCACCGTCCTCCTCCTGACCATCAACCACACCGCACTCGACGGCCCCGCCTGCCTCCGCGTACTGGCCACCGCCGCCGAGCTGTACGGCGGCGCCGACAACTCCCCCGCCCCGCCGCCCGTACGCGCCCCCGAGACCCGTACGGACCGGCCGGCCCGGCCCGACGACCGCGTGGCGGGCGCCGGGCCCGGTCTCGCCCGCCCGGCCCGCATCGCCCCCGACACCGGCGGCGGCCCGCACGCCGACGCCCCCCACAACGGCATGCTGATCACCGAACTGCCCGTACCGGCGCGGCCGCCGCGCGTCGGCGGCCGGGCCCCGTACACCGTCAACGACCAGCTCCTCGTCGCCACCTGCCTCACGATCGCCCGCTGGAACCGGCGACACGGCCGGCCCCTCGCGCCGGTCGTCGTCACCATGCCCGTCGACGACCGGCCGCGCGGCAGCGAGATGCCCATCGGCAACGGCACCCGGCTGGTCCAGGTCGGCTTCGGACCCGAGGAACGCCGGGACGCCGAGCTGCTTTCCGCCGATCCGCCCGACCCCGGCGCGGTGGCGCGTCTGCTGCGCCGCACGGCCGCCCGCACCCGCGCCCTCAAATCCGTCCCCGGCTCACAACTCGGCCTGGCCGCGACCCTGTTGACCCTGCCGGTGCTGCCCATCGGGATCCGCGGCGCCCTCACCCGCACGCTCCGCACCGCCGCCGCCCCCTGGACCTCCACCACGCTCCTGTCCAACATCGGCCGCATCCCCTACCCCCTGGACTTCGGCGACGCCGGGCGGCCGACCGCGGTGTGGTTCTCCGCGCCGGCCCGGATGCCGCGCGGGCTGACCGTCACCACCGTGTCCGTCGGCGGCCGTATCCAACTGGCGCTGCGCTGGTCGCACGCCCTTTTGGACGAGGCGGCCGGCGCCCGGCTCGGCGCGCTCTTCGCCGACTCCCTCGCCGCCACCGAAGGAGACGCCCGATGACGCCCCGGCCGGGCGCCGGGCCGCGCCCCGACGCCGCGAACCAGCCCGCCACCACGGCCCGTCCCCCCGCCGGACTACGGGACTTCTACGAAAACCCGGACGTCCCCGTGGCGTCCGGCACCGCCCGCAGCCGACGGCAGGCCCGGCTGCTGGCCCGCGCCCTCGGCCCCGTACGCGGCGGAACCCCGCCCGCGACCGTCCTGGACATCGGCTGCGGCGACGGCACCGCGGCCGCCACCGCCGCGAACGTGCTGGCCGGCCACCGCCTGATCGGCATCGACTGGTCCCAGGACGCACTGCGCCGCGCCGCCACCCGTATCCCCTGTGCCGTACGCGGCGAACTGACCGACGGCGGGCTGCCGTTCGCCACCGGCTCCGCCGATGCCGTCCTCTTCAGCGAGGTCATCGAGCATCTCGTCGACCCGGATGCCGCCCTGGACGAACTCCACCGCGTGCTGCGCCCCGGCGGCCACCTCATGCTCTCCACCCCCAACCTCGCCGCCTGGTACAACCGCGGACTCCTGCTCGCCGGGGTCCAGCCCGTCTTCTCGGAGGTGAGCCTGCGCCGGATCCACGGCCGCCCCGGCACCCAGGTCGTCGGCCATCTGCGCCTCTACACCGCCAGGGCCCTGCGCGGCTTCCTCGGCGCCGCCGGCTTCGACGTCATACGCCTCGCCGGCGCGCCCTACCACGACGTACCCCGGCCCCTGCGCCCCCTCGACCGCGCCGCCTGCCACGTACCGTCCCTGGCCTCCATCCTCCTCGCCCACGCCCGGCGAAGAAGCCCCTGAGGCGGGGCGCAAGGCCGCACGCGGACCCACTGAGTCCCACGGACATCTGCGAACACCTACGGCGAAGGGAGCAGGGCGATGCTCTGGTGGGGCGTGGCGTCCGCGCTGCTCGCCAACGTCCTGTACAGCACCGGCTTCGTGCTGGAGAAGCGCGCTCTGTCCGCGCTGCCCGCACTGAGCACTCGTCAGCCCGCCCGGGTCGTCCGCCATCTGCTCAGCAGCCCGCTGTGGATCGGCGGCTCGCTCGCGCTGGCCGCCGGGTTCGCGGCCCAGCTCGCCGTCTACCGTACGCTCCCCATCGCCGCCGCGCAGGGCATCTTCGTCTCGGGCCTGGTCCTGCTGCTGCTTCTGTCCTCGGTGGTGCTGGGCGAGCGGACCAGCGGCCGGGAGCGGGGGAGCATCGTGGCGATCCTCGTGGCGCTGGTGATGGTCGTCGCCTCCCTCCAGGGCGACGACGCCCGGACCATCGCCCGCACCGCACCGCCCGCCACCCTGCTCGCCATCGCCGTTCCCGCGCTGGCCGCGGGACTGCTGCTGTACCGCTCGGCGGAGCGGCGGGCCAGGCGCCGCCACCGCCTGCCGACCGCCGGCGTTCCCTACGGGGTGGCCGTCGGGCTGCTCTACGGCGTCAGTTCGCTGGCCATCAAGGGCGTATCCGGCCTGCTGACCACCCACGACATTCCGGCCGCCGCCGGGCAGCTGCTCCGCTCGCCGTACCCCTACCTCCTGCTGTTCACCGGGGCGACCGGTCTGGTGCTCTCACAGACCGCCCTGCAGCGGTGCCGCGCCTCCGTCATCGTCCCGGTCTGCTCCACCATCACCTGCGTCTTCACGGTCGCCTGCGGCACCGTCGCATTCGGCGAACCGCTGCCGGCCGAACCCCTGCGGCTGGCACTGCGGCTCGGGGGCACGGCCGTGGCCCTCGCCGTCCTGCTGGCCCTGCCCCGGCACGACGCCCCCGCGCCGGCGCCGCCCCATACCCCGCGCCCCGCGCCCGCATCACCCCGTCCCGAACCACCCACCGGCACCCCGGAGTTGAGCCATGAAGCCCGATGACCCGCTGCTGAAGATCCTCGCCTGCCCGCTCGACAAGGGTCCGTTGTCCCTCCTTGCCCCCGACGACGCCCTCTACAACCCCCGGCTACGCCGCCGCTACCCGATCCTCGACGGCATCCCCCAGCTCCTCCCCTCCTCCGGAGAGCAGGTCTCCGATGCCGAACACAACCGCATCCTCGGCCGGCTCACGCGCGCGGCCCCGGAGGCCCCGGACGGCGGGCCGGCCCCCGCCCCGCCCGCCCCGCCCGCGTCCGATGCGGAGTCGACGTCGTGACGCTTGCCGCGCGGCTGGGGCGGCGGCTGCCCGGCCGGCTGGTGGCGGCGGTGGCGGCCGGGCTCTATCCGCGGTTCGAGCCGGAACTCGGACGGCTGGCCGAATTCTGTCCGCCGGGCGGCACGGCCGTGGACGTCGGAGGGTGGCTCGGGCCGTGGACCCGGCGGCTGGCCCGGCGGGCGGACCGGGTCGTCACCATCGAGCCCGTACCGCATCTGGCCCGGCTGATCGCCTCGGCCGCCCCGGCGCATGTCGAGGTGGTCCCCGCCGCTGCCGCCGACCGCTCCGGCCGCGCCACGCTCTGGCTGCCGCCGGACGGCCGCGGCGACCGCGGCGTCTCCTCGCTCGTCCGCCGCGAACTGCACGGCGCCGCGCTGGAGGTGCCCTGCCTGCCCCTGGATTCGCTGGAGCTGACCTCCGTCACGCTCATCAAGATCGATGTGGACGGGGGCGAGCTGGCCGTACTGCGCGGGGCGGCACGCACGATCGAGCGTGAACTACCGGCGCTGTTCGTCGAGTTGGAGACCCGGATCCAGCCGCTGACGCCCGTCCTCGACTGGACGGCCGCCCGCGGCTATCGCGGCTGGGTCCTGCCACACGACCGCTGGACGCCGCTGGCCGACTTCGATCTGCCCGCTCATCAGTCCCGTACCTCCCATGTAGCCGAACACGGCCTGCTCCGCCGCTCCCTCGCCCCGCACCGCCGCTACGTCAACTCCGTGCTCTTCCTCCCCTCCCCCACACGGCCCGGCGCCCGCACCGGCCCCCGTGCCGGCCCCCCACACCCCCCGCGCGTCCACGACCATGTCCCTCATGAACGCCGCCACTGACAATGACCCCCCGACCGGCCCCACCGGCCCCACCGGCCCCGGCCCCTCCGGTCTGCCGGGCCCCGTCGCCTTCCAGCTCGTCCTGCTGCGCCGCATGGCCGACCACCAGCCCGGTCTCGTCGAGGACGCGCTGCGCACGCTGGGCGTCTCGCGCGCCGATCTGCGCGCGGCCAACCGCCGCTGGCAGGCGCGGATGCACGCCCCTCGGGCGCCCGGCGGCCTGCAGCCCTACCGCGCGCTCCTCGGCGCCCCGGAGACCGTGCGCGCCCGCCGCCTCGGCGATCTGACCTGCGAGGCCCTGACCTGGCCCGTTCCCCTCTGGCCGGATCTGCGGTTCGAGATCCTGACCGCCGCGCGCGGCGTCGTGTGGAACGCCTGGCTCGTGCGCGCCCCCGGCTCCGCCGCCCCCGCCCTCCGCACCACGGCGGACCTGGTGCCCTGGTCCTGCACGGTCGACGAGGTGGCCACCGCCTTCCCCCCGGCCCGCCCGATGGAGGGCAGCGCCCCCACCCGCTGGGCGCTGGCCTGTACGGTCCCCGGCCCCGACCCGGACAGCGGGCCGCACTCCCTCGTCACGGAATTCACCTGGGGCCTGTTCCAGCGGCTGGTGGACTGATCCGCGCGGGCTTACCCGCCGTCGCCCGGTCACCGCCACCCGGCCCGCCGCCACCCGGCCCACCGCGTCCCCCAACCGGACCTCCCCAACGGGCAGCTGACAGCCGCTCGCCCCACGATGGCCAGGAGTGACCCTTACGAACACTCCACCCAATTACCGGCCCATAAGGGGAGGAATCCTCCATGAACATAAGCATCGCCCAGCTTCGGCGCTGCTCCGTCGCCGTCGACCTCGGCGCGGCCCGGACCAGGGTGTATGTCAAGAACCAGGGGCTGATCGTCGATGAGCCCTCGGTCGCCGCCGTCAATGTCCGTACCGGGGCGCTGCTGGCCGTCGGCGCCCAGGCAGAGGTGATGGACGGCCGTACGCCGGACCACATCCGGGTGGTGCACCCGGTCACCGGCGGCACGGTCGTGGACATCGAAATGGCCCAGCGGCTGCTGCGCAACCTGGTCGGCGACAAGCTGCGCAAGACCTGGCGGCGCCGGCCCTCGATGCGGGTCGCGGTGTGCATGCCGTACGGCAGCGAGCCGCTGGCGCAGCGGGCCGCCGTGGAGACGCTGACCGGACTGGGCGCCCGGCGGGTGGAGCTGGTGGACACGCTGATCGCGGCGGCCGTCGGCTGTGGCCTGCCGGTGGAGCAGGCGGAGGCGACCATGATCGTGGTGTGCGGGGCGGCCACCACGCAGATCGCGGTGCTCTCGGTCGGTTCGATCGTGGCCGCGGAGACCGTTCCGGTGGGCGGCAACACCATCGTCCACGCGGTCATCCAGCACATGCGGCTGCAGCATGAGCTGATGCTGCCGGGCCAGGCCGTCCGCCCCCTCCAGCTGATGCTGTCCGGCGACGCCGCGGAGTCCTCCTCCGCCGAGGTGCACGGCCGGGACGTGGTCAGCGGACTGGCGCGCTCCGTACGCGTCGACACCGAGCGGGTACTGAAGGCCATCACCACCCCGCTGACCGCGATCCTCGACGGCATCGGGGCGGTGCTGCGCAACTGCCCGCCCGATCTGGTGGCCGACCTCGGGGAGCGCGGCATCATGCTCGCCGGCGGCAGTGCGCTGACCCCCGGCCTGGAGCCGATGCTCCAGCAGGCCACCAATATGCCGGTGCATATCGCGGACCGCCCCGACACCTGCGCGGTGCAGGGGCTGGGCGCCATGATCGAGGGCAAGGTGGAACCCTTGCACCTCGATCCCATGGCTTCGTAGCGTCCCCACGGAACGCCCCCTCCCGGCCCCTCCCGGCCCCCTCGGGACCCCGAGGTCCACGATTTCCCTGGCCGCGTAACGGCGGCCCGGCGGGGTCCGGATCCGGGCCCGGGTCACAGACTCCGGGCGTTCCAGGCGACCACCGCGGGCCGGTCGTGCTCGGTGCCCAGGACGCCGACCGCCCCGGTCTCGAACGTGAACAGCCCGCCCGCGGCGGCCGGCAGGCCGAGCCGGCGGGCGGTCAGCACGCGCAGGAAGTGGGCGTGGGCCACCAGGGCCACATCTCCCTCATCCCCTTCGAGATACGGCGCGATCCGCGCGAGCACCCGGTCGGCGCGCGCTCCGACCTGCTCGGGCGTCTCCCCTGGGTGCTCGGCGGGGCCGGGGGCGACGCCGTCGCGGAACAGATACCAGTCGGGCCTGCTGCGGTGAATCTCGGCCGTCGAGATGCCCTCATAGCCGCCGTAGTCCCATTCCCGCAGGTCAGGGTCTATCTGCGGCTGCGCGAGGCCCGCGAGCTCGGCCGTGCGCAGGGCGCGCTCCATCGGGCTGGCGTAGACCCGCCCGATCTTGCGGCCGGCGAGCAGCGGCCGCAGCGCGCGGGCCTGCTCCTCGCCGCCGGCGGTGAGCGGCAGATCGGTCCGGCCGGTGTGCCGGCCGTTCCTGCTCCACTCGGTCTCGCCGTGCCGGATCAGCAGCAGTTCGCTCATGTGCGCTACGCCTGCTGTCCCTGCTCGTTCTGCGCCTCGGCCTGCTGGGCCTCGGCGACCGAGGCGCGAACCTCGTCCATGTCCAGACCGCGGGCCTGGCCGATGACGTTCTCCAGGTCGGCTTCCGGCAGCGCGCCGGGCTGGGCGAACACCGCGATGTTGTCGCGGACGATCATCACGGTCGGGATGGACTGGATCTGGAAGGCCTGCGCCAGCTCGGGCTGGGCCTCGGTGTCGACCTTGGCGAAGACCAGGTCGTCGTGCTTCTCGGACGACCGCTCGAAGACCGGGCCGAACTGCTTGCACGGGCCGCACCACTCGGCCCAGAAGTCGATCAGGACGAAGTCGTTGCCGGAGACGATCTCGTCGAAGTTTTCCTTGGTGAGCTCTACCGTGCTCATACGTGCTTCCCTGCTTCCGGTCTGGGGTCGATGTCCGGTCCGTGTCCAGCTGCGGTAACGGCCACAATCCATCCCGTATTCCGCATCTGACCACCGGACCGTCCCGCTCCCCTGCCCACCGAACGCCGTCCTAGACATCCGACCGGGGTGGCAAACCCCACGCGACCTGCCGGCCGCCGGCACGGCCCCGGGCCTCAGATCCAGTACGGCGCATCCGGCACACCCTGGGCCCCGGAGACGGACAGCCCCACCGCCGCCTGCCCCCGCCCCGTGATCCAGGCCAGCAGATCCCCGAGCGGACCCCGGATGAGGGGCCCGCCGCCGGCACCGATGTCCCGGACCAGATCCACATCCGTCGCCTCGATCCGCATCCCCGGCACCCCGTCCCGCTTCTCCAGCGCGCCGATGACGTCGTCGATGACGAACCGGGCCGCGGCCTCCGGTACGTCCCCGAAGGCATATCCGGCCGCCAGGTCCGCGTGATGGACCTCCAGCTCCCGTACCCGCGTCGCCACCAGGCTCCCGGGCGTACGCAGCTCCCCGGTGCGCAGCCGTACGCGGCGCCACCAGGCCTCCTGGGGAAGCGCCCGCACCGCCGAGTCGAAGCGGGCCGCACTCTCGATGACGTCATCGGCCAGCGCGGCGACCGGGCGCCCCGCCCCGGCCTCGATCTCTTCCTCGCGCGCGGCCATGCTCGCGTACTGCGGGATTTCCGTCCCCGTCCGCGCGCCCTCCAGCAGGCGGCAGAGACTGTCGGCGGCCCGCGCCACATGCGTGATGACATGGCCTCGCGTCCACGGCGGGATCAGCGTCTCCCCGGCGACCTGCCCCGCCGCGAGCCCGCCGACCGTTTCCACGAACCGCTTCGTCGAGGCGTCGACCGATTCCAGCAGCACGGTCTCCAAGGCGTCCAATGTCTCCCCATCTCTCCGTGTCCGGCGATCCCGGTCCCGAGAAGATCCACTTTATTCCGCGAAGTAGAAGTTCATTGCCGCATCGCGAGATTCACCAACACCCCTGCCCCTGCTCGCCCCTACACTCCCCACACCTCCTCACCCCTTCGGCTTCGCGCACCCGGACCGCCGGCCACACCTCCCCGCCGCGACGGTATTCCACTCTCGCCATTCACCGCCGAACGAAAAGGCGACATGCCCCAGGACGGTAATTTTCCGGCATTCCCCATAACCGGCACTTCCGATAACCGGCATTCCCCACCAAGGAGCCGATCCTGCGAATATCCACACCCCCTCGAATGCCGAATTCGGCGGACCCGGGCGCCTTTCTCCCTATCGCGGCACCCCGCCGCCGCCCCGCTCACACGCGTATTAGCCGGGCGTTAGCGGAGCGGCAGCCCGTCGATAGTGAACTGGATCAAGATGGGTGACGTACCGAGGAAACCACGACACCGACCACTCCGGGGGACCCGCCATGAGCTCCAGCACCGCCCGCCGCCGCACCCTGCGCATTGCCGCCGCGGCCCTGACCGCGGCCGCCGGCCTCACCCTCACCGCCTGCACCGGCGCGGACGCCACCGACGCGAAGCCCGCGGACAAGACGGACACGAGCGCGGCCGCCCCCGAATCCGGCGGCGCGGGCACCTCCGCCGGAACGCAGGGCACCGATGCCCAGGCAGGCAAGCAGAAGCCGGGCTCCGGCAACGCCACCCCCTCCCGCGCCGGCTCCGGGAACGGCGCGGCGAAGGGTTCGGGAAAGACCGCGTTCTGCCGCACGAACGACCTGACCATGGCGGCCGCCAACAGCTCGCCCGACCAGAAGACGGGCGACGTCACCGTTCGGATGACGAACAAGGGCGCGAGCACCTGCTCGGCGGCGGGTTTCGCGGGCGTCGACCTCAAGGACATCGACGGCACCTCCGCCCCCGTCCACCGCGGCCGTGAGGTGCCCCGCATCACCGACCTGAAGCCCGGTGACACCGCCACCTTCAGCATCTCGTACAAGGTCGACTTCAGCGGCGACAGCATCGCCTCCCCGACCCACATCATCGTGACGCCGCCGAACGAGACCCACAGCGTCTCCCTGAAGTGGCCCGCGGAGGCGCTGAAGCTGGCCGGCCCGTACGACGACAAGATCCAGGTCCACCCGGTCGGCATCGCCAACTGAGTATCGCGAAGTGCCCGGACCGCGCGTATGGTTCGCCGGTTCCTGACCGATTCAGGTGGGTCAGATGCCGGGCCGGTCGGGGGCGAGGCATGAGCGGGCAGGGCGAAAGTACATGAGCACTGAACCACTTCCGGATCGGACGCGTAAGCCATCAGTGACACGTTTATGCCGTACCACCTGGGGGGATTCATGACGCGCAGATGGTCGCTCATCAGTGCGATCGCCGTATTGACCGTCGCGCTGGCCTTCGTCGTCGTCCAATTGGTGCGCGGCCAGGACTCCGAAAAGGAGCAGGCCGGCGCAAAACCGGCCGCGTCGAGCCCGAGTGACGGCGCCGAGCCGCTGCAGGGCCTCGGATGGTGGCCGCTGCACCAGTCCGGCACCGCGAAGGCCGGCGAACACGACGCCGTGATCAGCGGCGGCACGCAGTGGACCGACGGCCCCGAGGGCGGCGCCCTGCACCTGGACGGCACCAGCGGATTCGCTGACACCGGCACCCGGCTGGACACCACGGACAAGGACTACTCGGTCGCCGCCCGGGTGCGCCTCGCCTCCGAGGACAGGGAAGGCTTCCACACCGCCCTGTCCGAGGACGGCGACCCGAACAGCTCGTTCTTCCTCCAGTACGCCGGCCCGGACGGGAACTTCGCCTTCAGTTTCACCGGCGCCCGTACCGTCGCGGAGACGCCCGAGCAGCCGCAGCCCGGCCGCTGGTACCACCTGACCGGCACGTACAGCCAGAAGGACCACCGGATGCGGATCTACGTGGACGGCCGGCTCGCGGGGACCAGGGTGGCCGCCAGCGACGTGAAACCCACCGGCGTCGTGGTGATCGGACGCGCCAAGTTCGACGGGAAGGCGGCCGACCACTGGAACGGCGGCATCGCCGATGTCCACGTCTACGACCGGGAGCTGACGCCCCGTGAGGTGGGCTCGCTTTCCTCCCACGAACCGGGCTGACCGGCACCAACGGGGCGAGTTCACCGCCGCCGCAGGCCGACGGGCGCCGCACGGGCGCACGGCGGCCGCGGCGGCGCCGGCCGGTTCACCCGCAGCCGACCCGGCCCGCTTTGCCCGCACACGACATAAAAAGGAAAGGCCCTTGTCGGCCAGCGCTTCGACCGAAGACCTCATATCCGGCCCCCGCACCGCGGAGCCCCGCCCCGACGAGTTCCTCAGAGCGCTCTACCACTTCCACGGCAGCGCGTTGCTGCAGTTCGCCGCGCGGCGGCTGGAGGGCGACTGGCACCGCGCCGAGGACGTCCTCCAGGAAGTCGCGATACGCGCCTGGCGGCACGCCGGGGAACTCGACCCGACCGCGGATTCGGTGCGGCCCTGGCTGTTCACCGTGCTGCGCAATCTCGTCATCGACGGCCACCGGGCCCGCCAGGCCAGACCCCCGGAGACCGGTGACCCCGAACTCGCCCACCTGCCGGTGTCCGACGGCGTGGAACACGTCCTCACCTCCCAGGTGCTCACCGAGGCGTTGCGGGACCTGCGGCCGGCTCAGCGCGAGGTCCTGATGCACGTGCACTACCTGGGACGCAGCGTCAACCAGACGGCCAAGGTCCTCGGCGTGCCGCCGGGCACCGTCAAGTCCCGGACGTACTACGCCGCCCGCGCCCTGCGCGAGGCACTGCACAGCCGCGGGCTGTACGCGGGCGGCCTGGACCGCGAGGCCGGATGACACTTATGCCAGACGTCCCGCGTGCCGGGTGATCTCCAGGCCGAGCGGCCCGGTGTCGAGCGATCCGCCCGCACCGGCACGCCAGCGCCACCCCGTGGGTGCCTCACCGAGCACCAGCAGCGCGTCCCCGCGCCGCAGACCGTCCAGTGCCCCCTCCCGTCGCGGGAGCTGTGAGGCGTCCACAACGAACAGATGCGGCGCCTCACCCTGGACGGCGATCCGGCTGCTGCCCTCGATCAGCCGGAAGATCTGGGTGACGTCGGCCGATCCGGGCTCCGGCGCTCCCGTGCCCGCCGACGCCGCCCTGGCGAACGCCTCGTCCAGGCTGGCCGCGTGGTGCAGCCGCGAGGTCCGCGCCTCGTCGCCGGAGAGGAGCCGGCCGTCGGTCAGGGATCCCACCAGGGTGACCTCGGCGAGCGCCCCCACCGGGCCGGCGAGCGCCTCGGTGACGACGGCCCGCACCAGGCTGCGCACCTCCTCGTCCGGACCCGTCACCGAGACGGGCCCGGCCGCCCGGGAGAGATCGACCAGCACCCGGTCGGGGCCGGCCAGTCCCACCGTCACCGTCAGCGCGTACGGCAGGGCCGGTTCGCCCTCCGGGCCGGGGCGGTGCAGCGCGTCGGGCGAGAGCGTCCAGCGCTCGCCGTCCGCCTCCGCGGTCCAGGGCGCCGGGGCGGCCTCCTCGGCCCCGGCCAGCAGCAGTCCTAGCCGCTCCTCGGAGTAGACGACGGCGTACAGGTCGGGCAACGACCGGCCGGAGCGCAGGCATTCGCCCGTCAGCCGGCGCAGGCCCGCGTTGACCACGTCCAGCGCCTCCCGGCCCATGACGGCGGCCGAGGCGGCGACGGGCTTCGGCGGGCGGGCCCGCCGCTCGGTGACGATCAGCGCGGCCACCGCCCCGATCAGCGCCAGCCCCAGCGCCGCGGCCAGGACGTACCAGATCATCTTCTGACTCCTTGTCGGGACGCCCCGGCGGCAGGCCGGGACGGTCGAAAGCGGGGCGGCACAGCCGCCGCGCCGTGCACCTGATGGCCACTACGGCGCCCGTCCCCGAATGGTTCACCGGTGCGCGGGGTGAACCATCCGCGGCGGGGAGCCGTACGCCCCAGCAGTGGCACGGGAGCCGCCGAGTGCGGCTGCCGAGGCCCCCATTCACGCCTGCTGGAGGACGTTTCGTGTCGTTGATGTTGACCGTGGTCGAGGGGGGCGGTGACGCATTCGACGTCCACCTCGACGCCGACCCCGACACGCCCGTGAGCGCTGTCGCGGAGGCGCTGGCCCGGGCGGGTGGGGTCCACCGGCCCCCGGAGGGCCTCGGCCTGTACGCCGGCGACCGGCTGCTGCCCGCCGATATGCGGCTGCGGGACGCGCCGCTCCACCATGCGGCCATCGTGGGCCTGGGCCGCCCGGCGGGCACCGCGTCGGCCGAACCGGACGGGCTGGTGGAGGTCCGTGCGGTCGGCGGGGCCGGCGCGGGCGCCGTGCACCGGCTCGACATGGGCGAGTACCGGATCGGGCTGGCCCACGACGGGACCGCCCAGGTACTGCGCGCCGTACCGGACCGTCCGTTCGCCGTCCTGGCCGTGGGTCCCCAAGGACGCTGCCGTATCGCGCCGGACGCCGCCGCGCCGGGCGCCGGCACCCTGCAACTGGACCGCGAGGACCTCGCCGAGGCGACCGCCTGGCCGGCCGGCGCACAGCTCCTCATCGGAGACTGCCTGCTCGAACTCGCCGTCCCGCAGAAGCCGGACGCGGCGGTGCAGCCGTCGGAGGACGGCACCGGCTGGGACTACAACCGGCCGCCGCGGCTGCGGCCCGCCGAGAACGCCACCCGCTTCACCCTGCCGTCTCCGCCCGCCCCGCCCGCCGCCCGGCCGCTTCCGTGGATCACCGCGCTGGCCCCGCTGGTGATGGCGGGGGCCGGGGCACTGATCTTCGGCCGCATGTCGATGCTGCTGTTCGGGCTGCTGTCCCCGGTCGCGATCGTCGGCAACTACTTCATGAGCCGGCGCACCGGGCGCCAGTCCCACTCCGGCAGTGTCGCCGCCTACGAGGAGAAGAAGGCGCGCATCGAGGGCGACGCGACGGCGGCCCTGGTCGCCGAACGCACCGCCCGGCGCCGCGGTTTCCCCGACCCGGCCGAGGTCGTCCTGACCGCCGTCGGCCCCCGGCGCCGCCTGTGGGAGCGCCGTACCTCCGACGCCGACTTCCTCGAACTGCGCATCGGAACGGCCGACATGCCCTCCGACGTGGTCCTCCAGGACCCGACGAAGGACGAGCACCGGCGCGAGGACCCGCGGACCGCGTACGACGTCCCGGTGACCGTTCCGCTGCGGGAGCACCACGTCCTGGGCATCGCCGGCGAGGGCCCGGCCGCGCGGGCCGTGGCGCGCTGGGCGGTCGCCCAGGCCGCCGTCCTGCACAGCCCCCGCGACCTCCAGATCCATCTGCTGACGACCGGCGAACAGGGCCGCGACGGCTGGTCCTGGCTGCGCTGGCTGCCGCATGTGCGCAAGAAGTCCGGCGACACCCCGGCCAGCATCGGCTACGGCACCGAGACCTGCGCCCGGCGGGTCGCCGAACTCACCGCGCTGATCGTGGAGCGCGCCGGACGGGAGGACCGGCGGAACCGGCCCGCCGGGCCCGACGTGCTCGTCGTCCTCGACGGAGCCCGCAGGCTGCGTTCGCTGCCCGGCGTGGCGCAGATCCTGCGGGACGGACCGGCCGTGGGCGTCCGCGCGGTCTGCCTGGACGCCGAGGAGCGGCTGCTGCCCGAGGAGTGCCACGCCGTCGTCGCCGAGGAGCCCGGCGGCACCGTACGGGTGGGACGGTCCGGGCGAGGCACAGTCGGGGGCATCCGGCCCGACGCGGTGTCCCTGGAGTGGTGCCGTTCACTGGCCCGCGCGATGGGCCCGCTGCGGGACCCGGGCGGGGCCGACGAGGAGGCCGCGGTGCTGCCCGGCTCCGCGCGGCTGCTCGACGTCCTCGCCCTCGACCCGCCGCAGGCCGCCGGCATCAAGGCGCGCTGGCAGGCCGGCGGCCGCTCCACCCG
The DNA here is from genome assembly GCF_044767545.1 of Streptomyces sp. NPDC101227. NCBI lineage: Bacteria > Bacillati > Actinomycetota > Actinomycetes > Kitasatosporales > Streptomycetaceae > Streptomyces > Streptomyces sp. NPDC101227. The sequence continues at coordinate 429,167 of NZ_JBIWOD010000003.1, read as the reverse complement.
GGCGGCCGTCGGCATGTCCCTGGACGGCCCGTTCTCCCTGGACCTGCGGCGCGACGGCCCGCACGGGCTGGTCGCCGGCACCACCGGCTCCGGCAAGTCCGAACTCCTCCAGACGCTGGTCGCCTCGCTCGCGGTGGCGAACCGTCCGGACGCGATGACGTTCGTCCTGGTCGACTACAAGGGCGGCTCGGCGTTCAAGGACTGCGTGGACCTGCCGCACACCGTCGGCATGGTCACCGACCTCGACGCCCACCTCGTCGAGCGGGCCCTGGTGTCGCTGACGGCGGAACTCACGCGGCGCGAGCACATCCTCGCCGCGGCCGGCGCCAAGGACATCGAGGACTACATCGATCTGCTGGAGCGCAACCCGGCGGGCCGCGAGCCGATGCCCCGGCTGCTCATCGTCATCGACGAGTTCGCCTCGATGGTGCGCGACCTGCCGGACTTCGTGAAGGGTCTGGTCAACATCGCCCAGCGGGGCCGCAGCCTCGGCATCCACCTGATCCTGGCGACCCAGCGCCCCAGCGGCGTCGTCTCCTCGGAGATCCGCGCCAACACCAACCTGCGCATCGCGCTGCGGGTGACGGACGCCGGCGAGAGCCAGGACGTGCTCAACTCCCCGGAGGCCGCCGGGATCTCGCAGAGCACCCCCGGCCGCGCCTACGTGCGCCTGGGGCAGAACTCCCTCGTGCCGTTCCAGTCCGGACGGGTCGGCGGCCGCCGGCCCGGTGCCGCGGCGACCTCGCTGCCGGCACCCTGGGCGGTGCCGGTCGGCTGGGAACGGCTCGGCGAGCCGCTCCCGGCGCGGCCCCGCGCCGCGGCCGTACCCGCCGAGGTGGAGACCGACCTCACCGGGCTCGTCACGGCGATCCGCGAGGCGGACCGGGAGATGGGCATCCCCGCGCAGCACAGCCCCTGGCTCCCGCCGCTGCCCGAGGTCCTGGTGACCGGCGAACTGCCGGCGCCGCCGCCCTCGGACTACGACCTGCCGCCCGTCGCGTACGGCGTGGTGGACCTGCCCGCGCAGCAGGCCCGGCTGCCCCTGGTGATCGACCCGGCGACGCTCGGGCACCTGCACATCATCGGCTCGCCCCGGCAGGGCAGGTCGCAGACGCTGCGCACCATCGCCGGCACCCTGGCCTTCGCCCATGCGCCGGACCAGCTGCACATGTACGGCATCGACTGCGGCAACGGCGCGCTGCTGCCGATCGAGGGGCTGCCGCACTGCGGTGCCATCACCCAGCGCACCCAGCCCGACCGGGTGGCCCGGCTGCTCGCCCGGCTGAACGGAGAGCTGACCCGGCGCCAGGAGATGCTCGCCGCCCGTGGCAGCGCCGACCTGCCGGAACTGCGCCGCGCCCTGCCGGAGGCCGAACGGCCGCCGCACATCGTGCTGTTCATCGACCGGTGGGAGGTCTTCGACAAGCAGCTCGGCGAGTACGACTCCGGGAATCTGCTGAGCTCCGTACTGACCCTGCTCCGGGACGGCGCGAGCGTCGGCATCCACCTGGTGATGACCGGTGACCGGGCGCTGTTCTCCAGCCGGGTCAACGGCTCCACCGAGGACAAGCTCGTACTGAAGCTGAACGAGAAGTCCGAGTACGGGATGATCGGCATCACCCAGCGCAACGTGCCCGACGAGATCCCGCCGGGCCGCGCGTTCCGTGCCGCCGACAAGGCGGAGGTGCAGATCGCGCTCCTCACGGACAACCCGGAAGGCCAGGCGCAGGCCGCGGCGCTCCAGCAGATCGCCGAGTACTGCCGCCAGCGGGCGGCCCATCTGCCCGCCGCCACCCGGCCGTTCCGCGTCGACACCCTGCCGGACCGGCTCACCTGGGAGGAGGCCGCCCAGTACGTGCCGCAGCCGCTGCCGTCCGCGCGCTGGGCGCTGTCCGGTGTCGGCGGCGACGAACTCAGCGCGTTCGGGCCGGACTTCTCCGTCACGCCGACCTTCCTCGTCGCGGGCCCGGCCCGCTCGGGACGCAGCACCGCCCTGGCGACGCTGGCACTGTCGCTGCTGTCGGCCGGGACGCCCGTCGTCATCGGCGCGCCCGCCAGGTCGCCGCTGCGCGACCTCGCCGGACGTCCCGGCGTCCTCGCGGTGTTCACCGAGTCCGACATCGAGCCCACGGCGCTGGAGGAGGCGCTGGCGTCCGCGCCGCAGGGGGCCGTGGTGATCCTGGACGACGCCGACCTGCTGCTGAAGTCGAAGGCCGAGTCCGTCCTCACGCCGATCGCCAAGTCCGGCGCCGAGAACGGCCGGGGCCTGGTGATCGCCGGGCAGACCGACCGGCTCTCCTCCGGCTTCTCCGGCTGGCACACCGAGGCCCGCCGCAACCGGTGCGGTCTGCTGCTGAAGCCGCAGAACATGAGTGACGGCGAGCTGATCGGCGTCAAGGTGCCCCGCAGCCGCCTGGGCGCGACCCGCCCGGGGCGGGCGATCCTGCACCTGGGTGACGGCGTGCTGCGCACCGTGCAGGTCCCGGAGACGGTGATCTTGCCGGCCGGGAACTGAGGTCCCACGGGTCCCGCGAGGTCCCACGGCAGAGGGCTCCCGCCCCGGCGACGGCCGGGGCGGGAGCCCTCATCCATTGCGGGACGCGGCCCGGATCAGCTCGTTCCCTCCACGTAGCCGGGGTCGCGAACGGTCGTCCCCTTCGTCCCGTCGGGGACGGCCCCGTTGATCGCCCAGCCGAGCCCGGCCACTCCGATGAGGTTCGAGCTCTGGTCGATCCACCCCGCCGACTTCGTCCAGATGTTGTCGAGGCCCGGCAGCTGCTTGAGCACGTCCGGAATCTTCATCTTCCCGTTGGGGATCTTCGACAGGACGTTTCCGACGAAGCCCGCCGGATCCTTGAACCCGGTGAACCCCTTGACGGCGGGACCTATGGTCTTGATGTTGATCTTGATCGTCTTGAGGTCGTTCCCGACGGTCTTGAGGGTGTTCGCGATACCGCCCAGATTGGCGATCTTGATCAGACCGACGCCGCCGAGCACCAGCCCCAGACCGCTGAGGACCATGTCGAGGACGTCCCACTCGCCTGACTGAATACTGTCGACGATATTCGCGATGAACGGGATGGCGGCCGTGACCAGACTGGCGATCGTCAGGATGAGCCCGAGGCCCTGCAAGCCGGGGATGAGCATGGCGATGATGCCCAGGGCCGCGCTGATGAAGCCGAACACCTTCTTGAAGACGTCCCTGATCTTCTCCCACAGGTTCTTGCCCGGGACCGCCTCGCTCGACGCGTCGTCCAGGGCGCGGGCCGCCGTCGAGGCGTCCGTCTCTCGCAGCTCCTGCGCGTCCTCGGCGAGCATGCGGGCGGCGTCGAGGTCCCGCTGGGCGCTGTCCACGTCCCCCTGCGCAGCGGACTGGTCGTGCCGGGCGTTCTCCATGGCCTGCCGCGCACTGCGCCGGGCCGCCTCGTCGTCCGGCGGGGGCGGGTCCGCCGCGTCCAGGCCGCTGATCACGGACCCCGCCGCGGCGGCGGCATCGGTGGCCCGCTGCAGCCGCTCCTTGGCGTCCCGTCCGTCGACCAGGGCGTTGTCGGCCTTGCGCTGATGGTCCCCCAGCTGGTCGGCGTACGTGTCCAGGGCGCGGGCCGCCTTGTCGTACGAACTGTGCAGCTTCTCCACCTGATGGGCCAGGTCCCCGAGCTTGTCCCGGAGTTTGTCCATGGCCTTGCCCTCGCCGAGCTGGCTGTTCTTCAGGCCGCTGACGACGGGGAGCGCCTGCTCCGCGTCGTCAGCGACGGACCGGTACTGGCCCGCGAGCTTCGCGAGCATCTCCGCATCACCCGGCGTCGGGTCGTCCGAGAACCCGAAGACCGTCTCCCAGTCGGACACCGCTGGCCGCGCCATCGCCGCGCCCTCACTTTCCGTTTTCGTCCGTGCCCTGCGGGCTCTGTGCGGCCGGCACGGTCGTGCCCTTGCTCTTGACTTCCACGAAGCGCAGCGTCCCCGCGATGGCGTCGAACACCTCGAAGAACTGGTCCCTGAGCTCCACATTGGGCGTGGAGCTGGAGACCAGCAGGTATTCCCGGCGGTTCGGTATCGGGAACAGGGTGTGCATCAGCGCCGTGCGCACCGGCGTGCCCTTGTGGTCGATGTCCTCGATCGAGGTGATCCGCCCGACCGGTCCGACTTCCGGAAGCTCCAGCAGCTCCACCTCGCGCGGCGGGTACCCGCTGCTCTGCGGACCCCCGGCCTGCATGCCCGCCCCGAACAGCACCTCGGCCAGATCCGCCGACTGGTCCTCCGGCACGGGCATCCGCAGCACGACGGAGGTGGCGCTGAGCATCGTGTCCCCGCCGGGGAACCTGGCCATCCCGGACGCCTGGAGCGCCCCCCTGGCGTAGGCCTCGCGCGCGATCCGGCGGGTGTCGCGGATCAGGCCGTCGAGCCGCTCGCGGGAGAGCTGCGGAACTCCCTTCGCCTGGTGCTCGATACGGCGGCGGATGTTCGCGTCCCGGGTGCTCGGGTCGAGGTCCAGGTACCACCAGGAGCCGGGGTAGCGCAGCTTGTAGTGCGCGGGTGCCCCCGGAGTCCGGTCCGTGACCGGCTGCGTCATGACGCGTGTCCCTTTCTTCCGGCAGGCTCTCGTCAGGTCTTCTTGGAGTCGTCAAGCGTCTTGACGGTGTCGTCGTCCGTCTGGGTGAAGGCGTCGGAGATCTTCTTCGTGTTCTCGGAGAAGACCTTCACGTTTTCCTGCACCTTCTCGTGGCCCTTCCCCCACACGTAGTCGAAGTAGGCGAGGGATTCGGCGAGCGTCGTATCGCCTACGTCGCCCTTCGATCCGACGTCGCTGAGCCGCGCGGTGTTGTTGATCCGCTCCCCGATGTCCTCGAGTGACTTGACCGTCTCGTTCAGGTCCTCGAGGGGGACGCTGATGCGGGTCATCGGTTCCTCCTCTCCGGCCGCCGCCGCCCGGTCCCGCCGCAGAAGGGCGGGACCGGACACGAGGGCACGTCAGCCGATGGAGCCGGCCGTCTGGTCGTCGGTGTCGACGAACGCGTCGGCGACCTGCTTGATGAACTCGCTGACGCCCTGCAGACCCTCGATCGCCTTCTCGGTGCCGTTCTTGTACTCCTCCCAGAACGGACGGAACTTGCTCTCGGAGCCCGGGGTGGCGTAGGCCGCCTCGACCATCTCGTCCATCTTGGTGTTGGCCTCGTGGAGGCTCTGCTGCATCAGTTCCTTCTGGTTCTGCAGCCAGGTCGACGCCTCCCGCATCTCGTCCGGGCTGATCTTGATGTTGCCGCCGGCCATCTCGTTTCCTTCCCTCGTTACGTATCGCCGCGGTCGCTGAGCCGCGCACACCGGGCTGTACGGGGCACCCGTCGAGGTGGTTCATGCCTGTTGCCGAACGGTGACGAAAGAAGACGAGAGAAGACGAAAGAAGGGGCCGACGTCCTGATCAGGCCTGCGACCAGGCCCCTTGGCCGGTAACCGCGGTTCGCGGGACAGGGAGTGACGTCCCCTCACCGAGGGGCAGCGGCGCGATACGGGGGCGGAGTGCGGACAGACGCATCCGAGCGGGCCTCGTAGCCCATACGAGCCGCGAATTCGGTCGTGTGTCCACTGCGCGTCCACTGGATCTTGATCCAGACAAAGGAACGGGGCCGCCGCTCTGGAGCGGCGACCCCGTTCACTGCGTATCCGAAGGTAAAACGCTTCGTCGCAGCTGTGCTGTGGTGGGGCGGGTGGGACTCGAACCCACGGCCGACGGATTATGAGTCCGCTGCTCTAACCGGCTGAGCTACCGCCCCTCCACGGCGCGCCGCGCACAAATGTGCGCGCCGTCTGCCGCAGCATAGCCGCTCATACGATCTGCTGCCCGTGTGGGCTGCCATCGGGCTGCCGTCGTGCGGTCATGCACGCCCAAGAGGACTTCGATCACGGGTGGTTCGGTTCCATGGGAACAAGAAAAAGGACCCCTTGCGGGGTCCTTTTTCTTCCTGCTCCCCCGACTGGACTCGAACCAGTAACCCTCCGGTTAACAGCCGAATGCTCTGCCAATTGAGCTACAGGGGATTGAGCTCCCCCGACTGGACTCGAACCAGTAACCTGCCGGTTAACAGCCGGCTGCTCTGCCAATTGAGCTACAGGGGATTGCTCTGTGTGCCTCGAATGCACTCCCGTCCGGCCTTCCGGACGGCGCGCGCTCGCTGCGACACATACATTAGCGCAAGCAGGGGGGTGCTCCGCCAATCGGTATCCCCGCCGACGGCTCCGGATGATCTCCGGCCCCGGCGGGTAGGCGGGCGGCACGGCCCGGCGGTCCGGTGCGTAGGGGTACCGGACGCCATCGAGCGGTATCGGAGCGCGGCGGCTTCGGCGACGGCGCGCGGACCGACGAGAGGGAAGGTGGAGCGATGCGCTACCGGCTCACGTTCATCGCGGGACTGGCCATCGGATATGTGTTCGGCACGCGGGCCGGCCGGGAGCGGTACGAGCAGCTGCGCAAGGGCGCCCAGCGGATCGCGCAGAACCCCGCCGTACGCAATACCGCCGAATCCGCGGCGCTCGGCGGGCGCCAGGCCGCGTCGCGGGCCTTCGGGACGGTTTCGGCCAAGGTGAGCGACCGGTTGCCGGCGTCCGTCACCGACCGGGTGCGCTCGCTGCGGGAGCAGCGCTCGAACAACGAGGACGACTGGGGCACCAGCAACACCTGACCCCGCGGCGATCTTCCCGGCCTCCGGCCGCGGCCGGCACGGCCTCCGGCGCCCCACGGCGCTCTCCTTAGTCGTTTTTCCGTCCCATGGGGCAAAATCGGGGCATGGGGATAGTCGCCGGATTGGACAGCTCGTCCGCAAGCACACGCATCGTGGTCTGCGATGCGGATACGGGTGCCGTCATCAGGCAGGGGTACGCGCCGCACCCTGTCGAGAAGGGCCCCGAGACCGATCCGCAGGCGTGGCTGATGTCGCTGGGCGAGGCCGCGGGCCACGGGCTGCTGGAGGGCGTGCAGGCGATCGGTGTCGCGGCGCAGCAGCACGGGCTGGTGCCGCTGGACGCGGAGGGCAATCTCGTACGGCCCGCGCTGGTGGGCAACGACAAACGGGCGCAGAGCGCGGCCGCGGACCTGGTGGATGCGCTGGGCGGGCGGAGCGCGTGGGCGCATGCCGTGGGGTCGGTGCCGCAGGCGGCCCATCCGGTGAGCAAGCTGCGCTGGCTGGCGCGTAACGAGCCGGAGAACGCGGCGCGGATCGTCGAGGTCATGCAGCCGCACGACTGGCTCGCGTGGCAGCTGCTGGGGCGGCCGGCGCGGCATACGACGGACCGGGGCGGGGCTTCGGCGACGGGATTCTGGTCGGCGGCGACCGGGTCGTACCGGCCGGATCTGATCGAGCTGGCGCTGGGCCATCAGGTGCGGCTGCCGGAGGTGCTGGGACCGTCCGGGACGGCCGGGTTCACGCCCGAGGGGCTGCTGATCTCGGCCGGTACGGGCGAGACGATGGCGGCGGCGTTCGGGCTGGGGGTCGGCGAGGGCGATGCGGTGGTGTCGCTGGGTGCGTCGGGGTCCGTCTTCGGGATTCATCACGAGGCGCTGGCGGATTCGACGGGCACGATCACGTCGTTCGCGGACGCCACCGGGCGGCATCTGCCCGTGGTGCACACGACCAATGCGGTGCGGGTCCTGCGGGGCGCCGCGGAGATGCTCGGGACGGATCTGGAGGGGCTGTCCGATCTGGCGCTGAAGTCGTCGCCGGGTGCGTACGGCATGGTGATGCTGCCGTATCTGGAGGGTGAGCGGACGCCGCATCTGCCGCATACGGCCGGGTCGTTGCACGGGATGCGGCGGGAGAGCATGCGACCGGAGCATCTGGCGCGGGCGGCCGTGGAGGGCATGCTCTGCGGGCTCGCGGATGCGCTGGATGTACTGCGGGGGCGGGGGATGGCGGTGCGCCGGGTGTTCATGCTGGGCGCGGCGGCGGAGCTGGGTGCGGTGCAGGCGGCGGCGCCCGGGCTGTTCGGGGTGCAGGTCGTGGTGCCGCAGCCGGCCGAGTATGCGGCGCTGGGCGCGGCCCGGCAGGCGGCCTGGGCGTGGGGCGTGGCCCATGGCACGCTCGGCCCGGCGGCCGGTGCGGAGCACGCGCCGGGCGGCGGCTCCCCGTGGGTGGACCCGCCCCAGTGGCCGGCGGCCGCCAGCCAGGTGTTCGAGCCGGGTGAGGGGCTGGCGGTCGGGCAGGCGGTGCGGCAGCAGTTCGTGGCGGTGCGTGACGAGGCCCACCCGGGGGCGTTCCGGCAGGAGGCGTGAGCCGTAGGGGCACCGGGCGGGCCGTGGTCAGTCGAGGTAGCCCCGCAGCTGGTCGGCGAAGGCGTGGTCGCGGAGTTTGTTGAGGGTCTTGGATTCGATCTGCCGTATCCGTTCGCGGGTGACGCCGAAGATGCGGCCGATCTCCTCCAGGGTGCGGGGGCGGCCGTCGGCGAGGCCGTAGCGGAGCTGGACGACCTTGCGTTCGCGTTCGCCGAGGGTGGACAGGACGGCGTCGAGGTGTTCGCGCAGCAGGAGGAAGGCCGCGGATTCGACGGGTGAGGCGGCGTCGCCGTCCTCGATGAGGTCGCCGAGGGCGACGTCGTCCTCCTCGCCGACGGGGGCGTGCAGGGAGACCGGCTCCTGGGCCAGGCGCAGCACCTCGCTGACGCGTTCCTCGGTGAGGTCGAGGTGGGCGGCGACCTCTTCGGGGGTGGGTTCGTAGCCGCGTTCCTGGAGCATCCGGCGCTGGACGCGGATGACGCGGTTGATCAGTTCGACGACGTGGACGGGGACGCGGATGGTGCGGGCCTGGTCGGCGAGGGCGCGGGACATCGCCTGGCGGATCCACCACGTGGCGTAGGTGGAGAACTTGTAGCCGCGGGCGTAGTCGAATTTCTCGACGGCGCGGATCAGTCCGAGGTTTCCCTCCTGGACGAGATCGAGCATGGTCAGGCCGCGGCCGACGTAGCGTTTGGCGACGGAGACGACGAGGCGGAGGTTGGCCTCGATCAGACGGCGTTTGGCGATCCGGCCCAGGACCACCAACCGGTCCAGGTCGTAAGCGAGTTGGGAGTCCAGGTCGGGGGTGCCGGTGAGCTTCTCCTCGGCGAAGAGGCCGGCCTCGACGCGGCGGGCGAGTTCGACCTCCTCGGCGGCGCTGAGCAGCGGGATCCGGCCGATCTCGCGGAGGTACTGGCGGAAGAGGTCGGAGGAGGGGCTACCCGTGTCGGGGCGGGGCGAGGGCTCCGGCGGCTCGGGAGACACCGGAGGCTCCGGAGCGGTCTCCTCGGTGAGCTCCTCGGCGGCGGGTGCCCCGGGCTGCTGCGGCACGGTGAGCGGCTCCGTGGCCGCCTCCGCGGTGGCCGGCGCGTCGGCGAGGGTCTGGGTCTGCACGGGGGCGACCTCCAGGGTGATCGCTGCGAAGGCGGCAGAAAGACCGGGTACGGATGCGGCCGAGCCGCCGTCCGCCCCGTACGTCAAGTGCGGTTCCGCGGGGGATTCCGGATCAGGGCAACCGGACCCGCCGCGCTCCGAAGACTGAGGCACCGCTCCTCAGTGTGGAGTACGACACACTCCCGCCACGAGGGGCGTGCGTCCACTTTTTGAGTCCGGTCCGTGACCGGACGGCTACCGGGGGGTGTTGCGGGGGGCCTGAGGGGCGGCGCAGGCCTAGAGGGCTCCGTAGCCGCGTTCGCGGAGGGACTGGCCGTACTGCTGGAGGACCCAGAGTTCGTTCTGTACGGCGGCGAGGTGTTCGGGGTCGGCGTGGGAGCCGAGGCGCTGGAGGGTGCCGCGGATTTCCGTGACGCGCTGGTTGACGGCGGCGAGGCGGACGGCGACCAACTGGACGCCGGCGTAGGCCTCGTCGGGGTCGCGGCGGGTGTGGAGCGGTTCGACGGCGAGCTCTCTGACCATGGCGCGGACGGTGTCGTCCGGGGCGGCGTCGATGACGCGGGGGAGGTATTCGTTGTCGGCCGCGGTGGCGCCGCCGGCGTCCTCGATGCACTGCCGGACCGTGGCGTAGGGCGGGGCGGTGAACTCGTCGAGCCCGTAGGCGTCGAAGGCCGGGGAGACCAGGTCGGGGCGCTGGAGGGCGAGCTTGAGGAGTTCGCGTTCGACGCGGTGGGCGGGGCTGCGGAGGTTGAGGGCCGGGCCGCGGGGGGCGGCCGGCTGCGGCGGGGCCTCGGCGGCCGGCGCGCGGCGGGGCGTACGGGAGGGGGTCTGGCCGTCGCGGCCGCGTTCGCGGGCCCAGCGGGCCAGCTGGCCGACCCTGCGGACGACGAACTGGGTGTCCAGGATGCCGAGCATGCCGGCCAGCTGGACGGCGGATTCGTGCTGGATGGAGCTGTTCTTGATGTTGGCGACGATGGGGGCGGCTTCGTCGAGGGCGGCGGCGCGGCCGACGGTGGTGTCGAGGTTGTGGCGCGAGACGACGTGGCGGAGGGCGAATTCGAAGAGGGGGGTGCGGGACTCGACGAGGTCGGCGACGGCCGCGTCGCCCTTGGCGAGGCGCAGATCGCAGGGGTCCATGCCGCCGGGGGTGATGGCGATGGAGGTCTCGGCGGCGAACTTCTGGTCGTCCTCGAAGGCGCGCAGGGCGGCCTTCTGGCCTGCGGCGTCGCCGTCGAAAGTGAAGACGACCTCGGAGCCGGCGTTGTCCATCAGGAGGCGGCGAAGGATCTTGATGTGGCCCTCGCCGAAGGACGTACCGCAGGTGGCGATGGCCGTGGTGATGCCGGCGAGATGGCAGGCCATGACGTCCGTGTAGCCCTCGACCACGACCGCGCGGTTGGTCTTGGCGATCTCCTTCTTGGCGAGGTCGATGCCGTAGAGGACCTGGGACTTGCGGTAGAGGGGGGTCTCGGGGGTGTTGAGGTACTTGGGGCCGTTGTCGTCGTCGCGGAGCTTGCGGGCGCCGAAGCCGACGACCTCGCCGGCGATGTCGCGGATGGGCCACATCAGGCGGCCGCGGAAGCGGTCGATGGGGCCGCGGCGGCCGTCCTGGGAGAGGCCGGAGAGGATCAGCTCCTGGTCGCTGAAGCCGCGGCCGCGCAGGAAGCGGGTGAGGTGGTCCCAGCCGGCGGGGCTGTAGCCGACGCCGAAGTGCTGGGCGGCGGCCTGGTCGAAGCCGCGCTCGGCGAGGAATTTACGGCCGATCTCGGCTTCTGGACCGTCGAGCTGATCGACGTAGAACTGGGCGGCGGCTTTGTGGGCCTCCACCAGGCGGGTGCGTTCGCCCTGCTGGCGGCCGGGGGTGTAGCCGCCCTCTTCGTAACGCAGGGTGATGCCGGCCTGGGAGGCGAGGCGCTCGATCGTTTCGGCGAAGGAGAGGTGGTCGATCTTCATGATGAAGTCGACGGTGTCGCCGCCCTCCTGGCAGCCGAAGCAGTGGTAGAGCCCCTTGGCGGGACTGACGTGGAAGGAGGGGGACTTCTCGTCGTGGAACGGGCACAGGCCCTTGAGGTTGCCGCCGCCGGCGTTACGGAGCTGGAGATACTCGGATACGACGGCGTCGATCGGGACCGCGTCCCGTACCGCCTTCACATCGTCATCGTTGATCCTGCCTGCCACGCGTGAATTCTACGGTGGGGGTCGGACATTCCCCGCCGCGCGGCCGTCCCGGCAGGGACGCATCGGCCCGACAGCGGCCCGAGATCGGCCCGGAATCAGCCCGACAGCAGCTCGATGAAGCGGTCCAGGCCGATGTTGCCGCCCGAGATGATCACGCCGATACGGGGCGGGCGGGGCGGCCGCCCAGGCCGTCCGGGCACCGGCGGAAGCTCGACGCGCCGGGCGAGGAGGGCGGCGAGCGCGCTGGCGCCGCTCGGCTCCGTGACGATCTTGAGCCGCTCGAAGGCCAGCTTCATGGCGGCGCGGATGTCGTCGTCGGTGACGAGCACGATGCGGTCGAGGAGCCGCCGGTTGATGGCGAAGGTCAGCTCGCCGGGCGACTCGACGGCCTGGCCGTCGGCGATGGTGCGCGGGACCGGGATGGTGACGGGGTGGCCGGCCTCCAGGGAGCGCAGGGTGTCGTCGCCCGCCTCCGGCTCGACGCCGATCATGCGGATACCGGGAACGAGGGCCGTGGCGGCGGTGGCCGAGCCCGCCATCAGGCCGCCCCCGCCGACCGGTGCCAGCAGCGCGTCCAGCGGGCCGGTCTCCTCGATCAGCTCGAGTGCGGCGGTGCCCTGTCCGGCGATGACGTGCGGATGGTCGTACGGCGGGATCAGGGCCAGGCCGCGCTCGTCGGCCAGCCGGCGGCTGAGGGCGGCGCGGTCGCCGGTGTAGCGGTCGTAGGTGACGATCTCGGCGCCGTATCCGGCGGTGGCGTCCCGTTTGGAGCGCGGTGCGTCCTCGGGCATCACGATGACGGCGTGGCTGCCCAGCTCGCGGGCGGCCAGCGCGACCGCCTGGGCGTGGTTGCCGGAGGAGTGGGCGACGACGCCGCGGGCCAGCTGCTCCGGGGAGAGCTGGGAGAGGGCGTTGTAGGCGCCGCGGAATTTGAACGCGCCGATCCGCTGGAAGTTCTCGCACTTGAGGTGGACCTCGGCGCCGACCAGCGCGTCCAGGGTCCGCGAGCGCAGGACGGGCGTGCGGTGGGCGATGCCCGCCAGCCGGCCGGCGGCGTCCCGGACGTCATCGAGGGTGACGGCCGGGACGGCTGCGCCGGGACCGGTGCCGGTGGTACCGGGGGGCGTACGCGCGGTCATACGGGCACGCTACGGGAGCAGCGAGTCCAGCGGAACCTCCGGATCGGCCAGCGCGTCGGCGTCCAACGGCGCTCCGGCGCGGATCAGTTGCTGGATGGTGTCGCTGACGTCCCAGACGTTGACGTTCATGCCGGCCAGGAGGCGGCCCCCGGCGAGCCAGAAGGCGATGAACTCCCGCTTGCCGACGTCGCCCCGGCACACCACCTGATCGTAGGAGCCGGGCGGTGCGTAGCCGGAGTACTCCATGCCGAGGTCGTACTGGTCGGAGAAGAAGTACGGGATGCGGTCGTAGCTGACGTCCTGGCCGAGCATGGCGCGGGCGGCGGCGGGGCCGCCGTTGAGGGCGTTGGCCCAGTGTTCGACGCGGATCCGGCCGGCGAGGAGGGGGTGGTGGGCGGCCGCGACGTCGCCGGCGGCGTAGATGTGCGGGTCGGAGGTGCGCAGTGCGGCGTCCACCGCGATGCCGCCGCCGTCCTCGCGGTCGACGAGGGCGAGGCCGGCCTGTTCGGCGAGGGCGGTGCGCGGGGCGGCGCCGATGGCGGCGAGCACGTCGTGGGCGGGGTGTTCCTCGCCGTCGTCGGTGCGTACGGCGAGCACCATGCCGTCCTGGCCGATGATCTCGGTGAAGCGGGCGCCGAAGTGGAAGCGAACGCCGTGTTCGCGGTGCAGGTCGGTGAACACGGCGCCGATTTCGGGGCCGAGGACGCCGTGCAGCGGCGTCGGCGCGGACTCGACGACGGTCACCTCGGCGCCGTAGGTGCGGGCGGCGGCGGCGACCTCCAGGCCGATCCAGCCGGCACCGGCGATGACCAGGTGGCCGTTGTCGCGGCCGAGCGAGGCCAGCACGCCGCGCAGGAGTTCGGCGTGGGCGAGGCGGCGCAGATGGTGCACGCCGGCGAGGCCCGTGCCGGGGATGTGCAGGCGGCGGGGCTCGGCGCCGGTGGCGAGCAGCAGCTTGTCGTAGACGATCAGGGTGCCGTCGCCGAGGCGTACGGTTTTGGCCGCGGCGTCCAGATGGACGGCGGGCTGGCCGAGGTGCAGCTCGATGTGCGCCTGGGCGTACCAGGCGGGTTCGTGGACGAAGACGCTGTCGCGCTCCTCCTTGCCGAGCAGATACCCCTTGGAGAGCGGGGGGCGTTCGTAGGGGTGGTCGCGCTCGTCACAGATGAGGATCACCCGGCCGGTGAAGCCCTCCGAGCGGAGCGTCTCGGCTGCCTTCGCCCCGGCCAGGCCACCCCCGACGATGACGAACGTCTGGTGTGCGTCGACCACTTGCTTCCTCCTCGTTGCGGTGCCGTACGGCCGCGTCCGCGTCCGTGAACGCCCCGGTGCTGCCCCCGATTACCTGCCCCCGTTTCCTCCCTGTCCCCCGCTTCCTTGCGTGCGCTTTTGTGTCTGCGCTTCCTTGCCCGTGTGGGATGACTCGGGCGCGGTCGGGGTTCCCCGTTCGAGACAGTCGTGTTCGAGCGTCCCGCACGGAGCGTGATGGGGGAAGGGGGTCTTCCTCCCCAGGATCACCCTGGGTTGCCCTAAGCGTTACCAGGGCGTCGTGTGAGGCGGGCGTGAAGAGACCGTGCCGAGGCGTCGGTGAGGGCCGCGATCTGGTCGACGACGGCCCGCATCCGGGCGGTGTCGTCCCCGGCGACGTCGAACAGCGAACGGAACTGCGGATCAAGGCCGTCGGGGGCGCGGGCGAGCAGCGCCTCGCCCAGTTCGGCGATGACGATGCGCTGGTCGGCCCTGAGGGCTTCCTGGTCGGGGCGCTGCATGACGTACCGGTCGGCGACGGCTTTCAAAACGGCGCATTCCAGCCGTGTTTCGTCCGGAACCACCAGCTGCGCTCCGTAACGGGTGAGCCGTCCGGTGCCCCAGGCGGCCCGGGTGGCGCCCTCGGCGGCCAGGCAGAAGCGGCCGATGAGCTGGCTGGTGGCGTCCTTGAGGCGGGCCTGGGCGAGCGCCGTGCCGTCGTAGCCGTGCGGCCACCACTCCTGCTCCAGGAGGCGGTCCAGGGCGGCGGCAAGTTCCTCGGCGCCGGCACCGGGCGCGTAGCGCGCTCCGGCGACCGCGAAGATCTCGGCGCGTTCGGCGTCGGCGAGCAGGAGGTTGGGGTCGAGATGGCCGGCGTGCAGGCCGTCCTCGACGTCGTGCACCGAGTACGCCACATCGTCGGACCAGTCCATGACCTGCGCCTCGAAGCTGCGCGCCGCGGCGGGCGCGCCCTGCCGGAACCAGTCGAAGACCGGCAGGTCGTCCGCGTAGACGCCGAACTTCCTGGAGGCGGGGTCGGTGGGGTGCGCGCCGCGCGGCCAGGGGTATTTGGTGGCGGCGTCCAGGGCGGCGCGGGTGAGGTTGAGGCCGACGCTGACGGTCGTGCCGTCCGGGGCGGGCACGAACCGCTTGGGCTCCAGGCGGGCCAGCAGGCGCAGCGACTGGGCGTTTCCCTCGAAGCCGCCGCACGGCGCGGCCACTTGGTCGAGGGCCTGCTCGCCGTTGTGCCCGAAGGGCGGGTGGCCGAGATCGTGCGCCAGGCAGGCGGCCTCGACCAGGTCCGGGTCGCAGCCGAGGGCGGCGCCCAGTTCGCGGCCCACCTGGGCGCATTCCAGGGAGTGGGTCAGCCGGGTGCGGGGGCTGGCGTCCCAGGCGTGGGTGAGGGTGCCGGGGGTGACGACCTGGGTCTTGCCGGCCAGGCGGCGCAGCGCGGCGGAGTGCAGGACGCGGGCCCGGTCGCGCTGGAAGGCCGTGCGCCCGGGGCGTTTGTCGGGCTCGGCGACCCAGCGTTCGGCGTCCGCCTCGGTGTAGCCCAGGGTGTTGGGGGCCTGGCCGGTTGTCGATGGTGTGCCCGTCATACAGCGACGGTAGCCGCCCTGGTGCCGTCGGGATCGGATCCGGCACGCGCCAGGGTCGCGCGGTGGCACGCCTGGTCTCGCTGCTCCGGCGACGGACAGCAATTGGCAGCGGCTCCTGCCCCGGTCCACCACGGTGTACGGTGCCGCGCCTGGTCGTAGCGGTGGAGTACGAGACGGGCCAGGGCGGGGTGGTCGCCGAGGGGCGCGGCGGCGATGCCGGGGGCGTGGGCGGCGCACTGGGTGGCGAAGCGGCCGGGGGCGGTGAAGCAGGCGGCGACGGCTATCCGGTCGTGGCCGCGGGCGGTGAGCAGACGGACGGCCTCGGGGACGGTGGGGGCCGCCGCGCTGGCGTAGGCGGGGAGTACGGGTATGCCGCCCAGCCGGGCCGAGAGGAGCCGGCCGATGCGGGCGGTGTCCGCCGCGGAGCGCGCCGCCCGGGAGCCGGCCGAGGCCAGGACGACGGCGGTGCGGTGGCGGGTGGGCGCCTGGGGGAAGCCGGCCTCCAGGAGGCGGCCGTGCAGCGCCTCCGCCAGGAGGGGGTGCGGGCCCAGCGGCGCGGCGACCCGGCCGTCGAGGTGGGGCGCGGCCTCCAGGGCGGCGGGCAGGTCATGGGTGACGTGGTGGCCGTGGCCGAACAGCAGCGGTACGAGGACGGCCGCGCCGCGCAGTTCCTCGAGGGTGTCGGCGAGCAGCGGCCGGTTCAGCTCGATATGGCCGAGCCTTACGCGCAGCCCGGGGCGCAGCGCGCGGACCCGGTCGAGCAGGGCGTGGATGGTGGGGAGGGCGCGCGGGTCGCGGCTGCCGTGGGCGACGGCGACCAGGGTGGGGGCGGTGTCGCCCGCGGCGGGCCCGGGGCGTGGTGAGCGCCGGAAGCCGTGCAGCCGGACCCGGCTGAGCTGGGTGCTCAGCTGGGCGGTGATCTCGGTGGCGAGGCCGGCCGGTCCCAGGGGCAGGGCGTCGTGGTCCCCGCCGGCCTCGGGGGCGGTGGCGTCGTCGCACGGTGCGCGGCCGATCGGGGCGGCCGGCGGGGCGGGAGGGTGCGATATCGGCTCCGTCATGGCCGGAGCGTGACAGCCGGTCGTTGCGGTTCCGTTTCCCCGCGGCGACATCCGTGTGCCGTTCCGCCGACCGGGACGGGGATCTCGCGGCCCGGTCGGCCCGGAGGGCGGGCCCGGCGTCGCGGGGCCGGGGTTCACGGTGTGAGCGGGCCGGGCGACGGGCGCTCGTCGAACTCCGTACGGGCGGCCAGGATGTCCCGGGCGTGCACCACCGACCACTCGGCGAGCGCCGCCGTCAGCCGGCCCGCCTGCACCCCCAGCTCGGTGAGCCCGTACTCCACGCTGGGCGGCACGGTCGGATAGACCGTGCGACGCACCAGGCCGTCGCGCTCGAGGGCGCGCAGGGTCTGGGTGAGCATCTTCTGCGTGATGCCCTCCAGCAGGCGGCGCAGTTCGCTGAAGCGCAGCGGGCGGTCGCTGCCACGGAGGGCGGCGAGTACGTACAACGACCATTTGTTGGCGAGGACTTCGACAACGGTGCGGGACGGGCAGTCGCGGCGGTAGATGACGGTCCGGCCGGCCCGGTCGGTGCCGGTGTGCGGGGCGGGGCTCCCAAGAGCGGTATCCATGAGGTACCTAGGTACCAACAAGGTGCCATCTTCACAAGAGGTACCGCCACTGACCAGGATGGTCCGCATACCAAGCCACGCTCTTACCTCCGGGGGTTCGTCATGTCCGCTCGCCTGTCCGCTCGTATGTCCGCCATCAGCCAGCGCCGGTTCGGCGGGCCCGAGGTCCTGGAACTCGTCGAGACCGGGCGGCCGGTGCCGGGTCCCGGCCAGGTCCTGGTCCGGGTGCTCGGCGCCGGCGTCAACCCGGCCGACTGGAAGCTGCGTTCCGGGACGGTCCGCAAGGCCGGGGAACCGCCGTTCACGCTGGGCCTGGACCTGTGCGGCGAGGTCGTGGAGACCGGGGCGGGGGCCGGTCGCTTCCGGGTGGGCGAGGTGGTGTTCGGCTGCGCCTCGGTGCCGGGCGGCGCGTACGCCGACTACGTCGCCGTGTCCGAGGCGGCGCTGGCCGGCGTCCCGGAAGGCCTCGATCCGGTCCATGCGGCGGCGCTGCCGGTCGCGGGCCTCACGGCCTGGCAGCCGCTGGTGAAGGTCGCCGGGGTCCGCGCCGGGCAGCGGGTGCTGGTGCATGCGGCGGCGGGCGGCATCGGGCACCTCGCCGTGCAGATCGCGAAGGCGCACGGGGCGTATGTGCTGGGCACGGCCCGTGCCGAGAAGCACGGTTTCCTGCGGGAACTGGGGGCGGATGAGGTCATCGACTACACGGCGGTCGACTTCACCGAGGCCGCGCGCGCGGTGGACGTGGTGATCGATCCGATCGGTGACGACTACGGCCCTCGGTCCCTGGAGACGCTGGCACCGGGCGGGCTGCTGATCGACGTAAGGGGAACCGGCCCGGACCGGACCGCCGTACGGGAGGCGGCGCGGGCGCGTGGGCTGCGGTACGTGGAATTCGGGTTCACGCCGTCGGGGGCCGACCTCGAGCGGCTCGGCGAGCTGGTGACGTCGGGGGCCGTACGGGTGGTGGTGGACCGGGTACTGCCCCTGACGGCGGCGGCGGAGGCGCATGCGGCGAGCGAGGGCGGGCGGGTGCGGGGAAAGATCGTGCTGGTCCCCTGACCGGCCGCGCCCCCGCACCCGCCCGTCCCCCTAGTACGCCTCGACTAGTACGCCTCGACTAGTACGCCTCGACCTCCTTCAGATAGGCCGCCCGCGTCGCCTCGTCCAGGAACGACGCCTGGAAGGAGTTGCGGGCGAGGGTGCGCAGCGTCGCGTCGTCGAGGCCGAGGGCGTCGCGTACCGCGGTGAAGTTGTCGTGTGCGTAGCCGCCGAAGTAGGCCGGGTCGTCGGAGTTGACGGTGACCAGGAGGCCGGCGTCCAGCATCGCGGGGAGCGGGTGGTCGGCGAGGTCGTCGATGACGCGGAGCCGGACGTTGGAGAGGGGGCAGACGGTGAGCGGGATCCGGTCCGCCACGAGGCGTGCCACCAGGCGCTCGTCCTCCAGGGAGCGCACGCCGTGGTCGATGCGGTCCACGCCGAGGACGTCCAGGGCCTCCCAGACGTAGGCGGGCGGCCCCTCCTCCCCCGCGTGCGCCACGCACTTGAGCCCGGCCTCCCGCGCCAGCGCGTAGACCTCCTTGAACTTCGACGGCGGGTGCCCGACCTCGGCCGAGTCCAGGCCGACGGCCGTGATCCGGTCGAGGTAGGGGCGGGCCGCCTCAAACGTCGCCAGGGCCGATTCGGCGCTCTCGTCGCGCAGGAAGCACATGATGAGCCGGGTGGTGATGCCGTACGTCTCCTGGGCGGCGTCCAGTGCCCGGGACAGCCCGCGGATGACGGTGCCGATCGGGACGCCGCGGGCGGTGTGCGCCTGCGGGTCGAAGAAGATCTCGGCGTGCCGTACGCCCTGCTCCTTGGCGCGCGCGAGGTAGGCGTGGGTGAGGTCCGCGAAGTCGTCCTCGGTGCGCAGTACGGCCATCAGCGCGTAGTAGAGGTTGAGGAAGGACTGCAGGTCGCTGAAGGAGTAGGCGCGGCGCAGCTCGTCCTGGGTGGCGTACGGGAGCGTGACGCCGTTGCGTTCGGCGAGGGCGAAGGCGAGCTCGGGCTCCAGGGTGCCTTCGATGTGGAGGTGCAGTTCCGCCTTGGGGAGCGGGGGTTTGGCGGCGGATGCGGCAGATGCGGCGGAAGGGGACGAGGGGGGCGGGGAGGAAGGCACGCGGGTCACACCTGTTCTGCGGTACGGGAGGGGTCCTCGCTGCGGGAGGGATTGTCCAGGTTATCGGCCGGCCGGGTCCGGGACGGAGCCCTGCTCCGGGGCCGCGTCGCTGCCCGGCCCGACCGGCCGGCGCGCCCGCTCGGCCGCCGCGGCGCTCAGCCAGCAGCCGCCCCCGATGAGGGTCCCGGTCGCGCGCAGCCGGGCGGCGAGAGGTTCGGCCGCCAGGTAGACCCAGGCCCGTACGGTGCCGCCATCGGGGCGGACGGCTTCGGTGATCACCCGCTCGTAGACGTTCTCCGGGTCGCCGGGGGCATAGCCCTCCAGTCGGTCCAGGACCGCGCGCACCTCGTCGTAGTCGGCGTCGCGGGGCCGGATGAGGGTGCCGTGGACGACCGCGTCCGGGGGCCCGGCTATCGCGTACGGATACCCGGGGCCGTCGTAGAGCAGTGCGCCGGCGATCCGGGCGGGCTCCTCGGCGGTGGTGCGGCCGCGCAGCGTCCAGGCGTGGTTGGCCTCACCGGGGCGCAGCGTTCCGTAGACGAAGAACGGCAGCCGCTCGGGCTCGGTGGTCATGGGCGGTCGGTCCTTTCCAGGGGTGCCGGGTGCCGTCTGAGCTGTGATGTCGTCCCCCTAGTGCAACCCCGCCGGGCCACTGGTGCAACCATCACCGGCCGCCGGGCGTCGCAGCTTGCGACGACGATCAGCAGACGATCACCAGTGGGAACACGGGAACCGGTCACGGCCGGGAACGGGGGCGGGAGATGCGAGGGCAGGGGCCGGGCCGGGGGCTCGCGCGGCGCATGGGCGAGGGCGCGCGCCGGATACGGCTGCCGCGGACCCGGCGCGGGTGGCGCCGCACCTATCAGGCCGTCGTGGCGCTGACGGTGCTGGCGCTGGCGCCCGCGACGTGGATGAACGCCACGGCCGGCCCCCGCATCCGTACGGTCGCCGAGGCACCCGCCGCGCCGGTTGCCGTGGTCTTCGGGGCGGGTCTGTGGAACGGCGAGCCGTCGCCCTACCTCGCCCACCGCCTGGACGCGGCGGCCGACCTCTACGCCCGCGGTACGGTCCGCGCCATCCTGGTAACCGGCGACAACAGCACCCACGACTACGACGAGCCGGACGCGATGCGCGGCTATCTGCTGCGGCACGGCGTCCCGTCCCGGAAGATCGTCAGCGATTACGCGGGCTTCGACACCTGGGACTCGTGCAGCCGCGCGCACCGGATCTTCGGCGTGAACCGGGCGGTGCTGGTCAGCCAGGGCTTTCACATCCGGCGGGCGCTGGCCCTGTGCGAGGCGGCCGGGATCGACGCGTACGGCGTCGGGGTCGCCGCCAAGCACGATGTGACCTGGGCCTATGGCGGCGTACGGGAGATCTTCGCGGCGGGGAAGGCGGCGGCGGACGCGGCGCTGCGGCCCGATCCGCACTTCCTGGGACCGCACGAGAAGGGTGTGGCGGAGGCGCTCCGCTAGGGCGTGTCCCATCGGACAGGTCCTGGCGCCTCCGCCGGCCCTTGTCAGCTCTCCTGGATGGCGCGGGCGTACAGGTCGAAGATGGCGGCGTCGAAATAGGGGCTGTAGGAGGTGCGGTCGCTGTGCGGGCCGGTCGGGCCGCCGCCGTTGAGGCCGCCGATCAGGCCGATGATCTGGCCCGTCCGGGTGCGCTCGTCGAAGTGCGTCAGCCAGGGGCTGCCCGAGGTGCCGCCGTAGAACCCGCCGCATTCCATGCGCAGTTGACGGGTGCCGGTCAGCCGGGTGGTGCGGGTGTCGCAGCGTACGGCGCGGTCCTGCGGGTCGTTGCGGACGCTGGGATAGCCGATGACGGTGACCTTGTTGGTGTAACCGGGGGTGGCGGCAAGGGTGTTGCCGCCGGTGACCGATTCGACGGTACGGCCCCGGGCATCCGGGGCGACGGTCGCGAACGCGAAGTCGAGGTCCGCGCCGTCCCCGGTGGTGCCGCGGTCGGCGTAGTCGAAGGTCTCGCCGATCGCCCAGATCCCGTACGGCTGGGTGGTCGCGCCGGACCGGTACTGCGGGACGAAGGCGGCGCGCGTGCCCGGGTTGCAGTGGCCCGCGGTGAGGATCAGATTGCCTTGCGGGCTGTGCACCACGCTGGCGGTGCAGTGGTGCGTCTTCGCGTCGGAGTCGACGGTGAACAGCACGCCGACGGAGGGGACGCCGCCGAAGTGGCGTGCGGTGGGCGCGAGTTGGGGCTTGGCCGGGGGCCGTGCGGCGGCCCCGGCGGGCGGTACGGGCGTGGTCCGGGGCCGGGCTCTGCCGGGCGCGTGCGCTATGGCGGCGGCCATCCGTTCGGGCGTCCAGTAGGCGGCGGCGTCCTTGCTTGTCCAGGAGGGGCGGGCGGGCGCGTCGTGGCCGCCGTCGGCCGGGGGGTCGAGCACTCCGTCCACCACTCCGTCGACCGGGCCGTCGGCCGTGCCGGCGGCCATGGCCACGCCGCCGACCGGTGCCGCCGCCAGGCCCAGCGTGACGCCGAGCGCCACCGCCGCCGTCCTCCCCCATCGCTGCCGCATCAGTTCGTCTCCTTCGCAACCCAGGCCAGGTAGCCGGCGCCGCCCCGAGCGATGGGGGTGGCGATGATCTCGGGCGTCTCGTAGTCGTGCGCGTCGAGGAGATAGGCCTCCAGCGCCTCGTACCGCGCGGCCGCCGTCTTGAACAGCACCTGCCATTCCTGGCCGGTCTCGACGGCGTTCTCCCACCGGTAGACCGAGGTCACCGGCGCACCGATCTGCGCACAGGCCGCGAGCCGGCCCTCGATCGCGCCGCGCGCCAGCCGCTCGGCCTTGCGCGCGCTGTCGATGGTCGTCATGACGGTCAGGAAACGGGCCGACGGCCCGCCCGGATCGGTCAGTTCGGCGGGCTGCAACGGCTCGGGGTCGGCCACGGGTGCGCATCCTTCGCGGTGGGGAACAGAAGCGGATCTCGGTCGACGGCGTACGGGTGATCGCCCGCAATCGTACGGACCGTGATCACCGCTGGGGCCATGACGGGCCGCCCTCTGGCGGGCATGCACCCGTACGCCCCTGTTTGCTCCGATCGCCCCGCCCATAGCGGAACGCCCCGGTTGCGGCAACCGGTGCAGCGGGAAGGATGGAAGGGGAGCGTGTCACCGGCTCACACGGAAAGGCCCGCGCCATGAACGACCTGAATGCCCTCACCCGTGACCAGCTCGACGACGCCAGGGCCTCCGCACACGGCCGCAGCGCCCATCTCTTCCTGCATGACGGCCCGCTGCGGCAGACCGTGATCGCGCTGATCGCGGGCGCCTCGCTGGACGAGCACAATGCGCCGCCGGCGGCGAGTCTGCAGGTGCTGAAGGGGCAGGTCCGGCTGGTCGGGCCGCACGGGAGCCAGGAGCTGAGAGCGGGTCAGGTCATCGCGATCCCGCACGAGCGGCACGGACTGCGGGCCCTCGAGGACTCGGTGGTGATGCTGACGGCCGTGACGGAGGTGGCGCCACGGGCGCGCGGCGCGGCGATGGCGGTGGCCGCACGGGGGTGAGGGGCGCACGCCCGGACCCGGCTCCGGCTCCGGGCCCCCACGGCCGCGCCCGCCCCCGCCTTACGAGATTCTCACTCTTCACGATTTTCTGAATGTTGTGTAGCATCGGCAACATGAACCCGAAGCCGGACACAAAGGTGCAGCTGACCGAGGAGAAGGAAACCCTCCTCGCCACTCTCTACGGCCGCGCGGTCGACAGCCGCGCGAAGAAGCCGATACTCGGCGACACCACGGCCGCCGACACCGTGCGGCGGCTCGACTACGACTTCGGCAAGCTGCGCATGGGCCCCGGCGACGCGGCCGGAGTGGCGCTGCGGGCCCGGCAGTTGGACGTATGGACCGCGCGCTTCCTCGCCGCGCACGACGAGGCCACGGTCGTCCACCTGGGCTGCGGGCTCGACACCCGCGTGCACCGCCTCGCCCCCGGGCCCGGCGTGCGGTGGTACGACGTCGACTACCCCGAAGTCATGGAGCTGCGCGCCACGTTGTACCCGGAGTACGCGGAGCGCGCGGGCTACGCCACCATCGCCTCGTCCGTCACCGACCCCGCGTGGCCGGCGGCCCTGCCCGCCGACCGCCCGACGATGATCGTCGCCGAGGGCCTGCTGATGTATCTGACCGAGGAGGACGGCACGGCCCTGCTGCGGCGGCTGATGGCACACGTACCGGGCGGGGAGCTGGCCTTCGACGCCTTCAGCAGGTTCGCCATCCGCACGCAGTGGCTCAACCGTGTGGTGGTCGACGCCGGCGCGACCCTGCACTGGGGCACGGACGCGGCGGGCGTGGCGGCGCTCAGCCCGGAGCTGGAGATCGTCGAGAACATCAGTGCCCTGGAGATACCCGGGACCGAGAAGCTGCCGACGGGCTACCGGACGGCGGCGCGGCTGACGGCGCTCCTGCCGGGCGTGCGGGACATGGCCCGGATGTACCGCTGCCGCTTCTGAGCGGGCGACCGCTCCCCCGGTCTCAGGCCAGCCACTGGTCGAAGGCCAGCTTGCACAGCAGCGCGATGACCACGGCCACCAGCACCCCCCGCACGAACCCGGCGCCACGCTTGAGGGCCATCCGGGCTCCCACCAGGCCGCCGACGAGATTGAACACCGCGAACAGCGCGCCCAGTTGCCACAGCACGGTGCCCTGAATCGCGAACATGGTCAGCGCGCCGATGTTGGTGCAGACATTGACGATCTTGGACATGGCGGAGGAGGTGACCAGGTCCATGTGCAGCACGGCGGTGAGGGCGACGACCAGGAAGGCACCGGTTCCCGGTCCGATCAGGCCGTCGTAGAAGCCGATGCCCAGTCCCGCGACGAGGATCGCGGCCGCCACCCGCCGCCGGGTGACCGGCTCCGAGGGCGCGGGCGCGGTCCCGAAGGCCGGCCGGAACAGGATGAACGCCAGCACCGCGAGGAGTACGACCATGATCAGCGGCCGCAGCACCGCGCTGCTGATCCCCGCCGCGAAGAACGCCCCGCCCAGCGATCCCGCCATCGCGGCCAGACCGATCCGCAGCGCCATCCGTACGTCGATCGGCGTCTTGCGGACGTAGGTGACGGCGGCCGCGGTGGTGCCGACGATGGCCGTGGACTTGTTGGTGCCCAGTACATAAGCGGCGGGGGTGTGCGGCAGTCCGACCAACAGGGCGGGAAGGAAGAGGAGTCCGCCGCCGCCCACCACGGCGTCGATCCAGCCGGCGGCGAGGGCGGCCACGGAGAGCAGGCTCAGGGTGAGCAGCGATATGTCATGGGGCACCGGTTGATCTTACGGACGGGGCGGCGTCGTCACCCGGGCCCGGCGATATCGGGTCCGGTACCGGCGCGGCGGTCGGGGCTCGGTGAGCGGCTACGGCGCGGCCTGCGGCTCGGGGGCGGTGTGGCCCGCAGGGGCCCGGTCCGGGGCGGGCGGGGCGGCGGGGGTCACCGTCAGGGAGAGCAGGGTGGCGGTGAGGGCGCTCACCCCCGCCAGGCAGGCGGCGAGCTGCCGGCGGGCCCGGAGGGTGGCGGCCGGGATGACCTGCGGTTTGCGGTGTCTGGCCATGGTGTCCAAGTCCTGGAGGAGCAGCGGCGGTTCAGAAGGCGAAGCGTTCCATGTGGATGCGGGGAGCGGGGACGCCCGCCCGTTTCAGGGCGCTGACGGCGGCCCTGGTCATGCCGGGCGGGCCGCACAGGTACACATCGTGTTCGGGCAGGTCGGGGACGAGGTTGCGCAGGGCGCGCGGGGCCAGGGGGTCGAAGGGGGCGTCGGAGGGGCCGAGGAGGTAGTGGAGGGCGGCGCCACGGGCGGCGGCGATGGCTTCGAGTTCGTCGCGCAGCACCAACTGGTCGGCGCTGCCGGCGCGGTAGAGCAGGGTGAGGTCGCCGGGGCCGCCGGGGAGGGATTCGAAGAGGGCGCGCATCGCGGTGATGCCGACGCCGCCGGCGAGGAGCAGGACCTTGCGGCGGGTGCGCCGGTGGGCGGTCATGGCGCCGAACGGGCCGGTGGCCAGCACCCGTACGCCGGGGCGCAGTCGGCGGATCCGGCGGGTGTGGTCGCCGCACACCTTGACGGTGATACGGAGCGTGTCGTTCCGGGGCGGGGCGGAGAGGGAGAAGGGCAGCGCCGTACGCCACAGGCGGCGGTCCAGGAAGCGCCAGCGGAAGAACTGCCCCGGCTCGGCGCGCAGCGCGTCCAGGGCGAGGCCCTGCATGACCACCGAGACGACGTCCGGCCCCTCGGTGCGGACCTCGACGATGCGCAGGCTGTGGCGCAGGGCCTGGCGTACGGGCACGATCAGCCGGTACCAGGCCAACAGGACCCCGACGCCGGTGTGCAGCAGCGTCCACAGCCAGGCGGCGAGCGGCCCGCCGGCCAGGTCGGGGCCGGCGAGCTGGTGGCCGAAGGCGAGGGCGGCGCCGAGATAGGCCAGCAGGTGGAGGGCGCGCCAGGTCTCGTGGCGGACGCGGCGGCGCAGCGCACGGGCGGAGGACAGGCCGACCGCGGCCAGCAGCGCCGTACCGGCGACGGACGCGGCCAGGGCCGGGTAGCTCAGCAGGTCGGCGGTGGCGGCGGGCAAGTCGGTGCCGGTGTGCGCGGTGTAGGCGCAGAGCGCGAGGGCCGCGTGCGCCAGGCACAGGGTGAGGACATAGCGTCCGCCGAGGGCGTGCAGACGGGCCAGCCGGTCGGCGCCGACGCCGTGTTCGAGGGCGGGTACGCGGGCCATCAGCAGCAGCATGACGAGGATGCCGTACGCCGCGAGCAGTCCGCTGAGGTGCGCGAAGGTGGCGAACAGCGCGTCGAGGCGCAGTGACGGGGCGGCCTGCGCCAGCCAGAGTGCGACGACCGTCCCGGCGCCCGCGGCCAGCCCGGTGAGCAGGGCGCGCGGCGAGGTACGCAGCGGCGGCGCGGGGGTGCGCGGCGCACGGGTGGGCAGGGGCGGTACGGCCTGGGGGATGAGCCGCGAGTACAGCGGATGGCGGGAGCTGGTGCGCGGCTGCGCGGTGTCGGGCTGGCTGGTCACACGCCGAAACTACGGCCGCGGACGGCGATGAAACAGCAGGTCAGGCCGTAATTCGCGATCCTTAAGGCGGCCTTGAGGAACGGCTGACCGCGCGTTAAGAACCGGGGGTGACGGTGGTCGCCGTCCGGGGTTTGCCGGTGGCGCGACGTCGGTACCGGTCCGTTGTCGGACCCCTGCGCCATGATCGGGGCAGGGAGAGCAGGGAGAGAGGAAAGGCGGACTTCAGAGCAGAATCACCGGACCACTCCCTGCCGGTCACCGCCCCGCATCTGCCAGACAGGAGCGCCCCGATGAACCTCCGCGACGACGCCCACGCCCTGACCGACGACCTCGTACGGATGCGCCGCACCCTGCACCGCACCCCCGAGCTGGGCCTTGACCTCCCCCGTACCCAGGAGGTGGTGCTGACCGAACTGGACGGCCTGCCGCTGGAGGTGCGTACCGGCGACGGGCTCAGCTCGGTGACGGCGGTGCTGCGCGGCGGGCGGCCCGGACCGGCCGTGCTGCTGCGCGGCGACATGGACGCGCTGCCGGTCGCCGAGCGCACCGGACTGGACTTCGCGGCCGACAACGGCCGGATGCACGCCTGCGGCCACGATCTGCACACGGCCATGCTCGCCGGCGCCGCCAAGCTGCTCTGTGCGCACCGCGACCAACTGGCGGGCGATGTGCTGTTCATGTTCCAGCCCGGCGAGGAGGGCCACGACGGCGCGCGGCACATGCTGGCCGAGGGGCTGCTGGACGCGGCGGGGCGGCGGCCGGTCGCGGCGTATGCGATCCATGTGCTGTCGGCCGGGCTGCCCGGCGGCGTCTTCCGCACCCGCGGCGGACCGGCGATGGCCGCGTCCAATGTGCTGCGGGTGACGGTGCGCGGCGAGGGCGGGCACGGCTCGATGCCGTACCGCGCCAAGGACCCGGTGCAGGCTGCGTGTGCGATGGTGACGGCGCTCCAGGCGTGGATCACCCGCAGCTTCGATGTCTTCGACCCGGTGGTCCTGACGGTGGGCACCTTCCACGCCGGGACGCAGACGAACGTCATCCCGGAGACCGCGGAGTTCCATGCGACCGTCCGCAGCTTCTCGGACGCCGCGCAGGCGCGGGTCAAGGACGGCACGGTGGAGGTGTGCCGGGGGATCGCTGCGGCGTACGGGGTGGGCGTGGACGCGGAGTTCGCCGAGCTGTATCCGGTGACCGTCAACGACCACGACGAGGCGGCCTTCGTGGGGGCCACGGTCCGCGAGGCGCTGGGCGAGGAGCGCTTCGCGCCGCAGGCGCAGCCGCTGCCGGGTTCGGAGGACTTCTCCCGTGTGCTCTCCGAGGTCCCCGGCGCGATGACCTTTCTGGGCGCGCCGCCGGCCGGCGCCGACCACGAGCGCAGCCCCAACAACCATTCCCCGCTCGCCGAGTTCGACGATGCCGTGCTGCCGGACGGGGCGGCGGTGTATGCGGAGCTGGCGGCGCGGCGGCTCGCCGCGGCTGCCGGTGGCGGCTCTTAGAAGGTTCTTAGCCCCGGTCACTATCCAGGACGCATGACATCCAAGATCACCCGAGCGGTCGCGGCGTCCCTCGCGCTGACCGCCACGACGCTGGGCCTGGCCGGCTGCGACAGCGCCGCCGCCGGGTCGCTCCGGGGCAGCCGTCTCGAACTCCCCGTCACCGGCGGCACCGCCGTCGTCGACACCGCTTCCCTGGCGGTGACCGCGCGCACCGGCGACGGACGGCGCATGGTGCTGTCGGAGGCGGCCGCCGGCGGGCTGGGCAAGCCCGGCCCGGTGACCCGTACGGCCGACGGGGCGCGCTGGAGCTATCCCGCCAAGGGGCTGAGCGTCCGGGCGCGTGCGGAGCACGGCCGGCTGCGGATCACGCTGCGGTCGGACCGCGACGGCTCCGTCAGCTGGCCGGTCACCGGCACCGACCGGGCCGCCTCCGCCGTCCAGCTCCCACGCGGCGAGGGCCTGGACATCCCCGTACGGGACGCCTTCTGGAACGGCGAGAAGGGCGGACTGGCGGGCAGCACGGTCGATGTGGGCGCCGATCTGGCCCTGCCCCTGTGGGGGTATTCCCTGAAGGGCGCGGAGAAGGGGACCACGGGCGGCCACGGCGTCAGCTACCTCACCCCCACCGACATCGGTACCTCGCTCCGCTTCGCCTCCACCGGCGGCCGGCTGCGCACCACCGCCGCGCACGCCTTCTCCGCCGGCGAGGGCACCCGCGACTACGACGTCTCCTTCGCCCTCACCGACGGCAACCCGGTCGCCGCCGCCGCCGACTACCGCTCCTACCTCTCGCAGCACGGCGAGCTCGGCAGCCTGCGCGAGAAGATCCGCCGCAATCCGGCCAACGGCAAGCTGCTCGGGGCCTTCCACGCGTATGTGTGGGGCGACGCCCGGACCGCCTCCGGCATCGCCCGCCTGAAGAAGCTGGGCGTGGACCGGATGTGGCTCGGTTATGACGCGGGCGCCCACCCGATGGACGCCCAGGCCGTCCGCGCCGCCGAGCAGGCGGGCTATCTGGCCGGCCCGTACGACTCGTTCGCCAACGGCCAGGACCCCGAGAGCGCCGACAGCCCCACCTCGGCGTGGCCGGACCGGGTCTACCCCGACTTCTGTATACGGAAGGCGGACGGCACCCCGGAGACCGGGTTCGGCGGCCGCGGCTGCTATCTCAGCTCGCGGGCCTTCGAGAAGGCCGAGCCGGGCAAGCACTATCTGGCCGACCGCACCCGCACGATGGTCGCCAACGGCGCGGACAGCTACTTCCTGGACGTGGACGCGACCGGCGAGGTGTTCCGCGATCACGGCAAGGGCCACGAGATGACCAAGGCCGGCGACCGCGCGAACCGGCTCGCCCGGATGCGGCGCCTGTCGCAGCGCCTCGTCCTCGGCTCGGAGTCCGCCCAGCCCTGGGCCAACCAGGTGCTGGCCTTCGACCACGGCTCGGGCACCCCGGTCGCCGACGGCCTGTGGAAGCTGGAGCGCGACAAGCGGAAGTGGGGCGGCTACTACCCCGAGAACGCCCCGAAGAACTTCTTCCAGCCGGTCCGGCTGCCCGCCGATCTGGCCACCGCGATGTACGACCCGAAGTACCGCGTGCCGCTCTACGAGACCGCGCTGCACGGCTCGCTCGTCAACGCGGAGCGCTGGGAGCTGTCGTACGACAAGCTGCCGCGGCAGAAGACCACCCGCGCGTTGCTCGCGATGCTCTACAACACCCCGCTCAACTACGTCCTGGACGGCCCGACGATCCAGCGGAACGGCCCCGAACTCGCGGCGCTGCAACGGTACTTCTCACCCCTGCACCGCGCCGCGGGCACCGACCGGATGACGTCGTTCCGGTGGCTCACGGACGACCGGACCGTACAGCGCACGGTCTTCGGCGACGGCAGCCTCACCGTCACCGCCAACTTCGGCACCGAGGCCCATGACGGCCTGCCGGGCGGCTGCGTCGACGCCAGGCTCCGTACGGACGCGCAGCCGCGGCGGCTGTGCCCGGCGCGGATCACCGGGTGACGGGCGCCGGCTACGGCAGTCGCCGGTGCCCCGCCCGCCCCGTGAGGCGTGCCTCCGGCCTCACAGGGCGGCCGCCCCGCCACTGAGGGCAGCGTTCCGCCGGGGAAACAGTGGGGATGCGGGCGGGTAACAGCCGGACCGCAGGCTGACGGACATGACCTTGGCACTGCGTGTGGTGGTGATCGGCGGCGGGCCGCTCGGCGTCTCGGCGGCCCGCGCGCCGGTCGGCGGCGACCTCCCGGGCGATCTCGGCGCCGTGGGCGCATTCGCCCGTACCCGGGAGGGCGCCGCCCGGCCGCCCGCCGCCCCGCTGCTCCACCCGCTCACCACCGACGGAGGCTTCTGATCATGGCCGCAGCCGCCAGCCCCACCAGCACCGGCACCACCCGCCCCACCATCGTCCTCATCGGGCACGGCATGGTCGGCCAGCGCTTCCTGGAGGAGCTCGCCGACCGGGGCGTCACCGAGCGGGCCCGGGTGGTCGTGCTCTGCGAGGAGCCCCGGCCGGCCTACGACCGCGTCCAGCTGACCTCGTACTTCGCCGGCCGCACCGCGGACGACCTGAGCGTGACCGCGCCGGACTTCATGGCCCGGCACGGCATCGAACTGCACCTGGGCGACCCGGCCACCGCCGTCGACCGCACCACCCGCACGGTCACCGCCCGCTCCGGCCTGACCGTCGGCTACGACACGCTGGTGCTGGCCACCGGCTCGTACCCCTTCGTCCCGCCGGTGCCCGGCAAGGACAGCGCGGGCTGCTTCGTCTACCGCACCATCGAGGATCTGCTCGCCATCGAGGAGTACGCCAAGAACGCCACCACCGGTGTGGTCGTCGGCGGGGGGCTGCTCGGCCTGGAGGCGGCCGGCGCCCTCAAGGGGCTCGGACTGCGCACCCACATCGTGGAGTTCAACGCCCGGCTGATGGCCCTCCAGGTGGACGAGGGCGGCGGCGCCGCGCTGCGCCGTACGGTCGAGGAGATGGGCCTGGAGGTGCACACCGGCGTCGGCGGCAAGGAGATCGTCACGGACGCCGCGGGCGCGACGGTGGCCATGGAGCTGTCCGACGGCTCCCGTGTCGACACCGACCTGGTCATCTTCTCCGCCGGGGTCCGCCCCCGCGACCAACTCGCCCGGGACTGCGGCCTCGCGGTCGGCGAGCGCGGCGGCATCGTCATCGACGAGCAGTGCCGCACCAGCGACCCCGCCGTCTACGCGATCGGCGAATGCGCGCTGGCGAGCGACGGCCGGGTCTACGGCCTGGTGGCGCCCGGCTACGACATGGCCCGTACGGCCGCCGACACCCTCGCGGGCGGGGCGGGCAGCTTCACCGGCGCCGACCTCTCCACCAAGCTCAAGCTGCTCGGCGTGGACGTGGCCTCTTTCGGCGACGCGCACGGCACCACCGAGGGCTGCCTGGACGTCGTCTACGCCGACTCCCGCAGCGGCGTCTACAAGAAGCTGGTCATCGGCCGGGAGGGCGAGCTGCTGGGCGGCGTCCTGGTCGGCGACGCGGAGGCGTACGGCATGCTGCGGCCGCTGACCGGCAGCGTCCCCCCGGTGGCGCCCGAGCAGCTGGTGATGCCCGCCGGTGCCGGCGCACCGGCCGCCCTCGGTCCCTCCGCGCTCCCCGACGACGCGGTGATCTGCAACTGCCACAACGTCACCAAGGGCGCGATCCGCGGCGCGGTCACCGAGCACTCCTGCACCACCGTGCCCGAGGTCAAGAAGTGCACCAAGGCCGGCAGCGGCTGCGGCTCCTGCGTCAAGGCGCTGACCACCCTGGTCAACGACGAGCTGGAGGCGAGCGGCGTCAGCGTCGACAAGGGCCTGTGCGGCTGCTTCCCGCACACCCGCGCCGAGCTCTACGAGGTCGTCCGCACCCTGCGGCTCACCTCGTACGAGGCGCTGCTGGCCTCGCACGGCCGCCCGGAGGCGCGCGCCGGCGACGGCTGCGAGATCTGCAAGCCCACCATCGGCTCCATCATCGCCTCCCTCGCGCCGTCCGTCGGCGCCGACGGCTACATCCTGGACGGCGAACAGGCCGCCCTCCAGGACACCAACGACCACTTCCTGGCCAACCTCCAGCGCAACGGCTCGTACTCGATCGTGCCGCGCATCCCCGGCGGCGAGGTCACCCCGGAGAAGCTGATCGTGATCGGCGAGGTGGCCCGCGACTTCGGCCTCTACACCAAGATCACCGGCGGCCAGCGGATCGACCTGTTCGGCGCCCGCGTCGACCAACTCCCGCTGATCTGGACCCGGTTGGTGGATGCCGGCTTCGAGTCCGGGCACGCGTACGGCAAGGCGCTGCGCACCGTGAAGTCCTGCGTCGGCCAGACCTGGTGCCGCTACGGCGTGCAGGACTCGGTCCGGATGGCCATCGATCTGGAGCTGCGCTACCGGGGCCTGCGCTCCCCGCACAAGCTCAAGTCCGCGGTCTCCGGCTGCGCCCGCGAGTGCGCGGAGGCGCGCGGCAAGGACTTCGGCGTCATCGCCACCTCCAACGGCTGGAACCTGTACGTCGGCGGCAACGGCGGCGCGGACCCGCGGCATGCGGATCTGCTGGCGCAGGACCTGTCCGACGCCGAGCTGATCCGCCTGATCGACCGCTTCCTGATGTTCTACATCCGCACCGCCGACCGCCTGGAGCGCACCTCCGCCTGGCTGGAGCGGATCGAGGGCGGCCTCGACCACGTACGCGATGTCGTCGTGCACGACTCCCTCGGCCTGTGCGACGAGCTCGAGGCACTGATGGCCGCCCATGTCTCCCACTACCGCGACGAATGGGCCGAGACCCTCAACGACCCCGAGCGACTGGCCCGCTTCGTCTCCTTCGTCAACGCGCCCGACTCGCCGGACCCCTCCGTCCGCTTCGTGCCCGAGCGCGACCAGGTCAAGCCGGACCTGACGGTGCTGGCCGGCCCGACCCTGCCCATTCGCACCCTGGAAGGGACTTCCGTCTGATGTCCACCGCCATCGACACCACCACCGAGACCACCACCGAGACCGCCACCGGGACCGCCACCGGGACGGCCACCGGGACGGCCACGGTCGAGATTCTCGGCCCCGACGGCTGGCTCGCCCTCTGCCCCCTGGGGGCCCTGATCCCCGGGCGCGGCGTCGCCGCCCTCCTCCCCGACGGCACCCAGGCCGCCCTCTTCATCGACCGCGGCGGCCGGGCCTACGCCATCGGCAACCGCGACCCGTTCACCGGCGCACAGGTCCTCTCGCGCGGCCTGACGGGCAGCGCATCCGACCGCCCCTTCGTGGCATCGCCGCTGCTCAAGCAGCGTTTCGACCTCGCCACGGGGGCCTGCCTGGACGACCCGTCGGTCTCCGTACCGGCGTATCGCGTGCGGACCCGCAGCGGGGACGCCGCCTGACGCCCAACGCGCAACCTAGCGGTTGCACCTCCCGCCGTAACGTGCAACCATCGAGTAGCACGTAAGGTTCGACGGAACGGCGGGAGGCCCCCTCATGACCACCAACAGCGGCAGCAACACCGACAGCGCCGACAACTCCGGAAACAACCAAAGCGGCGACGCCAAGGACCGCATCGAGCGGGAGATCACCATCGCCGCTCCCGTGGAACGGGTCTGGGCGGTGCTGACCGAGCCCGAGCACGTCGGCTCGTGGTTCGGACAGGGCGAGCCGACCCCCGTCGATCTGCGGCCGGGCGGCATCATGCACCTCGACC
Source organism: Streptomyces sp. NPDC101227 (assembly GCF_044767545.1). Classification (NCBI taxonomy): domain Bacteria; kingdom Bacillati; phylum Actinomycetota; class Actinomycetes; order Kitasatosporales; family Streptomycetaceae; genus Streptomyces; species Streptomyces sp. NPDC101227. The sequence goes on along the minus strand of NZ_JBIWOD010000003.1, from coordinate 395,626 downwards.
ACGGCGAGTACGGCCAGTTCCCGACGGTGATCGTGAAGGTGGAACCGCCGCACCACTTCTCGTACCGCTGGGCCAGCGCGCACCCTGGAGACGTGGCGACCGAGCGCAACTCCACCCTCGTCGAGTTCACCCTCACCCCGGAGGGCGAGGGCACCCGCCTGCGCGTGGTGGAGTCCGGTTTCGCGGGCCTGCACATCCCGGAGGAGCGCACGAAGACCGCCTCGTACGAGAGCCACTCCGAGGGCTGGTCGGGGCAGGTCAAGAACATCAAGCAGTACGCGGAGCGGCTCACCGCATGACGCAGCGGCCCACCGCACACGAGGGCGCGGACACCGTGGCGGAGGTGCTGTCCGCGCTGGCGGATCCGACCCGCCGCCGGATACTCGACGCCCTCGCCGACCGCGGCGAGGCGACCGCCACGGCACTGGCGGCACAACTTCCCGTCAGCCGCCAGGCCATCGTCAAACACCTGGGCATCCTGGACCGGGCCGGCCTGGTCGCCGGACACCGGGAGGGCCGCGAGTCCCGCTACCGGGTCATACCGGAGCGGCTCGGGGTCACCGCCCGGTGGATGGACCGGGTCGCCGCCGACTGGGACTCCCGGCTGTCGGCCATCAAGCGCCTGGCGGAAGGCGAGTGACCACCGGCCCGGCCGAGGGCACCCGGCTCCCGGCCGGCCGACCACGCGTTCCCCCCGGGGCGTACGCTGATCCTCCCCTACCGAGGAGTACGGCGTGACCCGGTGGAACACCAGCCACATCCCCGACCAGACCGGCCGCTCGGTGGTCGTCACGGGCGCCAACAGCGGCATCGGATACGTCACCGCCCGCGAACTCGCGCGGCGCGGCGCCCGCGTGGTGCTGGCCTGCCGCAACGAAACGCGCGGCGCCGCGGCGCTGGACCGGCTGCGCACCGAAGTCCCCACCGCCGAGGCCGAGTTCCGGAAGCTGGACCTGGCCGACCTGTCCTCCGTACGGGACTTCGCGGCCGGGCTCGACAGCTTCGACGCCGAACGCCTCGACCTGCTCATCAACAACGCGGGCGTGATGGCGCTGCCGTACCGCACCACCGCCGACGGCTTCGAGATGCAGTTCGGCACCAACCACCTCGGCCACTTCGCGCTGACCGGCCTGCTGCTGCCCAGACTCCTCGCCACCCCGGGCGCGCGCGTCGTCACCGTCTCCAGCATGATGCACGCCCTCGGCAGGCTCGACCTCGCCGACCTCAGCGACGTCACCGGCCACGCCGATCTCTCCGGCCTCAGCAGCGAACGCACTTACCGCCGTTGGATCGCCTACGCCCGCTCCAAGAGCGCCAACCTCCTCTTCACCCACGAGCTGTCCCGCCGGCTGGCGGCGGCCGGCTCGGGGGTCGTCGCGGCGGCGTCGCACCCCGGCTACGCCGCCACGAACCTCCAGGCGGCGGGCGCCCGCATGGAGGGCCGCTCCTCCGCCGAGCGCTTCATGGACCTCGGCAACCGCCTCGTCGCCCAGCCCGCGGACGGCGGCGCCCTGGGCACGCTCTGCGCCGCCACCGCGCCCCATATGCGCCCGGATTCCTTCGTCGGGCCGAGGAGCGGTCTTCGGGGAGCCCCGGCGCCGTCGATCCGGGCGCCGTGGACGACGAAGGACGCGGTCGGCGAACGACTGTGGGCCGCGTCCGAGGAATGCACCGGTGTGCGGTACGCCTTCGAGGGGCGCGGGGCGTCGGCGCTGCACTAGGCCGTGCCCGATGGGTGGTGCCCGATGGGTCGTGCCCGATGGGTCGTGTGCGTGTTTCCCCACCAGGCGCCCGCGGACCGGTTCTTCGGTTCTCCTTGGCGTCTTTCCCCTGCTCACACCCGTGTTAGCCGGACGTTAGCGGAGCTGCAGCCCTGCGATAGCGGTCCCGGCCAAAGTGGTTGTCGTACCGAGGAAACAGCGACACCGACCGCCCTGGGGGACCCGAAATGAGCGCCAACACCACTGCCCGCACCGCCCGCCGCCGCACCCTGCGCATCGCCGCAGCGGCCCTGACCGCGGCCGCCGGCCTCACCCTGACCGCCTGCTCCGGCTCGGACGCCGCCACCTCCAAGCCCGCGGCCCACACGGACACGGGCACCGGCACGGCCGCCGAGTCGGGCGGCGCGGGCTCCTCCGCCGGAGCACAGGGCTCCGACACCAAGGCGGACGCCGGCGCCCAGGCGGACTCCGGTGCCAAGGGCGGCACGGACGCCGGCACCAAGGCCGGCACCAAGCCGGGCGCTGCGGGCAAGCAGTCGGGCGGCGCGCAGGCCACCGGCGGTGGCGGGGCGGCCTCGGGCGTCGAGCGCTGCCACACCTCCGGCCTGAAGGCGGCGTTCGCCACGGGCGACGACGCGGCCCCGGACCCCAACGCGAGCGGGGCGACGACCACCAGCGTCGTGCTGACCAACAAGGGCAGCCGCGCCTGCAAGATCGGCGGCTTCCCGGGTGTGGACCTCAAGTCCGTCAACGGCGGCGAGCGCTGGTCGCTGGTCCGCTCGTCGGCCAAGCACGGCTCGATCACCCTGGGGCCCGGCGACAGCACCGACTTCACGATCAACGTCGCCCTGACCAAGGAAGACAAGGGTTTCTACCAGCCCGCCTACGCGGACGTCACCCCGCCCAACGAGACCAAGTCGATCACCATCGAGTGGCCCTGGGGCACGCTCGTCGACCAGCGCAGCGCCACCCACCCGGCCACCTTCGTCAACCCCATCGGCTGACCGTCCCCGGCTCCGCCCTGGACATGAGCCGAGAACATCTCTGCCGCGGGACCGGCTCAGAACGCAGAGCCGGTCCGGCGGCACCCGGCCGGGCCGCGGCTCCTCGAAACCGACCGCGCGCCCGGCGCGACGACCGGCGCCCGCGCGTCGGGATGACCGGCGCCCGCGCGTCAAGAGTCCGTGAAAAACGCCCCCTCACCCGCCAAGGGCACGCCAGGACGGCGAGCGCACGGCATCCGTGCCCCACACGCTGAGCTGAACCAGCACCACACAGCACAGCACAGCCCAGTGCGGTACGGAGGTACGACGAACCATGTCGACGGTGTCCCAGTCCGACAGCCGGCCCGAAGAGCCGCCGGATACCGCCACCGAAGCCGGGGCACGAGGCGAACGGCTCGCGGACCCCGCGGACCGGCCGGCGCCCACCGCCGCCGGCCCCGGCGCACCCGACCCCGACGCCCGCTACCGGCTGACCGCGCTCCAGGGCCTGGCCGCCCTCTCGCTCGACGCGATGGCGTCCGTCGCGTACGGCCCCGAGTCGATCGTCCTGGTCCTGGCGGCCGCGGGCGCCTACGGCCTCGGATTCACCCTCCCCGTCACGCTGGCCATCGCCGCCCTCCTCGCCGTACTGGTCGCCTCGTACCGCCAGGTGATCGCCGCCTTCCCCAACGGCGGCGGCTCCTACGCGGTCGCCAGGACCCACCTCGGCCGCCGTACCGCCCTGGTGGCCGCCGCCTCGCTCATCCTCGACTACGTCCTGAACGTCGCCGTCTCCGTGACCGCGGGCGTAGCGGCCCTGACCTCGGCCTTCCCCACCCTCTACGACGACCGCGTCGGGATCTGCCTCGCCGTCCTCGTCCTCATCACCGGCATCAACCTGCGCGGCATCGTCGACTCGGCGAAGGCCTTCCTCGTCCCCACCGCCGTCTTCATCGCGGCCATCCTCACCATGGTCGTCGTCGGCCTCTTCCGCGACGCCCCGGCCTCCACGGTGACGGCCGACGGCCACCCCTCCGTCCTGGCGCACAACGCGACCGCCGTCGGCGCCCTGCTCCTCCTCAAGGCGTTCGCCTCCGGCTGCTCGGCGCTGACCGGCGTGGAGGCGGTCGCCAATGCGGTGCCCTCCTTCCGCGCCCCGGCCACCAAGCGCGCCCAGCGCACCGAGGTCGCCCTCGGCGCCCTGCTCGGCATCATGCTGATCGGCCTGTCCGTCCTCATCGGCCGCTTCCACCTCCAGCCGGTCGAGGGCGTCACCGTCCTCGCCCAGCTGGCGGACGCCTCCCTCGGCCACAACTGGGCGTTCTACGTGGTCCAGTTCGCCACCATGGTCCTCCTCGCCCTGGCGGCGAACACCTCCTTCGGCGGCCTGCCCGTCCTGATGGGCCTGCTCGCCCGGGACAACCACCTCCCGCACGTCTTCGGCCTGAAGGCGGACCGTCAGGTCCACCGCCACGGCGTCCTCGCCCTCGCCGCCGTGGCGGCGGCCCTCCTCGTCCTCTCCGGCGGCGACGTCAACACCCTCGTCCCCCTCTTCGCCATCGGGGTCTTCGTCGGGTTCACCCTCTGCCAGGTGGGCATGGTCCGGCACTGGCGCCGCGACCGCTCCCCCGGATGGCGCGCCAAGGCCGCCCTGAACGGCTTCGGCGCCCTCCTCACCGGCGTCTCGGCGGTCATCGTCACCGCCACCAAGTTCACCGAGGGCGCCTGGCTGATCGTCATCGCCCTGCCGCTCCTCGTCGTCGCCTTCGAGGCCGTCCACCGCGCCTACGCCCGGATCGGCGAGCGTCTCGGCCTGGGCCGCGTTCCCGAACCGCCGCGCGCCGCCCGCTCCCTCGTCATCGTCCCCGTCTCCCACCTCTCCCTCCTCACCTCCGAGGCCCTGAACGCGGCGGTGTCCCTGGGCAATGAGGTGGTGGCGGTCACCGTCACCCACGGCGACCCCGAGGACCGCCCGGCCACCGAGGCCCTGCGCCGCGACTGGGAACTGTGGAACCCCGGCGTGGAACTCCTCGAACTCCCCTCCCCCGCCCGCTCCGTCGGCCGCCCCATAGCCGAGTACGTGCGCGACCTGACCCACCGCCGGCCCGGCACCCGGGTCACCGTCCTCATCCCCGAGGCCGAACCCGCCCACCTGTGGCAGCGCCTGCTCCAGAACCAGCGCGGCGCGGTCGTCGCCCATGCGGTCCGCCGCAACACCGACGCGGTCATCTGCCGCCTGCGCTTCCGCCTCAAGACGTCGTCCCCCCGCGCGCGGTAGCGGCTTGCCCCTTGTGCCGACGGCCCATTGTCAGTGGCTCCCTTTACCGTGAGACACATGAATCTCACTCTGAGCTACGAAGACCACTGCGCCGAAATCACCCACCAGGCCGCCGCGCTGGCGTCCTCCCTCACGGACGGCGCCGACCTGTCCGCCTCGGTGCCGTCCTGCCCGGACTGGAACCTCGCCCAGCTGCTACGCCATCTGGGCGAGGCCCACCGCTGGGTCGAGGAGATCGTCCGCACCCGGGCCACCCAGCCCCCGCCCGACACCGCCCTGCGCACCCTCCCCCGCGAGACCACGACCACGCCCGCCGAGCTCGCCACCTGGCTCACCGAAGGCGCCCAACGGCTCTCCGACACCCTCCGCACCACCGGCCCCGACGCCCGCATCTGGACACCGCTACCCTCCGGTTCCCCCCGCTTCTTCGCCCGCCGCATGGCCCACGAAACGGTCATCCACCGCGCCGACGCCTCCCTGACCCTCGGCACGGATTTCACCGTCGGCCAACGCGTGGCCCTCGACGCCCTCGACGAATGGATGGAACTGGGCTCCCTGCCCGAAATGCTCGACTACCACCCCGAACGCCGCGAACTCCTCGGCCCCGGCCGCACCCTCCACTTCCACGCCACCGACACCCCGCCAGAAGCCACCGCCGACTGGCTCGTCGACCTCACCGGCACCACCCTCGCCTGGCGCCGCTCCCCCGAACCGGCCACCGTCTCGGTCCGCGCCCCCCTGACCGACCTCCTGCTCCTGATCTACGGCCGACGACCGGCCGACACGGCCACGTTCGAGATCCAGGGGGACACGGATCTGCTGGAGTTCTGGCTGGCAGAGGTCATCTTCGCGTGACGCTGCGGTAGACCCCCTGCGGGAGGCGGCAACCGGCGAATTGCTGCTTCCCCCCTTGGCCCGGCGGTGAACGGCCTTCCGAGGCTGTGGGCCCCTTCTTCCTCATCGGTCGGTGGTGGGGCGGGGCCGTCGTGATTGATGGCGCCACCGGAATGGTCCTGCGTGCCCAGGCTGAAGACGAGCCCGAGTCCTGGAGCCCGGGCAGGGTGACCGCTTCAAACCTCCTTTCGTTCGTGAGAATGCTGCAACTCCGCAAGCTCGCCTCACACTTCATGGCCATGGCACCGTGTGATCCCGAACAGCTGGATCTCCGCTATCAACTGGAAGACGGCCTGGCGGGGATCGACAAGAGAGGCGCCGGGTCGCCCGCCTGGATGCGGGGCCTGTTGCACGACTCCGTGTGGTGATGTGGGCGCTTGGTCGGCGATGCGCACAGGCGTCGACCCAACCGGCGTTGCCCACCGCCACCGTCCCCATGGCAGCCGGCGGGACGGCGAGGGCCCATGAGGTGATCGCGACCGGGGCGGGCGGGTGCGTCACCAGGTTTTCGGTGGAGTTGTCCGTGTCGCCGGATCTCGCGCCTTGTCCGTTCGCACAGAGCTTGGGGCTGTAGTGACAACGCGCTGACGGGGCGTAACCGGTCGTGGAATTCTGGATGTATGACGATGCCGCCCGAAGTGCCGTGTGAGGAGTGCCGGGGTGCCGGCACCGTCGAGTGGGAGACGCAGGACGGCAACCTCACCACGACGCAATGTTCCCGGTGCATGGGCACCGGGACGGTCCCGGCGTAGGAGGCGGACGACGACGTGGCGACTCCCCGTGAGGGCAACCGGCTGCATGCGCTGCCCCCCGAGTACGTCGACAGAGTGCGCTGTACACGCTGTGAGCTGCGGAATATGAAGTTGCCGGGGACGGCGGGGGGGTTGTGCATTCCCTGCTATGCGCTGGAGCGGCAGGCGGCTCCTCGGCGGACGAGCCAGGGGATGCAGCTGGCCAACTTCGTGTCCGATCCCTGCATGGGGTGCGGGTCGCATGCGGTGGATGCCAATGGGTGGGCGTTTTGGTGTGACTCGTGTGGGATGCAGGTCGCGGTGGCGTATCCGCTTCCGTGAGGCGGCTCTCCTTCGGTTGCTTGCAGCGGGTTTCGGAAGACGGATTCGCACAGTTGCCATGCGCCTTTCATGTGTCTGAGGCACAGTGGTCGGGCGCAGCACACCTTGATCGACGAGCACTGCGGGGCTACGACCACAGGGGGCGATATGCGGATGGGCGGAAGCAGCGGAAGCAGCGGAAGCAGCGGAAGTGGCGGGAGAATCGGGAGTGGTGGGAGTGATCAGAGTGGTGGGAGTAACCGGAGCGATTTAGGCGTCGGTAGGCGGCGGGTGTTGGCTGCGGGCGGGGGTCTGGTGGCCGGCGGGGCGTTGGCCGCATGTGGGTCCAACACCGGTCGTGGGGGTGGGGGTTCGGGGCCGGAGATCAGCCAGTGGTACCACCAGTACGGCGAGCCGGGGACGCAGGGTGCCGTGCAGCGCTATGCGGCCGCGTACAAGAAGGCCGATGTGCGGGTGCAGTGGCGGCCGGGGGACTACGACCGGCAGACGGCGGCCGCGTTGCTGACCGACTCCGGGCCGGATGTGTTCGAGGTCAACGGGCCGTTGCTGGAACAGATTCAGGGTGGGCAGGTCGAGGATCTGACCGCCGAAATCGAGTCGGTCAAGAACGACTTCAACCAAGCCGTGCTGGCGCCGAAGATCTGGCAGGACAAGGTCTGGGGCATTCCGCAAGTCGTTGACATGCAGATGCTCTATTACCGCAAGAGTTTGCTGAAGGAAGCCGGGGTTCGGCCTCCGCAGACGCTCGATGAGCTGGTGGATACGGCGAAGAAGCTCAGCAGCAAGAAGACCAAGGGGCTGTTCCTCGGGAACGACGGCGGGGTCGGGGTGCTTAGCGGGACGCCGTTGCACGCGGCGGGGCTGAGCCTGATCGATGAGGACGGCAAGGTCGGGTTCGATGATCCGGCGGCGGCGCGGGCGCTCGGCAAGATCCGGCAGTTGTATGCGGACAAGTCGTTGCTGCTGGGCGCGCCCACGGACTGGTCCGATCCGGCCGCCTTCGTCCAGGGGCTGACCGCGATGCAGTGGTCGGGGCTGTGGGCGCTGCCGGGGATCAAGAAGGCGCTGGGGGACGACTTCGGGGTGCTGCCCTTTCCGAAGGACGGCAGCGGGGGCAAGCCGGCCGTGCCGGTCGGTGCATACGGTTCCGCCGTCAGTGCACGGAGCAAGCGCAAGGCGGATGCAAAGGCTTTCGTGAAGTGGCTGTGGGTGGAGCGGAGGGACTTTCAGCAAGACTTTGCGCTGTCGTACGGGTTCCACATCCCGGCGCGGATCTCGCTTGCAAAGAAGGCCAAGCAGTTGCAGCAAGGTGCGGCGGCGGATGCGACGCGGTTCGCCACCGAGTACGGCCATGCCGAGCCGCTGCTGTGGACGACCGCCGCCCGTAACGCCTACCAGGACGCGCTGAGCCGGATCATCAAGGACGGCGCGAACCCGGAGAGCGAGCTGAAGAGCGTGGTGCGCAAGGTCAACGCCGAGCTGCAGCAGGTCAAGAAGAAGACGGCGAAGTGAGCGCACGGGCATCCGGGACCGCGGGGAGCGCCGCGCCCGGCTTCGTCGCCCGGCTGCTCGGGCCGCAGCGGCGGAATCTCTGGTTCTGGGTCTTCGTCGGGCCGTTCACGATCGGGCTGGGCCTGTTCACCTACGTACCGCTGCTGTGGAGCCTCTACCTCAGCCTCTTCGACGCGCACAACACCGTGACGCCCACGGGCAAGGACTTCGTGGGGCTGGGAAATTACACGGCGATGCTGGGTGACGATGCGTTCCTCGGCAGCCTGGGGACGTTCCTGCTGTTCACCGCGTTCATCGTGCCGGCGACCTATGTGCTGTCGCTCTCGCTCGCGCTGATGGTCAACCGGCTGCGCGTCGCCCAGGCGTTCTTCCGGTCGGTGTTCTTCCTGCCGACCGCGTGCTCGTATGTCGTCGCGGCGGTGATCTGGAAGCTGTCCATCTTCAACGGGGTGCGGTTCGGGCTGGCCAATACGGTGCTGGGGTGGTTCGGGGCCGATCAGACCGCTTGGCTGTCCACCACCGACCCGCCGTGGTACTGGCTCGTCATCGTCACCGTACGGCTGTGGCTGCAAGCCGGTTTCTACATGATTTTGTTTCTTGCGGGGCTGCAAAGGATTTCACCGCAGTTGTATGAGGCCGCGGCGGTGGACGGGGCGCGGCCGGGCCGGCAGGTCTTTCGGCACATCACCTTTCCGCAGTTGCGGGCCACGTCCGTGGCGGTGGTGCTGCTGCTGGTGATCAATGCGTTCCAGGCGTTCGACGAGTTCTACAACCTGCTGAGCGATGCGCGGGGCTATCCGCCCTATGCCCGGCCGCCGTTGGTCTACCTCTACTACACGGCGCTCGGGCGGGATCAGAACCTCGGGCTCGGCAGTGCGGGCGCGGTGATCCTGGCGCTGATCATCGCGGTGGCGACGGTCGTCCAGGCCCGTTGGTTCGGCCTCGGCCGGAAGGAGGACTGAGGATGCCGAAGCCGATGCCGAAGCAGGACACGCACGCTGCGCTGACCAAGGCCGGGCGTGCGCTGCGGGTGGTGATACTCATCGCCCTCGCGCTGCTGTTCCTCGTGCCGTTCTATCTGCTGGTACGGAACGGACTGGCGACCGAGCGGGAGATCACCTCGCCCGACTGGACGTTCTTCCCCCGCGAGCTCCGGTGGTCGAATCTGACCGAGGTGTTCCGGGACCCGAGCCTGCCCATGGCGCGGGCGCTGCTCAACTCGACGCTGATCGCGGTGTCGACGACCGTCGGCACGATCGTGCTCGCCTCACTGGCGGGGTACGGGCTGGCGCGGATTCCCTACCGCTACGCCAATGTCGTCTTCTACGTGATCCTGGGGACGCTGATGGTCCCGGCGGCCGTGACGTTCGTGCCGAGCTTTGTGCTGGTGTCGTCGCTCGGCTGGATCTCGACGTTGCGGGGGCTGGTGATTCCGACGCTGTTCAGCGCCTTCGCCTGCTTCATCTTCCGGCAGTACTTCCTGGGCTTCCCCAAGGAGCTGGAGGACGCGGCACGGGTGGACGGGCTCGGGTACTGGCGGACGTACTGGCGGATCGTCGTGCCCAACACGCGGCCGGTCTTTGCCGCGGTCGGGACGATCGTGTTCATCGGGGCCTGGAACGCGTTTCTGTGGCCGCTGGTGATCGGGCAGGACCAGGAGGCATGGACGGTACAGGTGGCGCTGTCCACGTTCACCACGGCGCAGAACCTGAATCTGCATGAGCTGTTCGTGGCGGCGGCCGTGTCGATCGCGCCGCTGGTGGTCGTCTTTCTGCTGCTCCAGCGGTACATCGTGGCGGGGGTGGAACGCAGCGGCATCGACGACTGACGGGCGGGGCGGGCGCGGCCTCGGCGGTCGTGGCCTCGGTGGTGTCCTGACGGTCGACGGACACCGCGGCGGCCGGACCCACCGGACCACAGCCGGACAGCTGAAGGGCTGGACGGCTGGACGGCTGGACGGCTGGACGGCTGGACGGCTGGACGGCTGGACGGCTGGACGGCTGGACGGCAGAACGGCTAGTGCACGCAGAACTCGTTGTCCTCCGGATCCGTCATGACCACCCACTCGCCGCCCTGCTCCTTGACGTGGCTCTGGATCCGGGCACCGAGGACGCGCAGGCGCTCAACCTCGGCGTCCCGCTCGCCCGCGGGGCCGTGCAGGTCGATATGCAGGCGATTCTTGGCCGTCTTCCGTTCCGACCCCGGTACGCGGTTGAAGAGCAGCCGACGCCCCAGCCCCGTGCCGCTCTCCGCGTCGTACGGGTCGTCGGGATGGCGTACCGCCGCCGCGTCCCGCCAGGCGCGCCGGTCGTGGTGGTCGATGAGGATCTCGGGCTGGATGGCGCCGAAACCGAGGAGCTTGCCGATGAGGGCGCCGTGGTCCTCGATTTCGTAGTGGAGTGCGGCCGCCCAGAAGTCGGCCTGGGCGTGCGGGTCTTGGGCGTCGATGACGAGTTTCCAGTGCAGCGGAGTCGAGGTCATGGTCACCACTTATAGACCCAGGCACTGACATCGGGGCCGCGGGACGGGGTGCCGCCCGCCTAGTCGGGCAGCGCGGCGCGCTCGGACGTGGTCATGAACACCGCGGCGGCACCGGTGGTCACGATGAGGACGACGGCCACCCAGAACGCGTGCCGGGCCCCGGCGGACGCGCCGGCGTGGAAGAAGACCGTGCCGAGCAGGGCGACGCCCAGGGTGCCGCCGAGTTGCTGGACGGCGTTGAGCAGACCGGCGGCCGAACCGGTTTCGTGCGGGCGGACCCGGTGCAGGGCGGTGGTGAAGTACGGGACGGCGAACAGCCCTTGCCCCAGGCCGCAGACGGCGAGCGCCACGGGCAGCGGCCACCGGAGGCTGCCGGCCGGGCTGGTGGCGTAGACGAGGATGGCCGCCAGCGCGCCGAGCAGGAGGACGGTGAGACCGGCGAACATCACGGGGGCACCGAAGCGCGGCACCAGGCGGCTGCCGGCGGTCCAGGACGCCACCGCCATCGCAGCGGACCACGGCAGCAGCGTCAGCCCGGCGGACCGGACGTCGAGGTGGAGCCCGAGCTCCAGCTGGAGGACGACGACGAGCGTCAGGCCGTTGACCACCGCGAAGAACAGCGTGGACGCGGCCAGTGCGGCGGGGAAGCCGTGGTGACGGAACAGACTGGCCTCGACCAGCGGGTTGCGGCCGCGCCGGGCGCGATGGCGCTGGTGGTACCCGAAGACCACGAGGACGGCGAGGCCGAGGACGAGGGCGGCCACGTTGCGGGCCGGCCATCCGGCCGTGCCGGCCTCGATCAGGGGGAACACGGTCAGGCCGATGGCGAGGACGGCGAGCGCCGTGCCGAGGAGATCGAGGCGCGGCCGGTGCGCGGACCGGTCCTCGCGCAGCAGCGACGACGCGATGAGTACGCCGACGCCGAGCGGAATATTGACCAGGAAGACCGATCGCCACGAGGACCCGAGCACATCGGCGTGCGTCAGCACCCCGCCGAGTACGGGGCCGCAGACCGCGGCCAGGCCCATGACCGGGCCGATGCTTCCCATGGCCTTGGCGAGCTCCCGGCCGTCGAACATGCCGCGGATCATGCCGATGGTCTGCGGGATCACCAGGGCGGCCGCGGCGCCCTGAACGGCCCGCGCGGCGATCAGCATCCCGGGCGAACCGGCCGCGGCGCAGGCCAGCGAGCCGAGCAGGAACCCCACGACGCCGATCCGGAAGACCCTCTTGCGCCCGGCCGTGTCCCCGAGGCGTCCCCCCGTGACCAGCAGCACCGCGAACGGCAGGGTGTAGGCGGCGCCGAACCACTGGATGTCGGATGCGGGCCCGCCGAGGTCGGCGTGGATCACCGGTGCGGCGACCGGGGTGATCGTGGCGTCGAGCAGATTCATCGCCTCGGCGATCAGCAGCGTCACCAGCGCGCCCCAGCGCCATCGGTACGGCACGGCCGACGCATCGGCCTCGTCGTGCACCGCGGCACCTTTCGCCGCACCCTGCTCCTCGTGCGCACCGTTCACCACATCCTGAGCATCCTGCGCATCGACTTTCTCCATGGGCCCTTCCCTTCGTGACGTTTCGGCGAGTGCACGACCGAGGGTGCCGAGCCACCTCGCACCCGTTCCATCTGTCACGTGGGATTCATTGGTTTCTTCCGCAGCGCCGTGGAGTGCAGAGGTTTTCTTCCATGCGGGAGCCGTCTCCGAGCCCGGTCCGAACCCCTCCGAGCCATACTCGAGCCATGCCGGACTCCCCACTGGACGACGTGGACCGCGGCCTGGTGCACGCCTTGCACATCGACGGCCGGGCGCCCTTCAGCCGGATCGCCGACGCGCTCGGCGTATCGACGCAGACCGTGGCCCGCCGCTACCGGCGGCTGCGGGCCGATGCCGGACTGCGGGTCGTCGGGCTGCCCGAACCGCATCGCGCGGGCCGGGCCCAATGGCTGGTCCGGCTCACCGCTGGCCCGCGCGCCGCCCAGGACCTCGCCCAGGCCTTGGCCCGGCGGGCCGACACCTCATGGGTCAAGCTCGCTTCCGGCGGCACCGAGATCGTCGCGGTCGTCGATACGTCGAGCGGCGCCGACGGCGGGCACTCGCTCGTACTGGACGACATTCCGCGGACCTCGGGCATCACAGCGGTCTCGTCCCACTATCTGCTGCACACCTACCTCGGCGGCCCCACCGCCTGGCGTGGGCGGGCCACCGCCCTCACCGATCGGCAGCAACGTCAACTCCGGCCGCCCGAGCGGGCCGACGCCGACCGCATCCCCGTCGACCGGCGGCGCGTGGCCGCCACCGACCATGACCTGTTGCGCGCGCTTGAACGGGACGGCCGCGCCGGGCAGGCCGAACTGGCCGCCGCCACCGGCTGGTCGCCGGCCACCGTCGCGCGCCGGCTCACCGAACTCCGGGCCTCCGGCGCGATCTTCTTCGATGTGGAGGTGGATGACGCGCTGTTCGGCGCGCCCACCCGGGCCCTGCTGTGGATGGCCGTCCCTCCGGCGCACCTCGAGTACGTCGCGACCGCCCTGGCCGAGCACGACGAGCTCGCCTTCGTCGCGGCCACCACCGGCCCGACGAATCTGGTCGCCCAGGCCCTGTGCCCCGATCCGGCCGCCTTGCACCGCTACCTCACCCGCCGCCTCGGCGCCCTCGAAGCGATCCACACCCTGGAGACCTCCCCCCTGCTGCGCACCGTCAAGGCGGCGGGTTCGTTCCTGCCCGGGGCAGTGGGCTCCCGCCGGGCGGACCGTGGCCGCCGCTGACGGCATGCGGTACGGTGCCTGGCATGAGCATGTACTCGATCTTCCGTGAGGCGGAGCCGCGCGACGGCGGCCCCCACGGCGAGTGCGCGCCCCGCGGCCTGACCTTTCTGCGCCGCCGCGGCCGGGTGGGATCTCCCCCGGCCGGTTGTCGCCGCACGTCCTGACGCCCCCGGCGTCCTCGGCCCCCTCGGCGACCCCACGGCGTTCCCCCGCCCGACGGCTTCCCTCTAGGACGCCACGTACGGCTTCCCCCGGGATCGTCCCGTACGACGGCTCCGCTACCTCCCCACACGTCTCCCCCCGTCTCTCCCCGTCTCTCCCCGCATCGCTTGCCGCATCCCTTGCCGCATCGCTTGCCATCTCTCCCGCCAGGAGGACCAGTTGACGGCCATTGCCAACCCCACCGCTCCCACGGCCCCCACGGCCCCCGTGGACTCCCCCACCCTCCGCCCCCACCGCATCCCCGCCGACGGGCTGTACGAGGGCCACCGCATCCTGCGCCGCACCCCCGGCGGCTGGACGGACCGGCCGTACGAGCTCTTCGAGGTGGTGCCGCAGGCCGCCACCATCGGGGCCGAAATTCGCGGTCTGGACCTCTCCGGGCCGCTGCCCGAGAAGCTTCGGGCGGAGCTGAACCGGGCGCTGCTGGAGTGGAAGGTGCTGTTCTTCCGCGGTCAGCATCTGGCCTCCGATGCACAGCGGGAATTCGCCCGTAATTGGGGAGAGCTGGAGACCAATCCGTTGCTCGCGCGGGGCGACGCGAAGGATGTGGTGCGGTTCGACAAGGCGGACGGTGCGGTGCCGACGTTCGAGAACGTATGGCACACGGATGTCACCTTCCGCGAACGGCCCGCGATGGGCGCGGTGTTGCAGCTGCGCGAGGTTCCACCGGCCGGCGGGGACACGATGTGGGCCGATATGGCCGCCGCGTACGACAATTTGCCGGAGAAAATCCGGGCACGGATTAATAAGGCGCGGGCGGTGCACGACTATCTCCCGGGGTTCGCGCGCTTCTACTCCGCCGCCCAACTGGCGCCATTTCAGGGGGAGTTCCCGCCGGTCGAGCATCCGGTGGTGCGCCGCCACCCCGAGACCGGGCGGCGGATGCTGTTCGTCAACGCGTCCTTCACCACGCGGATCGTGGGACTGACGGAGGCGGAGAGCGACCGGCTGTTGCGGGTGCTGTTCCAGCAAGCGCAGGTACCGGAGTTCCAGGTGCGGTGGAAGTGGCGGGCGGGGGACGTCGCGTTCTGGGACAACCGCGCCACGCAGCACTATGCGGTGAACGACTACGGGACGCACCGCCGGGTAGCCGAGCGGGTCGCCATCGCGGGCGACCGGCCGCACTGAGAAAGAGAACCGCCGCGCCGAGCAAGGGAACGGCCGTACCGGGCAAGGGCCCGGCCGCGATGAGCGAAGGAACGGCCGCGCCGTCCTCTCATCCCTGCATCTCCGCCGTGCGCGCCCCGCGCAACAGCGCCGCGCCCAGCGGGGTCAGGGTGTGGAGGACGGCGTTGCCCTGGCGCAGGGTGAGCAGGAGGCCGGCGTCGCGCAGTACGGTCGCGTGCTGGCTGGCGGAGGCCAGGGAGACATCGACGCGGCGGGCGAGTTCGCTGGTGGTGCAGCCGATGCCGATGCCCTGGAGGATCGCGGAACGGGTGTGGCCGACGAGCCGGCTCAGGGAGCGTTCCGGCGGTACGGGCGGCGTCAGGCGGGGCGTCTGGTGCTCGACGGGGTAGACCAGGACGGGTGTCAGGTCCGGGTTGTGGAACGTGACCGGGGTGCGGCGGCAGAAGTACGACGGCAGGAGGAGCAGGCCGCGGCCGTTCAGATGGAGGTCGCGGTCCACCGGGTAGTCGGCTTCCAGCACGGGCGCCCGCCAGCGCAGCATCGGCGGCAGCGAGGCGAGCAGCCGGTCCGCGCCGCCGTCCAGGAGGGCCCGGCCGCGGGCGGCCCGGTCGGCCTCGATACGGCCCTGGACGCGCGACCAGCACGGGGCGACCGCGGCCTCGTAATAGCGCTGGAGGACGCCCGCGAGGCGGCCGAGCGAGCGGCTGCTGCCCTCGGCCATGTCCCGTATCCAGCCCGGCAGCGGGCGGGCGGCGGTGGGCAGGCGGGAGAGCTCGTCGTGCAGCCGGGCCGCTGGGGTTTCGCGCAGCGCGGCGAGCGCCTCGTCCATGCCGAGGAGCCCTTCGGCGGGCGTGAGGAAATCGGGGAAATAGCCGCGGGTGGGCACCAGCGGAGCCAGCAGCCGCGTTTCGCCATTCAACCTTCCCCGCGTTTCCGATCGCCATCTGCCGAATGCGGAATCGTCGCGTCTGTCTCGCAGTCGGTGAAAGCTCAAAACGGTCTCCCACAGTGCGTCCGGGCGTGCGGCAATGCGCACCCGAGCCAGGTCGAGTCCACTGAAATGGACGCGTAGCACCGAACCCCCACCTTGCTTTCCTCGGTTGACCCCCCGGTACGCCCTGAGTATGCACGCCAACACGCGCGGTCACCATGCCCTTTTGGCCAGAGTTGAAAAGGGTCGCGCCACCGGCCGGGCGACCGGAATGCTGTAGTCAATTCAACGGCGGTGCGAACGGAACGGATTGCTCGATCCCGTGGGGGGTGATGGGCAAATAACCGGCCGCTCAGCGTTCCGTTGAAGAGCCGCCTTCCCACGCCGACAGGGGTGGCGGCAGCTCCCGAGGGGGGAGCCCGGAGAAAGAGTGAGGGCGGTACCTCCGCACAGGTGCCGCCCTTGCCCTCCGTCCGCGGCGAGTTGGGATCATGCGGGGCATGCCCCGCAGCCCGACCCGCATCCTGACACACATCGATCTGCCGGCCGTCCTCGATCCCGCGTCCGGTACGGCCGCCCTGCGC
The DNA here is from genome assembly GCF_044767545.1 of Streptomyces sp. NPDC101227. Lineage (NCBI taxonomy): Bacteria > Bacillati > Actinomycetota > Actinomycetes > Kitasatosporales > Streptomycetaceae > Streptomyces > Streptomyces sp. NPDC101227. Next base: position 379,052 of record NZ_JBIWOD010000003.1, on the reverse strand, counting down.
GAGGGCTTCTGCCGCGCGATTCCGCCTCGGTCGTCGGGCAGCGGGTGCGCACCGATCTGCCGTCCCCCGGTACGGCCACGGCCCTGATGCCCGGTGTACTGCCAGGAGTCGAGGCGTACACGGTCAAGGTCAACGCCAAGTTCCCGGGCGCCCGGCCCGCGTTGCGCGGCGTGATCTGCCTGCACGGCGGCGCCGATGACGCCCTCGGCGAGGTCCTGCGCGGCGCACACCCCGGCCGTACGACGGCCGCGGCCCGCGCCGTCTGCGCGCCCGTCGGCCTCCCCTGGCAGGACCTCGCGCTCGCCTGGACCGCGCACCGGCGGGCGGAGCGGCTGGACATCGGGGCCACGGTCGATCCGCTCGGGTGAGAACGGGATACGCGAACGGACCGGCAGAGGGGCACAGCGCCAGACGCCCACACCGGCACAGCGCCGGCCCAAGCCCCGGGAAAGGCTGAGGGCGGCACCTCCGCACAAGGTGCCGCCCTCATTGGGGTGCCGGAGCCGACAGCCAGGCGGCTGAGGGTGAGGTGCCGGGCGGGGCCGGCTCCGGTGGTCGAGCGGGGTGGTGCCGCGGACGTTGGGGCGTCCGCGGCACCCGTAGGGTCAGCGGCTGTCGCTGCCCTGGGACTCGGCTGCCGCGCGGCCCGCCTCCAGGCGCGCGACCGGGATGCGGAACGGGGAGCAGGAGACGTAGTCCAGGCCGACCTCGTGGAAGAAGTGGACCGACTCCGGGTCGCCGCCGTGCTCGCCGCAGACGCCGAGCTTGAGGTCCGGGCGGGTGGCCCGGCCGGCCGCGGCGGCGTTGCGGACGAGCGCGCCCACGCCGTCCCTGTCGATGGTCTCGAACGGGCTGACGCCGAAGATGCCCTTCTCCAGGTACGCGGTGAAGAAGCTGGCCTCGACGTCGTCGCGGGAGAAGCCCCAGACCGTCTGCGTGAGGTCGTTCGTACCGAAGGAGAAGAAGTCGGCCGACTCGGCGATCTGGCCGGCCGTCAGGGCGGCGCGGGGCAGCTCGATCATCGTGCCGAGGGTGAGCGAGAGGCTGACACCGGAGGCCTTTTCGACCTCGGCGATGACCTGCTCGGCCTCCTCGCGGACGATCTCCAGCTCCTGGACCGTGCCGACCAGCGGGATCATGATCTCGGCGCGCGGGTCGCCGCCCGCCTTCTTGCGCTCGGCCGACGCCTCGGCGATCGCCCGTACCTGCATGGCGAACAGGCCGGGGATGACCAGGCCGAGACGGACGCCGCGCAGACCCAGCATCGGGTTCTGCTCGTGCAGCTTGTGCACGGCCTGGAGGAGGCGCAGGTCGTTCTCGTTGGCGTCCTTGCGGGCCTCGGCGAGCGCGACCCGGACCGACAGCTCGGTGATGTCGGGCAGGAACTCGTGCAGCGGCGGGTCCAGCAGCCGCACGGTCACCGGCAGCCCGTCCATCGCCTCGAACAGCTCGGTGAAGTCGGACTGCTGGAGCGGCAGCAGCTCGGCGAGCGCGGCGTCCCGGTCGGCTTCGGTGTCGGCCAGGATGAGGCGCTCGACCATCTCGCGGCGCTCACCGAGGAACATGTGCTCGGTGCGGCACAGGCCGATGCCCTGGGCGCCGAACCGGCGGGCGCGGGCGGCGTCCTCGGCGTTGTCGGCGTTGGTACGCACGGCCAGCCGGCGCTGCGAGTCCGCGTACGTCATCAGACGGTGCACGGACCGCACCAGCTCGTCGGCGCCCTCCGCTTCCGTGTCGACCTTGCCCTCGAAGTACTCGACGACCGGGGACGGCACGACCGGCACCTCGCCGGCGTAGACCTTGCCGGTGGAACCGTCGATGGAGACGACGTCGCCCTCCTCTATGACGGTCCCCTCGCGGGTCGTCATCCGGCGCGACTTGGTGTCGACCTCCAGCTCCTCGGCGCCGCAGACACAGGTCTTGCCCATGCCGCGGGCGACGACGGCGGCGTGCGAGGTCTTGCCGCCGCGGGAGGTGAGGATGCCCTCGGCGGCGATCATGCCGTTGAGGTCGTCCGGGTTGGTCTCGCGGCGGATCAGGATGACCTTCTCGCCCGAACGCGACCACTTGACGGCGGTGTACGAGTCGAAGACGGCCTTGCCGACCGCCGCGCCCGGGGAGGCGGCGATGCCGCGGCCGATCGTGGTGGACTTCGCGTCCAGGTCGAAGCGGGGGAACATCAGCTGCGCCAGCTGCCCGCCGGTGACCCGCTGGAGGGCCTCGGCCTCATCGATCAGGCCCTGGTCGACGAGCTGGGTGGCGATGCGGAAGGCGGCACCGGCGGTGCGCTTGCCGACCCGGGTCTGCAGCATCCACAGCTTGCCGCGCTCGATGGTGAACTCGATGTCGCACAGGTCCTTGTAGTGCGTCTCGAGCGTCTCCATGATCTGCATCAGCTGGTCGTACGAGGCCTTGTCGATCCCCTCGAGATCGGCCAGCGGCACGGTGTTGCGGATACCGGCGACGACGTCCTCGCCCTGGGCGTTCTGCAGGTAGTCGCCGTAGACGCCCTGGTGGCCGCTGGCGGGGTCGCGGGTGAAGGCGACGCCGGTGCCGGAGTCGGGGCCGAGGTTGCCGAAGACCATGGAGCAGACGTTGACGGCCGTGCCGAGGTCGCCCGGGATCCGCTCCTGGCGGCGGTAGAGCTTCGCCCGGTCGGTGTTCCACGAGTCGAAGACCGCGCGCACCGCGAGGTCCATCTGCTCGCGCGGCTCCTGCGGGAAGTCGCGGCCGGTCTCCTTGGCGACGATGTCCTTGAAGTGCCCGACGAGGCCCTGAAGGTCGGCCGCGTCCAGATCGACGTCGATGACGACGCCCTTGGCGCGCTTGGCGTCGTCGAGCGCCTCCTCGAAGAGCTCGCCGTCCACGCCGAGCACGGTCTTGCCGAACATCTGGATGAGGCGGCGGTAGGAGTCCCACGCGAACCGCTCGTCACCGGCCTGCGTGGCAAGGCCGGAAACCGATGCATCGGAGAGGCCGATGTTGAGGACGGTGTCCATCATGCCGGGCATGGAGAACTTCGCACCGGAACGCACCGATACGAGCAGCGGGTCGTCGGCCTGGCCGAGCTTCTTGCCCATCTGCCGCTCAAGCGCGTCGAGGTGCTCGGAGACCTCGGCACGCAGTGCCGCGGGCTCGGAGCCGCTCTCGAGGTAGACCTTGCAGGCTTCGGTGGTGATCGTGAAGCCGGGAGGGACGGGAAGTCCCAGGTTGGTCATCTCCGCGAGGTTGGCGCCCTTGCCACCGAGGAGGTCCTTGAGGCCCTTGTGGCCCTCGGTGAAGTCATAGACGAACTTCACCGGCGTCGACACGGACGCGGACTGGCTTACGTGGGGATCTTGTGTTTCCGGCACGGGACTGGCTCCTCGCCGACGGGCTGCCCTGACGGCGAGGAACATACCCAGATCGAAGGCGTATGGGTACGTCCACTTGGTCGACATACGTGCGTAACCGGGTGTCGGCCAGCGGATCGAAAGTGATCTGGCCTTCTGGCTTAACTTCAATACCTGAACACATGATTCCGCTGTGCAGTCAGGAGAGCGCCATTGCGTTACTCATTGCGACCGTTCACTTGATCAGTCGAACACACTGAGCGTGGCACCCAGTGCCATCATTGGAGAGGTGGAGCCGGACCGTGAACGCTCATGTGAGCGGACCCCCTATCAGGGGTGGCGAGAATCACGCGCTCATGTGTGACGCGGTTCCATCATTTGGACCCTCTTCGACTAAACGATCAAGGGGTGACTTCGCCTCGACTCCCCCTCAGCTCCACCTCGATGCGGTCGCCCCTTCCCCACCACGAAGCGTGAGCGTCGGGATCCGGCCATTAGTTCGGAGCCGAAGGGACCCCCGCCCGGTCCGGCCGGCTTCGTATACGGCGCGGCGCCCTGTTCCTCGGCCGCGGGCGCCCCGGCCGCCTCAGGCGCGCCTGCGCAGCAGCGGCACCACCGCCAGCGCACTGACCAGCGTTCCGGCCGCGATGGGCAGCGCGGTCATATAGAGGGCGTGCGCGGACGAGGCCCGGTCGGCCGTGGCCAGGAACACGCTGCCGTACGCCGCGACGCCGACCACCTGGGCGATCTGCGGCACGGTCGTGAGCACCCCGCTGGCGTCGGAGGCATCGGCGGGATCGACCCCGGACAGGGCGAGGGTCAGCAGCGGGCTGGTGGTGTAGCCCATGCCGAGACCGACGACGAGTTGGAGGGCGGGGAGCGCGAGGCCGCCCTGGGTGCCCGTCCGCATGACGAGGGCGATGCCGAGATAGCCGGCCGCAGCGAGCGCCCAGGCCGCGGCGATCATCGCCCGGTGGCTGCGGGCGGGCAGCTTCTGCCAGGTGAGGCTGCCGACGGCGACGCCGACGGCCAGCGGGACGAAGGTCAGTCCGGCGCGGGTCGGTGACTCGCCGAGCCCCGACTGCAGATGCTGGGAGAAGGCGAAGAGGAAGCCCGCGTAGCCGGCCATGCCGAAGAAGAGCGAGCCGGCGCCGCACACCAGGTCCCGTGACCCCAGTACCCGGCCGGGCACCAGCGGTGCGCCGCCCCGGCGCGCGACCGCCCGTTCCACCAGCACGAACACCCCGAACACCGGGGCCGCGGCGGCCAGGCAGAGCCGCGTCCACAGCGGCCAGTGCTGCTCATGGCCGAGGACCAGCGGTACGACCAGCAGGAGCAGCGCCGCGGTCAGCGTGAGCACGCCGGGCAGGTCCAGGCCCTTGGGCGACGGGGCCACCTCGCGCGGCAGCAGCCGCGCCGCCGCGGCCAGCAGCGCCAGACCGACCGGCACATTGATCAGGAAGACCGGCCGCCAGCCGGTGCCCCACAGATCGGCGCTGACCAGCAGCCCGCCGGCCACCTGGCCGACCACCACGGCCAGCGCGACCACCGCCGCGTACAGGCTCAACGCCCGTGCCCTGGCGGCCCCTTGGAACGACAGCTGAATCAGGCTGTAGATCTGCGGGATCATCAGCCCCGCGCCGATTCCCTGCACCACGCGGGCGCCGATCAGCGGGCCCGCGCCGGGCGCGAGACCGCAGGCGAAGGAGGCCGCGGTGAAGAGGGCGAGGCCGGTCAGGAATATCGCCCGGTATCCGTTGCGGGCGCCGAGCCGGGCCCCCGTAATCAGCAGCGCGGCGTAGGAAATCGTATAGCCGGAGACGATCAACTGCAGTGCGGAGCCGGTGGTGTGGAGATCGGTCCGCATGGCGGGAGTGGCGACATTGACGATCGTCGAGTCCAGCAGGGCCATGAATACCGCGCCGAGGACGACGAGGAGGATGCCGTTGTTGTTGCGGCCGTTTTTGTTGCCGCCGCCGTCCGGCCGTTTCCGTGGAGCGGCCGGAGTGTGTTCGGGTACCGGAATTCGGGTGGAAAGGGAGTCCCGGCCGGATGCGGGAATGGGGTCCGGTGCGGGATTCGGGTCGTACGTCGTCTCGCTCATGACGGCGATCTTCGCGACCCGCTTATGGGGGTACCAGTATCCAGCGATCCTGGTACCGGCGGTATCTGGCACCGCGCCACGGCGTCCCGCAAGATGGTCCGGTGCCGACCACCACCACGAGGACCACCGCCCGTACCGCAGCCGCCCGTTCCGCGGCCGCCGCGTCCACGCGGCGCGGCGAACTCGCCGCGTTTCTGCGGCTGCGCCGGGAGCGCATCGCGCCCGAGGACGTGGGCCTGCCCGCCGGACCACGGCGCCGTACGCCGGGGCTGCGCCGTGAGGAGGTCGCCGAGCGTGCCGGGGTCGGAGTGGCCTGGTACACCTGGCTCGAACAGGGACGGGCGATCAACCCGAGCGTTCAGGTGCTCGACGCCATCGCCCGCGCGCTGCTGCTCGACGCGGCGGAGCGCGAGCATCTGCACCGCCTCGCGGACGTCCCCGGAGCCGCCCCGCCGCCGCCGGCGCCACAGCCACCGCCGGGGGCGCTGCCGCCCGAGGCCCAGACCATTCTGGATTCACTGACGCCGTTGCCGGCGAGCATGGTCTGCGCCCGCTATGACGTACTCGCTTTCAATGACGCATACGCCGCGCTCGATCCCCGTATGGCGATCCTGCCGCCGTCGGACCGCAATGTGCTGTGGCGCCTCTTCACCGAGGATGCGGAATCCCAGCCGCTGGTGGACTGGAAGTGCGAGGTCGCTTTTATGGTCAGCCATTTGCGGGGCGAATACGGGCGGCGGCTGGGCGACCCGCGCTGGCGGGCGTATATCCGCAAACTCTCCGACGCCAGCCCGCTGTTCGCGGAGATGTGGGCCCGGCATGAGGTGTCCGCGCCGGTCACGCACCGCAAGAAGTTCCGGACGGTGTACGGCGACGAGGTCGCCATTACCGCGACCGGCTTTACGACGACCGCCGCCCCCGGCACCAAAATGTGGATCTATACGCCGGCGGACGAGAACGCGGTCCGCGCGATCGATGAACTCCTGTGCCGGTTCCGGGAGATCGGGGCGGCGGGGATGGTGGCCGCGGCCACTCGGTGACCCCCGCGGGCCGGCCCGGCCGCCAGGGCCGTCATCAGCCCTTCGGCCGGCGGCCGCTGCGCCGCGGGTGGGGGTCCTGGCCGTTCAGGAGCTCCAGCCGACGATCCTCGCCGTGCGTCTCGACCTGCACGACGATGCGGCGCAGCAGATCCGCCAGGCTCACCGCCTCCTCGTCGCTCAGCGGGTCCGTGACAAAGCCTTCCTCCGCGTTGAACTGCGGGAAGACCTGCGTCATCAGCGCCTCGCCCGCGGGGGTGAGCGCGAGCAGCGCGAGCCGTCCGTCCGTCGGGTGGGTGCTGCGCGCCACCAGGCCGCGGCCCTGGAGCGTGCGGGCGACGCCGGTGAGCGTGCCCTTGGAGATCCCGGCCTCCTCGGCCACCCGGCGGGTCTCCATCTCGCCCCAGATCCACACCACCCACAGCACGACGAAGGACGTCCAGGTCAGCTCGACCCCGCGCAGCACGGAGTTCTCGAAGTGCTGCCGTACGGTGGCCGCGGCGCGGTAGATGTTGGCCACCGCGGCCATCTGCTGGTGGTGGACGGGAAGGTCGCCGAGCTTGGCCCGGACGGCCTTCTCCGTGTCCCCGATGGAACGGTGTCCGCTGACCACGGCGTCTCCCTCGATCGCGCCCGGTCCCCTGTCGGGACCCGTACGGGCTCCATCGATATCGCGGCCGAGGCCTCGCGGGCCGGATCACCCGCCCGATGTCACCCGCCCGACGTGTCCAGCTCCGCGTCCTCGCTGACGCCGGCGCAGTCGTAGGGGTCCTTGAGCCAGCCGTCGGGCAGCACGACCCGGTTGTTGCCGGAGGTACGGCCGCGGGGGCCGTCCGCGCCCTGCGGCCAGGGCTGGTCGAGGTCGAGCTCGCCGAGGCCGTCCTCGAGCTCGGCCAGCGAGCCCGTCATGGCCAGCCGCTTGCGCATGTCGGAGCCGACCGCAAAACCCTTCAGGTACCAGGCGACGTGCTTGCGGAAATCGATGACGCCGCGTTTCTCGTCGCCGATCCATTCGCCGAGGAGCGCGGCGTGCCGCAGCATGACGGCGGCGACCTCGCGCATGCCGGGCGCCTTGGGTGCGCCGCTGCCCTCGAAGGCGGCCACCAGATCGCCGAAGAGCCAGGGGCGGCCGAGGCAGCCGCGGCCCACGACCACGCCGTCGCAGCCGGTCTCGCGCATCATCCGGAGGGCGTCGCCGGCGGACCAGATGTCGCCGTTGCCGAGCACCGGGATCTCCGGGACATGCTCCTTCAGGCGCGCGATGGCGTCCCAGTCGGCGGTGCCGCCGTAGTGCTGGGCGGCGGTGCGGCCGTGCAGGGCGATGGCGGTGACGCCTTCCTCGACGGCGATCCGGCCGGCGTCGAGGAAGGTGATGTGATCGTCGTCGATGCCCTTGCGCATCTTCATCGTGACGGGCAGGTCGCCGGCGCCGGTGACCGCCTCGCGCAGGATGGCGCGCAGCAGATTGCGCTTGTACGGGAGCGCGGAGCCGCCGCCCTTGCGGGTGACCTTGGGGACCGGGCAGCCGAAGTTCAGATCGATGTGGTCGGCCAGGTCCTCTTCCGCGATCATGCGGACGGCCTTGCCGACGGTGGCCGGGTCGACGCCGTACAGCTGGATCGAGCGCGGCTTCTCGGTCGCGTCGAAGTGGATCAGCTGCATGGTCTTCTCGTTGCGTTCGACCAGCGCGCGGGTGGTGATCATCTCGCTGACGAACAGCCCCTTGCCGCCGGAGAACTCCCGGCACAGCGTCCGGAACGGGGCATTGGTGATCCCGGCCATCGGCGCGAGCACCACGGGGGGCTGCACCGTATGCGGACCGATTCGCAGCGAAGTCATGGGGTCCATTGTCCCGCACCGCTCGGGTGCCCCTGCCAGGGCCGGAAGTCCCGGATCGTTGTAGCGTTCAACCATGGCCGAGCTCAACCGCCGACGACGTCTGCTGGTGCTGGCGATCTGCTGTATGAGCCTGCTGATCGTCAGCCTCGACAACACCGTCCTCAATGTCGCCCTGCCGTCCATGCAGCACGAGCTGGGCGCCTCGGTGTCCGGTATGCAGTGGACGATCGACGCCTACACGCTGGTCCTGGCGTCGCTGCTGATGCTGTCGGGGTCGACCGCGGACCGGCTGGGGCGGCGGCGGATCTTCCTGGTCGGGCTGGTGGTGTTCTCGATCGGTTCGCTGCTGTGCAGCCTGGCGCCCGGCCTCGAGTGGCTGGTGGCGTTCCGGATGCTGCAGGCGGTGGGCGGCTCGATGCTCAATCCCGTCGCGATGTCGATCATCACCAATACGTTCACCGAACCGCGCGAGAGGGCGCGGGCCATCGGGGTGTGGGGCGGGGTCGTCGGCATCAGCATGGCGGCCGGGCCGGTGATCGGCGGGCTGCTGGTGCAGTCCGTCGGCTGGCGCTCGATCTTCTGGGTGAACGTCCCGATAGGCGCCCTCGCGCTCTTCCTCACCCTGCGCTACGTCCCCGAATCGCGCGCCCCCAAGCCGCGCCGCGTCGACCCCGTGGGTCAGCTGCTGGTGATCGCGCTGCTGGGCTCGCTGACGTACGCGATCATCGAGGCGCCGGGGGCGGGCTGGGCGTCGCCGGAGATCCTGGCGTTGGTGGTGGTGGCGCTGGTGTCGCTGGTGGCCCTGGTCGGCTACGAGCGCCGGCGCCGCGAGCCCCTCGTCGATCTCCGGTTCTTCCACAGCGCGCCGTTCAGCGGGGCCACCGTCATAGCGGTCTGCGCCTTTGCCTCGCTCGCCGGCTTCCTCTTCATCAACACCCTGTATCTGCAGAACGTGCGCGGGCTGTCCGCCCTGGATGCCGGGCTCTACATGATCCCCATGGCGGGCATGTCGCTGATCTTCGCGCCGCTGTCGGGGCGGCTGGTCGGCGCCCGCGGGCCCCGGCTCCCGTTGCTGCTGGCGGGGACGTTCATGGGGGCGAGCGGGCTGCTCTTCGCGGCGTTCGACGCGCAGGCGACGACGGCGCTGCTGTTCACCGGGTATGTGGTGTTCGGTATCGGGTTCGGGCTGGTCAACGCGCCGATCACCAACACCGCGGTATCGGGGATGCCGCGCACCCAGGCCGGGGTGGCGGCCGCGGTCGCCTCGACCAGCCGCCAGGTGGGGCAGTCGCTGGGCGTTGCGGTGATCGGCGCCGTACTGGCGGGTGGGGCGCGGGCCGGCGCCACCGGGGAGGAGTTCCTCGCGGCCGGACGTCCGGCCTGGTGGATCATCGCCGGGTGCGGCGCGGCCATTCTGCTGCTGGGCGCGCTGACGACCGGGCGCTGGGCGCTGGGGACGGCGCGGAAGACCGCGGAGCTGTTCGAGGACGAGCCCCCGCGGGGCGGGCATGCGACGGCGCGTACGGGGGCCCAGTAGCCGGGTGGCGCGCCGGGCCAACGCACACGGGGCGCCCGTCCGCATCGGAACGGCGGATCGGGAGGGCGGATCGGAGCGGCGGACCGGAACCGCGCACCAGCCTGTCCGCGTCCCTCCCGGCATCCGCAAGATCGATGCTGACAGAGGATCTCGCCCATGACCGGGACGGCCCCCCGCTATCTGTACCTGGCGCGACACGGTGAGGCTTCACCGGATGAGACAGAGCTGACGGACAACGGCCGACGTCAGGCGGTACTGCTCGGTGAACGGCTTCGGCGCAGCCCTCTCTCGGCGATCCGGCACGGCCCGCTGCCGCGAGCGGAGCAGACCGCGCGGCTGATCTGCGACCAGCTCGACGACGTTCCCCTGCAGGCGTCGGAACTGGCCGGCGACTACATCCCCTACCTGCCGCAGAAGGGGGAACTGCCTTCGGAGTCGGCCGATGCGATGCTCCGCCGCCTGGCGCAGTTCCCGGCGGAAGAGCGCGAACGGGGTCCGGAGCTGGCTCGGGGAGCCCTCGCACGGTTCACCGGACCCGTTGCCGGTGACGAGCCTCGCCACGAACTCGTCGTCACCCATAACTTCCTCATCGGCTGGCTCGTCCGGGACGCGCTCGATGCTCCGAAGTGGCGTTGGATGGGTCTTCACCACGCCAATGCCGCGCTGACCGTCATCCACTACGCGCCCGGCCGGCCCGCTTCCGTGCTCTTCTACAACGACCTGGGGCACCTTCCCGCAGAGCTCCGCTGGACCGGCTTCCCGCCCGGTCTCCGCATCTGAGCAGCGGCCACATCCAAATCCGAGGGGCGGACCCGTCCGACGTGTACGCTGCGGGATCGATCTTGCGTCGACGGCATCGGGGGATGGGCAATGGACAGCATGTCGGGCATACGTCAGATGCGGGCCGTGACACGGGTGGTGGGCCGGCGTACCGCGTTGCGGTACCTGGCCGTCGGTGTCGGAGCGTCGCTCCTCGCCGCGTGCGGCAAGGAGCAGGACAACGGCAGGGATCGGGACAACGGCGGGGGCGCCGGTCCCGCGCCCGGGGCGGGGGCCGGTCCGGTCGGGCAGGCGGTGAGCGCCTTCCTGCGGGGCAAGTGGCGGGTCGAGGTCGTCCCGGCGGGGCACGGTTCGGCCGGCACCCTCTTCGCGGAGATCACGGCGAGCAGCTGGACCATCGGGAAGAACCCGCGGGATTCCTCGTGGGGCGGCCAATGGGCCCTCCTGGGCGACAAGCTGGCCATCCAGGGCCCGGAATCCCCCACTGACCTGGACGAACTGGTGGAGGTGGCCGCGCTGAACGTTCCCCGCAAGGTCGGCCCGACCGAGTCGTTGCTGCTTCCGTGGCGGCCCCCTGGCGACAGCTCCGCCGACGCGGGCCAGAAGCTGAAGGTCACGTACGCCAAGGGCACCTTGCACATCGCCCATATCGAAGGCGAGAGCCGTACGGAGTTCACCTGCACGCGGATGTAGGCGGGCGGGCCGACCGGCCGCCGTCGATCGTGGCTCGGCGTCCGGGACGCCCCGAACGAGCTTGGTCAGGCGGCCGGTTCTCGCGCGTCGGAGTAGATCACCAGCGTTTGTTCCGGCTGTTCGGCCAGGTGGAATGCGGTGTAGGCGAATTCGACCGGCGCGCCTCCGGGGCACCGTAGCCGCTTTCGTCCGCTGTGCCGGGGCTGTACGTCGTACCGCGGCCACCAGTCACGCACTTGCGGGCTGGCCGCGTTGAGTTCGTCGATCAGCTGGGTGTAGCGGGGGTCGCCGGGGTGGCGTCCGGCCAGCGTCCGCAGCCGGGCGAGCAGGCCGCGTGCCTCGGGCTCCCAGTCGACCAGGACGTCACGGGCCGCGGGTTCGAGGAACACCCAGCGCGCGAAGTTCGCCGGCCGGCCGGCCGCCGCGGTGAGGTTCACGAACAGCTCGTCGGCCGCCTGGTTGTGGCTGAGCACGTCGTAGTTGCCGTCGATGATGTACGCCGGGTGGGGCTGGAGCAGGAGCGGTACGGCGGCGGCCTCGGCGGCGAGCGGCTCCGGTTCCCCGGTCTCGGCCACCGGCGCGTGACCGGCGAGCTGGAAGAGGTGCCCGCGCTCGTGCGGGCTGAGCCGCAGCGCCGAGGCGAGGGCGTCGAGCACCTGGTCCGAGGCCCGGATGTCCCGGCCCTGCTCCAGGTAGGTGTACCAAGTGGCGCTGATTCCGGCGAGCAGCGCGAGCTCCTCCCGGCGGAGCCCCGGCGTCCGGCGTCGGCCGGTCGACGGGAGGCCCGTCTCTTCGGGGGTGATCCGCTCTCTGCGAGTGCGCAGGAAGGCGCCCAGCTCGCGGCGTTGATCCGGCTGCTTCGGCATCGTGGATGGCACCTCTGGTTCCAGAATAAATGCGCTCTGGATACCAGGCTAAATCTCCAACAGGCTGGTGGCCGAACGGGGTTGCGACCCTCACCGAGGGCCGGGACGGCTCATGCCGGCGCCGGTCGGCCCGGCCCTGGCGCGCGGAGGGATTTCGGGCAACCGACCGCACCCGGTACCGAGAAGCGGAGGAAGAAATCATGGCGGGAATCGACGGCAAGGTCGTGGCGATCACGGGGGCCGGCAGCGGCATCGGCGAGGCGACCGCGCTGCTGCTGGCGGAGCGCGGTGCGCGGCTCGTCCTGGGGGCGCGCCGGTCCGAGCGCCTCGCGGATCTGGTGGCCCGGATCGAGGAGGCGGGTGGCGCGGCCGTGCAGATCCGCACGGACGTGACCCGGCGGGAGGACCTGCGCTCCCTGGTCGCGTTGGCGGGTGAACGGTTCGGCCGGCTCGACGTGCTGGTCAGCAACGCCGGGGTCGGGACGGTCTCGCCGCTCGACGATCTGCGCGTCGACGAGTGGGACGAGATGGTCGACGTCAACATCAAGGGTGTGCTGCACGGAATCGGCGCCGCGCTGCCGGTCTTCCGGGCGCAGGGCACCGGTCACTTCATCACCACTGCCTCCACGGCCGCGTTCCGCATCGTGCCGGCGATGGCGGTCTACGCCGCTACGAAGTTCGCGGTCCGCGCCCTCTGCGAAGGCCTGCGCCAGGAGGCCGGTGACGCGCTGCGGGTGACGACCGTATCGCCCGGCGCAGTCGCCACCGACTTCGCCGAGGCATCGGCGAACGAGCAGGTCAGGGCGCGGATCATGGAAACCCGGGACCGGATCGCGATCCCGCCGGAGGCGATCGCGCGGGCCATCGCGTTCGCGATCGAGCAGCCGGCCACCGTCGATGTGAACGAGATCGTCGTCCGGCCCACCGCCCAGAGTTGAGCATCGCTCCACGGACCCTCCGCCGGCTCACACCGATGCGGTGTCGCAGCAAGGGGGTTGGGACTCCGCGCGAGAGCCTCGGACGCTCCGGCCCCGGCCGCTCACCCCGCGCCGAGCACCAGCTTCTGCAGCTGTTCGAGGCGCTCCTGGGTCGTGTCGTCGGCCGGGGCGTAGGTCAGCACCTTCGGCCCGGGGTTGGGGCCCGTCCACAGGCTGCTGGCGGAGAGCTGGAGGATCCCCACCTGGGGGTGCCGGATGACCTTGATGGAGCTCACCGGGCGGACCACCTCGTGCTGGGCCCAGATCTCGCGGAACTCCGACGACGCCTCCGTCAGCCGCGCGAGCAGCGCCTTCCAGGCGGGTTCCGCGACATGTTCGGCCATCGCGGCCCGGAACTTGGCGGCCATCACCCGCTTCGAGGCCTCCAGATCGACGGTCCTCGCCCGCCACTCGGCGTTGGTGAACGCCAGCCACATGCAGTTGCGGTCCTCTTCCGGCAGCTCGTCGAAGTCGCACATCAGCCGCCCGTAGGTGCTGTTGTAGGCGAGGACGTCGAACCGGCTGTTCTGGACGACCGCCGGGAACGGAGCGAGCTGGTCCAGGACCTGCCGCAGGGCACGCGGCACGCCCGTGCACTCGGTGCCGCGCAGCGGGTCGACGGCTCCGGCGAGTGCGAAGAGGTGGCTGCGCTCGGCGCGGTCCAGCAGCAGCGCGCGGGCCACCGCGTCCAGGACCTGGGGCGATACGTGGATGTCCCGGGCCTGTTCGAGCCAGGTGTACCAGGTGACGCCGACGGCGCCGAGGTGTGCGACCTCCTCACGGCGAAGCCCGGGGGTGCGGCGGCGGGCGCCCCGCGGCAGGCCGACCTGTTCGGGTGTGATCCGTTCCCGCCGGCTGCGCAGAAAGGCGGCCAGTTCGGCCCGGCGGGCGGCGTCGTCGCGCGGGGCGACGCCGTACGGCGGGGCGGCGGGGGCGCCCTGCGGTGTGGCAGCCTGCACCGGGGCCGTCTCGACGGTCATGCTTCCGCTCATGCCTCCAGCGTGCCGCAGGCCGCAGCCCATTGCCAGGTAGCACCGGTACCAGGATAAGAACACTCTGGTACCCGTCTGAGCTGTCCACGATCGTCGGTGTCGTGAGCGATACCCGAGTTCCGACCACCGCCCCCGCAGCCCCACCCGCGACTGCCCGGACCCGGCCGGCGGCCACCCCGCTGCTGACCCCGACAGGCCTGCTGACCGTCCTCCTGGGCGCGGCCCTGCCGATGATCGACTTCTTTATCGTCAATGTCGCGCTGCCGACCATCGACCGCGATCTGCACGCGGGCCCCGCGCTGCTGGAGATGGTGGTGGCGGGTTACGGCGTCGCCTACGCCATGCTGCTGGTCCTCGGCGGCCGGCTCGGCGACATGGTCGGCCGCCGCCGGCTGTTCCTGTGGGGCCTGGCCGCCTTCGGGCTGACCTCGCTCGCCTGCGGGCTGGCCCCGGACGCCTGGACGCTGGTGGCCGCGCGGGTGGCCCAGGGCGCCGCGTCCGCGCTGCTGCTGCCGCAGGTGCTGGCCACCATCCAGGCCACGACCACCGGCAAGCGCCGCGCCAGGGCCCTCAGCCTGTACGGCGGGACGGCGGGCGTCTCCAGCGCGGTGGGCCAGGTGCTCGGCGGGCTGCTGGTCTCCGCCGATCTCGCGGGCACCGGCTGGCGCGCGGTGTTCCTGGTGAACGTCCCGATCGCCGCCGTGGCCTGGCTGCTGGCCGCCCGTACGGTCCCCGAGACCCGCTCCCCGCATCCGAGCCGGGTCGACGGACCGGGCACCGCGCTGCTCGCCGTCACCCTGATCACCCTGCTGCTGCCGCTGACCGAGGGCCGCGCGGCCGGCTGGCCGCTGTGGTCGTGGCTCCTCCTGGCCGTCTTCCCGTTCGCCGCCACGGCGTTCGTCCTCTTCGAGCGCCGGGCCGAACGCGCCGGCCGCACCCCGCTCGTGCCGCCCTCCCTGCTGCGCATCCCGTCGGTCCGCAGCGGTCTGACCATGATCGTCCCGTTCTCGATCGGCTTCGGCGGCTTCATGTTCGTGGTGGCCGTGGCCCTCCAGAACGGCCTGCATTACGGCCCGTTCGCGGCCGGCCTGTCCCTCGTCCCGCTCTGCCTCACCTTCTTCTTCGCCTCGCTCGCCGGGCCGCGGCTGGTGCAGCGCTTCGGGCGGCGCGTGGTGATCGCCGGTTCGATGATCCAGGGCGCCGGGCTGATCGCCCTGGCGCTGACCGTGCACGCGGGCTGGCCCGGCGTCTCGGTGCTGGGCCTCGCGCCGAGCATGGCGGTGCTGGGCGTGGGCCAGGGCATGGTGCTGCCGATATTGCTGCGCATCGTGCTGAGCGAGCTGCCGGCGGCGCAGGCGGGCGTGGGCGGCGGCGTCATGGTCACCACCCAGCAGTCCGGTCTCGCCCTCGGCGTGGCCACCCTCGGCACGCTCTTCCTCGCGCTGCTGCCGTCGGTCGGCATCCGCGATGCGCTGCTCGCCGCGCTGCTGACTCAGCTGGTGATCGTCGTGGGGACGACCGTGCTCGCGCTACGACTGCCGCGCACACTGCGCTGACCTGCGGGAACACGCTGGGAGACAACCGGCTCACATATGACGACTGACAGATATTGAAATCTGTCAGTCGTCATGCCATAGTGAGTGCACCGGCCGACCGAGGCCTCCGCTTCGACCGCCGCCGTCCCCTCCCGCACCCCTTCAGGAGCCCGCCGTGCAGACCCGCACTCTTGGCACCACCGGCCCGCAGACCTCCACCCTCGGCCTCGGCTGCATGGGCATGTCCGCCCTCTACGGCGACGCCGACCGCACCGAATCCATCGCCACGATCCACGCCGCCCTCGAAGCGGGCATCACCCTGCTCGACACCGGCGACTTCTACGGCATGGGCCATAACGAACTCCTCCTCAACGAAGCCCTCAGGACGGCCCCCGCCGCCGCCCGCGAAAAGGCCCTGACCAGCGTCAAATTCGGTGCCCTGCGTACCGTCGAAGGCGGCTTCACCGGCTACGACGGCCGGCCGAACGCGGTGAAGAACTTCGCCGCGTACTCCCTCCAGCGCCTGGGCCGCGACCACATCGACATCTACCGCATCGCCCGGATCGATCCGGACGTCCCGGTCGAGGAGACCGTCGGCGCCATCGCCGAGCTGGTCGAGGCCGGACACGTCCGCCATATCGGCCTCTCCGAGGTCGGCGCCGAGACCCTGCGCCGGGCCGCCGCCGTCGCCCCGATCTCCGACCTCCAGATCGAGTACTCCCTCATCTCCCGCGGCATCGAGGACGACATCCTGCCCACCGCCCGCGAGCTGGGCATCGGCATCACGGCATACGGCGTCCTCTCCCGGGGCCTGATCAGCGGCCATTTCGCCCGCGACCGCAAGCTCGCCGCCAACGACTTCCGCGGAATGTCGCCGCGGTTCCAGGGCGAGAATCTGGAGCGCAACCTCGATCTGGTGGATGCGCTCCGCAAGATCGCGGAGCAGAAGGGCGTCTCGGTCGCCCAGACCGCGATCGCCTGGGTTCTCTCGCGCGGTGAGGACATCGTCCCGCTGGTCGGCGCCCGCCGCCGCGACCGCCTGACCGAGGCGCTCGGCGCCGTGGACGTGACGCTGGACACCGACGACCTGGCCTCCATCGAGCGAGCGGTCCCGGCCGACGCCGCCGCGGGCGAGCGCTACCCGGCCGAACAGATGGCCCACCTGGACAGCGAGCGATGACCGCCCGGGACGGCGGGCGCGGCCGCCAGGTACGGTCCGTAGTACCTGGCGGGCACGTACCCGGTGCGCCGGCGCCCGGCGTGCGCATGCCCGATGCGGACGTACGCGGCGGGTGCCGTGCATGCGGTGTACGCCGTGTACTCGGTGTACGCGCCCATCGGGCGCCTGCCAGGCGTCCCCGCCCGTCGTCCCCGCCCGCTCCCCCGAAAGGCCGGCCCGTCCCATGGCCCCCGAGACACTGACCCCCGAGCGCATCCTCGAAGCCACCGAGGAGGTGCTGCGCCGCTACGGCCCGGCCAAGGCCACGGTCGTGGACGTGGCACGCGCCCTGGGGGTGAGCCATGGCAGCGTCTACCGCCACTTCCGCACCAAGGCGGCGCTGCGGGAGGCGGTCACGGCGCGCTGGCTGGACCGCACGAGCCAGCAGCTGTCCGCCATCGTCACGGACGAGGGCCCGGCCGACGACCGGCTGCGCCGCTGGCTGGCCGCCCTCTTCGAGGCCAAGCGGCACAAGGCCGGCGACGACCCCGAACTCTTCGCCACATACATGGCGTTGATCGGCGAGAGCGGCGGCGTGGTCGACCGCCATGTCACCGATCTCGAATCCCAGCTGTCCACCATCATCGAAGCCGGCGTCTCGCAGGGCACCTTCCACACCCCCTCCCCCGCCACCGCCGCGCACGCCGTCTTCTCCGCCACCGGCCGCTTCCACGACCCCTGCTACGCCGCCGAATGGTCCCGCCCGGACATCACCGCCGACTTCGAGGCCGTACGCGATCTGGTCCTGCGGGGTTTGCAGGCCTAGGCGGGCAGGGAGGTAAGAGGGGCAGGAGGGTTGGTGAGGGGGTCGTCATAGCCTCCTTGGGAAACCTTGTGGTCATGCCCCCCGCCGGCCCATAGCATCCGTGCGTGATCCGGAACGCGACGCAAGAGACGCCGGAAGGAACGGCAGCGGGGGCAGCGATGGAGACGGCGGCGAAGATAACCCGAGAGGTGACCTGGCGGGGGCGGGGAGTCGGCCTCGTCCCGCTCGAGGCCGATGACACCGAGCTGATGGGGACCTGGCGATCCGACCCGACGGCCGCCCATGCGATCGGGTTCTGGCCGCGTCCCCTCTCCTCCCTCCGCGAACGCATCGAGCGCGACATCGACGACGCGGACCGCGACGACTTCGTCGTGGTCCTCCCCGACGGCACCCCGATCGGCCATATCGCCCTCGCCAACCAGAACTTCGCCGACGCCACGGCGGAGGTCCACCTGATGCTGGACGCGCAATACCGCGGCCAGGGTCACGGCACCGACGCCCTCGACGCACTGACCGACCTGGCCTTCGGCGAACTACCCCTGCACCGCCTCCAGGCGGACACCCACACCGACAACACCGCCGCGCTCACCGTCCTGGCCAGGTCGGGCTACGTCCGGGAGGGCGTGGCCCGCTCGGCGTGCCTGCACCGCGGGCGCCGCTATGACATGGCGATGCTGTCCCTGCTGCGCGAGGAGTGGGAGGGGCTGGACCGGCCCAGGTCATGGGAGCTGTGACCGCTCCGGGGGCGTGACCACACCGATCCGCCCCACCCCCGCCCCATCCCTGCCCTGCCCACCTTTGCCCCGCCCTGCCGTCTACCCCCGCCCCCCGACCCCCAGGAACTGCAACACCGCCAGTACCCGCCGGTGGTCCGCGTCCGCCTTCGGCAGGTCCAGCTTGGCCAGGATGTTGTTGATGTGCTTGGCCACCGCGCTCTCGCTCACCACCAGCTGCGCGGCGATCCCCGCATTCGACCGGCCCTCGGCCATCAGGGCCAGGACGTCGCGCTCGCGGCCGGTGAGGCGTTCCAGGGGATCGCTGGAGCGCCGTACCAGAAGCTGGGCGACGACCTGCGGGTCGAGGGCCGTACCGCCCGCCGCGACCCGCCGCAGCGCGTCGATGAACTCCTCGACGTCCGCGACCCGTTGCTTGAGGAGATAGCCCACACCGCTGGTGTTCGTCGCCAGCAGATCGGCGGCGTAGCGCTCCTCGACGTACTGGGAGAGCAGCAGCACCGAGGTGCCGGGCCACCGCTGCCGGATCGACAGGGCGGCCCGCACCCCCTCGTCCGTGAAGCCCGGCGGCATCCGGACATCGACCAGCGCAATGTCCGGCCGGTGCTCCTCGACCGCCGCCAGCAGCCCCTGCGCCTCCCCCGCCTCCGCCGCCACCTCGAAGCCGGCCATTTCCAGCACCTTGACCAGCCCGATCCGCAGCAGCACGGAGTCCTCGGCGATCACGGCACGCCGCACGGCGGTCTCCCTCTGCGGGCTCACATCGGGCACGGCAGCTCCACGCTCATCATCGTCGGGCCCCCCACAGGGCTGCTCATCCGGAATGTTCCGTCCACGGACCCCACCCGCTGCGCGAGCCCCTTGAGACCGGTCCCCTTGGACGGATCGGCCCCGCCCACACCGTCGTCGGCGATCACCACCCGCAGTATCCCGCCGAGCCGGGTGACCGTCACATCGGCGCGGGTCGCCTCCCGCGCGTGCTTGGCGATATTGGTCAGCGCCTCGGAGACCACGAAGTACGCGACCGCCTCGATGGCCGGTGAGGTGCGCTGCGGGAGGTCCGCCGGTATGTCGACCCGCAGGCGTACGGGCAACGGGGCGCGGGCCGCCAGCCCCGACAGCGCCGCGTCCAGCCCGAGTTCGTCGAGGACCGAGGGGTGCAGCCCGCGGACGAGGCTGTTCAGCTCCTCGATCGCGTCCTTCGCCTCGCGGTGCGCCGCATCGATGACCTCCCGCGCCGCAGGAGGCAGGTCGGACAGGGTCGCCTTGGCCAGGCCCAGGTTCAGGGCGAGGGAGACCAGCCGCTGCTGGGCGCCGTCATGCAGATCCCGCTCGATTCGGCGGCGTTCGGCATCGGCGGCGTCCACGGCGCCCGCCCGGCTCTCGGTCAGGTCCTCGACCCGCCGCGTCAGCTCCTCCTCCCTGCTGCGCCCCAGCAGCGTGGGCACCAGCCGGGTCTCCAGCCGTACGAGGCCCCCGGCCAGGCCCGGTACGGCCGCCAGCGCGGCCAGCCCCGCCGCGGAGACGTACCCCACCTGGGTCGCATAGCCGAGGTGCGCGATCCGCCACTGCCAGGGCAGCGCGTAGATCCACACACAGCTCAGCGACGCGACCAGCCCGGCCACCAGCAGCCCCACCACCAGCGCTTCGAGCGCGCCCAGCAGCGGCGCGGCCAGACAGTGGTAGCGGTACTGCTGACGCGCATGCCCTTTCCCCGGCCGGGGCATGTCGATGCCGCACAGCTGCCGGAAGCGCCAGCGCTGGGCCTGGGTCAGCACGTAGTTGGAGGACAGCACGAGGACGACCGGCACCGGCACGATGAGCGTGGTGGGGTCGTCGTCGCCGTGCACGATGTCGCCGAGGAGCACCACGAGCCAGTAGAAGAGCGCGGCGGTCACGAGGTGCAGCGGCACTCCGGCGGCGATGAAGAGGATGTCGCGCCGCAGCCGCACCGCAGCGCGTCGCAGCCGGGGTGAAATGGTCATGATCACAACGGTATGCGAGCGCGGTGCCCGGCAGCCATGAAGAAGCTGCCCGGAACGGGGGTGTAGCCAGTGCCACCCCAGGTCGGAAAGCGGCGTTACTGACTGTGGCCGCCGCGAAATGGAGTGTTGATCTCGAACCCGACGGCCGGGTTCGCGACAGCCGAAAGAGGCACATTCCATGGCGCTCATCGCGTTCAACACCCCTGCTGCGGAAGGCAGTTCACTCACCCGTGCGGCCGCGCGGATCGCCCCCTCCCGCCGCCGGCAGGGCCGGATCCTCACCGGCGCCGGACTCCTCCTCCTGCCCTGGCTCGGCTACCTCGCCGGCACCCTGCCGCCCGCCGAGGCGGCGGCCTGGGTCGCCCTGGACGCCCTCGAGGCCGCCTGCCTGCTGGCCGCCGGCACCCGCCTCCTGCGCGGCGACGCCCGATACCGCGCCCCCGCGGCGGCCGCGGCCGTCCTCCTCCTGGCCGACGCCTGCATCGACATGGCGACGGCCGCCCCCGGTACGGAACTGGCCACCGCGATAGCCATGGCGATCGGCGCGGAGCTGCCGCTGGCGGCGCTGTGCGGGACACTGGCGGCGCGCCCGGCGAAGGCTGTGCGCGCCGGCCACTGACCGTCAACCGCCCTGGACAGCGGGCCGCTTGTCAGTGCCGGGAGTTACCTTCGGGGCATGGACACCGTGGGCACGGACACCGTCGCGGTCAGCGAGTCCGCACGCGAACCGGCAGGCCTGGCCCTCCAGTTCTACTGGGAAGGCGCCGCGCACGAGCCACCGGAGGACGCGGCGCTGACGGAGCTGGAGGCGGAGATACGGATGCACTGCGCCGCCCTCCGGCGGGCCGCCCCGGACGACACCTCCCCCGCCACCCTTCTGGTCTTCCTCGCCCTCGGCAAGCTGCGCGCCCATCTGGACGAGCCGGTGGATCACTCCGGCCACTGGCGCGCCGCCCCCGTCCGCCTGGCCGACGCTGACGCCACCGGCCGCGCCCTGGCCACCGAGGTCGTAGGGGCGGCCCGGCGCGCCCTCGCCCTCCGCACCGAGGACAACATCGCCGCCTTCTCCCTCGCCTGCGCCCTGGAGTGGCTCGGCGATGCCGAGGCGGCGGTTGCCGCATACGTCGACGCCTTCCGACTCGACCCCCAGGACGTCATCGCCGGGGCCCGCGCGGAGGTCCTCGAAGAGGGGCTCAAGCTGCCCTGTCCCGTACCCGGCCGCCGCGCTCTCCAGCCGTACGGCTTCTACCACTTGGAGCGGACCCGGCCCGTCGGGCCGAGCGGGGGCACCCGGAGCGCGGAGTGGCTGTCGAGCGACCGCGCCGCGATACGGCGGGCCGCGGAGGACCAGCTCGACGCCTGGCCGTCCGCCACCGCCACCGCCACCGGCACCGGCATCGGCATCGGCACCGGCATCGGCATCGGCACGGGCCCGGCCGGGGACTTCGCGCTACGGACCTGGCTGCCCGGGGAGACACCGGAGCCGTCGCCCGGCGAGCTGTTGGGCGTCGATGTGCGCGCGGCGCTGACACGGACACCGGACGGCGGTCGGGCCATCGACTGGTCGAAGATCCCCCTGCCCGCCCTCCGCAACCCGCTCCCCGCCGGCCTCCCGATCCGCTGGTACGGCCGTTGGCGCTTCTACGGCGACACCGAACACCACGCCTGACCGCTCCGAGCACCACGGCTGACGCATCGAACACCACGCCTGACCGCTCCGAGCACCACGGCCCACCGCCCCCGCCATCTGCGCACAACCGTCCGACGACGCACCCCGGCCGGGCCGCCGGCACGCACAAAAGCGCCGGCCGGGCCCGAAAGATCCGAGCCCGACCGGCGCCTGAGGTGGTCACCGAGCGGGAGCATCGCCCGCGCCCATCCGGCCGCGGCGCCCCCGCAAGGAGCTAGCAGCCGAGCAGACGCCCGCCCAGGTACGACTGGATCTGGTCCAGGCTGACCCGCTCCTGCTTCATCGTGTCGCGCTCGCGCACCGTGACGGCGTTGTCGTCGAGGGTGTCGAAGTCGACGGTGACGCAGAACGGCGTGCCGATCTCGTCCTGACGACGGTAGCGGCGGCCGATGGCGCCCGCGTCATCGAAGTCGATGTTCCAGTTCTTGCGCAGGTCGGTGGCGAGCCCCTTGGCCTTCGGGGAGAGCTGCGGGTTGCGCGACAGCGGCAGGACCGCGACCTTGACCGGCGCCAGGCGCGGGTCGAGGCGCATGACCGTGCGCTTCTCCATCTTGCCCTTGGCGTTGGGGGCCTCGTCCTCGGTGTACGCGTCGAGCATGAAGGCGAGCATCGCGCGGTTCACACCGGCCGCGGGCTCGATGACGTACGGGGTGTAGCGCTCGCCGGCCTCCTGGTCGAAGTAGGAGAGGTCCTGGCCGGAGGCCTTGGAGTGAGCGGTGAGGTCGAAGTCCGTGCGGTTGGCCACGCCCTCGAGTTCGGAGAACTCGGTGCCGCCGAAGTTGAAGCGGTACTCGATGTCAGCGGTCCGCTTGGAGTAGTGGGACAGCTTCTCGGCGGGGTGCTCGTACCAGCGGATGTTCTCCTCGCGGATACCGAGGTCGCGGTACCAGTTCCACCGCTGCTCCATCCAGTATTCCTGCCACTGGTCGTCCTCGCCCGGCTTGACGAAGAACTCCATCTCCATCTGCTCGAACTCGCGGGTGCGGAAGATGAAGTTGCCCGGAGTGATCTCGTTCCGGAAGGACTTGCCCATCTGCGCGATGCCGAACGGGGGCTTCTTGCGCGAGGTCTGCTGGACCTGGGCGAAGTTGGTGAAGATGCCCTGGGCGGTCTCGGGGCGCAGGTAGGCGACCGAGGCGGTGTCCTGGGACGGGCCGAGGTGGGTTGAGAGCAGACCGGAGAACTGCTTGGGCTCGGTGAAGCCGCCCTTGTTGCCGCAGTGCGGGCAGTTGATGTCGGCGAGGCCGTTCTCGGGGAGCTTGCCGTGCTTGGCCTCGTACGCCTCCTCCAGGTGGTCGGCGCGGAAGCGCTTGTGGCAGGAGGTGCACTCGGTGAGCGGGTCGGTGAAGGTAGCGACGTGGCCGGACGCCTGCCAGACCTCGGGAGCCAGGATCACGGAGGAGTCGATACCGACGACGTCTTCACGCGAGGTGACCATGGCGCGCCACCACTGGCGCTTGATGTTCTCCTTGAGCTCGACGCCCAGCGGACCGTAATCCCAGGCAGCCCGGGAGCCGCCGTAGATCTCACTGCAGGGGTAGACGAAGCCACGGCGCTTGCTCAGGCTGACGATGGTATCGATCTTGTCGGCGGCCACGGTGCTCTCTTCATTACGACGACGAACGATGAATAGGGCGGCGCCCAGCGCCTCCGCGGGGGGTGGTGATCCGGAGGCGGGCGGGCGAATAGCTCAGGGTACCGGCGGTCATGCCCCCCGGATCAAATCGATACCTGGCCACTGTCTGGCCGCTCACACCCACCCCCAACGCTGTTGACAATCGTTTCCACTATTGTTGAAAATGACTGTCATGAACGTACGCCGTCAGATATCCATCGCCGCGGTAGCCGGAGCCACGGCGCTCGGCCTGCTGGCCCTCTCCTCCTGCTCCACCGCCGGCAGCGGCCGCACCGCCGACGGCAGGCTGCGGGTGACGGCGTCGTTCTATCCCATGCAGTTCCTGGCCGAGCAGATCGGCGGCAAGCACGTCCAGGTGGCCAACCTCACCAAGCCGGGCGTCGAGCCGCACGACCTGGAGCTCACCCCGAAGCAGACCGCCCAGCTCGGCGAGTCCGGCGCGATCGTCTACCTCAAGGGCCTGCAGCCCGCCGTGGACGAAGCGATCAAGCAGTCCGGCGTCAAGAACGTCGCCGACGCGGCCTCCCTCACCCGCCTCGAAGAACACGGCAACGAGGTCGACGGCCACCACCACACCACGGGCGACAACCACAGCGGCCACTCCGAAGAAGGCGAAGAGGGCGGCAACGACCCGCACATCTGGCTCGACCCGGTGAAGTTCGCCGAGGTCGCCAAGGGCGTGGGCAAGACCCTCACCAAGGCCGACCCGGCCCACAAGGCCGACTACCGAAAGAACACCGACGCCCTGGTGGCGAAGCTGAACGGGCTGAACAACGACTTCCGGGACGGGCTGAAGAACAAGGCGTCCGACACCTTCCTCACCACCCACGCGGCCTTCGGCTATCTCGCCGAGCGCTACGGGCTGACCGAGGAGGCCATCAGCGGCGTCGACCCCGAGTCCGAGCCCAGCGCCCACCGCATCAAGGACCTGCACACCCTCGCCGTCAAGCACCACGTCTCCACGGTCTTCTTCGAGACGATCGCCAACCCGGCCACGGCCCAGGCGCTGGCCGGCGATCTGCATCTGAAGACCGATGTCCTCGACCCGCTCGAGGGGATCACCGACAAATCGCGCGGCAAGGACTACTTCGGCGTGCAGCGGGCCAACCTCGCCGCCCTCCAGAAGGCACTCGGCAGCAAATGACGGAGGTCACCGTGAACGAGCCGCTCCCGGCGCAGATCATCAATCTGCGCGCCGCCACCGCCTCGCTGGGCGCCCGCCCCGTGCTGCGCGGCGTCGACCTGACCGTCCGCTCCGGCGAGGTCGTCGCGCTGCTCGGCGCCAACGGCTCCGGCAAGTCGACCGCCGTGCGGTCCGTCATCGGCCAGGTCCCGCTCACCGGCGGCGAGCTGTCCCTCTTCGGTACGGAGTTCCGCCGCTTCAAGGACTGGGCCCGCATCGGCTACGTCCCCCAGCGCACCACCGCCTCCAGCGGCGTCCCCGCCACCGTCCGCGAGGTCGTCACGGCCGGCCGGCTGGCCCGTACGAAGCTGGGCATCCTGCGCAAGGCCGACCGGGCCGCCGTCCACCACGCCCTGGAGCTGGTGGGCATGGCGGACCGCGCCAAGGACTCCGTCAACGCGCTCTCCGGCGGGCAGCACCAGCGGGTGCTGATAGCCCGCGCCCTGGCGGGCGAACCGGAACTGCTGATCATGGACGAGCCGATGGCCGGCGTCGACCTCGCCAGCCAGGAGGTGCTCGCGAGCGCGCTGCGCGAACAGGTCTCCCGCGGCACCACCGTCCTTCTCGTCCTGCACGAGCTGGGCCCGCTGGAGCCGCTGATCGACCGCGCGGTGGTGCTGCGCGACGGCTGCGTCGTCCACGACGGCCCGCCGCCGGAGGCCGTGGGCCAGCACGCGCTGCCCGGCCATGACCATGTCCACCCGCACGCCGACCCGGCCGCGGAACCGATCCGGACGGGGCTGCTGACCTGATGGAAATCCTCGACTACGCCTTTATGCAGCGGGCCCTGCTGGCCGCCCTGATCGTCGGCGTCACCGCACCCGCCATCGGCATCTACCTCGTCCAGCGCCGCCAGGCCCTGATGGGCGACGGCATCGGCCATGTCGCCCTCACCGGCGTCGGCCTCGGCTTCCTGCTCAACACCAGCCCGGTCTGGATGGCCACCCTCGTCGCCGTCGCCGGCTCGGTCGTCATGGAGCTGATCCGCTGGTACGGCAAGACCCGCGGCGACCTCGCGCTGGCCATGCTGTTCTACGGCGGTATGGCGGGCGGCGTGATGCTGATGAACCTCTCCGACGCGGGCTCCAACGCCAACCTCAGCACGTACCTCTTCGGTTCGATCACCACGGTCTCGCCGCAGGACATGACCACGATCTGCGTGCTCGCCGCCCTGGTCCTGGCGATCACCGTCGGGCTGCGCCGCCAGCTGTTCGCGGTCTGCCAGGACGAGGAGTTCGCCCGTGTGACGGGCCTGCCCGTGCGGCTGCTGAACCTCCTGGTCGCCGTCACCGCCGCGGTCACCGTCACCGTCGCCATGCGCGTCGTCGGCCTGCTGCTGGTCAGCGCCCTGATGGTGATCCCGGTCGCGGCCGCCCAGCAGATCAGCCGCAGCTTCGCGGTGACCTTCGCGGCCGCCCTCGGGATCGGCGTGACGGTCACCCTCACCGGCACCGCCACCTCGTACTACGTCGACGTCCCGTCCGGCGCGACCATCGTCCTCTTCGCGATCGGCCTCTTCGTGATCTTCACGGCGCTCGCCGCGCCGCTGGCAAAAAAGCGCGCGAGGGCTGCCGCGAGTACGGGCGAGGGGTGCACCCTGGAGGTACCCGGCAGCCGCACCTCTGCCGCGGACGATGTCAGCGTGTGACGGAGAGATCCAAGAGCTGTAGACGGAACGACCCGATCGCTCCGGACGGAGAGACTCGATAGCTGTAGGTGTAAGCGTCCACCCAAGGTTCCAGTCATCACCTGGCACAATGGCCGACGCACGTGCAGGGGGAATTCCTGACAGTCCTGACGTCCTAGGGAGGCAACGGTGGCGACGAGCGCGGGATCTCCGGTACGCGGCCGGTCGACGCGGCAGCGAACCGCGGTGTCGGCCGCACTCGACGAGGTCGACGAGTTCCGCAGCGCCCAGGAGCTGCATGACATGCTCAAGCACCGGGGCGATTCGGTCGGGCTGACCACCGTCTACCGGACGCTCCAGTCGCTCGCGGACGCCGGCGAGGTCGACGTACTGCGCACCAGCGAGGGCGAGGCCGTCTACCGCCGGTGCAGCACCGACGATCACCATCACCACCTGGTGTGCCGCGCCTGCGGCAAGGCCGTCGAGGTGGAGGGCCCGGCGGTCGAGAAGTGGGCCGACCAGATCGCCGCCGAGCACGGCTTCCGCGATGTCGCGCACACCATCGAGATCTTCGGGACGTGCGGGGACTGCGCGCAGCGCGCGGCGCAGGGGACCGCGGACCAGAAGAAGTAGCGGCAAGCACACGAGCGAAGGCCGCCTCCCACGGGAGGCGGCCTTCGCTGTGTCTCACCGGTCTCAGGTGGCGGACTCGCCCGCCGCCAGCTGTGCGCCGCCGAACCGGCGGTCCCGCTTCGCGTACTCCAGGCACGCCTCCCACAGGTTCCGGCGGTCGAAGTCCGGCCACAGGATGTCCTGGAAGACCATCTCGGCGTAGGCGCTCTGCCAGATCAGGTAATTCGAGGTCCGCTGCTCACCGGACGGCCGCACGAAGAGATCCACATCCGGCATGTCCGGGTAGTACATGTACTTCGCGACGGTCTTCTCGTTCACCTTCGACGGGTCCAGCTTTCCGGCCCGTACGTCCGCGGCGATGGCCGCCGCCGCGTCCGCGATCTCCGCGCGACCGCCGTAATTCACGCAGAAATACAGCGTCATCGCGTCATTGTCCTTGGTCTGCTCCTGGGCGATCTGGAGCTCCTGGACCACGGACTTCCACAGCTTCGGCATCCGCCCGACCCAGCGGATACGAATACCGAGCGCATCCATTTCGTCACGGCGCCGGCGGATGACGTCCCGGTTGAAGTTCATGAGGAACTTGACCTCGTCGGGCGACCGCTTCCAGTTCTCCGTGGAGAAGGCGTAGAGCGAGAGGTTCTTCACGCCCATTTCGATGCAGCCCTTGAGGACATCCAGGACGACGCCCTCGCCGACCTTGTGGCCCTCGGTACGCGGCAGCCCGCGCTCCTTGGCCCAGCGGCCGTTGCCGTCCATCACGACCGCCACGTGATTCGGGACGAGTTCGCCGGGAATCTTCGGCGGACGCGCACCGGACGGGTGCGGCTCGGGCGTCTCGTACTCGCGCCGCTTACGCCCCAGAATCCCGCGTCGTGCCATGCGCCCCACAACTCCTATGTCGTTCGCTACTTCTCTACGTACCGGAGGGAGCGCAGGCCCCGCTCCAGGTGCCACTGCAAATACGCCGCGACCAGCCCGCTGCCCTCCCGGACATGCCGCGCCTCACACGCATCAGCCGTCTCCCAGTCACCCGTGAGCAGCGCGCCGAGGAGGACGATGGCCTCCGAGGAGGGTACGACGCTCCCCGGCACCCGGCAGTCGCCGCAGATCACGCCGCCGGACGCGACCGAGAAGAACCGGTTGGGACCGGGCATTCCGCACCGCGCGCAGCTGTCGAAACTTGGCGCATAACCGTTCACGGCGAGCGAGCGCAGCAGGAACGCGTCCAGCACGAGGTGCGCCGCATGCTCGCCGCGGGAGAGCGTCCGCAGCGCGCCGACGAGCAGCAGGTACTGCTGTACGGCCGGCTCGCCCTCGTGATCGGTGAACCGCTCGGCCGTCTCCAGCATCGCCGTACCGGCCGTATAGCGGGCGTAGTCCGTCACGATCCCGCCGCCGTACGCCGCGATCGTCTCGCTCTGCGTACACAGCGGCAGCCCGCGGCCGATCAGCTCGCCGCCCCGCGCGAAGAACTGCACATCGACGTGCGAGAACGGCTCCAGCCGCGCCCCGAACTTCGACTTCGTCCGCCGTACGCCGCGGGCCACGGCCCGCACCCGCCCGTTGCCCCGGGTCAGCAGCGTGATGATCCGGTCCGCCTCACCCAGCTTCTGGGTGCGCAGCACGATGCCGTCGTCGCGGAACAGACTCATGGCGTCATTCTCGCGCATGGGCGCGCGGGCGCCCGCACCGGAGGGATTTCACTGTTCGTATCTTCGCGGTGACGCAGCGGCACTAGCCTGCCTCGGGAAAGGAATGGTGATGCCCATGTCCAAACGCCGACCTCGCGAGTCGCAGGAGGCCGGGTGGGAGTTCCTGGCCTCGGAACTCAGAGATCGCCGACTGGCGGCCGGCTTGACGCAGGAGGAGTTGGGGGAGCGGGTTTTCGTCTCCGCCTCCTACATCGGCGCATTCGAGGCGGTACGGCGCAGGCCGTCGCCGGAATTGGCGGCCCAGATCGATGCTGCCCTGGAGACGGACGGATTTTTTGAGCGGCTGTCCCGCAAGCTGCTCGATGAATCGCCGTACGAGTCCTACTTCACGAAGATCGCCGAGCTGGAAACCCTCGCCACCAAGATCTGCGAGCACGAGGTCACGCTCGTACCCGGCTTGCTGCAAACGCCGACATACGCCAGAGCGGTGATGCAGGCGGCCGCCCCGTACGCCTGCGGCGAGGAGCTGAGCAAAAGGGTCGCAGCGCGGATGGAGCGTGCACGGATCTTCAAGGGCCCGGGAAAGCCCGAGCATTGGGCGATCGTGCACGAGAACGCGTTACGCATCCCGGTCGGCGGCGCGGCCTGCATGGCCGAGCAGCTGGATCACCTCGCGGCCCTCGTCCGCGGTCGGCAGACGGTGATTCAGGTGATCCCCTGTGCGCAAGGCGCACACGCTGCCATGTCCCACCCCATGAAGCTCATGCACTTCGCGGACGGACCGCCCATCGTCTATACGGAGGCCCTGTTTTGGGGCCGACCGTTCGAAGAGCCAGCAATGGTGAGACGCGCCACGGCGACTTACGATCTCCTCAGGGCCGCCGCGCTGTCGCCGGAGGCGAGCCTGTCTCTGATCGAGTCGGCGGCGGAGAGCTACAGGGCCACATGAGTCGATACACCCTGGCCACCGTCCAGTGGCGCAAGAGCAGCTACAGCGACCACAACGGCGGAGACTGCATCGAGGTCGGCCACGACTTCCCCGGCGCCGTCCGCTGGCGCAAGAGCAGCTACAGCAGCGGCGCCTCCGACAACTGCGTCGAGGTCCGTGACGACATACCCGGCGTCGTCCCCGTCCGGGACAGCAAGGACCCCCACGGCCCGGCCCTGGTCATCCCGGCCGCCGGCTGGACCGCCTTCGTCACGTCCGTCAAGAACGGTGCGTTGCACGCGAGTTAATGGTGCATCAAGAAAGAAACCGGCCCCGCCGTCGCCCTTACGACCGCGGGGCCGCATCACGTATTCGTCCGCCCACACGGGGCGGAATGCGACCTTCGGCATTTCTCACGCAGGCCTTACCGAGGGCCTCACAGGACGTCATGTCCCCGGTAGCATCGCGTGATGATCGGCAACACAACGCTGTGGGCCGGCCACCACATTCCCCCACCCGAGGATCCCGATGACATCCATACCCGAGGCGCTGTTGTGGTGCCTCAGCGCTGGAACGGCCGCCGCCCTGGTGCTCGCGGCCTTTGTGATCCGCGCGAGGATGCACAGCGCCGCCTTGAGACAACGCCTCAGCACGGCTGAGGAGCAGAACTCGACCTCACTGCACGCCAACACGGAGCTGACGGCCCGTCTGCGGGCGACCGAGGCCGAGATCCGGCATCTGGCGGGGGCCCGCCTCCCCGATCTGACCCTGGCGCTGGCGCATCCGCATGTGCCCGTACGGGGGCTGCTGGACTCGCGGTTCGCCGGGTCGGAGACCGACCAGGCACTGAACACCGTGCTGGAGCAGATCGCGGAGGCGGTGACGAAGGAGCGGGAGCGGGTCGACGCCGCCGCCCAGTCCACGCTGCGGGGCGCGACCACCACCATCCAGGCGCTGCTCTACCAGCTCCAGACCCAGCTCCAGGGAATGCAGCACCGTTACGACGACCCGAACGTCGCGCAGGACCTGCTGGCGGCGGACTTCCTCAACGAGCAGGCGCTGCGGCGCATTCAGGCGACGGGTGTGGTCTGTGCCGCCTGGCCGGGGCTGACCCGTGAGGACTCCTATCTCGCCGAGCTGGTCGTCGGCGCCACCTCCCGGCTGCGCGGCTATGAGCGCGTGCAGATCACCAACCAGCTGCGCGACCCGATCGCCGTCGTGGCCCGCGCGGTCGAGCCGATCGCGATCACCGTCACCGAGCTGCTGGCCAACGCGCTGCACCACTCGCACCAGGAACTGCCCGTCAACGTCATCCTCCAGCAGGGCAACCGCGGTGCCTCGGTCATCATCGACGACTACGGCGTCGGCATGCACGAGGAGGAGCTCAAGCACGCCGCGAAGCTGCTGTCCGGTGACGAGGAGCTGCTGCTCACCACGCTCGGGGACCCGCCGCGCACCGGGTTCGCGGCGGCCGGACAGCTGGTCCGGCAGTACGGCTACCGGGTGCACATCGAGGCCTCCCCGTACGGCGGGGTGCGCGCGATCGTCTACATCCCCGGCGACCCCCTGCTCACCATCCTCGACGAGAGCCGGCAGCCCATGTCCGTAATGGCTCCTGTTCCCCACCGTTCCGGCGCACAGGACCGGGGCACGCTGCCGACCCGCAACCCGGGCCGCGCCGCGCACCAGTCCCCGGCCCCCGTTTCCTCGCCGGCGGCCCCGCCCGCGTCCCCCGTCTCGTCCGCGTCACCCGTATCGGCTCCGGCGCCCAACCCGGCGGATCTGTACGACACCAGCGCCCTCGGCGTCGCCGCTCCCGCCGCCGGACCCGCTGCGGCGCCCGCCTCGGCGCCCGCTCCCGGGTTCGGTTCCGAGTTGGGTTCCGGGCCCGGCATGGGGGACGAGCCCGAACTTCCGCGCCGGCGCCGCCGCAATCCGGTGTCCGAGCTCGACCAGAACGCCCCCCGCAGCGAACCGCAGTCCGCACGCACCCCGGAGGAGACCGCCTCCCGCTGGGCCGCACTCCAGCACGGCACCGAATCCGGGCGGGCCGCAGCACAACAGTCACAGCCCCCTCGCAGTACCGAAGGGAACGCCCAGTCATGAACACCCCCGCCCCCGCTCGCCGCCGCAGCATCGAGGACAAGTCCTGGGTGCTGGCGCCTCTTCTGGAGCTGCCGCATGTTATCCACGCCGCCGTTATCTCCGGTGACGGTTTCATCGAGGGCTCCTCGCCCGGTCTCCAGCGGGATGCCGCAGAGGGCGTAGCGGCCATGATGTCCGCACTCCAGGGCGCCGGACGGGCGGTGACCGCGGCCTTCGCCGAGCAGCACGACGCCAAGCTGCGGCAGACCGTGATCGAGTCCGAGGAGGGCTGGGTCTTCGCGATACCCGCAGGTGAGAACACCTGCCTGGCGGTCTTCGCGGCGCCCGACGTGAACATGGGGGTCGTCGCGCACCATATGCAGATCCAGGTGTCGACCCTGGGCGCCAAGGTCATGAACAGCCCGGCGCGAGATCTGGGCAACTCCGCATGACCCCCCGCCAGAGCAACAGGCGCCTCGTACCGGCCTATCTGGCCACCGGTGGCCGCGCCCGCCCCAGCCGCAACACCCTGGACCGGCTCTCGCTGCTGCACAGCGCGTCGATGCCGATCACCAGTGAGGTCCGCCCCGAAGAGCGGCGCATCCTGGAGTTGTTGCAGCCCGGGGCCTTGTCTCTGGCGGAGGTCGCCGCCCACCTTCAGCTGCCCGTCAGCGTGGTGAAGGTGCTGGTGGCCGATCTCGTCGATGCCGGGCGGCTGTTCGCCCGTGTCCCCATTCCCGAAGCCGAGCAATTCGACCGGCAGATCCTGGAGAGGGTTCTCGATGGACTCCGCTCTCTCAAGTCCTAGCACCGGCGGCATGTATCTTTCCGGCGCCGACCAGACACTCGTCAAACTCCTGGTCGCGGGGCCTTTCGGAGTCGGCAAGACCACGCTCATCCGTACGCTGTCCGAAACCCCGCCGCTGCACACCGAAGAGGTCATGACGCAGACCGGCGCGGTCGTCGACGATCTCGCCGGCGTCCGGGACAAGACCACCACCACCGTCGCGATCGACTTCGGGCGGCTGACGCTGCCCGGAGACCTGGTGCTGTATCTCTTCGGCACCCCTGGGCAGAAGCGTTTCCGGCCCCTGTGGGCGGATATCGCGCGCGGCGCGCTGGGGGCCCTCGTCCTCGCGGACACCCGCCGGCTGGCGGACTCCTTCGAGGTGATGGACATCATCGAGGAGGCCGGGCTGCGCTATGCGGTCGCGGTCAACACCTTCCCCGACGCGCCGCATTACGACGTCGACAAGCTCCGCGAGGCGCTCGATCTGCACCCGGACACGCCGCTGGTGCTGTGCGACGCCCGGGACCGGGGCCAGTCCGTCGACGCGCTGATCGCGCTGGTCACGCATGTGCTGGCGCATACGCCCCAGGAAAACCAGTAGGGCGCACGACAACCGGCCAGGGCTTCACGTCCCCGCGACGGCCCCGACGCGGCCTCTGGCATGCCCCTGACACCACCGTCGTCCAGGAGAACTCGTGACTTCCCCGCACCCCCCCGGTGCCACTCCCCCGCCCGGCTGCCCGGCGCACGCGCACGGCGGCGCCGACAGCACCGGCGGCGGCATTGACACCGGCGGCTGGCAGCAGCCCGCCCACCACCCGCTGGGCCGGCCCGATCCCTACGCCCCCCTCAAGCTGTACGGGCCGGAGTTCGCCGCCGATCCGAACCGGTTCTACGACTATCTGCGCCAGTACGGCGCGCTGGCGCCCGTCGAGATCGCCCCCGATGTGACGGCGATGCTGGTCATCGACTACCGGGCCGCGCTGGATCTGCTGAACGACACCGCCACCTGGTCCAAGGACTCCCGGGACTGGCAGAAGACCGTAGCGCCCGACTCCCAGGTCATCCCGATGCTGGGCTACCGGCCCAACGCCCTGTTCAACGACGGCGAGACGCACCGGCGCTACCGGCAGGTCATCTCCGACAGCTTCGAGCTCGTCGAACCGCACATCCTGCGCGCGAAGGTCCGGCACGCGGCGGACACCCTCATCCAGGCGTTCGGCGCCAACGGCGAGGTCGACCTCATCGGCGAGTACGCCCGGCTGCTGCCGCTGATGATGTTCAACGACCTCTTCGGGATGCCGGACTCCTACAGCGAGCGGCTGATCTCCGCGATCGCCGGGCTGATGGAGGCCGCCGACCCCGAGTCGGCCGCCACCGCGGACGCCGCGTTCACGACCTACATCATGGAACTGATCGCGGCGAAGAAGGCCCAGCGCGGCCCGGACCTCACCTCCTGGTTCATGGACCACCCCAACGGGCTGTCCGACGAGGAAGTGATCCCGCAGATCGTGCTGACGATGGCGGCGGGCAACGAACCGCTGACCAACCTCATCGGCAACGCGCTCTCCCGGATGCTGTCCGACGACCGTTACTACAACACCCTCTCCGGCGGCGCCCTCACTGCGCGGGACGCCATCAACGAGGTGCTGTGGAACGACCCGCCGATGGCCAACTACTCCGCGCACTACCCCCGCCGTGATGTCTTCTTCCACGGCACCTGGGTACGCCAGGGCCAGTTGGTGCTGGTCTCCTACGCGGCAGCCAACGGCCAGTTCGGCGCCACCACCCTCGACCAGAACCGTACGGGCGGCGGCTCGCATCTGGCATGGGCCTCGGGCCCCCACGCCTGCCCCGTCCAGCGGCACGCCATGGTGATCGTGACCACCGCGATCGAGCGGCTCACCGCATGGCTCTCGGACATCGAACTCGCCGTGTCACCGGACCAGTTGGAGTGGCGTCCCGGCGCCTTCCAGCGCGCCCTCACCGCTCTTCCGGCCCGTTTCACCCCCATCACCCCCGATCAGGCAGGAGCTACCCCATGGGACAGCAGCCCGTCGTCATCGACCCGACCGGAGCCGATATCCACGGAGAGGCAGCCCGCCTCCGCGAGCTAGGCTCCGCGGTCCTGATAGAGATACCCGCCGGCGTACACGCCTGGGCCATCACCAGTCACTCCCTCCTCAAGGACCTGCTGACCGACCCCCGGGTCTCCAAGGACCCGCGCCAGCACTGGCCCGCCTGGCAGCGCGGCGAATACCACGACAGCTGGCTGCAGACCTGGGTCGGCGTCACCAATATGTTCACCGCGTACGGCGCGGACCACCGCCGGCTGCGCAAGCTGATCGCCCCGGCGTTCACCGCGCGCCGCACCGACGCGATGCTCCCGCGCGTCGAGCGGATCACCGCCGCACTGCTGGACAAGCTCGCCGCCGCGCCGGCGGGCGAGGTCGTCGACCTCCGCGGAGACTTCGCCCACCCCCTCCCCATGCAGGTCATCTGCGAGTTGTTCGGCGTACCGGACGGTGACATGCGCACCGAGCTGTCCCGGCTCTCCGACGCGATCATGGACCCCACTCTCACCCCCGAACAGGCCGGTCAGACGGCCGTCGACATCCATACGCTGCTCAGCAATCTGGTCGCCCTCAAGCGGGAGAACCCCGACGACGACCTGACCAGCCTGCTGGTCAGCGGCCGGGACGACGACGGCGAGCGGATGACGGAGACGGAGCTGGTCGACACCCTCCTTCTGGTCATCGTCGCCGGTCACGAGACCACCGTCGACCTGATCGGCAACGCGGTGCACGCCCTCCTCACGCACCCCGAGCAGCTCGAGCTGGTCCGCAACGGCAAGGCCTCCTGGAACGACGTCATCGAGGAGACGCTCCGCTGGGACCCCAGCATCGCCAATCTCCCGCTGCGCTTCGCGGTCGAGGACATCGAGATCCCGGGCGGCCCCACCATCCGCAAGGGCGAGGCGATCGTGCCGTCGTACGTGGCCGCCGGCCGCGACCCCGAACAGCACGGCACCACGGCCGCCGACTTCGACATCCAGCGCCCCGGCCAGGAACACCTCGCCTTCGGCCACGGCGTCCACCACTGCCTGGGCGCCCCGCTCGCCCGCATGGAAGCCCGGATCGCCCTGCCGGCCATCTTCGACCGCTTCCCCGACCTGGAACTGGCCGTCCCGACCGAGCAGCTGGTGCCGATCGAAGGGTTCATCTCCGGCGGCTACCGGGCCCTCCCCGTCAGGCTCACGTCCGGGGCCGAGTCCGTGGCCGGGGCCGAGGCCGATTCGGCGGCGTCGCTGCCGGCGTCGGCCTGATAGGTATCTCGTCGTCGGTCATCGTCGCTCCCCCCGTACCCCCGGTACCGCCAGTACCCCTGGTACCTCCGCATTTCGCTTCTGATATCTGAAACACCATGGCCGGCCGCTCGGTTGCATCGAGCGGCCGGCCGCTTCACGCGTCAACCCGCCGCACCCCGCTCGCGTACGCCCTGCACCCTGCGCCCGCGCATTCGCCCCGTCCTCGCCGCGTGTTCGCCCCGTCCTTGCCGGCGTCTTCGCCAACGCGCCCGCACCGAGATTTCGCCGTGCACGCGCGGGGACGGGACCAGGTACCGAGAACCCTCGACGGCCGGCAGCTCCGCCTCCCGAGCGGCCTCAGGACGGCCTCAGGGCGGCCTCAGGACGGCCTCAAGGCAACCGCAGGACAGCCCCAGGACGGCCTCAGAAAGCCCCAGGACGGCCTCAGAAAGGCCTCAGGACGGCGTCCGCGCCGCCGCCAGCAGCCGGTTGACGTCGGCCGGGCAGAGCATCAGCGCGGCGCCGACGGTCGCCAGCACCTCGCGTTCGGCGGGCGTGTACGAGCCGTCGGCGAGGGCGATCCGGGCGCCCTGGAGGAGAAGGGATTCGCGGCCGGCCGGGGCGAGATGGGGGGCCAGCGGCTCCAGGGACTCATGGAGCTCTATGGCCAGGGCGGTGCCGCACGGGTCGAGGCCGTGGTGGCCGCAGTCGCCGCCGGTCACCGCGTCGTAGGTGCCGGTCAGCCGCCCGGTGTCGGCGGCCAGCGCGGCGAGGAGGGTGAGCAGCTGGTCCTCGGAACAGTCGGCGAACCCGGACGCCCGGACCGTGGCGACGGCGCTCTTGCGGACCGCATGGGAGGAGGTGCCACCGGCGGCAAGGAGGGCGAGCGTCATGGTGTGGACGGCGTCCCGGAGCATCGCGGAGAGCCGGACGGTGGTGGGGTGATCGAGGGCGTCCAGACCGAAGTGCCCATGACAGGCGGAACATTCGAGGACCGGGCCCGCGGCGCCGCGCGAGAGGAGGGGGACGCCGAGGACGGTGAGCCGGCGGCGGCCGGCCCTGCGGAGGTAGTTGCGGTCCCCGCCGCAGTCCGGGCAGAAGAATTCCCCGTCGGCGACGGTACGCCAGGACGTGCGCACGCCCATCACACACATCTTGTGCATCACGTCAGCCCTCCGTCACCCTGCGGCCCCGTTGCCGTCATGGGACGTGATGTTAGCCACATCGTTGATGCGCCGTCAGTACCTTGTGCCGGGTAACTGGCCGGATGACAGGGGGCCGCTACCCGGCGGCGCGCCCAATCACCGGCGGCAACGCCTTCCAACGAGGACGGCGGTCTTGGCCGGAACGCAAGGGGTCACCGCTCACCAGGCGGACAACGCACGGCGCCCCGCCGCTCTGCGCGAGCGGCGGGGCGCCGTGACGAGCCGGTCCGGTCAGCGCGCCGCGCGGTTGACCGCCGAGACGACGGCCTTGATCGAGGCGCGGACGATGTTGGCGTCGATACCGACGCCCCACAGCACCTTGTCACCGATCGCGCACTCGATGTACGCGGCGGCCTGGGCGCCGGCGCCCTCGCTCATGGTGTGCTCGACGTAGTCCAGCAGGCGCACGTCCACGTCGATGGCGTGCAGCGCGTCGAAGAACGCGGCCAGCGGGCCGTTGCCGGAGCCGGTCAGCACCGTGTCGTCGCCGTCGACCACGGCCTCGACGGTCAGCGCGTCCGTGCCGTCGCTGGTGGACGAGGTCTGGGCGCTGCGCAGCGCGATCCGGCCCCAGGGGTTCTCCGGGGTGGGCAGGTACTCGTCCTGGAAGACGGACCAGATGGCGGCCGGGGTGACCTCGCCGCCCTCGGAGTCGGTCTTCTCCTGGATGATCCGGGAGAACTCGATCTGCATCCGGCGCGGCAGGTCCAGCTTGTGGTCGTTCTTCAGGACGTAGGCGATACCGCCCTTGCCGGACTGGGAGTTGACGCGGATGACGGCCTCGTAGGAGCGGCCGACGTCCTTGGGGTCGATGGGCAGGTACGGGACCGCCCACTCGATCTCGTCGACGGTCTTGCCGACGGACGCCGCCTGGGCCTCCATCGCGTCGAAGCCCTTCTTGATGGCGTCCTGGTGGGAGCCGGAGAAGGCGGTGTAGACCAGATCGCCCGCGTAGGGGTGGCGGGGGTGGACCTCCATCTGGTTGCAGTACTCGGAAGTCCGGCGGATCTCGTCGATCTGGGAGAAGTCGATCTGCGGGTCGACACCCTGCGAGAACAGGTTCATGCCCAGCGTCACCAGGTCGACGTTGCCGGTGCGCTCGCCCTGGCCGAACAGACAGCCCTCGATCCGGTCCGCGCCGGCCATGATCGCCAGCTCGGCGGCGGCCACGGCCGTACCGCGGTCGTTGTGCGGGTGTACGGACAGGCAGACGTGCTCGCGACGCGACAGATTGCGCGACATCCACTCGAAGCGGTCGGCGTGCGTGGAGGGCGTGGAGCGCTCGACGGTGGCGGGCAGGTTCAGGATGATCTCGCGGCCGGGCTCGGGCTGCCAGACGTCCATCACGCCCTCGCAGACCTCCAGCGCGAAGTCCAGCTCGGTGTCGGTGAAGATCTCCGGGCTGTACTGGTAGCCGAAGGCGGTCTCGTCGCCCAGCAGCTTGTCGGCGTACTCCATGACCAGCCGAGTGCCGTCCACGGCGATCTGCTTGACCTGGTCCTTCGAGCCGCGGAAGACGACCCGGCGGAAGACCGGCGCGGTGGCGTTGTAGAGGTGCACGGTGGCGCTGTGGGCGCCGCGCAGCGACTCGACGGTGCGCTCGATCAGTTCCTCGCGCGCCTGGGTCAGGACGGAGATGGTCACGTCCTCGGGGATCGCGCCCTCTTCGATGATGGAACGGACGAAGTCGAAGTCCGTCTGGCCCGACGAGGGGAAGCCGACCTCGATCTCCTTGTAGCCCATGCGCACCAGCAGGTCGAACATCTCGCGCTTACGGGCCGGCGACATCGGGTCGATCAGCGCCTGGTTGCCGTCGCGGAGGTCGGTGGACAGCCAGCGGGGCGCGACGGTGATCCGGTTGTCCGGCCACGTGCGGTCGGGGATCTCGACGGCCTCGTAGCGGCCGTACTTGTGGATCGGCATCCCGGAGGGCCGCTGCCGCTGCGTCGCGGTCGTGAGGGGGGTACGGCGACCGACGGCGTTCTCGGCGGGGCTCGACGGATTCGACATGATGCGTGGGGCTCCTCGTGTGTCCACTAGAGGATGGGTGTTCCCCCTGCTCCTCAAGAGCCGGGAGAGGCCGACGGGGCGGATTTCCGCAACACCGAACTCCGCGGGGAGGGGGTCGGCCTACGACTACAGGCCCTCGCCGCGGCAGCTAAGGAGAAGCAGCCCGAAACGCATGATGCTCAGCAGCGTAACCGAGGATCGCGATGACCGGTCGTCGCGTATCAGTATGCGGGACCGGACGGACGTAACGGCCTAAGTGCGACGAACCACACGTTTTCGGGAATCTCGGCCGCCGGGAGTGACAACTGAGTTACAGAGTGCCACCTTTTTGTTCATGGACCTCACTCACATGGACCGCACCCAGATGCCCGCCACCCCGGTCTTCTGCACCATCGTCCCGCCGCACATCCTCAGCAACCTCGCGGATGCGCACGAGCACGCCCGCCGCACCCTGGAGCACGACGACACCCACCGCGCCCGCCGCCTCGACATCGTCGCCCGCGGCCTGACCCCCGGCGAGCCCGACGCCGCAGCGGACAAGCCGAAGCGCACCATCTACGACGCCGGGCACCAGGAGACGGTGCCCGGCAAGAAGGTGCACGCGGAGTCCGACAAGCCCGCCAAGGACGTCTCCGTCAACCGCGCGCACGCCGGCCTGGGCGCCACCTTCGAGCTCTATCTGAAGGTCTACGGCCGCAAGTCCATCGACGGCGCCGGGCTGCCGCTGAACGCCACCATCCACTACGGCCAGAAGTACGACAACGCCTTCTGGGACGGCGAGCGGATGGTCTTCGGCGACGGCGACGGCGACCTGTTCCTGGACTTCACCATCCCGGTCGACGTGATCGGCCATGAGCTCACCCACGGCGTCACCCAGTACACCGCCAACCTTGACTACCAGGGCCAGTCCGGGGCGCTCAACGAATCCATCTCGGACGTCTTCGGCTCCCTGATCAAGCAGTACGCGCTGGGCCAGAGCACGGACCAGGCCGACTGGCTGATCGGCGCCGGGCTCCTGGGCCCGAACGTCACCGGCAAGGCACTGCGCTCCATGAAGGCGCCGGGGACCGCGTACAACGACGATGTGCTGGGCAAGGACCCGCAGCCCGCGACGATGAAGGGCTATGTGGAGACCGCCGACGACAACGGCGGCGTGCACCTCAACTCCGGCATCCCCAACCACGCCTTCTATCTGGCCGCCACCGCCCTCGGCGGCAACGCCTGGGAGAAGGCGGGACAGGTCTGGTACGACGTGCTGACCGGCGGCGATCTCGCCAAGGACGCCAAGTTCGCCGATTTCGCCGCGCTCACCGTGGGCGCCGCCCGCGCCCGCTTCGGCGCCGGGGACGAGCACGAGGCCATGGTCAAGGCGTGGACCCAGGTCGGGGTGAGCACCGAGTAGGGCACGCACGCGCGTGAGCGCATAAGGGCGAGGAAGGTCCCGTGCGGGCGGTGCTCCGCGTCCTACGGGGTAGGAGGCCACCATGCGTATTGAGATCCGGCGCACCGGTGGCTTCGCGGGCATCGAGCGCCGCGCCGAGGTCGACACCTCGGCGCGGTCCGATGCCGACGAGTGGCACACCCTGGCCGAACAGTCCCTCGCCGACGCCCATGACACCCCGCCCGTCGGGGTGCCGGACGGCTTCCGCTATCAGCTCACCGTCGACGGGCGGACGGTGTACTGCGCCGACCCCCGGCTGACGGACGAGCAGCGGGAGCTGATCACGCGGGTGCTGAAGGAAGGCGGGTAGGGCCGCTCCGCCGCGGGGCCCGCCCCGATGGCGGCCGGACCCCGCGGCGCCCGCGTCACAGCACGCGGTCGGCGCGCGGCAGGGAGCGGACGGCGTAGGCGACGGCCCAGCACAGCGGCAGGGCCAGGGCGGCGACGAGCGCGAACTTGGCCGCCGCCGGAGCGTGCAGCCAGCGGAACGCGTAACCGAGGCCGACGAGCACGGGCGCGTGGATCACGTACACCGCGAAGGCGTGGCGGGAGAGGAACGCCGCGCCGGCTCCCTGCCGGTTGAGGCGCTCGCGGAAGAGGACGGTCAGTCCGAGCACGATGCCGATGGCGAACGTCGATTCCCATGCGGCCCCCGCCAGCGACTGCCAGCTGCCGTGCCCGTCCAGCTCGCCCGGCTTCGCGGCGACGACGACCGGCAGATAGGCGAGCGTCGCGACGGTGGCGACGGCGAAGCCCATGCGGCCCGCCGCGCGGGAGAGCGTCCCCGGCCAGCCACGGCGGTGGGCGAGCACCCCGAGGACGAAGAAGCTCGCGTACTGAGGGAGGAAGCTGGGCGTGGGCAGGCCGACGTAGGGGAGATAGCTGCCGTTGGGCACCAGGAAGCGCCACAGGTAGGTGGCGAGGGCCAGGGCGACGGTGAAGAGCACGATGGCGAGCGGCCGCAGGGGCCGCGGGGCCCGCACCGGCGCGCGGCCGGGGTCGCTGACGGCGTCGCTGACGGCGGCGCCGTCGGCAGCCAGGAGGCGGCGCGTTCGGCGGCGGCGTACGAGGGCGTAGAGCGCGGCGAACACGAGGAGTACCTCGACGAACCACAGCGGGCCCGCGTCCCAGCTCAGCAGGTAGTAGAGCCAGTAGGGCAGGTCCTTGCCCTGGGCGGCGAACTCGGCCCGCAGGTCGAGGTACCCGCCGACGCCCGTCAGGGGACGTATCAGCAGCAGGAAGGCGAGCAGCGGGATGCCGAGCCGTTTGAGGCGGTCCCGGACGAACGGCCGGGCGCCCTTGCGGTCGTAGGAGGCCGGCGTGAAGAACCCGGCGATCATGAAGAAGAAGCCCATGAAGAACGCCTGGTTGAGCATGACGAAGAGGTCCAGGACCAGCCCGGAGCCATCCCGTGCGGGCTCGGTGTAGTACCAGGCGGGGATGTTGCCGTAGGTGACGGCGGTGTGGTGCAGCACCACCAGCGCCGTCAGCGCGATGCGCAGGTTGTCGACGTAGAGCATGCGGGCGCGCGGCGGGCGCGCGGCGACGGGCTCGGGTCCCGTCCGCACGGTCGTTCGCTCTGGTTCGTCCGTCATCAACTACTCCCCCGTTGAGTGCAGGTCAGTGCAGGTCAGGCAGTTCGGTTGGTTCGGTGCGATCGGGTGCGGTGTCGTGCGGTTCGGGTTCGGGTTCGGTGCCGGGCTGGGCGGCCGGCGCGCGCGTGGCGTGCTCGAAGAGGGTGGCGAGTTCGCGGGCGTGCGCCGCCAGATCGTGCTCGGGGTGGGCGCTCCAGTACGCGAACATGTCGTCGATCCCGGCCTGGAGGCTGACGGCCATGACGCGGTCGTCGAACGCGCGGAACTCGCCGCGGCTCCGGCCCTCCCGGAAGGCGTTCTCCAGAGCTGCGTAGAGCGGTTCGCTCGAGGCGATGCCGTAGTGCGGGGCCCCGTCGGCGGTGCGGAAGTTGCTGAAGATCTCGCCGAGCGCGGCGAGCCGGCTCGGGTGGTCGTACATGTACGCGGCGACCGACTCGATGTAGACGCGCAGCCATCCGGACGCCTCGGCGCGCTCCGCGAGCCGGGCGCCGACGAACGCGCCGACGTCCCCGTAGACCTGCTCGACGAGCCGCTCGATCAACTCGGCCTTGCCCGCGAAGTGGTACGAGATCACGCCCTTGCTGATCCCCGCCCGCTCCGCGATCTGCGCCAATGAGGCCTTCGCGAACCCCCGTACCGCGATGGTCTCGACGGCGGCGTCGATGATCTGGGCGCGCCGCGCCTTCTCGATGAACGAGCGCTCCGGCTCCCGCTCCGGTGACGCCCGTTCACCCTCCCCGAGGCCGTCCTGGCCACCGGGATTATTTTTTGACCGCATGGCCAAATTATGGGCCGACCGGCCAGCCGTTGTCCAGCGGCGCCGCCTCAACTCCCGGGACGGTGCGACCTCTTGACGCTGTTACCGGCGGTAAACGAAGATCCGGCGCATGACAACCGAGCCCGCGGCCTCGCCCCTCCCCCGGTTCCCCCGCGACTTCCTGTGGGGCGTGTCGACCTCCGCCGCCCAGATCGAGGGCGCGGTGGACGAGGACGGGCGGGGGCGCTCCGCCTGGGACGCGTTCGCGGCGGAGACCGGGCGGATCAAGGACGGGTCCGACGCCCGGGTCACCACCGACCACTACCACCGCTACCGCGAGGACGTCGCGCTCCTGCGGCAACTCGGCGTCGGCGCCTACCGCTTCTCGGTGGCCTGGCCCCGGGTGGTGCCGGACGGCAGCGGGGCGGTCAACGCGGCCGGGCTGGACTTCTACGACCGGCTGGTGGACGAACTGCTGGCGGCCGGGGTCGCGCCCGTGCCGACGCTGTTCCACTGGGACACCCCGCAGGCCCT
This sequence comes from Streptomyces sp. NPDC101227, assembly GCF_044767545.1. NCBI lineage: Bacteria > Bacillati > Actinomycetota > Actinomycetes > Kitasatosporales > Streptomycetaceae > Streptomyces > Streptomyces sp. NPDC101227. Next base: position 335,580 of record NZ_JBIWOD010000003.1, on the reverse strand, counting down.
GGAAGAGGGCGGCGGCTGGCTCGTACGGGAGACCGCGGAGCACTTCGCGGCGTACGCGGACGCCGTGGCGGCGCGGCTCGGGGACCGGGTGGAGCGCTGGATCACGCTCAACGAGCCCGCCGAACTCACCTTGCTGGGCTACGGGCTGGGCCAGCACGCGCCCGGCCGGACGCTGCTCTTCGACGCGCTGCCGGCCGCCCACCACCAGCTGCTCGGCCACGGCCTCGCCGTCCAGGCGCTGCGCGCCCGCGGCGCCACCAGCATCGGCATCGCCAACTCCCACGGCCCCACCTGGAAGGCCTCTCAATCCGCGGCCGACACCGAGGCCGCCGACTTCTACGACCTCCTCCTCAACCGGCTGTTCGCGGACCCCGTCCTGCTCGGCCGCTATCCGGACGAGGGCATCGCCGCGATGCTCCCGGGACCCGTCGCCGACGACCTGAAGCTCATCTCCCAGCCGCTGGACTGGTACGGGATCAACTACTACCAGCCCACCCTGGTCGGCGCCCCGCAGCCGGACGCGGCCGAGCCCGCGGACTTCGCCGGGATCGCGCTGCCCCCCGAACTGCCCTTCTCGCCAAGGGAGATCGAGGGCTACCCCCGTACCGACTTCGGCTGGCCCGTGGTCCCGCACGCCCTCACCGAACTGCTCCTCTCCTTCCGGGAGCGCTACGGCGCGAGCCTGCCGCCGGTCGTGATCACCGAGAACGGCTGCTCCTACCAGGGCATCGAGGACACCGACCGGATCGCCTTCCTGGACGGGCATCTGCGGGCGCTGCACGACGCGATGGCCGCCGGGGCCGACGTCCGCGGCTACTTCGTCTGGTCACTGATGGACAACTTCGAATGGGCCGAGGGCTACGCCCGGCGCTTCGGCCTCGTGCACATCGACTACGCGACGCTGGCCCGTACGCCGAAGGCCTCGTACCACTGGCTGCGGGACGCCCTGCGGGACCAGGCCAGGGGGTGAGCGCCCCCGCGCCCCTGGCGGAACCGACCGAGCGGGTCGGCCGCGGCTGGACGGCGTCCCTCTCGCTGGCCAACGGCGCCATCTGGGTCGGCTGGTACGGCCCGATCCAGATCCTGCTCGCCCTCCAGGCCGCCGAACTCGCGCCGCCCGGCACCTCCAAGGAATCGGTGCTGGCATGGGTGACCGGCCTCGGCGCCGCGGTCTCGCTCCTGTCCAACCCGCTGTTCGGCGCGCTCTCGGACCGTACGACCTCGCGGTACGGGCGCCGTACGCCCTGGATCCTGGCCGGTGTGCTGGGCGGGGCGGCGGCGCTGGTACTGCTCGCCGGGGCGCGTACGGTCTTCGCGATGGCGGTCGGCTGGTGCCTGGTCCAGCTGACCCTCAACGCGGCGTTCGCGGCGATCACCGCGGCCGTCCCGGACCGCGTCCCGCACCTCCAGCGCGGCGCGGTGGGCGGCTGGCTGGGCGCGGCCCAGATCCTCGGCGTCGTCGTCGGCACGGGCCTGGCGACCGTGACGGGCGGAATCACCGCCGGCTACCTGGCCTGCGCCGCCTTCACCGTGCTGGCCACGCTCCCCTACCCGCTCCTCCACCGGGACCCGGTGCTGCCGCGCGCCGCCCGCCCGCCGCTGACCCGGCGCGCCTTCCTCGCCGGCTTCTGGCTCGCGCCGCGCCGCCACCCCGACCTCGGCTGGGCCTGGCTGACCCGCTTCCTGATCAACCTCGGCAACGCGCTGGCGCTGCTGTATCTCCTGTACTACCTGCGGGACGCGCTGCACCATCCGGACCCGGACGGCGGGGTGCTGATCCTGACCGCGCTCAACGGCGTGACCCTGCTGGCCACCGTGGTCGTCGGCGGCATCTGGTCGGACCGGGTGGGCCGCCGGCAGCCGTTCGTCCTGTGGGCGGGGGTGATCATGGCGGCGGCCACCCTGCTGCTCGGCACCTGGCAGACCTGGACCGGCGCGCTGTGCGCCGCGGCGCTGCTCGGCATCGGCTTCGGCGTCTTCACCTCCGTCGACCTCGCCCTGATGACGGACGTCCTGCCGGCCGCCGCCCATCGCGGCAAGGACCTCGGCATCATCAACATCGCCAACTCGCTGCCCCAGGTGGCCGCTCCGGCGCTGGCCGCGCCGATCGTGAACCACCTCGGCGGCTACCGGGTGCTGTACGCGGTGGCGGCGGCGATCGGGCTGGTGGGGGCGGTGCTGGTACGGCGGATCCGGGGCGTGGCGTAGGGCACCGGTCCGCCGGCAGGGGCGGCGGTTCCGGCGGGCCGCGGGCTCCTTCTAGAAGCCGAGCTTGCGCAGCTGCTTCGGGTCGCGCTGCCAGTCCTTGGCGACCTTGACGTGGAGGTCGAGGAAGACGGGCGTACCGAGCAGCGCCTCGATGTGCTTGCGGGACTTCACGCCGACCTCCTTCAGGCGCTTGCCCTTGGGGCCGATGATGATGCCCTTCTGGCTGGGGCGCTCGATGTAGACGTTCGCGTGGATGTCGAGGAGGGGCTTGTCGGCCGGGCGGTCCTCGCGCGGGAGCATCTCCTCGACGACCACCGCGATGGAGTGCGGCAGCTCGTCCCGTACGCCCTCCAGCGCGGCCTCGCGGATCAGCTCGGCGACCATGACCTGCTCGGGCTCGTCGGTGAGGTCACCCTCGGGGTAGAGCGCGGGGCTCTCGGGAAGGAGCGGGACCAAGAGGTCGGCGAGGAGAGAAACCTGCTGGTCGCCGACGGCCGAGACCGGGATGATCTCCGCCCACTCGATGCCCAGCTCCCTGCCGAGCTGGTCGATGGCGATCAGCTGGGTGGCCAGCGCCTTGGAGTCGACGAGGTCGGTCTTGGTGACGATGGCGACCTTGGGGGTCTTCTTGATGCCGGCCAGCTCGGTGGCGATGTAGCGGTCGCCGGGGCCGAGCTTCTGGTCGGCGGGCAGGCAGAAGCCGATGACGTCGACCTCGGCCCAGGTGGTGCGCACGACGTCGTTGAGGCGCTCGCCGAGCAGCGTGCGCGGCTTGTGCAGACCGGGGGTGTCCACGAGGACCAGCTGGGCCTCGGGGCGGTGCACGATGCCGCGGACGGTGTGGCGGGTGGTCTGCGGCCGGTTGGAGGTGATGGCCACCTTCGTGCCCACCAGAGCGTTCGTAAGGGTGGACTTACCCGCGTTCGGACGGCCGACGAAGCAGGCGAAGCCGGCGCGGTGCGGGGCGGAGGAGTCTGTACGGACGCTCATGGCGCCCATTCTCCCTGATCGCCGGAGCCGCGCCGACCATCGCCGGGGGGTCAGGCCCCGGGCCCGCCCGCGGGGACGGTGCTGCGCAGGGTGCCGTCCGGGCCCGCGACGAGGACCGGGGTCTCGGGCCCGCCGAGGTCCCGTACGGCCGCACGGTCGGTGTCCGCGGCCCGCTCGGCCTCGGTGACCACGGCCGCGGCCTCCAGGGACGTGGCGCCGCTGGCGACGGCCATCGCCACGGCCGTCTGCAGCGCACTCAGCTTGAGCGAGTCCAGGGCGACGGTCCCGGCGACGTAGGTGCGGCCGGTCTCGTCCCGTACGGCTGCCCCCTCGGGCACACCGTTACGGGCCCGCGCCGAGCGCGCGAGCGTGATGATCTTGCGGTCTTCGGGGTCCAGCGGTGCGGAGTCGGTCATACCGGGGAGCATATGCGGGGCGGTCCGTCGGCCCGCCACCGAGTACTCGAGGCTGAAGACGGCGGTTGCCCCGCTCCCCTGCGCCGGGGCAACCGCTCTTCAGCAGGCAGCAGCCATCAGGTGGCGCCGCTGCAGTCCACAACGAGGGAGGGGCCGGTGCCGGTGCCCGAATCCTCGTCGACGAGTTTTCCGGAAACCTGCATTTCGCACCTCACTTCCCCCTTTTTGGCGGCGTCCACCGGCGCCACCGAAACGCCCGGATAGCGGCCCTTTTCCACCTTTACGGTCTTGGACCACGGAGTCTTGACCTTCTTGAATTCCTCGATATGTCCACCGGAATCCCGGGTACCGGTCATGGAGATATTCAGCGGAAGGTTCGACTCCACCTTGAACCGGACGGAAACCTTCCCGTCATCGCTCCGTGCGGAGCCGTCCTTGCTTTCCGAACTGCCGGAACAGCCGGCCAACAGCGCCGCGACGGCGACCGCACCAACCGCCGCATTGAATGCACGCATTCCTCGCAAGCTTCCTCTCGGACATCGCGGTTGGCGCGCTGTCGGCAACCGGCCAGAGCGATCTTTCCATGGTCATCGGGGCGGAATCCACCTTCCCGAAACATGGAATGCAGAAAACTTGCAGTGCACTCGGGATCAGTACGCGAGAACGGAAAGGCGGCGGCCGCCCGCGCGGGCGGCGCCCGTCGGCGGACGCGGGGTCAGTTCTCGGAGCGCTGTTCGTCGGCGCCGCTGCCGCCCTCCTGGCGGACCGGCTCGCAGAGCACCGTGATGATCTTGTTGCGGCGGCCGGCCGGGGACTCGGCGGTCAGCCGCAGGGCCTTGAGCCCGGGATCGTGGGTGTCGCCGGAGAGATCCATCTCGGCCGTGGCGCCCGCGATCGGCACCCGTCCCAGGAGCTTGGCGAGCAGCCCGCCGACCGTCTCGACGTCCTCGTCGTCGAGCTCGGCCAGGCCGTAGAGCTCGCCGAGGGCGCCGATGTCCAGCCGGGCGGTGACGCGGTAGCGGCCGTCGCCGAGCTCCTCGACGGGCGGCAGCTCGCGGTCGTACTCGTCGGTGATCTCGCCGACGATCTCCTCCAGGATGTCCTCGATGGTGACGATGCCGGCCGTGCCGCCGTACTCGTCGATCACCACCGCGACGTGATTGCGGTCCTGCTGCATCTCGCGCAGCAGATCGCCGGCGTTCTTGGTGTCGGGCACGAAGACCGCAGGACGCATCGCCGACGACACCAGCTCGGTCTCCGCGTCCCGGCTGATGTGCACCTTGCGGGCGAGGTCCTTGAGGTAGACCACACCGACGACGTCGTCTTCGTTCTCGCCGGTCACCGGGATCCGGGAGAAGCCGGACCGCAGCGCCAGCGTCAGCGCCTGACGGATGGTCTTGAATCGCTCGACGGACACCAGGTCCGTACGCGGCACCATCACCTCCCGCACGAGGGTGTCGCCGAGCTGGAAGACGGAGTGCACCATGCGGCGCTCCTCGTCCTCGATCAGCGACTCCTGCTCGGCCAGGTCCACCAGGGAGCGCAGCTCGGCCTCGGAGGCGAACGGGCCCTTGCGGAAGCCCTTTCCGGGGGTGAGGGCGTTGCCGATGAGGATCAGCAGCTGCGGGATGGGGCCCATGATGCGGGCCAGCGGCAGCAGGACGTAGGCGGCGGCGGTCGCGGTGTTGAGCGGGTGCTGGCGGCCGATGGTGCGCGGGGAGACGCCGACGGCGACATAGGAGACCAGCACCATCACGGCGATGGCGACGGCCAGCGCCTGCCAGGTCTCCTCGAAGGAGCGCAGGCAGGCGTAGGTGACCAGGACGCCGGCAGCCATCTCGCAGCCGACCCGCACCAGCAGCGCGACGTTCAGATAGCGGGTGGGATCGGCGGCGACCTGGGCGAGCTTGGCGCTGCCGCGGCGGCCGGAGCGGACGGCTTCCTCGGCGCGGAAGCTCGTCGTACGGGCCAGGCCCGCCTCGGCGCAGGCGGCGAGCCAGGCGATCACGACGAGGAGGACCGCGACCGCGATCAGCTGTGTGGTCATCGTGGGCGTCCGGCTACGACATGGTGGGGGCCGGCGAGGGGCCGGTCAGGCCCCGCTCGGCCCGCCAGCCGTCGATGATCGCCGCCTGGAGGCCGAACATCTCGGCCTTCTCGTCCGGCTCCTCATGGTCGTAACCGAGCAGATGCAGCACGCCGTGGACGGTGAGCAGCTGGAGCTCCTCGTCCATGCTGTGGCCGGTCGGGGCCTCCTCGCCCTGCTTCTTGGCGACCTCGGGGCACAGCACGATGTCACCGAGGAGCCCCTGCGGGGGCTCCTCGTCGTCCTTGGCCGGCGGACGGAGCTCGTCCATCGGGAAGGACATGACATCGGTCGGACCCGGCAGGTCCATCCACTGGATGTGGAGCTGCTCCATGGCCTCGGCGTCCACGACGATGACGGACAGCTCGGAGAGCGGGTGAATGCGCATCCGGGCAATGGCATAGCGGGCGACGTCCAGGACGGCCTGCTCGTCGATGTCCGTTCCGGACTCGTTGTTGACGTCGATCGACATGGGAGGTGTTTCGTCTCGCTTCTCGCGCTGAGCGGATCGGTGCTGACCGGCCGTGCGGCTTACTGGCCGTTTCGGCCGTTGCGGCTGTCGTACTTCTCGTAGGCGTCGACGATACGGCCCACGAGCTTGTGCCGGACCACGTCCTTGCTGGTGAGGAGGGAGAAATGGACGTCCTCGACGCCGTCGAGGATCTCCCGGACCTGGCGCAGACCGCTCTTCGTGCCGCCCGGCAGGTCGACCTGGGTGACGTCACCGGTGATGACGATCTTCGATTCGAAGCCGAGGCGGGTGAGGAACATCTTCATCTGCTCGGGGTTGGTGTTCTGCGCCTCGTCGAGAATGATGAAGGCGTCGTTGAGCGTCCGGCCCCTCATGTACGCCAGCGGCGCCACCTCGATCGTGCCCGCCGCCATCAGGCGCGGGATCGAGTCGGGGTCGAGCATGTCGTGCAGCGCGTCGTAGAGCGGGCGCAGATACGGGTCGATCTTCTCGTAGAGGGTGCCGGGCAGGAAGCCCAGCCGCTCGCCGGCCTCGACCGCGGGGCGGGTGAGGATGATGCGGTTGACCTGCTTGGCCTGGAGCGCCTGGACGGCCTTGGCCATGGCCAGGTACGTCTTGCCGGTGCCGGCCGGGCCGATGCCGAAGACCACGGTGTGGTTGTCGATGGCGTCGACGTAGCGCTTCTGGTTGAGGGTCTTGGGGCGGATCGTGCGGCCCCGGTTGGAGAGGATGTTCTGGGTCAGCACCTCGGCGGGCGTCTCGCCCACCGCGCCCTCGCCGTCCTCCGCCGCGCGCAGCATGGCGATCGAGCGTTCCACCGCGTCCTCCGTCATCGGTTGTCCGGTGCGGAGCACCAGCATCATCTCGTCGAACAGACGCTGTATGAGGCCCACTTCCCGGGCATCTCCGACAGCGCTGACTTCGTTGCCCCGGACATGGATGTCGGTCGCCGGGAAGGCCTTTTCGATCACCCGCAGCAGCGAGTCTCCCGATCCGAGGACCGTCACCATCGGGTGCTTGGCCGGAACGGTGAACTGGGCGCTCGCCTGCGGTTGCATGGGTGTCTGCGTCATGGGCCGGCTCGGTAGCCTGCTCAACCCCCATCCTTTGCTCTTCGGAGGCGCCTGCGCTCGCGAAAGGGGCGCCGGTGGCCTGACCTCTCCTTGGGATACAAGAGTACGACGGGGCACTGACAAGGCCGAAGGCTTTTCCCGGGCGGGCGGGAGCGGGGCGGGCGGAGCGGTGGCCGGAGCGGCCGGCCGGCCGCGCTCAGGCCGGGCGCCGGAAGCCGATCGTGGGGACCGCGCGGGCCAGCGGGGCGGGCCGGTAGGCGGCGGGCAGCACATCGTCCAGGAATCCGTACTGGCGGCGCAGCGCGGCCTGCGCCGCGGCGTCACACGTCCGCACCCCCTGCCACCAGGCCGCGATCTCGGCCCAGCCGGGTGCGGAGAGCGAGCCGCCGAATTCCTGCACGGACAGGGCGGCGCTCAGGCCCGCGAAGGCGAGCCGGTCGGCGAGCGGCCAGTCGGCGAGGGTGCCGGTGACGAACCCGGCGACGAACACGTCTCCGGCGCCCGTGGGGTCCAGCGCCTCGACGGCGATGGCGGGCACCTCGGCGCTCTCCCCGGTCCGCCCGTCGGCGGCGCAGGCGCCCTCCGCGCCCATGGTGACCACCGCGAGCGGGACGCGTTCGGCCAGCTTCCGGGCGGCGGCGCGGGGACAGTCGGTGCGGGTGTAGCGCATCGCCTCCTCCGCGTTGGGCAGGAAGGCCTCGCAGTGTTCGAGGTCGGTGAGGTCGGCCGGGTCCCAGCGGCCGCTGTCGTCCCAGCCCACGTCCGCGAAGATCCGGCTGCCGCGGCCGGCCGCGCAGCCCAGCCAGCCCTCGCGGCGGCCGGGCACCAGCGAGGCGACGCAGGCGCGCGACGGCGGCGGACAGCCCGGGGCATGGGCGCCGTCGAAGGCGGACTCGGGCGGCGGCGCCTCATGGCCGTGCGAGACCATCGTGCGCTCGCCCTCGTAGGCCATGGAGACCGTCACCGGGGAGTGCCAGCCGGGGACCGTACGGGACATCGTCAGGTCGATGCCCTCGCCGACGGAGAGCGCCTCCCAGCAGTACTCGCCGTACATGTCGTCGCCGAAGGCGGCGGCCAGGGACGTGCGCAGCCCGAGCCGGGCCAGCGCGGTGGCCATGTTGGCGACGCCGCCGGGGCTGGAGCCCATGCCGCGGGCCCAGGACTCGGTCCCGCGGACCGGGGCGGAATCCAGGCCGGTGAAGATGATGTCCAGGAAGACCGTGCCGGTCAGATAGACGTCGGTGTGCGGATCGCCCGCGCGGCGCACCTCGGCGAGCGGGTCGAGGGCCGTCGGCACGGGAGCCGGGCCCGCAGGCGGTTGGACATCGCGTCGGCCACTGCTCACCGCGCTCGCCCCTCTCATCTCGGCACGTGCCGCCAGTGTGCCTGATGCTGCGGTACGTTCCGCCTCATGAGGCTCACGATTCTCGGCGGAGGCGGTTTCCGGGTGCCGCTGGTCTACCGCGCGCTGCTGGCGGACCCGGCACGCTCCGTCTCCGAGGTGACCCTGTACGACACCGACGCGCGGCGGTTGGCCGTGATCGCCGATGTGCTGGCGCGGCTGGCGCAGGACCGTCCCGATCCGGTGACCGTACGCCTCGCCCGCGACCTGGACGAGGCCGTGACCGGGGCCGACTTCATCTTCTCCGCGATACGGGTGGGCGGTACGGCGGGCCGGATCCGCGATGAGCGCATTCCGCTGGCCGAGGGGGTGCTGGGGCAGGAGACGGTCGGCGCGGGCGGTGTCCTGTACGGCCTGCGGACCATCCCGGTGGCGCTGCGCATCGCCGAGCGGGTCGCGGCGCTCGCCCCGGCGGCGTGGGTCATCAACTTCACCAACCCGGCGGGCATGGTGACCGAGGCGATGGCGCAGGTGCTGGGCGACCGCGTCATCGGGATCTGCGACTCCCCGGTGGGGCTGGTACGCCGGGCGGCCCGCGCGGCCGGTGCGGATCCGGACCGCGTGGCGTACGACTACGTCGGCCTCAACCACCTCGGCTGGCTGCGGTCGTTGACGCTCGACGGCGCCGAGCTGCTGCCCGGGCTCCTGGAGGACGTCGCCGCGCTCGGCTCCTTCGAGGAGGGACGGCTCTTCGGTGCCGACTGGCTGCACACCCTGGGCGCGCTCCCCAACGAGTATCTGCACTACTACTACTTCCGCCGCGAGACCCTCGCCTCCGTGCTGGACACCCCCGAGACCCGCGGCGAGTTCCTCGACCAGCAGCAGGGCGGCTTCTTCGAGCGGGCCGCGGCGGCGGGCGGGCCCCGGGCGGCGTACGACCTGTGGGAGCGCACCCGGCTGGAGCGCGAGGAGACGTACATGGCGCACAGCCGGAAGGCGAGCGGCGGCTGGCAGCGCGACAGTCACGACCTGGAAGGCGGCGGCTACGACCGGGTCGCGCTGGCCCTGATGCACGCCATCGCGGGCAACCGCGGCAGCCGGCTGATCCTCAATGTCCGCAACGGTTCGACGGTGCCGCAGCTGGCGCCGGACGCGATCGTGGAGACGGTGTGCGAGGTGACGTCCAAGGGCGCCCGCCCGCTGCCCTGCGCGCCGTTGCGGGAGGATCAGTTGGGGCTGATGTTGCAGGTCAAGGCGGTGGAGCGGGCGACGGTGGAGGCCGCGACGTTCAAGGACCGGGGCGCGGCGCTGCGGGCGCTGGCGCTGCATCCGCTGGTGGACTCCCCCGCGGTGGCCGCCCGCATCCTGGAGCGGGCGGCCGGCGCCGGGGCGGCCTGACGGAGCGGGCCCCGGTCCCGGATCGCTACAGATCCACCTGCTCGCCCGGCTTCAGCAGGTGGAGACGGTCCGCCAGCCCCGCCTTCTCGAAGGCCGGACGGAGGGTGTCGGGCCCCTGGGTGAAGTGCGCCCAGTGCTCCATGTGCAGCGGTACGACGTGCCGGGCGCCGAGGATCCCCGCCGCCTCCGCCGCGCCGGCGCTGGGGAGGGTGAGGAAGGCGTCCCCCAGGAGCGGCGTCTGCGCCCCGCCCGCGAAGAGGACGGCGATGTCGACGGGCCCGCAGCGGTCGGCGACCTGGCGCACGACGTCGAGCGAGGCGTTGTCGCCGCTGACGTAGACGGTCGGCAGGTCCTCGCCCTTCAGCACGAAGCCGGTCACCTCACCGACCACCGGCTCGCTTCCGTCGGGGCCGTGCCGGGCGGGGACACCGGTGACGCTCAGCCCGTCCGCCACCTCGTACGACGCCCAGTTGGCCAGCGCCCGGACCGGCCCGCCCAGTCGCTCCTGGGCGGATGCCGTGGACAGGACGAGGGGCGCCTGGGCGGCGTAGGCGCGACCGGCGTGGTCCAGGTTGTCCGGGTGCTGGTCGTGGGAGAGCAGCACGGCATCGACACGGCCGATCTCCGCTGCGGCCAGGGCCGGTCCGGCGGTCTTCACCAACTTGCGCTGTCCGATGGGGTAGTCACCGGGCGCGTCGAACGTCGGGTCGGTGAGCAGACGGATGCCGCCGAACTCGATGAGCGCGGTGGGGCCACCCAGATAGCGAATGATCGTCATGCCGGTGCCAAGCCCGGGAACGGGCCGGCTATTCCTCGCCGGCCGCCTCCGCCGAAGAGCACGTCCAGGGTCTGTCCCTAGTGCCCTCTCCTGATCCACTCCTCCAGATGCGGGGCCTCGTCCCCGATGGTCGTCGCCTCGCCGTGGCCGGTGCGGACCTCGGTCCGGGGTGGCAGGGTCAGCAGCCGGTCCCGGATCGATTCGATGATCGTCGGGAAGTCCGAGAAGGACCGGCCGGTGGCGCCGGGGCCGCCTCGGAAGAGGGTGTCGCCGCTGAAGACCGTGCCCAGGTCGGGCGCGTAGAGGCAGACGGCGCCCGGCGCGTGCCCCGGGGTGTGCAGCACCGTCAGGTCCGTGCCGGCGATGGTGAGGACCTGCCCGTCGGTCAGGCGTGCGTCCGGGGCGTGGTCGGGGTGGGTCTGCTTCCAGAGCGGCAGGTCGCCGGGGTGCAGATGGATCTGCGCGCCGGTACGGGCGGCGAGCGCCGGGGCGGCGTCGATGTGGTCGTTGTGCCCGTGGGTGCAGATGATGGCGCGCAGCGTCCGGCCGCCGAGGGCTTCAAGGATGGCCTCGGCGTCGTGCGCGGCGTCGATGACGACCGCCTCGACGTCGTCACCGACGATCCATACGTTGTTGTCGACGTCCCAGGTGCCGCCGTCCAGCGAGAACGTGCCTGAGGTGACCAAGTGATCGATTCGGGCCGTCATCAGAGCGTCACCACCGAGCGCAAGACGTCGCCCGCGTGCATCCGCTCGAAGGCCTGCTCGACGTCCTCGATGCCGATGGTCTCGGTGACGAATGCGGCGAGGTCGATCCGGCCCTGCTGATGCAGGTCGATCAGCATCGGGAAGTCGCGGGAGGGCAGGCAGTCGCCGTACCAGGAGGACTTGAGGGCGCCGCCGCGCCCGAACACGTCCAGCAGGGGAAGTTCCAGGGTCATCTCCGGGGTGGGGACGCCCACCAGGACGACGGTGCCGGCGAGATCCCGGGCGTAGAACGCCTGTTTGTACGTCTCCGGGCGGCCCACCGCGTCGATGACCACATCCGCGCCGAATCCGCCGGTCAGCTCGCGGATCGCGGCAACGGGGTCGGCGGAACGGGAGTTGACGGTGTGGGTGGCGCCCATGGACCGGGCCTGGTCGAGCTTCCGGTCGTCGATGTCCACCGCGATGATCTTCGCCGCGCCCGCCAGCCGCGCGCCCACGACGGCGGCGTCCCCCACCCCGCCGCAGCCGATGACCGCCACCGAGTCGCCGCGCCCCACCCCGCCGGTGTTGATGGCCGCGCCGAGGCCCGCCATCACCCCGCAGCCCAGCAGCCCGGCCACGGCCGGTGAGACCTCGGGGTCGACCTTGGTGCACTGCCCTGCGGCGACCAGCGTCTTGTCGGCGAACGCCCCGATGCCCAGCGCGGGGCTCAGCTCGGTCCCGTCCTTCAGGGTCATCTTCTGCTTGGCGTTGTGCGTGTCGAAGCAGTACTGCGGACGCCCGCGCAGACAGGCCCGGCACGCCCCGCACACCGCCCGCCAGTTGAGGACGACGAAGTCCCCCGGCGCCACGTCCGTGACGTCCGGACCGACGGACTCGACCACGCCCGCCGCCTCGTGTCCCAGCAGGAACGGGAACTCGTCGTTGATCCCGCCCTGCTTGTAATGCAGATCGGTGTGGCACACCCCGCAGGCCTGGATCTTCACCACGGCCTCGCCCGGACCGGGGTCCGGCACCAGGATCGTCTCCAGCCGGACCGGTTCGTTCTTCCCCGGCGCAATGACGCCGCGCACTTCCTGTGCCATGGAACAGCCCCTTTCAAAGATCACCTACGGGACCACTGTGGCGTACCGCCACTGAGCCGTGCCACACCGTACGCGGAAGGGGGGTGGTTGGGGAGGATTGGGCGCATCGTCATCATCCGGGAAGGGCCGCGCGGCGGGGCGGTTCCTCGCGCGGGTGTCCCGTACGGTGCGCGACCTGCGGCGTGTCCGTACCGCGCGCGCCGCTCTCACCAGCGCGGAACCACGGGAGTGACCCACTGGGGATCGGCCACCCGCATCGCCGCCGCGTCATCGCGGGAGCGGTAGGTGCCGTCGTCCTCCTGCCAGCGGCGGTGCAGGGCGGCGAGCCGGTGGTGGTCGAGGGCGACGCCCAGGCCGGGGGCGTCACCGACGTCCAGGTGGCCGTCGCGGAAGGTGAGGCGTTCGGTGAGGACGTCCTCGGACTGCCAGGGGTAGTGGGTGTCGCAGGCGTGGCCGAGGTGCGGGACGGTCGCCGCGACCTGGGTCATGGCGGCGAGGCTGATGCCCAGGTGGGTGTTGGAGTGCATCGACAGGCCGACGCCGAAGGTGTGGCAGACGGCGGCGAGTTCGCGGGTGCTGCGCAGGCCGCCCCAGTAGTGGTGGTCGCAGAGCAGGACCTGCACGGCGCCGCGGGTGAACGCCTCGGCGATCTCGTCGAAGGTCGTGACGCACATGTTGGTGGCCAGCGGCAGGTCCGTACCCGCCGCCACCTCCGCCATCCGTGCGATGCCGCTCGCCGGGTCCTCCAGGTATTCGAGGACGTCGCCCAGCTCGTGCGCCACCTCGAGCGAGGTGTCCACGCTCCAGGCGCCGTTGGGGTCGAGGCGGAGCGGGCGGCCGGGGAATGCGGCGGCCAGCGCCCTGACCGCCGCGATCTCCTGTGCGGGCTCGAAGACGCCGCCCTTGAGCTTGAAGGACGTGAAGCCGTAACGGTCCGCGAAGCGGCGGGCCTGGGCGACGATGCCGGCCGGATCGAGCGCCGCGCCCCAGTCGTCGCGTTCGCCGCGGCCGCCCGGGTGGGCGGCCCACCGGTAGAAGAGGTATCCGCTGTATTCGACGCGGTTGCGTACCTTCCCGCCGAGCAGGGCGTGTACGGGCAGTCCGGTGGCGTGTCCCCAGGCGTCCAGGCAGGCCACCTCGAAGCCGGAGAGCACCGAGAGCCGCAGTTTGCCGGCGGTCTGTACGCCGCGCAGTCCGCCGGCGTCGATGGCGTCGGCGCCCGTGGCGGCGGGCGAGTCGCCGCACACCTGGGCGGCCAGTGCGGGCAGTCCGTTCAGATCCGTGACCTTACGGCCGACCAGCGCGGCGGCCAACGGGCGGGCCGGGTCGAGGTACTTGGTGTCGCCGTAGGTCTCGCCGAGCCCGGTGGCACCGCTCTCCGTCACCGCTTCGATGATCAGCCGGGGGGTGTAGGGCTGGTGTACGCCCTGGGTGTTGAGCAGGGGCGGGTCGGCCACCAGGACCGGGGTGAGCCGGACCTCGGCGATGGTGAGGCTGTCCATGCGGGGTGACTCCTGCACTGTCGAGGGCCGTTTGCATATGTGGGTGACGTCCTCATATGCAGTCGGAGGCTAGGGAGCGGGGCGGCGACCGTCAACACCCCCTGTTCCGCGAGGCTTTACCAACCATTGAATCTTCGCGCGTAGATACCGAATTGGCCGCTCTTGTTAGATCTATCTGAGTGTCATCTGAGCCTGTTCATGTCATCCGAAGGAGCCGCGCATGCCCCGTCCCGCCCTCTCCCGTCGCGCCCGCCTCGGCGCCGCGACGGTCGCCGCCCTCGCCACCGGCACCGCCGTCTTCGGCATCGGCCAGGCGACCGCCGAGCACTCGGTCCCCCGCACCGACAAGGAGATCCCCAACCTCACCCAGGTGCAGGACCAGATCAAGGCGTACTACGGCGACACGGTGACGGCCGACGGCCGGCACTACGCCTCACCGCACAGCAACTACGCCCGCCAGGTCCGCGGCATCGAGGCCAGGGCCCGCGGCTATCTGGCCAAGGTGCTCGCGAAGTCCGCCGGCCGGTCCGCCGAGCAGGCGAAGTCCAGCAAGACCGCCAAGCACGCCAAGCACGCCATCGTCCTGGACATGGACGACACCACCCTGCTCACCTACAACTACGAGCTTCAGGTGGGCTTCCACTTCACCCCCGAAAGCCAGGACAAATACCTCGAGTCCACCGACATGGACCCGGTCTTCGGCATGAACCGGCTGGTCAACTGGGCACACGACCACGGCGCCGAGGTCTTCTTCATCACCGGCCGCAAGGAAGCGCAGCGCGAGTGGAGCGTGCGCAACCTCAAGAACGTCGGCTACGGGGTACCGCTGGACCCGACGCATGTGTTCCTGAAGAACAAGGAGAACCCGCCCCCGTACCTCCCCTGCGGGACGAACTGCTCGACCGTCGAGTACAAGTCGGGCACCCGCCGGCACATCGAGTCGCTCGGCTACGACATCGTCGCCAACTTCGGGGACCAGTACAGCGATCTCCAGGGCGGCGCCGGTAACCGGACGTTCAAGCTGCCGAACCCGATGTACTACCTGCCGTAGGCGCGACCGGCGCTCCCTGAGGGAGCGAGGGTCAATTCCTCTTGGGCAGCGGCACGCGCATCAGGTCCTGCGCGATGGTGAGTTCGCCGGCGAATCCGGCTGCGCGTGCCTGCCGCTCGAACTCCCCGGGGTCGGAGTAGCGCTGCGAGAAGTGGGTCAGGACGAGATGCCGTACGCCCGCGTCCACGGCCACACCGGCGGCCTGCCCGACCGTCAAGTGACCGTGATCGATGGCCAGTTGGAGATCCTCGTCCAGGAACGTCGACTCGATGACGAGCATGTCCACGCCCGCCGCGAGCGCGTAGACGCCCTCGCACAGCCTGGTGTCCATCACGAAGGCGAACTTCTGGCCGGGGCGCAGCTCGCTGACCTCGTCCAGGCGGACGCCGTTCCACTCGCCGGTCCGCTGCAGCCGGCCGATGTCGGGGCCGGCGATGCCGTGCGCGGCCAGCCGGTCCGGGAGCATCCGCCGGGCGTCCGGCTCCACCAGGCGGTAGCCGTACGACTCGACCGGGTGGGAGAGCTTGCGCGCCTCCAGGGCGTAGGACTTCGAGCGGTCCAGTTCGCCGTCGGCGGCCACCGGGCGCTGCTTGAGCCGGACCGTCTCGCGGTAGGCGGTGGCGTACCGCAGCCGGTCGAAGAAGTGCTCGCCGCTGGCCGGGTAGTGGGCGGTGATGGGATGCGGCACGCGGTCCAGGTTGATCCGCTGGATCACCCCGGCCAGGCCCAGCGAGTGGTCACCGTGGAAGTGCGTGACGCAGATCCGGTTGATGTCGTGCGCGGCGACCCCGGCGCGCAGCATCTGACGCTGGGTGCCCTCACCGGGGTCGAAGAGCAGCCCCTGGCCGTCCCAGCGCAGCAGATAGCCGTTGTGGTTGCGGTGCCGGGTGGGGACCTGGCTGGCGGTGCCGAGGACGACCAATTCACGTACGGACATGGCGGGTTGTCCGGACTATCCGGGAGGCCACTGGAGGCCACGGCCACCGAGGACGTGCAGATGGGCGTGGAAGACGGTCTGGCCTGCGCCGGCTCCGGTGTTGAAGACGACCCGGTAGCCCGTCTCCTCGACCGTGTCCCCGGCGGCCACCTCACGGGACTCGCGCAGTATGTCGGCGACGATCCCCGGTTCGGCGGCGGCGAGGGACGCGGCGTCCGGGTAGTGCACCTTGGGGATCACCAGGACGTGGGTCGGGGCCTGGGGGTTGATGTCACGGAACGCGACGGTGGTCTCGGTCTCCCGGACGATGGTCGCCGGCACCTCCCCCGCCACGATCTTGCAGAACAGGCAGTCGGCCTGCGGTTCTCCCGCCACCGGTGGGCTCCTTAGGGTTGCGCGGCGCGCGCCCTACGCACACGCCGTACGCACGGTGCGTACCGTCTCGGATGCTACCGGGCGGCGGCCCGATCGCCCGGTCGCGGGGCCCGGGGATCACTAAGCTTGCCCGGCAGACTCTTTTCGCCCACAACCGGGAGTTATCCACCATGGCAACCACGCGCACCGCCACCACCCACTGGGAAGGCAACCTCCTGGAGGGCAAGGGCCAGGTCGCCCTGACGTCCTCCAACGTCGGTACGTACGACGTGAACTGGCCCGCCCGCGCCGAGCAGCCCAACGGCGTCACCAGCCCCGAGGAGCTGATCGCGGCGGCCCACTCCTCCTGCTACTCCATGGCCTTCTCGCACGGCCTGGCGGGCAAGGGCTACACCGTCGCCGCGCTCGACACCAAGGCCGATGTCACCTTCCAGCCGGGCGAGGGCATCACCGGCATCGTGCTGACCGTCAGGGCGAGCGTCCCGGGGCTGTCCGAGGAGGACTTCCAGGCGGCGGCCGCGGACGCCAAGGCCAACTGCCCGGTCAGCCAGGCGCTGGCGGGGGTCAAGAACATCACGCTGGATGCGCAGCTGGTCTGAGGCGGCGGTCCGCGGCGGCCGGTCCGATGCGACCGGCCCGACGCGGGCGGTCCGGCGTACGGCCGGATGAAGTGAACGGCGGTGCGCCGGTGCGGCCCTGACGGGCGGCCGGCGCACCGCTGCGTTGTCAGTGGGGTCTGCCACGATCTTTTGTACGAGCGGGTGTCCCCGTCACGCACCCGGCCGCCGCCGACGCGCTCACCGAGCTGATATCGACCGCGGGGGCGATGACCCGGGTGTGAGCGTCGTCCGGGGTCAGCTCCAGCGTCCGGTACGGCCCAGCAGCAGCGCCGTCGCGGCCGTACCGGCGGTGGAGGTGCGCAGGACGGTCCGGCCGAGGCGGTAGGGCTTGGCGCCGGCCTGGGCGAAGACGGCCAACTCTTCCGGGGAGACGCCACCTTCGGGGCCGACGACGAGCACGATCGAGCCCTCGTCGGGGAGTTCGGCGGTGGCCAGCGGAGCGCTGCCCTCCTCGTGGAGGACGGCGGCGAAGTCGGCGTCGGCGAGGAGGGCGGCGACCTCCTTGGTGGACAGCGGGTCGGCGACCTCCGGAAAGGTCAGGCGGCGCGACTGCTTGCCCGCCTCGCGGGCCGTGGCGCGCCACTTGGCCAGGGATTTGGCGGCCCGCTCGCCCTTCCACTGGGTGACGCAGCGCGCCGCCGGCCAGGGGACGATGGCGTCGACGCCGGTCTCGGTCATCGTTTCGACGGCCAGTTCGCCGCGGTCGCCCTTGGGCAGCGCCTGGACGACGGTGAGGGTGGGTGTCGGCCGGGCCTCGGTGTGGACGTCGCCGATCTCGACGGTGAGGCGGTCCTTGCCCTCGACGGCGGCGACCGCGCCGGAGGCGCCCGTTCCGTGACCGTCCGTCAGCACGATCTCCTCGCCCACCCGCAGCCGCCGCACCGACACCGCGTGCCGGCCCTCCGGCCCGTCCAGGGTCAGCGTCCCGCCGGCCCGTACGTCCGCGAGCGAATCGACGAGAAAGACGGGGGCGGTCATGACGCGGTACCGGCGCCCGCGCCGTCGCCGGGGCGGCTCAACGCGGCGCGTGCCAGGTCCAGTTCGGCCGACAGCACCTCGACCAGCTGCCCGGCCGGCAGTTCGCGGGCCATCCGGTGGCCCTGCCCGGCCCACAGCGCCATGCCCTGCGCATCGCCCGCCTTGGCCGCGGCCTTGCGCAGCCCGGACGTGAGGTGGTGGACGGCGGGGTAGGCGGCCGGGGCGTACGGGCCGTGCTCGCGAAGGAAACGGTTCACCAGCCCGCGGGCCGGGCGCCCGGAGAACGCCCGGGTCAGCTCGGTACGGGTGAACAGCGGGTTGGTCAGCGCCTGCTTGTGCAGGGGGTTGGCACCCGATTCGGGCGTCGCGAGGAAGGCCGTGCCGAGCTGCGCCATCGCGGCACCGGCGGCCAGTGCGGCGGCGATCTGCGAGCCGCGCATCAGGCCGCCCGCGGCGATGATCGGGATCTGCACCGCCTCGTAGACCTGGGCGACGAGCGAGAGCAGCCCGATGCCCGCGCCGGTGCCGTCGGACTGCGGGTCGTCGCGGTGGGTGCTCTGGTGACCGCCCGCCTCGATGCCCTGGACACAGACCGCATCCGCGCCCGACCACTGCGCGGCCTGCGCCTCGGCCGCGGTGGTGACCGTCACGACGGTGTACGTACCGACCTTGGCGAAGGCGTCGAGCACCGCGCGGGAGGGGCAGCCGAAGGCGAACGAGACCACCGGCACCGGGTCCTCACGCAGGATCGCCAGCTTGGCCTCGTAGCCGTCGTCGGAGCCGCCGTACGGGTCGAGTTCGGCGATCGGGCTCTCGTACCAGGCCGCTTCGCCCGCGAGCTGCTCGCGGTAGACCTCGACCGGGGTGGTGTCGGCGAGGCTGGGCTGCGGCATGAACAGGTTGACGCCGAAGGGCCGGCCGGTCAGCCCGCGCAGCTGTTTGATCTCCTGATACATGCCGTCGGCGGTTTTGTACCCGGCGGCGAGGAAGCCGAGACCGCCGGCTTCACTGACGGCGGCGGCGAGCTCCGGGCGAGCGGCGCCGCCCGCCATGGGGGCCTGCACGATCGGGTAGCGGCAGAGATCGGTCAGCGGGGTGGGCATAACCACATCGTGTCACGCCCACCGCCACACTCCGAACCAGGGCCGGACCAAGATCCAGGCTCCGCCTGCGCCCCAGCCCCCAACGGCCTACCGCCCGTTGAACGCATCCTTCAACCGCGAGAACAACCCCTGCTGCCCCGGCTGACCGCGCCTGCCCGGGGACAACCCCCGGACCCCCGGCCGACTCACCTACCGCCCGTTGAACGCATCCTTCAACCGCGAGAACAACCCCTGCTGCCCCGGCTGGAACTGCCCCGTCGGGCGTTCCTCGCCGCGGAGCTTGGCCAGCCGGCGCACCAGCTCCTCCTGCTCGGGGTCGAGCTTGGTGGGCGTCTGCACCTCGACATGGACGATCAGGTCGCCGCGGCCGCCGCCGCGCAGATGTGTCACACCGCGCTGGTGCAGCGGGATCGACTGGCCGGACTGGGTGCCGGGCCGGACGTCGATCTCCTCCACCCCGTCGAGCGTCTCCAGCGGGCATTTGGTGCCCAGTGCCGCCGCCGTCATGGGGATGGTGACCGTGCAGTGCAGATCGTCGCCGCGCCGCTGGAAGACCGGGTGCGCCAGCTCGTGGATCTCGACGTAGAGGTCACCTGCCGGGCCGCCGCCGGGGCCGACCTCGCCCTCGCCCGCAAGCTGGATCCGCGTCCCGTTGTCGACACCGGCGGGGATCTTCACCGTCAGCGTGCGGCGGGAGCGGATCCGGCCGTCGCCGGCGCACTCGGGGCACGGCGTCGGCACGACCGTACCGAAGCCCTGGCACTGCGGGCACGGCCGCGATGTCATGACCTGGCCGAGGAAGGACCGGGTGACCTGCGAGACCTCGCCGCGGCCGCGGCACATGTCACAGGTCTGCGCGGAGGTGCCGGGCGCCGCGCCCTCGCCGGTGCACGTCGTGCAGACGATGGCGGTGTCGACCTGGAGGTCCTTGGTCGTGCCGAAGGCCGCTTCGTTCAGCTCGATGTCGAGCCGGATCATGGCGTCCTGGCCGCGGCGGGTGCGCGAGCGCGGGCCCCGCTGCGAGGCCGTGCCGAAGAAGGCGTCCATGATGTCGGAGAAGTTGCCGAAGCCGGCGCCGAAGCCGCCCGCGCCACCGCCGCCGCCCGACTGCGAGAGCGGGTCGCCGCCGAGGTCGTAGACCTGCTTCTTCTGCGGGTCCGACAAGACCTCGTAAGCGGCGTTGATCTCCTTGAACCGCTCCTGGGTCTTCGGGTCCGGGTTCACGTCCGGGTGCAGCTCACGCGCCAGCCGACGGAAGGCCTTCTTGATCTGGTCCTGCGAGGCATCGCGACTGACGCCGAGAACCGAGTAGTAATCCGTGGCCACTTTTACGACTCCGCGAGGATTTGTCCGACGTAACGTGCCACTGCGCGTACCGCTCCCATCGTTCCGGGGTAGTCCATGCGGGTCGGTCCGACCACGCCGAGTTTGGCGACTGCCTCGTCGCCCGAACCGTAACCGACCGCGACGACCGATGTGGACGTCAGGCCTTCGTGGGCATTCTCATGCCCGATACGTACGGTCATGCCCGAGTCCTTGGCCTCCCCCAGCAGCTTGAGCAGCACCACATGCTCCTCAAGGGCCTCCAGCACCGGGCGGATGGTCAGGGGAAAATCGTGCCCGAAGCGCGTGAGATTGGCCGTTCCGCCGATCATCAGCCGCTCTTCGGTCTCCTCCACCAGAGTTTCCAGCAACACCGACAGCACTGTCGAGACCGTGCCGCGGTCGTCCTGCTCGAAGGACTCCGGGAGATCCTGCACCAACTGCGGCACATCCGCGAACCGGCGCCCCACCACCCGGCTGTTGAGCCGCGCCCGCAGATCCGCGAGCGAGGTCTCGCCGAACGGCGCCTGGCAGTCGATCAGCCGCTGCTCGACCCGTCCGGTGTCCGTGATCAGTACGAGCATCAGCCGGGCCGGGGCCAGCGCCAGCAGCTCGACATGCCGGACCGTGGACCGGGTCAGGGACGGGTACTGCACGACGGCCACCTGGCGGGTCAGCTGCGCCAGCAGCCGGACCGTGCGGCCGACGACGTCATCGAGGTCGACGGCGCCGTCGAGGAAGTTCTGGATGGCCCGCCGCTCCGGGGAGGACAGCGGCTTGACGCCCGCCAGCTTGTCGACGAAGAGGCGGTAGCCCTTGTCGGTGGGGATCCGGCCGGCGCTGGTGTGCGGCTGGGCGATGAAGCCCTCGTCCTCCAGGGCCGCCATGTCGTTGCGGACCGTGGCCGGGGAGACGCCCAGCTGATGGCGCTCGGTGAGCGCCTTGGAGCCGACCGGCTCCTCCGTCCCGACATAGTCCTGGACGATGGCGCGCAGCACTTCGAGCCTGCGTTCACTGAGCATCCTGCGCACCTCCAGTCCAGCCGTGTTGCCGTCTCGTCACTCCTGGCACTCGCACGGGCCGAGTGCCAGACCCGGAAGCCAGTGTACGGCCGGGTAGCACAGCTGCGGCAAGAGCGACCGCAACGATCGACTGCCAATGCGCCGCCCGATGACCGTGATCGGCCGTTGTGGCCGGTCTCTGACGCGTTCCGTCAGGCAACGCTATCGCGATGGAGCTAGCGTCTCGGTATGCGCACTGCTTGGGAAGAGGCCGGGTGGGAACCGCTCGGTGAAGGCGTCGCCCGGCGCCGGATGCCGGGCTGGGACGAGACGATCGGCGTGATCGCCGGATCTGCCGGGGTGATGATCGTCGACACCGGCGCATCCATCCGCGACGGCGCCGATCTACGCCGCGCGATCCGCGGCGTGCTGGGCCGGGAAGTGACGCATATCGCGCTCACCCACCCGCATTTCGATCACGTCCTGGGCACCGCCGCCTTCGCTGGCGTCGAGGTGTTCGGCGCGGCCGGGCTGAGCGATCTGCTCCGGCGCGACCGGGACGAGCTGCGGCGGGACGCGGTACGGCACGGCCTGGACCCGGAAGCCGCCGCGGAGGCCGCGGATCTGCTGGTCCGCCCGCACCATCACGTCCACGGCGAACTGACCGTCGACCTCGGCGACCGGCAGGTGCTGCTCGCCAATGTCGGCCCCGGCCACACCGCCCACGACCTGGCCGTTCTCGTACCGGGCCGGGGCGGCGCCCCCGAGATCGTCTTCTGCGGCGACCTGGTCGAGGAGTCCGGGGAGCCGAACGCCGGCCTGGACTCGCTGCCCCAGCAGTGGCCGGCGGCCCTGGACCGGCTGCTGGCCCTGGGCGGCGAGGACGCCCGGTACGTACCGGGGCACGGGGCGGTCGTGGACGCCCGCTTCGTGCGCGCCCAGCGGGAGGCCCTGGCCATCCGCTTCGGCGTGCCGCCGGCCTCCTGAGAGAACCTCCCGCCCGCCCCTCACGAGAACAGGACCCTGACGCCTCCATGCGCAGCAAGCAGTACGGACCGGACCTCACCCCGCCCTGGAAGAAGCAGCGCCCCGCCCCCGAGGTACCGGCCGAGCCCGACCTCGTCGTCGAGGAGGTCACCACCGGCTTCTGCGGCGCCGTGATCCGCTGCGAGAAGACCGCCGAGGGCCCGGTCGTCACCCTTGAGGACCGCTTCGGCAAGCACCGGGTCTTCCCGATGACGCCGCGCGGCTTCCTGCTGGAGGGCCGTGTCGTCACCCTCGTACGGCCCCAGGGCCGCCCGGCGCCGGCCGGTCCGGCCCGTACCGCGTCGGGCTCACTCGCCGTGCCCGGCGCCCGCGCCCGGGTCGCGCGCGCCGGGCGCATTTATGTGGAGGGGCGGCACGACGCGGAGCTGGTCGAGCGGGTGTGGGGCGACGATCTGCGCATCGAGGGCGTGGTCGTGGAGTACCTGGAGGGGATCGACGACCTGCCGGCGATCGTGCGGAGCTTCGCGCCGGGGCCGGATGCGCGGCTGGGGGTGCTGGTGGATCACCTGGTGCCGGGCTCGAAGGAGTCGCGGATCACGGCGGCGGTGACCGGGGAGCATGCGCTGGTGGTGGGCCACCCGTACATCGACGTGTGGGAGGCGGTGAAGCCGGCGTCGGTGGGGATCGCGGCGTGGCCGAGGGTCCCGCGCGGCCAGGACTGGAAGACGGGCGTGTGCCGGGCGCTGGGCTGGCCGGAGAACACGGGAGCGGCGTGGCAGCGGATTCTGGGCTGCGTGCGGTCGTACAAGGACCTGGAGCCGGCGTTGCTGGGGCGGGTGGAGGAGCTGATCGACTTCGTTACGGTCGGCGGTGCGGCCTGACGTTCGGGAGGGTGCCGAACTCTGAGGTGTCCAGTTCGATGCCGAGGAGGTCCAGTGGCACGGATTCGCCGAACTTGTAGATCGACTGGACCCGGTAGTCGGCATCCTCCCCGGTGCCGGTGGGCTCGGTAAGCAGTACGCACTGCGCCATGATGGGGTCGATGATCAGGTAGGCGGGAATGCCGCCCGCCGCATAGATCGAGCGCTTGACACCGTAATCACGGTCGACGCTGTTTTTCGAGACGACCTCGACCAGCACCGTGATCATCTGGGCCGGTAGCAGACGACCCGAATCCGGCCCCGCGTCGCGCTCCAGGACGACGAGATCCGGCTGTGGCTCGCTGGTTTCGTTCAGCAGATCGATGTCCTGGGTCTGGAGACAGTCCCATTCCTGGTCTGGGATCTGTCGGAGAACCCTCAGCACGATCCGGTTGTGCACCAGATCCGGCCCGGCCATCATCACGATTTCCCCCCGCAGGAGTTCCGCCTTGAAACCCTCCGGTACCTCAAGGTCCTCGTAGAGCTCGACGATGCGCGTGATCGGCCGGTCATCCACCGCGGTCATCTCCGTGGCCCTCCGCTTCCCGCCATCGTTCTCTTTCGACAGCAGCCTGGCACCAGGGTAAGCAAGCGTTCCTGGAATCTGCAGGAGTTCACTCGTTCGAGCATCAGTCCACCAGATCCCGCACCACCGCGTCGGCCAGCAGCCGCCCCCGCAGCGTCAGCACGGCCCGGCCGTCCGCATACGGCCCGGCCGCCAGCAGCCCGTCGGCCAGCGCCCGCTCCGCGGCCTTCGCCCCCGCCGGCGCGAGGATGTCGAGCGGGCAGCCGTCCACCAGCCGCAGCTCCAGCAGGATGCGCTCCACCCGGCGGTCCTCGGCCGGCAGGATCTCGCGGCCCGCGCCCGGGGAGCGGCCCTCGGCCAGGGCCTGGGCGTAGGCGCCGGGGTGCTTGACGTTCCACCAGCGGACGCCGCCGACGTGGCTGTGCGCTCCGGGGCCCGCGCCCCACCAGTCGGCGCCGGTCCAGTACAGCTCGTTGTGGCGGCAGCGGGCGGCCTCGGTGGTGGCCCAGTTGGAGACCTCGTACCAGGTGAAACCGGCGGCGGCGAGGCGTTCGTCGGCGATCAGATAGCGGTCGGCGTGGACGTCGTCGTCGGTCATCGGGACCTCGCCGCGGCGGATCCGGCGGGCGAGCTGGGTGCCCTCCTCGACGATCAGGGCGTAGGCGGAGACGTGGTCGGGGCCGGCGCCGATGGCGGCGTCGAGGGAGGCCCGCCAGTCGTCGTCGGTCTCGCCCGGGGTGCCGTAGATCAGATCGAGGTTGACGTGGTCGAAGCCGGCCGCGCGGGCCTCGGCGACGCAGGCCTCGGGGCGGCCGGGGGTGTGCGTGCGGTCGAGGATCTTCAGGACGTGCTGCCGCGCGCTCTGCATGCCGAAGGAGACGCGGTTGTAGCCGCCCTCGCGGAGTTCGGTGAGGTAGCGGGGGTCGACGGATTCCGGGTTGGCCTCGGTGGTGATCTCGGCGCCCGGGGCGAGGCCGAATTCGTCGCGGATGGCGGCCAGCATGCGGCCGAGGTCGGCGGCGGGCAGCAGGGTCGGGGTGCCGCCGCCGACGAAGACCGTCTCCACGGGGCGGGGGTCGTCGCCCAGGACCTTGCGGGCCAGCCGGATCTCCTCGACGACGTGGTCGGCGTAGTTGTCGCGGGAGGCCAGGGCGCCGCCGGAGCCGCGCAGCTCGCTCGCGGTGTAGGTGTTGAAGTCGCAGTAGCCGCAGCGGGTGGCGCAGTACGGCACATGCAGATAGAAGCCGAGGGGCCGCTCGGCCGCCCCTGTCAGCGCATGGCGGGGCAGCGCCCCGTCCTCGGGCATCGGCTCACCATCAGGCAGTGCGGAAGGCATGGGGTCCATTGTCCGTCATGACGGAGGTGGTCCGGCCTCCGTCATGGCAGGGGCGGTCCGGGCGGGGCCGCCGCGCCCGCCCCGGCCGCCGCCGTCGCCGGTCCCGCGGCCTGGAGCACCAGCAGCGCCAGGTCGTCGTCCGGCGGCGTCGGCGCGAACGCATGGACCGTGCTGCGGATGTGTTCGGCGATCGCGGTGGCACCCAGACCCGTGCAGGCGGCGAGGGCCGTGGTCAGGCCGTCCTCGTCGTCGAAGAGCCGGCCGTCCGAGCGGCGCTCGGTCACGCCGTCGGTCACGCACAGCAGCGTCTCCCCCGCGCAGAGGTCGAAGGACTCGCTGACGTACGCCGCGTCCTCGACCACCCCCAGCAGCATCTGGGGCGCCGCGACGACCCGGACCGCGCCGTCGGCGCCCAGCACCAGCGGGAGCGGATGGCCGGCGCTGGCGAGGGTGCAGCGGGCGCCGCCGGAGCCGCCGTGGTACGGCACGATCTCGCCGTAGAGGAGGGACAGGAAGCGGGCCTGTTCGCCCTCGTCGCGGATCTCGACGGGGGCCTCGGCGCCCGCGCCGGCCGCCGCGACCGCGGCCGCGACCGCCGCGACGGAGTCCGCGGCCTCCCGGGCCATCGTCTTGTTGAGGCGGTCGAGGACCTCGGCGACGCCGAAGCCGTCGCGGGCCAGCAGCCGCAGCACCGGGCGGGCCAGGCCCGTCACCGCGGCCGCCTCCGGGCCGCTGCCGCACACATCGCCGAGGGCGAAGCACCAGCGGCCGTCACCGGCGTCGAAGAGGTCCCAGAAGTCGCCGCCCGCCCAGGCGCCCTCGCGGGGCTCGTAGACCACCGCCGACTCCACACCGGGGACCTGGGCGCGCCCCCGGGGCAGCAGCCGGCGCTGGAGGACCTGGCTGATGCGCTCCTGGCGGCTGTAGGCACGGGCGGTGGCCATGGCGCGGGCGACCCGGCGGCACAGGTCCTCCACCAGGCCGATCACCTCGTCGGGGAAGCGGAGCAGGCCGGACCGGCCGAGCAGGAGGGTGCCGAGCCGGCGGCCGCCGGCCACCAGGGGGCAGGCCAGGGCCGCGCCGCCGGGGCCGTAGCCGCCCGGCTCCGGCGGCCAGGGCCAGCGGACCGCGGTGGGGGTGCTGCTCAGGCCGGTGTCGCCGCCCGCCATCGGCGGCGGGTCCTTCTCCAGGACGGTGCGCAGCGAATCGATCCGGCTCTCGCTGGAGTGCCAGACGCGGGCGAGCCGCTGTGCCTCGCCGTCCGCCTCGATGCCGCGTCCGGGCGCACCGCCGTCGCCGTCGTACAGCCACACCGCGCACCAGTCGGCGAGCCGCGGCACCGTCAGCTGGGCGGCGAGCGAGGCGACCTGGTCGGCGTCGAGCTGGCCGGAGAGCAGGTCGGAGGCCTCGGCCAGGAAGGAGAGGGCGCCCTGGTGCACCCAGTCGCCCTCGGACGCCTGACGGACGGCCCGCCGCGGGGTGGGCGCGAGGAGTTCGGCGGCGCGCAGTCCGCGCTGCAGCAGCTGGTTGTCGACGGCGCCCTCCGGCTCCGGCCGGGCGGTGCCGTCCGGATCCGCGGGCAGCCGGAACCACACGGTCTTCATGGCGCGGCGGTAGGTGATGCCCCAGGACTCGGCGACCGCGCTGATCAACTGCAGGCCATGGCCGCCGCCTTCGGACGCCGGGGCCTCCTCGCGGGCGCGCACCGGCCGGGCCGGGTGGTGGTCGGAGACCTCGATGACCACGCCGGTGCGGGCCGTGCCGTCGGGGTCGTCGAGGCCGTCGGGGTCCGCTTGCGGGTGGTCGTAGGGGCCGGGACCGGCTGACGGTTCCAGGCGGCAGCGGAGTTCGACGGCGGTGCCGGCGTGGACCACGGCGTTGGTGACCAACTCGCTGACGAGCAGCACCGCTTCGTCCGCGAGGCGCTCGGTGAGGTCCGGTGAGCCGGGAAGCGCCTGGGCGGTCCAGTCGGCGAACACCGTGCGGACGAACTGCCGGGCGGCGGCCGCGGCGCGCGGGTCACCGGGCAGGCAGGCGGCGCGGGAGTAGCCGCCACCGGGGCGGCCGGCGGCCTCCGCAGACGCGGGCGGGACGCCGTCGCGTGACGAGTCCGGTGGTGAGTCCGGTGGTGATGAAGTTGTCGTCCTCATAGACCAACTCCCGAGCAGCTCCGCGTCAGCGCCGGATGCGCCACCGACAGAGTGACAGACCGAGGGCAGCCATAAGCGCGGAGTCACCGAAGTTGGTGCTCAAGGGGGGCGATTCGGCTGACTCGCCCGGAGAGTTGGCCGACATGCGCGGGATGTCCGGCCGTACACCTGCATGGACAACCGGAGGGAGGACGTCCGTACGAGGACCGGGGCGGTCCGGACGGCGTTCACGCCACCCCGGACCACCCCGCCCCGCCGCCGCTACGCCTCGCGCGCCCCGGCGTACATCTCGTCGAGCAGGTCCTTGAACGTCCGCTCCACCACCGGCCGCTTGACCTTGAGGCTGGGGGTGACCTCGCCGTGCTCGATGTCCAGGTCGCGCGGCAGCAGCCGGAACTTGCGGATCTGCTGCCAGCGCTGCAGGCCCTCGTTGACCCGCTCGACATAGCCGTCGATCAGCGCGCGCACCTGGTCGGTGGCGACGACCTCGGCGTACTTCTTGCCGTCCAGGCCGTGCTCCTTGGCCCAGCCCATGATCGTCGGCTCGTCGAGGGCGATCAGCGCCGTGCAGAAGTTCCGGTTGGCGCCGTGCACCAGCACATTGGAGACGAACGGACAGACCGCCTTGAACTGACCCTCCACCTCGGCCGGCGCGATGTACTTCCCGCCGGAGGTCTTGATCAGGTCCTTCTTGCGGTCGGTGATCCGCAGATAGCCGTCGGCGGACAGCTCGCCGATGTCGCCGGTGTGGAACCAGCCGTCCTCCTCCAGGACCTCGGCGGTCTTGTCCGGCAGGCCGTGATAGCCCTGCATGATGCCGGGGCCGCGCAGCAGGATCTCGCCGTCCTCGGCGATGCGTACCTCGGTGCCGGGCAGCGGCTTGCCGACCGTGCCGGTGCGGTAGGCCTCGCCCGGGTTGACGAAGCTGGCGGCGCTGGATTCCGTCAGGCCGTAGCCCTCGAGGATGTGAATGCCGGCGCCGGAGAAGAAGTAGCCGATCTCCGGGGAGAGCGCGGCCGAGCCGGACACCGCGGCGCGCAGCCGGCCGCCGAAGGCCTCCCGCAGCTTGGCGTAGACGAGGGCGTCGGCGACCTTGTGCTTGGCGCCGAGCGCGAACGGCACCGAGGCGTTGCCGGTGCGCTGGAAGTTGTCCTGCGAGACCTTGGCGTATTCGCGGGACACCCCGGCCGCCCATTGGAAGATCTTGTATTTCGGGCCGCCGCCCGCACGGGCCTTGGCCGCGACGCCGTTGTAGACCTTCTCGAAGATCCGCGGTACGGCGGCCATGTACGTGGGCCGGACGACCGGCAGATTCTCGATGATCTTGTCGACCCGGCCGTCCACGGCGATCACATGGCCGACCGAGATCTGCCCGGCGGTGAGCACCTTGCCGAAGACATGCGCCAGCGGCAGCCACAGGTACTGCACATCGTCATCGGTGACCAGCCCGGTCGCCTGGATCGCGCGGGCCATGTACGACCAGCAGTCGTGCGGCAGCCGTACGCCCTTGGGGCGGCCGGTGGTCCCGGAGGTGTAGATCAGCGTCGCCAGCTGGTCGGCGCGCAGCGCGGCGACCCGCTCGGTGACGCAGTCCGGGTTCTCCTCCAGATGGGCGGCGCCGCGCTTCTCCAGGTCGGCGAGCGAGAGCACCCAGCCGTCGGGGTCCCCCTCGGCGGGCTGCGCGTCCGCCTCGTTGATCACCACGACATGCGCGAGCTCGGGCAGCTCGGCGCGGTTCTCGCGGGCCTTGGCGAGCTGGCCGGCGTCCTCGGCGATCAGCACCCGGCTGCCCGAGTCGGCCAGGATGTAGGCCGTCTCCTCGGTGTTGGTGCTGGGGTAGATCGTGGTGGTGGCGGCGCCGGAGCACAGCACACCGAGGTCGGCGAGGATCCATTCGACGCGGGTGTTGGCGGCCAGCGCCACCCGCTCCTCCGGCCGTACGCCCAGGGCGATCAGCCCGGCGGCCGTGGCGTAGACGCGTTGCGCGGCCTCGCCCCAGGTGAGCGCCTTCCAGGCATCGGGGCCGCTCCCCGAGGCGGCGGGGACCGGATAGCGATAGGCCTCGATATCGGGCGTGGCCGCCACCCGCTCCAGGAAGAGGGTCGCCACCGAGGGCGGCCGGTTTTCGATCAGCGTGTGGGTGTCCGTCACGGCATCCTCCGGGGCCCGCTTCGTTGCTGGTGACTCGCGAGTAACCTTTGAGCAGTGATCAGGGTAGAGCGCGTTGCGCCGCCGCGTAAGGGGCTACGGCCGACTGGTTCACGATGTGACCAGTGCGATAGGTGCACATAGCACCCACAGCCGCCCACCGCGACGCTTCGCCGACCGCGAAACCGTGTAAAACTCCAGGTCACACCCCGTATCACGGCGCGCACGGACCGGAGGCGCAACGCTCCGCACGTCCCGGAGACACACCCCGCATACGCGCCGGTACCCACCCGGACGGATGCACCCGGCCACCGGGACACGCGACAGGGCGCCGGTCCCTGGGGACCGGCGCCCTGTTACGCGCCAACCGGCTGCCGCCTCGCGAGCGCCGCTCCGGCGGGCTCACGCGTTCCTTCGTGCGGCAGCTTCCTGCGGGATCGTCCGTGCGGCTTCGTCCGTGCGGCTACTTCTTCTTGTCGCCGTCGGAGTCCGAGGACAGCACGGCGATGAAGGCCTCCTGCGGGACCTCCACGCTGCCGACCATCTTCATCCGCTTCTTGCCTTCCTTCTGCTTCTCCAGCAGCTTCCGCTTACGGGAGATGTCACCGCCGTAGCACTTGGCGAGGACGTCCTTGCGGATGGCGCGGACCGTCTCACGGGCGATGACCCGGGCGCCGATGGCGGCCTGGATCGGCACCTCGAAGCCCTGCCGCGGGATCAGCTCGCGCAGCTTGGCGACCAGCCGCACGCCGTAGGCGTAGGCCTTGTCCTTGTGGGTGATCGCGGAGAACGCGTCCACCTTGTCGCCGTGCAGCAGGATGTCGACCTTGACCAGGTCGGAGACCTGTTCGCCGGTGGGCTCGTAGTCCAGCGAGGCGTAGCCGCGGGTCTTGGACTTGAGCTGGTCGAAGAAGTCGAAGACGACCTCGGCGAGCGGCAGGGTGTAGCGGATCTCGACGCGGTCCTCGGAGAGGTAGTCCATGCCGAGCAGGGTGCCGCGGCGGTTCTGGCACAGCTCCATGATCGCGCCGATGAACTCGCTCGGGGCGAGGATCGTGGCCCGTACGACCGGCTCGTGCACCTGGTCGATCTTGCCGACGGGGAACTCGCTGGGGTTGGTGACGATGTGCTCGGTGCCGTCCTCCATGTCCACGCGGTAGACCACGTTGGGCGCGGTGGCGATCAGATCGAGGCCGAACTCGCGCTCCAGGCGCTCGCGGACGACCTCGAGGTGCAGCAGACCGAGGAAGCCGACACGGAAGCCGAAGCCGAGGGCCGCGGAGGTCTCCGGCTCGTAGACCAGCGCCGCGTCGTTGAGCTGGAGCTTGTCCAGCGCCTCGCGCAGCTCCGGGTAGTCCGATCCGTCGAGCGGGTACAGCCCCGAGAACACCATCGGCTTGGGGTCCTTGTAGCCGCCCAGCGCCTCCTCGGCACCCTTGTTGAGCTGGGTGATCGTGTCGCCGACCTTCGACTGCCGGACGTCCTTCACGCCGGTGATGAGGTAGCCCACCTCACCGACGGACAGGCCGTCGGCGGCCGTCATCTCGGGAGAGTTGGTGCCGATCTCCAGCAGCTCGTGCGCGGCGCCGGTGGACATCATCCTGATGCGCTCGCGCTTGCCGAGCGTGCCGTCGACGACCTTCACATAGGTCACGACGCCGCGGTAGGCGTCATAGACCGAGTCGAAGATCATCGCGCGGGCGGGCGCGTCCTTGACGCCGACCGGGGCCGGGACATCGCGGACCACCTTGTCCAGCAGCTCGGGCACGCCGACGCCGGTCTTGGCGGACACCCGCAGGACGTCCTCGGGCTCACAGCCGACGAGGTTCGCCAGCTCGGCGGCGAACTTCTCGGGCTGCGCGGCCGGCAGATCAATCTTGTTCAGTACGGGGATGATCGTGAGGTCGTTCTCCATCGCCAGGTAGAGGTTGGCGAGGGTCTGGGCCTCGATGCCCTGGGCGGCGTCGACGAGGAGGATGCAGCCCTCGCACGCGGCGAGGGAGCGGGAGACCTCGTAGGTGAAGTCGACGTGGCCCGGGGTGTCGATCATGTTGAGGATGTGAGTGGAACCACTCTTCTCCTCGCCCTCGGAGGGCGACCAGGGCAGCCGGACCGCCTGGGACTTGATCGTGATGCCACGCTCGCGCTCGATGTCCATGCGGTCGAGATACTGCGCGCGCATCTGCCGCTGGTCGACGACACCGGTGAGCTGGAGCATCCGGTCGGCGAGCGTCGACTTGCCGTGGTCGATGTGCGCGATGATGCAGAAGTTACGGAGGAGGGCCGGGTCGGTACGGCTCGGCTCCGGCACGTTCGTAGGGGTCGCGGGCACGCAGGGTCCATTCAGTGAACGCGGGTAGGCGGGACTCGGATATGTGACGTCTCCCCCATGGTCCCATGCGCGACGGGCGCGAGTGGGTTTGGGCGGGGCGGGGCGGAGCGGGACGGGCTCCCGAGCGGGCCGGAGTCACCGGGAGCCGGGCGAGGGGGCGGCCGGGGGACAGGGCCGGGGCGATCGGGGACGGGGCGCGGGGTGGCCTGGAGGGGCGGCCGGGGCGGTTCGAGGGGCGGCCGGGGCGTTCGGGCGGCGTCCCGCAGGCGGCGGCCCTGGGCCGGTTTGGGACGCCGTAGACCCTGCTGGTAGCCTGGTCCACTGCGCTTCGTGCCCTCTCTCGTACGCGGCGCAACTCGAAACTCCAACGAACCTGAAAAGGCTCTTTCGTGGCGAACATCAAGTCCCAGATGAAGCGGATCAAGACCAACGAGAAGGCTCGTCAGCGCAACAAGGCTGTCAAGTCCTCCCTGCGTACCGCGATCCGTCGCACCCGCGAGGCCGTGGAGGCCGGTGACCTGCAGAAGGCCACCACCGCCCAGGCCGAGGCTGCCAAGAAGCTCGACAAGGCCGTCAGCAAGGGTGTCATCCACAAGAACGCCGCCGCCAACAAGAAGTCGGCGCTGGCCAAGAAGGTCGCCGGCCTCCAGGGCTGAACCTTCGCTTGACCGTATGACCTGCACCACCCCTGCCGACAGGGACTCAGCGGCCCCTCTCTCCGCTCTCTGATCGGTGCAGCACCGCGCCGCACACGGCCTGCGTTCGCCACGCGGGTGCGGCGCACCCGGCCCGGCCGGCGGATTCCGCCGACGAAGCCGCGCATGCTTGAAGGCCCCGCCTTCGCCCCTTCCCCGGGGCGGCGGCGGGGCCTTTTGCTGTATCGGTGGGGCGGGCGGGGGGCTCGGTTCTCCGGCGCGTCCGGTCGGGGGATCGGGGGTGGAGTCGGGGGCGGGGTCGGAGTCGGGGTCGGGGGCTGGATCGAGGGAGATCGTGCACTGGCCCGGTAGCGCGAGGTCCTTGGGGTCCGCCCGCCGGGGTGCAGTCTTTCGGCCATCCGCTAATCTGCGGCCATGTCGCTCTCGGGGGATCAAAACAGCCCGTACTCCGCCTATGGCACACCTGGGATACCTGGGGCGCCCGGGACACCCGGCACTCCGGGTGCGCCGCAGGCCAATCCGTATGGAGGGGTGCCGGGCGGATACGGCGGCCAGGCACCCGGCAGTTACGGCTACCCGCCGGCGCCGCCGACGGGCGGCGCGGAACGGGGCGTGTCCGGCTGGATCTGGGCGATCGGCGGGGCGGTCGCCGCCTCCGCGATCTGGGCCTCCATGATGTTCGCCACCGGCGCCTTCTCCGGGCCCAGTCCTGACCTGGCGGGCTACTCGTACACCGACGACCTGTGCGCGGCCACGTCGATGACGCCGTTCAAGAACGCCGACTTCACCATCGCGGCGAACAAGGCATCCGCCGCCTCGGACACCGACACCGCCAATCCCCAGCACAGCGGGTCCCGGCAGGACGCGGTGGACACCATGTGGTGCAACACGTCGCTGAAGGCGAAGAGCGCAAGCAGCTCCGGGTACTCCTCGACCTGGCTCTACAACACCGCCACCCTGCACAAGAAGACCGACCCCGGCCCGGAGTTCGCGGCCGGCTACCGGGCGTACGAGAAGCAGGCGAGCTCGATCGACTACCGGGTCGAGCGGGTGACCGGCATCGGCGACGAGGCCTATCTGGTGACCCAGAAGAAGAAGGACGGCAGCACCGACGCCTCGTACATGCTGCTCGGGGTGCGGGACGGCTGGCTGACGTATCAGTCGACCTGGTCGAACTACGCCTCGAGCGGCGCCTCCGGCACCCAGCCGACCGGCGATGAGGTGGCGACGATGTTGAAGACCAGTGCAAAGGAGACGCTTCAGCGCTTGCGGGACGCCGAATCGCGCTGAGGCCGGCGCCGCCTTGGCCTGGGCGGCGGTCTTGGTATCTGCTCGCGGTCCTGGAATCTGCTCGCGGTCTTGGCGTCTGCCCGCGGTCCCGGCGTCAGCGGTCAGCCATGGGCTGTCGCCGATTGGCCGTCAGTCATCACTGATCAGCTGTCATCGATCAGCTGTCAGCCGTCGCCCGTCAGCCGGCGTCCGTAATCCACCGTTCGTCACCCATCGTCCGTCATCCGTCCTCCGTCCTCCGTCATCGATGCGACCGGGCCGCGCGGGCGATGGCGACGACGGCCTTCTCCAGGGCGTACTCGGGGTCGTCACCGCCGCCCTTGACGCCCGCATCGGCCGCGGCGACCGCGCGGAGGGCCGTGGCGACGCCGTCCGCCGACCAGCCGCGCATCTGCTGCCGCACCCGGTCGATCTTCCACGGCGGCATCCCCAGATCGCGGGCGAGATCGCCGGGGCGGGCGCCGCGCGGGGCGGAGGCCAGCTTGCCGATGGCGCGTACGCCCTGGGCGAGCGCGCTCGTGATCATGACGGGGGCCACGCCGGTCGCCATCGCCCAGCGCAATGCCTCCAGCGCCTCGGCGGCGCGGCCTTCCACGGCGCGGTCCGCGACCGTGAAGCTCGACGCCTCGGCCCGGCCCGTGTAGTAACGCGCGACGACGGCCTCGTCGATCGTGCCCTCGATATCGGCGGTCAGCTGCGAACAGGCCGAGGCCAGCTCGCGCAGATCGCTGCCGATCGCATCGACCAGCGCCTGGCACGCCTCCGGCGTCGCCGAGCGCCCGATCCCCCGGAACTCGCCCCGTACGAACGCCAGCCGGTCCGCGGGCTTGGTCATCTTGGGGCACGCCACCTCGCGCGCACCCGCCTTGCGGGCGGCGTCCAGCAGGCCCTTGCCCTTGGCGCCGCCGGCATGCAGGAGGACGAGCGTGATCTCCTCGGCAGGCGCACCGAGATACCCCTTGACGTCCTTGATCGTGTCCGCCGACAGGTCCTGGGCGTTGCGCACCACCACGACCTTGCGCTCGGCGAAGAGCGAGGGGCTGGTGAGCTCGGCGAGCGTGCCGGGCTGCAGCTGGTCGGAGGTGAGGTCGCGTACGTCGGTGTCCGCGTCGGCGGCGCGGGCGGCCGCCACCACCTGCTGCACGGCGCGGTCGAGGAGCAGGTCTTCCTGGCCCACGGCGATCGTGACGGGGGCGAGAGGGTCGTCGTTAGCTGTCTTCCTGGCCATCGCGGTCCAGCATCCCACGCGCCACTGACACCGCCGTCCCGGCCTGCGCTCCGCTGCCGGACAATGGTCCGGTGAGCGATGCACAACACCTACGACATGTCCTGGTGCTGCCCGACCGCGATGCGGCGGAGGAGCTGGCGGAGCAACTGACCGAACGCTTCGGCCTCGCCCAGGAGCCCCTGCTCGTGCGGGACGCGCTGGCCGGCGAGGACGACGCGGAGGACGCGCAGTGGCTCGTGGTGGTCGAGGACCCGGACGCCTCCTACGACCCGGCGCGGCTGGACGGGCTCGCGGCGGAGTACGAGGGGTGGCGGGAGGCGGAGTAGGCGCGCCGGACGCACGGCGCCGATGCGACACCGCTAGGCGTCGGTGCCCCTATCCGGTGCGGTGCTCATCGGCGGGGTTCATCGGCGGGGTTCACCCGCTGGGCGTCCGCTCCGCGGCGAACCAGCGGCGGGTGCGTTCGGCCACCGCGGCAGGGGTGCCGGCGACCACATCGGCGATGGTCTGTGCGGCAAGCTCGCGGCGCCACGCCAGCTCGGCCTTGCGCATCGCCGTCGCGATACCGCAGGGCCGTCCGTACTCCCTGCCCGGCGCCTCGGCACCGGCCCCCTGACGTCGGATCTCGGTGCACCGGAACGCGTCCTCGGTCCCCTCGATCGCCGCGACGACATCCATCAGACTGATCCGCTCCGGTGGCCGGGCGAGACGGAACCCGCCGCGGGCGCCAGGGGTGGAGCTGAGGATTCCGGCACGTACCAACGCCTGCAGCCGCTTGTTCAGATAGGCCTGCGGAAGCTCGAAGGAAGCCGCGAGCCGAGCGGTCGACACGGGACCCTCGTCGTCCAGCCAAGCCAGCGTCACACAGCAGTGCAGGCCCCATTCGACGCCCTCACTCATCCTCATGGCCGGAAGTCTACCGAATCTGGAGATTGAGAGTCCTGGTTCAGCCCCTGCCGTCGTTTCAGTGGGCCGGCGCCCAGCGCGGGCCGCCCGAGGGGTGAGGCGCGGGCCCAGGACCGTACCGCGCCCGCCGCCGGCCGGGGCGCCGAGGGGGCGCATGCCGCAATCAGCGAAATTACCGAAATTGCCTGGGCGCTTCTGAGCGCGAGTGGCGCCGGGCAGACGGGAAAGGGCCTCTTGCGCGATTCGCTGGACGATGGATGAACCTTTGATGACCGGCTGCCGAAGCCCCATCGGGGTCTGTTGCGCCTCCCTACAGTGCAGTCATCCCAACGTCCGATCATCTGTGCGAGGTTGCCGTGGCTCTGCCGGACACCGAGACGATCCTGACCGCGGCCGGGCTCGCGGCGACGGCCGTCGTCTGGGCCGTCGAGCGCTTTCTGCCGGGCCGGAAGCGGATCGGCTACCGCGTCCAGATGGACACCGCGATCGGCATGAACCCCCAAGATGCGCACAGCCTGGTGCAGTTGCGGCTGCTGCGACAGGACCAGGAGATAAGCGACGCGACGCTGGCGCTGCTGCGGTTCGAGAACGACGGCGGCAAGGACATCGTCCGGCAGGATTACCAGGAGCCGCTGACCGTGGAGTTCGCCGGTCGCACCGTGATCGGGGTGGAGGTGCCGGACGCCAACCCGACGGATCTGGTGGGCATGCTGACCCGCAACGGCGGCGGGCTGCGGCACGACGGCGGCCGGCTGTTCGTCCCCAAAGTGCCGTTGAACAAGCGCAATCACTTCAAGCTGCTGGTGCTGCTCTCGGGCCCTGGAGACGGGACGGGGGCCGCCACGGGCTCCGGACCCGGTGGCGGCCCCGGCGAGGTGACCGTCGGCGGGTTCATCAGCGGCGGGCGGATCCGGCGCAACGCCCAGCGCTGGGGACCGCGCAAGCTCAGCCTCGCCCTGGGCGGCACCTTCATCGTCCTGCTGGGCCTGCTCGGCGGGCTGCTGCTCAACGGCCGTACGGCGCCGATGCCCAGCGAATGCGCGGCCGGGCGGCTGACCATCGACGGGTCCACGGCCTTCGCGCCGCCGATGCGGGAGATCGCCCGGCAGTACCGGGCCCGGTGCGCCGGCGCCGACATCACCGTCCTGGAGAGCGGAAGCCTCTCCGGCCTGGGCAACCTCAACCGGGAGGCGAAGCCCGCAACCACCGAGGGCCCCGGCTTCATCGCCGTATCGGATGTGCCGGCACCGTCCCTCTACCGGCGGCTCGAGGGGGAGCGGGTGGGCGTCATCCTGCTCAGCCTGGTGGCGAACGAGAAGACCGGCATCGACGACCTCACCCTCGACCAGGTCCGCAAGATCTACGACGGGACGTACACCAACTGGAAGCAGCTGCACGGCAACGACCTGCCGATCCACCTCGTCAGCCGGGACGCCGGCTCGGGCACCCGCCGGGCGTTCGAGACGTCCGTACTGCACCGCTCGGAGCCGGGGGTGGTGTCGTCGTACGACTGCGGCGACAAGGACCGCGACGAGCGAGCGCGTCTGACGCGCTGCGAGGTGAACAGCACCAAGGGCCTGCTGGACGCGGTGGACCGGGTGCCGGGCGCAATCGGCTACGCCGAGGTCTATGCGGCGGCGAAGCGACCGCACCTGGTCAGCGTGCGGCTGGAGGGACATGAGCCGGACATCGAATGGGGACGGCAACGCGATTACCCCTTCTGGACGGTGGAGTACCTCTACGCATACGGGCGGCCCGAAGACGGCTCACTGACCGCGAAGTTCCTGGCGTTCATGGACTCGGACACGGCGAAGAACATCATGCGGATGTACAAGCACGTGCCGTGCGCCGACCGGCAGAGCCTGCCGGACGACGTCTGCCGCCCCTGAGCCCGCACCCCTTCCGCCGGCGGCCGCAGGAGCGGCGGCCACGTGAGCGGCGGCCGCGGACCGTCGCGGTCAGCCGGTCCCGGGTTCCCAGCACCGCGATGGATCCGTCGGTGTCGGTGCGCAGCACCCGGGCGCCCTGGGCGCGCAGCGCCGAGACGGTGCGGGGCGCCGGATGGCCGTAGGGGTTGCCGGCGCCGACGGATATCACCGCCAGCCGCGGCGCCAGCCGCCGTAGCAGCTGCGGGTCCTGGTAGGCGGAGCCGTGGTGCGCCACCTTGAGGACGTCTACGGAGGACAGCTCCGGGTGGGCGGTCAACAGGGCCTGCTGAGCGGGAGGTTCGAGGTCGCCGGGCAGGAGGAGGGTCAGCCCGCCGGTACGGACGAGCAGGGTGACGCTGGCATCGTTGGGGCCGGGCATGACGGGACCCGCGGCCGGCACCCCCGGAGTCCCGGGAACGGGCGGCCAGAGGACTTCCCAGGTCAATGGGCCCAGCCGACGGCGCTCCCCCGGTACGGCGCGGATGATCGGCACCCCGGCGTCCGCGGCCCGGCGGCGTACGAACTCGGCCTGCCCCGGGGGCTCTTGGAGCGTGGTGGTCTCGATGACTCCGACCTCGCGGCCGTGCAGCGCGCCGGGGAGGCCGTCCACGTGGTCGGCGTGGAAGTGCGTCAACACGAGGAGCGGGATACGGCGAATGCCCAGGTCGGACAGGCAGCGGTCGATGGCGCGGGGCTCGGGGCCGGTGTCGACGACGAGTGCCGTACCGTCGCCGGCGGCCAGGACCAGGCCGTCGCCCTGCCCGACATCGCAGACCACGGCCCGCCATCCCGGTGGCGGCCAGCCGGTGAGGATACGGGTGACGGGTGCCGGGCGGCAGATCGCCAGGATCAGGGCCAGGGCACAGAGCACACAGAGCCAGCGGTGGCGCAGCGCTCTGCGGCCCACCGCGACCAGG
Source organism: Streptomyces sp. NPDC101227 (assembly GCF_044767545.1). Taxonomy (NCBI): domain Bacteria; kingdom Bacillati; phylum Actinomycetota; class Actinomycetes; order Kitasatosporales; family Streptomycetaceae; genus Streptomyces; species Streptomyces sp. NPDC101227. Next base: position 296,811 of record NZ_JBIWOD010000003.1, on the reverse strand, counting down.
GCGGCGGTGGCGGCCGCCAACAACAGGCCGCCCGGCCAGCCGCCCGGCCACTCCAGCTCCGCTCCGGGCAGCGACGCGCCCGTGCGGGCAATCCAGGCGATGCCTTCCGCGGGCCAGGCCGCGCACCACGCCAGTGCCTGGGCGACCGGTGGAGCGATCGGGGCGAGGGCTAGGGCCGCGAAGCCGAGCACGGTGGCCGGGGCCACGGCCAGCTCGGCGAGCAGGTTGCAGGGCACGGCGACCAGGCCGACCCGGGCGGCGAGCACGGCGACGACGGGAGCGCAGACCGCCTGTGCGGCGGCCGCGGCGGCCAGCACCTCGGCCAGGCGGGGCGGCACCCGGCGCCGCTGGAGGGCGGCGCTCCAGCGCGGCGCGAGCAGGAGCAGCGCGCCGGTCGCCAGGACGGACAGCAAGAAGCCGTAACTGCGGGCGAGCCACGGGTCGTAGAGCACCAGCAGCAGGACCGCGGCGGCAAGCGCCGGGAGCAGGGAGCGTCGGCGGCCGCTGCCGATCGCGAGCAGGGTGATCAGCCCGCAGGCGGCGGCACGCAGCACACTCGGGTCCGGTCGGCACACGACGACGAAGGCGAGGGCGAGTGCGCCGCCGAGGAGAGCGGTGCCACGCAGCGACAGGCCCAGGCGAGGCGCCAGACCGCGGCGTTCGGCACGCAGCGCGAGATGGGGCGGGCCGATCAGAAGGGCCAGCACGATGGTCAGGTTGCTGCCGGAGACGGCGAGCAGATGCGTCAGGTCGGTGGCGCGGAAGGCGTCGTCCAGGTCCGGCGGCACCCGCGACGTATCGCCCACGACCAGGCCGGGCAGCAGCGCTCGGGCATCGGGACGCAGCCCGTCCGTGGCCTCGCGGAGCCCGGCGCGCAGGCTTCCGGCCAGCCGCTGGAGGGCGGAGGGCGACCCGGTCCTGACCGGCGGCGTATCGGCGCTGACCCGCAGCACGGCGGCGACCCGGTCGGCCGGCGACAGCGGCGGGGCGGCACGCGCCACCACACGGATACGGGTCGACGGCAGCAGCCCGCGCCACCCGGGGGGCGGCCCGCGGACCGCCTCGCCGTCCGCCGGCCCCCGGCCGTGCCCCTGGACGACGACCAGCGTCGGCGTGCGGAGAGCGGTCGCGGTGCCGTCCGGCGCGGTCAGCCGCACCGCGTCGGCGGTGAACACCAGTGCCGGAGGCGTCCGTTGGGACCCGCGTACCTTGGGCCGGGTCGGCCGAGGGTCGCCGGTGACCGTCAGGTCGACCGTGACCCGCGCATATCGCTGCGCCCAGCCGGGCAGGGGTCCCCGCCGCAGATCCGCCGCATGCAGCGCCGCCGACGCGGCCCCGGCCACCGCGCACAGCAGCACCGCCGCCAGCGCGACGAACGCGCCGGGCGACCAGCGCCGGGAAGACCGGTCGCTCCGCCGCACCACCGCGACCCGCAACGCGACCACCGCGAGGACGACGGCCCCTGCACAGGCAGCCACCACCGCGCCGCCCGGTGCGCCGAGGCCCGCCGCCGCGGCGCCCCAGGCGGCCAGGGCCGGCCCGACGAGCCGGAGGTCGGCCGGGCCCTCCTGATACGGCTCCGAGTGGCCGTACGGCGAATGTGCCGAGGCGTGCACGGGAGGGCGGGTGGTGTTCATGGCTGCACCAGAGGGCGGAGATCGGCGAACCGGCGATCACCGATCCCGGTCACCTGACGGAGCTGGTCCACCGCGGTGAACCCGCCGTGCTGCGTACGGAATTCGATGATGTGCCGGGCGAGCACGGGTCCGACTCCGGGGAGCGTGTCGAGTTGCTGCTCGGTCGCCGTGCTCAGGCTGACCGGCCCGCCGGCCCCGCCCCCGCCGCCCGTCGCCGCGCTCCCGTCGCCGCCGTCCCCTGCGGCGCCGCTCCCGGCATCCGGCATACCGCCCGCACCCGCCTCGCCCACCACGATCTGTTCGCCGTCCGTCAGCAGCCGCGCCCGGTTCAGCCCACGCATGCCGGCCCCGCGCAGGGCACCGCCCGCGGCGCGTAAGGCATCGGTCACCCGCGAGCCCGGCGGCAGCCGGTGGATCCCGGGATGCCGCACCTTGCCCGCGACATCGACGACCAGCTCACGCGCCGCGGCGCCCGGCGGCCCGCTCCCCGCCGAGCCGGTCGGCGAAAGGGACGGCGAGAGAGGCGGCGACAGCGATGGCTGTCCGGAGCCGGCGCCCGGTGCCGCCTCCGTCCGCGCGGCCGCCGGGGTACGTACCGGCTCCGGCCGCGCGCCCCAGAAGTGGTGCACGGCGAACCCCAGGGCCACCACGAGCACCAGGGTCAGAGCGGCGAGCGCCTTCAGGTCCGTTCCGCACCGTAACTGCACCCACAGCGGGAGCCGTTCGCGTACCGCAAGCCGCAGCCTTTCCCCTCGGCGGTCGCCCGGCGGATCGGGAGGACGAGGCGGCCCGTGGTCGCGAAGGCCGCTCGGGGGGTCGTGCTCGCGGCGCGGCGGATCGGGAGCGTCGGGCGGCGCGCCCGGCCCGGGACCGACGGGCGCGACTCCCGCCTCGGCGAACAATGCGGCGGCCCGCTCCCGAACCGACGGAACCGAACGCCCGGAAGGCGCCGGGCCGGAAGGCGCTACCCGAGGAGTCGGAGGGGCGGGCTGCGCTGCGCGAGGAGGCGGAGGAGCGGAAGCCCAGGGGACAGCGGCCGGCGGGCCGGAAGCCGAAGGGGCCGAAAACGAAGGCACCGAAGTCTCGGATGAGACCAACCAGTCCGGCGAGTCCATCGACCCCGGCGGCGCCATCGCCTCCGCCGACCCCGGCGACCCCACCCACCCCGGCGAATCCACTGAACCGAACAGAGAAGACGAAGCTGATCGAGAGTTCATGCCCTCGACGCTAAGCACCTCGCGCCGATCTCGCCGATCCACCTCAAATTCCGTGGATAACGGGCCAGTTGTGGAAAACTACGTCACCCACAGGAGCGTTCCGACACGCCCCTCACCTCGGCGACACCACGGCCCCCAACAGCCCCGGCCCGGTGTGCGCGCCGATCACCGCGCCCACCTCGCTCACATGCAGCTCGTTCAGCCCAGGCACCCGCTCCCGAAGCCGCTGGGCCAGCGCGTCCGCACGCTCCGCCGCCGCAAGATGGTGGACCGCGATATCGACCTCGCCCTCCCCCGCCCGCTCCGCGGCGATCTCCTCCAGCCGTGCGATGGCCTTGGACGCCGTACGGACCTTCTCCCGCAGTTCGATCCGCCCGTCGGCCAGTTGGAGGATCGGCTTGACGGCCAGCGCCGAGCCGAGCAGCTTCTGTGTCGCGCCGATCCGGCCGCCGCGACGCAGGTAGTCGAGGGTGTCGACGTAGAAATACGCGGAGGTGCCGGCGGCCCGCTTCTCCGCGGCCGCCACCGCCTCGTCGGCGTCCCCGCCGCTCTCCGCCACCTCGGCCGCCGCCAGGGCACAGAACCCGAGGGCCATCGCGACCATCCCGGTGTCCACGACACGCACCGGCACCGGCGCGTCCTTGGCCGCGAGCACCGCCGCGTCATAGGTGCCGGAGAACTCCGAGGAGAGGTGCAGCGAGACGATGCCGCTCGCGCCGCTCTCCGCGACCGCGCGATAGGTGTCCGCGAAGGTCGCGGGGCTGGGCCGCGAGGTCGTCACCGCGCGGCGCTTCTGCAACGCCTGGGCGACGGATCTCGCGGAGATCTCGGTGCCCTCTTCCAGGGCCTGGTCCCCCAGGACGACGGTCAGTGGTACGGCCGTGATGTGGTGACGCTCGATTTCCGTCCGCGGCAAGTAGGCCGTGGAATCGGTGACGATGACGACATGGCGGGACATGACTGGGAGGTTAGCCGGGGAACCCGGCACCCGACAGTGTGGGCCCCTCCCCAAGATCTTCCAAGTTTGGCCAAGGCTCCGCCAAGAGGCCTCCGGCCGGCGTGATCAACGCTACGGCTCTCCTCTCCCCCGCTCCACCCCCGCCCCGCCCCTCCCCCTCCCGTGCCGTGTGGTCAGATCACGTCGACGTGCCCTCCGCCCGGGACGGGCGCTCCATCGGGGGCGCCTCCTCCTCGGCCCGCGGCGGCTTCTCCCACGCATAGGTCGGCCGGGCGTGCGGGTCCCTGGCCGTGATCGCCGGAGCCTCCTCGCCCACCGGGCCCCAGGAACGCGAGGCATCGGCCCCGCCAGGAGACGCCGCCGCATCCCCAGCGGGCGCCTGCATCGATTCCCCCGCCGGCCCCTCCGTCCAGTGCCGCAGCGCGCCCGCCTCGACATCGATCTGGTCGCTCAGCGCAGCCAGATCGTCGTCCGCGAACTTCCGGGCCCGGTCGCGGGCCGCCCAGCGCAGGGACTCCGCGGAGTGGGTGATCCGCTCCATGCGCTCGCGCAGCTCCGGCAGGCGGGCCGCGATGGTGGCGCGGTCGGGCTCGCGCTCCAGGCGCTTGAGCTCGTCGTCGAGCTCACGGCCGTGCGCGCTGAGGCGCTCGAAGAGCCTTACCGACTCGCTCAGGGAGGCATCGTCCGGTGAGCCGGTACGCAGCGCTTCCTGCGTGGCGCGCATGGAGGTGCGCAGCGAGAGCCGCAGCTGTGCCAGGTCACCGACCACGCCCGGCTGTGTGAGCCGGCGGGCATGCAGGCTGGTGTCCTCGACGGTGCGCCGGGCCTGGGCGACCGTACGGTCCACGCCGCGCTTGGCCGCCTTGACGGCCTTGACCGTGACGATCGCCCCGGCAGCGACGAACAGCACGAAGAGCAGCGCGAAGATCGCGACGGCTACTTCCATGGGCTCTCCCCAACGGTCTCGGAGGCGCAGGTTCGTGCCCCGCGCTCTCTCCCTCAACCGTAAACGGCGCGGGCAGGCCAGGGGTTCCAAACGAACCCCCAACCTGCCCGTAGGGGAAACCCCCTATGCGCCTCAACCACGGCGCGCGTGCGGCGTTCCCCGGCGCCCGGCCGTCGACCCACCGGCGCGCGTCAGCCGGCTACGCGGGGACGATATTCACCAGCTTCGGCGCCCGGACGATCACCTTCCGGATGCCCGCGCCGCCCAGCGCCGCGACCACACCCTGATCGGCCAGCGCGGCGGCCTCCAGGTCGGCGTCGGAGATCGTCGGGGCGACCTCCAGCCGCGCCTTGACCTTGCCCTTGACCTGAACGACGCAGGTCACGGTCTCGTCCACGACATACGTGGGGTCGGCGACGGGGAAGTCGGCGTGCACGACGGAGTCGCTGTGGCCCAGCTTGCGCCACAGCTCCTCGGCGATGTGCGGGGCCAGCGGCGCGATCAGCAGCACCAGCCGCTCCGCGACCGTGCGCGAAACCGGCCCGCCCGTCTTGGTCAGGTGGTTGTTCAGTTCGGTCACCTTGGCGATGGCGGTGTTGAAGCGCAGGTTCGCCATGTCCTGGGTGACGCCGTCGATGGCCTTGTGCAGGGCGCGCAGGGTGGCCTCGTCCGGCTCGGTGTCGACGACGGTGACCTCGCCGGTCGCCTCGTCGACGACATTGCGCCACAGACGCTGCAGCAGGCGGTACTGGCCGACGACGGCCCGGGTGTCCCAGGGGCGGGACACATCCAGCGGGCCCATCGCCATCTCGTACAGCCGCAGCGTGTCCGCGCCGTACTCGGCGCAGATCTCGTCCGGCGTGACGGCGTTCTTCAGGGACTTGCCCATCTTGCCCAGCAGCCGGGAGACCTTGCCGCCCTCGTAGTAGAAGACGCCGTCGCGCTCCTCGGCCTCCGTCGCCGGGACGGCGATGCCGCGGGCGTCCCGGTAGACGTACGCCTGGATCATGCCCTGGTTGTACAGCTTGTGGAACGGCTCGCGGGACGAGGTGTGGCCCAGGTCGTGCAGCACCTTGGACCAGAAGCGGGCGTACAGCAGGTGCAGTACGGCGTGCTCGGCGCCGCCCACGTACAGGTCGACGCCGCCGTGCGGCTGGCCCTCCCGCGGGCCCATCCAGTACTGCTCGGTGGCCGGGTCGACCAGTGCGTCGCTGTTGTTGGGGTCCAGGTAGCGCATCTCGTACCAGCACGAACCCGCCCAGTTGGGCATGGTGTTGGTCTCGCGGCGGAAGCGCCGCACGCCCTTGCCGTCGCCCAGGTCCAGCTCGACGTTGACCCAGTCCTCGTTACGGGACAGCGGGGTCTCGGGCTGGGTGTCGGCGTCGTCTGGGTCGAAGGTGCGCGGGGAGTAGTCCTCGACCTCGGGCAGTTCCAGCGGCAGCATCGACTCGGGCAGCGAGTGCGCCACGCCGTCCTCGTCGTAGACGATGGGGAACGGCTCGCCCCAGTAGCGCTGACGGCTGAACAGCCAGTCACGCAGCCGGAAGTTGACGGTGCCCTCGCCGATGCCCTGGGCCGCCAGCCAGTCGGTGATCTTCTCCTTGGCGCCGGTCACGCCCAGGCCGTCCAGCGAAATCGTCGAGTTGGACGAGTTGACGATCTTCGCGTCGTACGAGGAGAAGGCGTCGTCCCAGGTGGCGGGGTCCATGCCGCGGTCGTCCGACGGCTCGACCACGCAGCGCATCGGCAGCTCGAAGGCGCGGGCGAAGGCGAAGTCGCGGCCGTCGTGCGCCGGGACGGCCATGATCGCGCCGGTGCCGTAGCCCATCAGGACGTAGTCGGCGATGAAGACCGGGACCCGCTCGCCGCTGACCGGGTTGGTCGCGTAGGCACCGGTGAAGACGCCGGTCTTGTCCTTGGCCTCCGCCTGACGCTCGACGTCCGACTTCGCGGCGGCCTGCTTGCGGTAGGCGGCGACGGCTTCGGCGGGGTTGGCGTGGCCGCCGGTCCACACCTCGTGGGTGCCCTCGGGCCAGGCGTCCGGGACGATGGAGGGCGTGCCGTTGGAGCCCGAGATCAGGTCGTGCTCGGGCGCCAGCACCATGTAGGTCGCGCCGAACAGCGTGTCCTGGCGGGTGGTGAAGACGGTGATCTTGTTGTCGCCCACCGGGAAGTCGACCCGGGCGCCCTCGGAGCGCCCGATCCAGTTGCGCTGCTGCAGCTTGATGGCCTCGGGCCAGTCCAGCGCGTCCAGGTCGTTCAGCAGCCGGTCGGCGTAGGCGGTGATGCGCATGTTCCACTGGCGCAGCTTGGCCTTGAAGACCGGGTAGTTCCCGCGCTCGGAGCGGCCCTCGGCGGTGACCTCCTCGTTGGCCAGCACCGTGCCCAGGCCGGGGCACCAGTTGACCGGCGCGTCGGAGGCGTACGCCAGGCGGTACCCGCCCAGGACGTTGGCCCGCTCCACGGCGCTCAGCTCGCTCCAGGCGCGGCCGTCGGGGGTCGGGCGGGCGCCGGACTCGAACTGGGTGACCAGGGTGTCGATCGGGCGTGCCGCGTCCGCCTCCGGGTCGTACCAGGAGTTGAAGATCTGCAGGAAGATCCACTGCGTCCACTTGTAGTACGCCGGGTCGATCGTCTCGATCGAGCGGCGCTGGTCGTGACCCAGGCCCAGGCGGCGCAGCTGGCGCCGCATGTTGACGATGTTGGCCTCGGTGGAGACCCGCGGGTGGGTGCCGGTCTGGACGGCGTACTGCTCGGCGGGCAGGCCGAAGGCGTCGAAGCCCAGGGTGTGCAGGACGTTGTGGCCCGTCATGCGCTGGTGGCGGGCGTAGACGTCGGTGGCGATGAAGCCCAGCGGGTGGCCGACGTGCAGCCCCGCGCCCGAGGGGTACGGGAACATGTCCATGATGAACTTCTTGGGACGGGCCGCCACGTCGGCGTCGCCGGCCAGGTCACCCGTCGGGTTCGGGGCCTCGTAGGTGCCCTCCGTCTCCCAGAAGTCCTGCCAGCGTGCCTCGATGTCGGCGGCCAGCGCGGCCGTGTAGCGGTGCGGCGCTGCCACCTCGATGGGGGCACCGCCCGCGCCATTACCAGCGGGGGAGGTGGTCGTCTCGCTCATCGTCCTCAAAGCTCCATCAATCGTCTCTGCCTGCGGCTGCTGCGGACACGGTTTCTGCGGAAACAAAAATGCCCCTCGCACAGGAGGGGACGCCACGCCGATGCCGACCCAGGCGGCCACAGCGGTTGGCCCGGTCGGGACTGATCAGCGCGGCCCGCTAAGCAGAAGGCGTACGGCACGCATGGCGCCAGGGTACCGCAGGGCGTACGGGGCCCGCGCGGAGGATTCCCCGCGCGGGCCCCGTCACCTGTGCGCCCCGTTACGGGGCGGTCGTGGCCCCTCAGGGCCGGTAGGAGCTCACATATCCGGCACCCGGGGTGCCCACGCCCGTGACGTCGTCATAGCCGACGGTCGCCTTGAGCGAGCTGTCCTTGCCCAGGCTGCGCAGCGAGGTAGTGGTGCCCTTGCTGTCGTCGGTGCTGTTGACGTAGTCGACGCGGACGACCGCCAGATCACGGCCGACGCCCAGCGGGTGGTCGGTGACGTCGTGGTACGCGGCGGTGCCGTAGCGCTGGTAGATGCCGGGGTTGGCGAAGCCGATGGCGACGCCGTGCCGGGCCTGCTGTGCCAGCGCCTGGACGCCGGCGATCACCGGGGCAGCCAGCGAGGTGCCGCCGATGCGGTACTCGTCGTACCCGAGCTTGCCGCCGGGCAGGGTCTGGGTCTGGCCGACCAGGAATCCGGTGTTGGGGTCGGCGACCGCGGCGATGTCCGGGACGGTGCGCATCTTGCCCTTGAGGGGCACGGTGGAGAGCCCGTCGGGGACGATGCCGCGCTGGTAGTAGGGCTGCTGGACGGAGTGGCTGACGCCGCCGCCCGCACCGCTGGTGAAGGCGCCCGGGAAGCCGGTCCAGTCCTGGCCGTCCTTGGCGAGCGTCGCCTTGAGGGTGCCCCAGCCGGTCTCCCACTTGTACGCGTCCCGCTTGCCGACCGCCAGCGAGGTGCCGCCGACCGCGGTCACCCAGGCGGAGTTCGCCGGGGTGTCGACCTGCTTGATGCCGGTGCGGGCGACCTCGTCGCCGTTGTCGCCGGAGGAGAAGTAGAAGCCGATGCCCTGGACGGCGCCCTGCTGGAAGAGCTGGTCGTAGGCCGCGGCCACGTCCGGGGTCTCGTTGGCCTCGATGTCGCCCCAGGAGTTGGAGACGATGTCGGCGAGATGCCCGTCGACGATCTTGCCGAGCGAGTCGAGCAGATCGTTGTCCTGGCAGGAGGCGCCGCCGACGTAGACGATGTCGGAATCGGGGGCGACCGCGTGCACGGCCTCGACGTCGAGGGTCTCCTCGCCGTACCAGCCGGCCGCGTCGCAGTCCTCGATGTGCGAGTAGTCCTTGGGCAGCACCTGGGAGAGCTGGCCGCGGCGGTAGGGCCGGTCGCCGTTGCGGGCGGCGTACTTGCTCGCGTCCTGGGCGATGGTCGGCGAGGCGTAGGCGTCGGTGATCGCTACGGTGACGCCCTTGCCGGTCCACTTCTTGGCCCCGTAGGCGGCGCGCAGCTGCTTGCCGGTGTAGCCCTTGACCGCGTACGGCGCCTTGCTCCCGTAGGCCGACGGCAGGCTCGTGTCCGTCCTGGACCCGTAGTAGGAGGAGAACGGACCGGAGTTACGGAAGACCGGCGACGGCGGCGGCAGTTCGGCGGAGTGGTGCTTGGCGAACTTCGGCGCATTGTCCAGGCCGGTGACCGTGAGGACCGCGTCGGCCAGAGAGGCGGGCGCGGAGGCGGTGGCCGACGGCGCGTGGTACGTGTGGCCGCTCTTGAGGTAGTTGTGCAGGTCGGTGGCGAAGGCGCGCTCGGCGGCGGCCGCGTCGCCCCGGACCGTGACATAGCGGTTGGTGGTTCCGGTGACCTTCAGGCCGGACTGCTTCAGCCAGTCGGTCACCTTGGCTATCTGGTCGTGCGTGGCCCCGTAGCGGGCACGCACCTGGGCGGCGCTCAGATACTTCCCGTACGCGGCGGAGTGCGGGTCGGACACCGCCTTGGCGTAGTCGGCCAGGCCCTTGGCGTCGCGGCCGGCCAGGTAGACGCGGGCGGAGATGCCGGTGGAGCCGGAGGTGGCACCCCGGTCGGCCTTGCTGGTGGCCCAGAGCGGCTTGGTGCCCAGCAACGCGTGCCGGCCGCCGTCGTGGCCCGCGGCGTCGGCCGCCGGGGCGCCGAGTGCGAGCGCGCCGGCGACCAGCGGCAGAGCCGCCGCCCAGGCCAGACCGGTACGGGCGCGCAGTGCTCTGGTGCGGCTTGATCTCATGTAACCCCCTGCTGTGGCGATGCGGTGGGCTGCGTGGTGACGCGCTGCGCCGGTGCGCCGGTGCGCGTCACCGCACGAGCGGTGAAAGGCGTTGGTGACGCTCACGCGATCCGCCACTCTCTCGGTGAACTGTTCATGTCAGGGGAATGCGATCACCAAGAAGAAGTCAAGGAACGGCAAGGATCGGACAGGAATGACCCCTGAAGCACCCAGAAGAGGAAGCCAACTCACCACATCGCGCGGCCCACTGACTGAATATCAGGGCAACTCGGGAAAAACCCCCCGCGATCCGGGTGGCACCACACGACAACACACAACAAAGTGGGCCGTCCGATTCGGACGACCCACTTCGCTTTCTGTGGAGCTAAGGAGAATTGAACTCCTGACCTCCTGCATGCCATGCAGGCGCTCTACCAACTGAGCTATAGCCCCTTGCTGTGTTTCCGCCCGGTTCCCCGCTGCGGCATCGCCTACATTACACGGCTCTCCCGGGCTTTCGCCAAATCGTTCTGGCGGGGCCCTCCGGCGAGACGCCACGGTACTGTCGACCGTCCATGCCCGATTCGTCCTGGGGAGCCGTACGCCGTGACCGCGCTGGAGCTGGAGCAGCCCACCGACCCCCGCGGCTCCACCCCCCTCCGGGGCCTCCTCCGTCGGCACCCGACCCTGATGGCGGCCCTGGCCTGCGCCGTCTCCTTCACCGCCTTCTGGATCGCGCAGCGGCTCGCCCATGTGACCATGATCGACCTCATGGTCTACCGCGCCGAGGGCTGGACCGCCCGCAACGGCGAGGACCTCTACGACATGGTGGCCACCTCGGCCCACCTGCCCAACACCTATCCCCCCTTCGCCGCGCTGCTCTTCACCCCGCTCACGCTCGTCGGCGTCCCGGCGATGCGCACCCTCGCCACCGCCGGCAACCTCGCGTTGTTCGTCTGCGTCGTGCACCTCTCCCTACGACTGGTCGGCCGGCCGCGACGGCTCCCCCGGCCCGCGGCGACGCTGGCGGTCTCCGCGCTGCTGGTGTGGGTGGAGCCGGTCTGGACGACCCTGCGCTACGGGCAGATAAACCTCCTTCTCGCCGTGCTGGTGCTGTGGGACCTCACCCGCAAGGACACCAACCGCTGGGCGGGCATCGGCATCGGTCTCGCCGCCGGCATCAAACTGACCCCGGCGCTGTTCGCCGTCTTCCTCGCGCTGACCGGAGCCGTCCACGCCGGGCGGCGGCTGCGCGCCGGCGCGGGCGCGCGGGCCGCCTGGAACCCGTGGCTGCGGCAGGCCGCCGTCGCCACCCTCACCTTCCTCGTCACCGCCCTCCTCGCTGCGCTCGCACTGCCGCGTGACACCCACCGCTTCTGGACCGAGATCGTCTTCGCCGCCGACCGGGTCGGCGAGGTGGAGATCACCGCGAACCAGTCGCTGCGTGGCGCCCTCGCCCGGCTGCTGCACACCCACGACCCGGGCGTGGCCTGGCTCGTGGTGGCCGGGCTGACGGCCGCGCTCGGGCTGGCGCTGGCGGCCGGGTCGCTGCTGCGCGGCCGGCGGGCGTGGGCGGCCGCCGCCTGCGCCGTCACCGCACTGCTGGTCAGCCCGATCTCCTGGTCCCACCACTGGGTGTGGGCCGTACCGATGCTGATCCTGCTCGGCTCCGAGGCACTGGGCCACAGCGGCCGGACCGCCCGGCGCCGGTGGGCGACCACCTGGGTGATGGGCCTGCTGTTCTGCTCGTTCGCCCTGTGGTGGGTGCCGCACCGCTGGAACCATCACCAGGAACTGCACCAGAACGGCATCCAGATGCTGCTCTCCGACGTCTATCCGATCGCCGGCCTGGTGCTGCTCGCACTGACCGCGGCCCGGCTGCGGCGGCTCGACGGACCGCCCGCTCGAGCAGATGGCAGTGCCAGGTGAACCCGCCCCGCACGCCTTGCAGTTGACCTCTCGCATGCACCACCGGCCCGGTGGTGCATGTATGGCGCCCTCCGGGCACAGGCCGCCAGGGCTCGGACTCCCGGGACTCCGCGGCGCGCCGCTCGATATCGCCATCACCATCGCCTGCACACCGGGCTTGGCTGCGGCTGGGGCGGAGGCGTAATGCGGCGGTGAATGGCGTCAGTTGGTTCGGCCCCCGTGTCGCTTCCCCGTGCCACCGGCCGTCTCCGGCGGCAGCTCTTGGCCCCGCAACGTCCCGCAAATCCCCGGAAGTTCCGCTCCGCCCGAATCGGCCGGAAAAATCTTCACAGGGCGACGAATTCGACCCGTTCGGCCCAGTCGGTCCTGCGAGCCCGGTCAGGCCGTGGCGAAGGAGTAGAAGCGTTTCAGCGTGCAGTGCTCGTCCAGCAGCCGGCCGTAGATCGGCTCCCCGTCTAGCTCGCGGTAGGTCTCGATCGGGTCGCCCTTTATGACCAGGGCGCGGGCGCATTCCTCGCACCAGTACTGATAGTCGGAGTTAACCGGCTCCATGTCACGGACGATGGGCGTACCGCTGCCGCACCAGTCGCATTTCCTGCTATGAGCGCCCATCAGTCAGCTCCAACTGTGGCCGCAGGCCGTGCAGACGAAGGAAATACCGCCGTTGTCACCCAGCACCTGGGCGACATGGGAGGAAGCACACGAGGGACACCGCAAAGCGGAAGCATCGCCGCCGCGACGGACGGCCCAGGGGCCGTCGACGGGGCAGGTGAAGCGAAGCGCGTATTCCGGCAGCCAGTCATATCCCTGCGCCTCGGCCAATTCGAGCAGGTCATTGACCTCCTCAAGGATGCTCGGCGGCATCACTATCTCCTCCCCTGGGCGCCGTCCGATTCTGCCACGGACTATCGACGGGGTCAGGTCCGCCTTTGCGCCGACCCGGTGAGCCCACCCATGGCCGCCGCATCTGCCGGCGCCGGCGGCCCCACACCCGCCCCCATCGCATCCAGACGATTCCAGGAAGAGCGCCCCGAAAAGGGATGCCCCGAGCAGCGGCCCGAACTGGCTGACGGCCATCACGAGGCCGCTCGCCTCCGCCGGCTCCTGCCGCGCGAATGCCAACGCGCCGTACGGATGGGGCCTGTGGGCAAACCCACCATCACCTCGCCCATGAGTACCACCCCGACACCCGACAGCGCGGCGCACCACTCACGAATCCACCGGGAACCAGGACCGGGTGCAGCCCCCAGGGAAGCCGCTACCACCACAGCACCCCCTGAAGCATCCGAAAGGCCATCAATCGGCCGGTGTGCGCGGCCAGTCGACAGGCAGGCCATGCGGTGTGACGTACGCGACGGCGGGGCCGGCGATGACCAACTGGAGTGCGGCGCCCCAGGCCTGGAGATCCCCGCCGCCGAGGGCGGCGGCCGTCGCGGCGGGGCAGCGGCGGCATGGACGATGGAGGCGCCCGGCGGGGGTCCTGGGCCGCCGATCGGCCGGCCCGTGCCGTCCACGGCCCGCCTCGCCGGCCCGTGACCGCACCGGCGCACAACACCCACGCATAAAGCCGGCGCATTACGCCCACGGACAGCGCCCGCACATAATGCCGCCGCATAACGCAGAGATCCCGTCCCCTCATGAGAGGGGACGGGATCTTCCGGGTTGTGGAGCTAAGGAGAATTGAACTCCTGACCTCCTGCATGCCATGCAGGCGCTCTACCAACTGAGCTATAGCCCCGGGTCTTGCTCCGCTCCTCCGGGTTTCCCCCGGCGGCGCCGCGAACAAGAAGAACTTTAGCCTGCGACCTGCCCAGATGTGAAATCCGGGCCCCGAAGGCCGGTGGCAACGGCCGGCCCAGGGGGTCAGTCGTCGTCGCCGAGGACCGGCTGGGGGAGCGTGCCGGCGTTGTGCTCCAGCAGGCGCCAGCCGCGGGCGCCCTCGCCCAGGACGGACCAGCAGCAGTTCGACAGGCCGCCCAGGCTCTCCCAGTGGTGGGCGTCCAGGCCGAGGAGGCGGCCGATGGTGGTGCGGATGGTGCCGCCGTGACTGACGACGACCAGCGTGCCGTTCGCGGGCAGCTTGTCGGCGTGGTTGAGCACCACCGGGGCGGCACGGTCGGCGACCTCGGTCTCCAGCTCACCGCCGCCGCGGCGCACCGGCTCACCGCGCTTCCAGGCGGTGTACTGCTCGCCGTACTGCGCGAGGATCTCGTCGTGCGTGAGCCCCTGCCAGGCGCCCGCGTAGGTCTCCCGCAGGGCGGCGTCGTGCGTCACGTCCAGCTGGGTGAGGGCGGCCAGCTCGTTCGCCGTGGCGGCGGCGCGCCTCAGGTCGGAGGCGATGATCGCGTCCGGCTCGAGGGCGGCGAGCAGCCGGGCGGCGCGGCGCGCCTGCCCGACGCCGGTGTCGGTCAGCTCGATGTCCGTCGAGCCCTGGAAGCGGCGCTCGAGGTTCCAGGCCGTCTGGCCGTGGCGCCACAGGACGACGCGACGGCCACGGTCGGCTTTCGTGCCGTTCAGTGCAGCTCTCCGTCCTGTACGCCCGCCGTGGCCTCGGCGTGGGCCGCGGCCTTGCCACGAGTGGCCTTGGCCTCCTCGGGGAGGTCGATCTCGGGGCAGTCCTTCCACAGGCGCTCGAGCGCGTAGAAGACACGCTCCTCGCTGTGCTGGACGTGCACCACGATGTCGACGTAGTCGAGCAGCACCCAGCGGGCCTCGCGGTCGCCCTCGCGGCGCACCGGCTTGGCGCCGAGGTCCTTGTTCAGCCGCTCCTCGATCTCGTCGACGATCGACTTGACCTGGCGGTCGCTGGGCGCCGACGCCAGCAGGAAGGCGTCGGTGATCGAGAGGACGTCGCTGACGTCGTACGCGATGATGTCGTGCGCGAGCTTGTCGGCCGCTGCCTGAGCGGCGGCGTTGATGAGCTCGATGGAGCGGTCCGTGGCGGTCACAAGCGGCTTTCCGGGTCGGGGGCAGCCTCGCGGCCGGGGCGGCCGGCGAGGCGGTGGAGTACCCCTCAAGGGTCTCACGGACCGCCGACACTCCCGGCGGGCTTTTCGAACCCCCCGTTCGACGGAACCTCCGGCCGATTCTTCGGCCGGAGGTCCGATCGGGCCGGGATCACCCGAACCCGCTGGTCAGCCCTTGAAATCCTGCCCCAGGACGACCGTGATGTCGGCGTTCGCGGCGCCCTTGCCCTGCTTGACGGCTCCGGCCGGCAGGCCCAGCGTCTTGGCGACCTCCACCGCCTTCGCCTTCTTGCCGGCGTCCGCGTACGTCACCTGGGACGTGGCCCTGGCCACCGCCGCGCTGCCGTCGTCGACGAAGGTGTAGCCGCCGTTGAGCAGCGCGACCTGAGCCTTTCCGGTGGCGGACTTCACGCCGCTGGCGTTGGTGACCGCGACCCGGGCGACGGCATCGGGTGCGGTCTTCTTGACCGTGCCGCCGAGCACGTCCTTGACCACGGCGTTCGAGGCGGCCTGGCTGAGCGTGCCGTTGGCCTGTACCGGCAGCAGGGTGGTGCGGTAGGCGCCGGTCTTCGCCAGTTCCGCCCGCTGCGCCAGCGAGCTGCCCAGCTCGGCCTCGGTCAGCGGCGGGTCGAGGACCTGAAGCAGCGTCTTGACGGTGGCGGTGGCGCCGTCCGCATCGCTGGAGACCTTCTTCAAGGTGGCCTGCATGACCTGTCCGAAGCGCTCCAGCTGCTTGACCTGGGTCTCGCCGGGCCCCTGGTAGGTGGCGTACGCCACGGCCGCCGGACCGTTCAGGTCCTGGGCGCGGCCCTGCTTGACCACCGGGGAGTCGCCCTTCTTGGCGCCCGGCACGGTGGCGTCGGTGTCGAGCGTGATGCCACCGACCATCTCGACGAGGTTCTCCAGGTAGGGGGTGTCCAGCCGCCAGCTGGCCTTGAGGTCGGTGCCCAGGAGGGTGTTGAGGGAGTCCTTGGTGGCGTCGGCGCCGTCCTCCTTGACGGACTTGGCCAGCGTGGTGGGCGTCCCGTCGTCCTTGGGGAGGACGAGGCTGTTGGGCAGCAGGACGGTGGCGCCCTTGTGCGTGGTCGTGTTGTCCACCAGGAGCGCCGTCGAGCTGTTGCCGTTCTTGGTGTCCCTCAGGTGAACGACCAGGACGTCGCGCTTCTGCCCGCCGGCTGCGGCGGCCCGGTCGGTGCCCGGCCCGGCCAGCCCCGGCAGCTTGCCCGCCCACCACAGATAGCCGACGCCGCCGGCCACCAGGAGCGCGAGGACGACGGACAGCGCGACGATCCGGCTGCGGCCGCGCCGCTTGGCCTCCTCGCGCCGCTCGGTGCGGCTCTCGGTGAACTTCAGCCAGTCGATGACGTCTTCGGAGTCCTCGTCGGGCTCCTCGATGAAGGAGAACTGCTCGGTCTGGTAGCCGCCGTCCGCGCCGGCCTCCGTCTTGGGCGGGCCCGACCTGCCCGAGGGGGCCGACGGAGCCGGTTCCGCACGGGGCTCGGGCGGCGGCTCCTCGTCGTACCCGGGCTGCTGGTACGGCGGCCGCGGCGCCTGCTGCGGGATCCAGTCCTGCTGGGGCTGCCGGCCGGGCTGCTGCTGACCCGGTTGCTGCTGACCCGGTTGCTGCTGGGGCTGCGCGTACGGGTCGTACTGCGGCGCATAGCCCTGCTGCTGCACCGGCCCGCGGCCGTAGGCGTCGTAGCCGTAGTCCTGCCGGCCCTGGTACTGCTGCCCGCCCTGGTACTGCTGCCCGCCCTGGTGGCCCTGCTGACCGCCGTAGGGGTCATAGCCGTCGTACGGCCCGGCGGCGGGCGCCACAGGCTGCCCGTACTGGTCGTAGGACTGCTCGTACGGCCCCTGGGACGCGTCGCGGTACACCGGCTGCCCGTAGGCGTCGTAGGTGTAGCCCGGCTGACCCTGCCGCTCCTGGGCGTACGGGTCCTGGGCATACGGGTCCTGCGGCCCGTACGGATCGTGTCGGTCGCTCACCGGTGCCCCTTCCGTCAGGTGCGTCAGCGGTCGCTGCGGTACAGCTGTTTCTTGTCGATGTAGCGCACCACTCCGTCGGGCACGAGGTACCAGACCGGCTCGCCCTCGGCGACGCGCGTCCGGCAGTCGGTCGAGGAGATGGCCAGCGCGGGCACCTCGATCAGCGACACCGCCCCCTCGGGCAGCCCCGGGTCCGCCAGGACATGGCCGGGCCTGGTCACCCCGATGAAGTGCGCGAGAGAGACCAGCTCCGCGGCATCGTGCCAGGTCAGGATCTGGCTGAGCGCGTCGGCGCCGGTGATGAAGAACAGATCCGCGTCCTGGTGCTCGGCGCGCAGATCACGCAGCGTGTCTATCGTGTACGTCTTGCCGCCACGGTCGATGTCGATGCGGCTCACGGAGAACTGCGGGTTCGATGCGGTCGCGATGACCGTCATCAGATACCGGTCCTCGGCCGGGGACACCGTCTTGTGGCTCTTCTGCCACGGCTGACCCGTGGGTACGAAGATGACCTCGTCGAGGTGGAACTGGCTGGCCACCTCGCTGGCGGCGACGAGGTGTCCGTGATGGATCGGGTCGAACGTCCCGCCCATCACTCCTAGCCGCCGCTTCACGGGCCCTGTGTGCTCTCCCATGCGTGCAGACCCTACTGGGCGCCGCGCGATGGCGGGGGGCCGGTGCCGGGGCTCAGCGGTCGCGGTTGAAGCGGGTCGTGATCCACAGCAGGAGAAGAAGGATAAACAGGGCGCCGCCGCCGGTCAGGAAGGGGCTGAGGCTGGCGTGGCCGCCCTCGTGTCCGGGCTCGGCGGCGAGGGAGACCAGGGACTGTGCGGTGGTGTGCAGGCTCATCGTCGACAGGACCAATCCGGGCTGGGGTCGGACAGTAACTTCCGCCACATCGTAAGCGTCAGCTCACCGCGGGCTCACGGCGACTCCACCCACAACCGCCCCGGGCGCCCGCGAGGTCAGTCCTGATTGCCGTATCCGCGCAGCAGGAACCACGCCAAAAAGACCGCACCCAGGACGCCGACGACTATCACGGTGCGCAGGATCCAGCCAGGGCCGTCGGCGCCGGAGGACTGCTGGACGGCGGCGAGCAGCATGCTCGATTGCAGCATGGGGACGCTCCCTTTTGTACGAACGTGTACGGGCATTGGTGCGATCGCCAGCGTACGCCCGAGCATCCAATCCGCTGTCGGTGGCGTCCTCTAGTCTGAAACACACGAAGTCGAACAGGGGGAGGCCCCAATGACGGAGAGCCCAGGCGGCAGCGACAACGTACCCAGCCGGGACCGCAGGCGGTTTCCCGGAATCTCGTCCCGGGCGTACGAACACCCGGCGGACCGCTCGGCGCTGGTGGCGCTGCGCAAGCTGAGCGGGTTCGACACCGTCTTCAAGACGCTCAGCGGCCTGCTGCCGGAGCGCAGCCTGCGGCTGATGTTCCTGTCGGACTCGGTCCGGGTCGGCGACCAGCAGTTCGCGCACCTCAACGACATGCTGCGCGACGCCTGCTACATCCTGGACCTGGAGAAGGTCCCGCCGATGTACGTCAACCAGGACCCGACCCCGAACGCCATGTGCATCGGCCTGGACGAGCCGATCATCGTGCTGACGACCGGCCTCGTCGAGCTCCTGGACGAGGAGGAGATGCGGGCGGTCATCGGCCATGAGGTCGGCCATGCGCTGTCCGGTCACGCCGTGTACCGCACGATCCTGCTGTTCCTGACGAACCTGGCCGCGAAGGTCACGTGGATCCCGCTGGGCAATGTCGCGGTCATGGCGATCGTGGCGGCGCTGCGCGAGTGGTTCCGCAAGTCGGAGCTGTCCGCGGACCGGGCCGGCCTGCTGGTCGGGCAGGATCTGCAGGCCTCGATGCGCGGTCTCATGAAGCTGGCCGGCGGCAATCATCTGCACGAGATGAACGTCGACGCCTTCCTCAAGCAGGCGGAGGAGTACGAGGCGGGCGGCGATCTGCGCGACTCCGTACTGAAGATCCTCAACCTGCTGCCGCGCAGCCACCCGTTCACCACCGTGCGGGCGGCCGAGCTGAAGAAGTGGGCGGCCAGCCGCGACTACCAGCGGATCATGGACGGCCACTACCCGCGCCGGGACGAGGACAAGGATGCCTCGGTGTCCGACTCCTTCCGGGACTCCGCGGCCCACTACGCCGACTCGGTGCGCAACAGCAAGGACCCGCTGATGGGTCTGGTGCGCGATATCGCGGGCGGCGCGGGCGACTTGGGCGGCAAGCTGCGCGACACGGTCTTCCGCGGCGGCTCCCGTCCCGAGGGCGGCGCCAACGGGTCGGACGGTGCTAACGGATCGGACGGATCGGGTCCGGCTGGGAGCTAGGCGCCAGTTCACCGCAGAGCGAGGCATTGGCCCGGCCCCTGGCGTAGGGGTCGGTGCTCGTCGGCCGGTCGTCCCCGGCGTGCTGCCCGGCAAGCAGCGGGCGCAGGGTGTCGGCCGGCTTCGAGGAGCAGGCCAGCGGCCCCGCCTGGAGGTTGCTCTGCACGACTTCCAGGCGGTCGTCGGCCAGGTCGTCCCGGCCGATCCGGAAGTGCACCTCGCGCCGGACGGTGAACAGCGAGGCGGCGCCCGGCGTGACCTTGCCCACACCATGGTCCGCCGGGCCGGTCTTCAGCGCCCGTGCGGTGGGCCGTACGGCGTAGACGAAGGTGTAGTCGGCGGTGACATCGAGCGCGTCCGGGCTCGACTCCGTCGCCGAGATCGTGCCGTTGACCCGTACGTTCCGGTCGGCGAGCTGGATCTGCCGGGGGTCGAAGCGGACCAGCCAGCCGGTCGCCGCAAGGCGGCCGTTGTCGTCGGGGTGCGTCATGCTCCGGTCGAACTGGTCGAGTTGCCCGGTGTCCAGCAGCAGCCGCACCGGCCGCACGGATCCGCCGGTGAGCGTCGCCGGATCCACCGAGGAGCGCACGAGGTACTCCTTCGCGAGGGACATGGCGGAGACGATCTGGCTGTCGGAGAAGTGCTCGGTACGGGCGACGGGCGGGAGATTGACGCCCGCGGCGCCGACGTGGAAGTCCTTCGCCGGGCTGTGCGCGAAGAGATCCTCGGGCGTCGCGCCCGGCACGGCACCGGCCGGCGCGAGCGGTACGACCGAAGAGCGCAACGGCTGCACCCGGAGCGCGTCGGGGGTCTTGTAGGGGTGGCGGACGCCCATGTAGACGGCGGTGCCGAACGCGAGCACGATCAGCAGCACCAGCAAGATCGCCTGCCGGGAGCCGCCGACGGCACGCAGCAGCCAGCGATGGCGGGGTTTGACGGCGGGCGAGTGCTGCTCACCGAGCCGCTCGTCGGCGGAGAATTCCTGCAGCCGCGCTGCACGCACAAACGATTCGTCGAAGACAACGGATCGGTATTCGTCCTCACCGCCTCCCGGGGCGCCCTTGGGCGTCCCTTCGGGAGGGTCACCAGGCCCGGTCATACAACTAGGGTAGGTCCGCGAAGGCGAAGGTAAACGCCGGGACGGGCGCCAACTTCACCGAACCGGTCCGTTTCGCCCACCGGGCGGCCCGTCGGCCGGCCAAGCCCCCGCCCGCGCGGTCAGTGCGCCCTGGGCGCCCCGGAGGCCGACGGCGGCGCGGCCTCGGCGGACGCGGAGGGCAGCAGGCCTGGCCGCATCGTGCGGACGCCCTTGGGATCGCCCGAGGACGGCTCGCTGGAGGCGGGCCGCGGCGCCGGGCTCTGGTTCTTGCCGGAGGCCCCGCGGTAGACCGCGCTGAACGCCAGCGCGACCAGCCCTATGCCCATCACGACGGCCAGTACCCAGGCCATCGGCCGGTGCCAGCGGGGCCCGCCGCGGTAGGGGCGCAGCGACCCGCCGTAGAGGCCGTACGGACCGTGCTCGCCGTGTACCCCGTAGTCGCCGTATACGTCGTAGTCCGTGCGAGTCCCGGCGCCGTCGCGGCCCTGGGGGCCGCCGTCCGCGCCCTCCGGCCCGAAGCCGTGCCCCGAGCGGGCCGCCTCGGCCTCGGCGCGCGCCTCGGCGGCGGCCAGCATCCGCTCGACCGCCGAGGGCTCATGAATGCGCGCGGACCGGACGAATTCCTCGTCGAAGACCACGGAAGCGAATTCCTCATCCGCTCTTCCGTGGCTCCCGTGGTGGTGCTCATCGGGCTCTTCGCCGTCCGGGAACGGCTTGCCCCCCACGTCGTCCGGCACCCGTCCAGGTTAGCCCCGGCCGCTCGTTTTGGGCAGAGAGATTCCGGCAGAGAACCGGAATCCCCACAGCAACCGACAACGGCTCCCGCCCCGGCCCACCACGCCGCAGGGGGCTGCTAGCGGGTGTGCCCGTCGCCCGTGAGGACGTACTTGGTGGAAGTGAGCTCCGGCAGGCCCATGGGGCCGCGGGCGTGCAGCTTCTGGGTGGAGATGCCGATCTCGGCGCCGAAGCCGAACTGGCCGCCGTCCGTGAAGCGGGTGGAGGCATTGACCGCGACGGTAGTGGAATCCACCAACTGGGTGAACCTGCGGGCGGCGGCCTGCGAGGTGGTGACGATGGCCTCGGTGTGGCCGGAGGTCCAGCGGCGGATGTGCGCCACCGCCGCGTCCAGATCGGGCACCACGGCGGCCGCGATGTCGTACGAGAGGTACTCCGCCGCCCAGTCCTCGTCGGTGGCGGCCGCGACCAGCCCGGGGCCGGCCTGCTGCCAGGCGGCGTCGCCGTGCACGATCACCCCGGCCTCGGTCAGCGCCGCCAGGGCGCGCGGCAGGAACTTCTCCGCGATCCCGGCGTGCACCAGCACCGTCTCGGCGGCGTTGCAGACGCTCGGCCGCTGCGCCTTGGAGTTGATCAGGATGTCGATCGCCATGTCGATGTCGGCGGCCTCGTCGACGTAGACGTGGCAGTTGCCCGTGCCGGTCTCGATCACCGGGACGATGGATTCCTCGACGACCGTACGGATCAGCGAGGCGCCGCCGCGCGGGATCAGCACGTCCACCAGGCCGCGGGCGCGCATCAGCTCCCGCACCGACTCCCGGCTCTCGCCGGGCACCAGCTGCACCGCGTCGGCGGGCAGCCCGGCGCCCTCGACGGCGTCGCGCAGCACCTGGACCAGCGCGGTGTTGGAGGCGTACGCGGAGGACGAACCGCGCAGCAGCACGGCGTTGCCGGACTTCAGGCACAGGGCCGCGGCGTCCACCGTCACATTGGGCCGGGCCTCATAGATGATGCCGATGACACCGAGGGGCACGCGGACCTGGCGCAGGTCCAGGCCGTTGGGCAGGGTCGAGCCGCGCACCACCTCGCCCACCGGGTCGGGCAGCGCCACCACATCGCGGACGTCGGCGGCGATCGCCGCGATCCGCTCGGGGGTCAGGGTGAGCCGGTCCACGATCGACTCCGAGGTGCCGGCGGCGCGCGCCTTGGCGATGTCCTCGGCGTTGGCGGCGACGATGGCGTCGGTGCGTGCCACCAGGGCGTCGGCGATGGCGAGCAGCGCACCGTCGCGGGCCGTCCGCGGCAGCGGCGCCAGGTGGGCGGCCGCCTCCTTCGCGCGGCGGGCGGTCTCGAGCACGGGCGAGGTCTGGGATGCGCTGCTGGTCATGGCCGCAGCCTAGCTCGGCGCCGGGCCGCGGCCATGCCGGATTTCACAGTGCGGGACGTCGGTGACCGCGGGGCGGGCCCTTAGGGGGCGGGCGAACACATCCCGTAGGGGATGCAGGCGCCCCCTGCGGGGCCACAACGCGGCGGTCCCGGGCGGTATTCCCGGGAATACCGCCCGGGGACCGGCAGGATCCCCGCGCTCGGCAGGATCGGCGGGCCGGTGCCCGGGTACGGACCGATGCCGGTGCCCGGGTACGGACCGAAGCCGATACCCGAGCCCCTTCCCGGCGCTGTTGCCCGTGCGCGTGCCCGGCGCTGTTGCCCGTGCACGTCCCCGTCGCTGATGCCCGAGCACCTGCCTAGTACGGATGGACCCCGACCGGTGACGCAGGTGGCGGGCCGTAGCCCTCCGCGATGCGCTGGTGGTAGGTCTCGCGGTCGATGACTTCCAGGCCGACGATCTCCCACGGCGGCAGCTTGGCCGTCGAGCGGTGCTCGCCCCACAGCCGCAGCGCGACCGCCGCGGCGTCGTGCAGGTCCCGGGCCTCCTCCCAGTAGCGGATCTCCGCGTGGTCGTTGGCGTAACGGCTGGTCAGCAGGAAGGGATGGTCGTGGGCGAGCTGTTCGAGCGAGCGCCGGACCTCCTTCAGGGGCGCCTCGGCCCCCGAGACGCTCAAGGTGATGTGCCACAGCCGGGACGCCTCCCGGCGCGCGCCCTCCGGCGCCGCCGGTGCCGTCCCGTTCCGCTCCGTACGCTCGTCGTCCGGGAGTCCGGCATCGTCGCCGGCCCGGACGCTGGTCAGTGTGCGCTCCGCCGTCCCTCGGGGCAGAGCCCCCGGGCGCCCTCGTCTCACCGGCGGCCTCCTGTGATGCGAATCGCTCCGCCCTCCGGAGGTGCGGAGCCGATTGGTGCGGTCGTACTTCGGCGTGTGCGCTCGCGCGCTGCGGGCGCCGCTCCCCTACGGCGCCCCCGCAACAAAGTTGACCAGTCCGCGGGCCCTCGCGGGGCCGTTTTCGAGAAGGTCTCCGTGGAAAGGCTGGACTTCTCACCGCGCCGGGGAGCGTGATTGCCGGTGATCCGGCGGTGTTTTCCCGCCGTGACGGCCGTCAGTGGCGCGGCAGGTTTTCAGTGGTGCAGCAGGACGAGATCGTCGCGGTGGACGACCTCTCGCTCATAGGCGGGGCCCAGCTCACGGGCGAGATCCCGGGTCGAACGTCCCATCAGACGAGGGATTTCCCGCGCATCGAAATTGACGAGCCCGCGGGCCACCGCGCGGCCGCCGGCGTCCCGCAGCTCGACCGGGTCCCCCGCGGAGAACTCCCCTTCGACGGACGAGATGCCGGCGGGCAGCAGCGAGGAGTGCCGGTTGACGACGGCCGCCACCGCGCCGTCGTCCAGGATGAGCGCGCCCTGCGGCGTGGAGGCGTGCGCCAGCCACAGCAGCCGGTCGGCGGAGCGCCGGCCGGTGGGCAGGAAGTGGGTGCCGGTCGGGCCGCCGGCCAGCGCGTCCGTGGCGTGCACGGCGGAGGTCAGGACGACGGGGATGCCGGCCGCGGCCGCGATGCGGGCCGCCTCGACCTTGGTGACCATGCCGCCGGTGCCGACCCCGGCCTTGCCCACGCTGCCGATGGAGACGCCTTCCAGGTCCTGGGGACCGGTGACCTCGGCTATCCGGGACGTTCCGGGGGTGGACGGATCCCCGTCGTAGAGGCCGTCCACATCGGAGAGGAGGATCAGCAGATCGGCGCGCACCAGGTGGGCGACCAGCGCCGCCAGCCGGTCGTTGTCGCCGAAGCGGATCTCGTCGGTGGCCACCGTGTCGTTCTCGTTGACGACCGGTACGGCGCCCATGGCCAGCAGCTGGTCGAGGGTCCGGTAGGCGTTGCGGTAGTGGGCGCGGCGGCTGGTGTCGTCGGAGGTCAGCAGCACCTGGCCGACCCGGCGGCCGTAGCGCGCGAACGACGCGGTGTAGCGGGCCACCAGCAGGCCCTGCCCGACGCTGGCGGCGGCCTGCTGCCGGGCCAGGTCGCGGGGCCGCCGCTCCAGCCCCAGCGGCGCCAGGCCGGCCGCGATGGCGCCGGAGGAGACCAGCACGATCTCCTTGTCCTGATGCTTGGCCAGCACGTCCACCAGCGCATCCACGCGGTCCGCGTCCAGCCCGCCGGCAGCCGTGGTCAGCGAGGACGAGCCGACCTTCACCACGATCCGCCGGGCGTCCGCCACGTCCTGCCTTGCGCCTGCCACCTGTGTAACCCCTGTGCTCGCCGGTCCCGCTGCCGTACGGACGATCCGTGCCCGATCCGTCGTACGGCCCCTACGGGCGCAATCTACGGCAGTACGGCCCGCCGGTGCGTCCGGATATCGCCTGACGGACGCCCGCGCGGACACCCGGGTTCGCCGCGGCGTCGTCTCCGTGCGGTCCCCTATACCTAGGGACATCTGAAGGAATGCCCGGCGGGACGGCGGAAGGGATGCCTGAGGGACTGCCGTGCCGTCGGCCCGTGGCGTCCCGGCGTTGCCCTGGAATTTCTAAGACGACCACGGGGGCCAACGGGTTGCGTTCGATTGGTCCGCTTTCGCGGTGATGAGAGCCACAGCAGATTGTCACCAAGGCCAACAAGGTCATACGGTCGGGTGTCCATCGGTCCCGTTTCGCCGCTCCGGCGGCGTCGCAGCGCGGGACCCGGCCGCCCCCCTCGGCCTCCCCCCTGACCTTTATTGCTGCCAGGAGCCCTCCCCCGTGCCTTCCGCCGGAATCGTCCCCCGCCGAGCCGTACAGCTCGCGGCCCTCTTCGCGATGATGCTCGCGTTCACCGCCCAGCTCATCGGTGCGCTGCTGCCCGTCATCCCGCTGTTCATCGCCGCATCCGTGGTCAACCTGGGACTCGACCTGATCCTCCAGCACAAGCAGCCCGGCCTGCTGTCCGTGCTCGGCCGGATCCGGTTCGACGTCACGGTGCGCCAGCTGCTGCGCGACATGCTGATACTGGTCGGCCTGCTGCACATCGACGGCATCAACCCGCTCGAGGAGCAGGCGCCGCTCACCATCACGCTGCTGCTCTTCTACGGCACCCACTTCGTGTGCCAGGCGGTCGCGGTGCTGGTCCGGCGGACCCGCAGTCTGCCGTTCGTGACGCGGAACATCGACGCCAGTGCGCTGCGGCTGTCCGATGCCCCGCCGCGCATCCTCTCCCGGCAGACCGGCCGGCGGCTGCTGCGCTTCTCGGTGCCCACCACGACGGGCATGATGCTGACCTCGATCACGACGGACGCCACCTGGGGCGGCATCGGCATCGCCGTCTCCCTCGTCCTGTCCGCCGCCGGCACCGCCTACCTGGGCACCTGGCTGCTCCCCAAGAAGCGGGTCCTGTCCGAACAGCGGGCCCTGGAGTGGCTGGACAAGTGGCTCGCCGAGTACCGGCCCACCGTCGGCATGTACTTCTCCGGCGGCGCCTCGTCCGCCTACCAGGCCAATATGTGGCTGAGCACCCTCGCCGACCTGGACGGCAACCCGATCATCGTGCTCCGTGAGCGCTTCATGGTGCAGAAGATCGAGGCCACGGACATCCCGATCGTCTGCATCCCCAAGGTCGCCAACCTGATGCGCCTGGAGCACTCCGCGCTCCAGGTCCTGCTGCACCCGGCGAACTCCGGCAAGACCTCGCAGATCCTGCGGATCCCCTCCATCAAGCACGCCTTCATCAACCACGGCGAGAGCGACAAGCTGTCCTCCTGCAACCCGTACGCGAAGGCGTACGACGAGGTGTGGGTGGCGGGCCCGGCGGCCCGTGACCGCTACCAGCTCGCCGACATCGGCGTCGAGGACAAGGACGTCGTCGAGGTCGGCCGCCCGCAGCTGTCCCCGATCCGGCCTTACGAGGGCGCCCCGGCGGGCCGTCTGACCAAGGTGCTGTACGCCCCGACCTGGGAGGGCTGGGACGGCAACCCGGGCAACACCTCGGTGATCCTTGCCGGCGAGAACATCGTCCGGGAGCTGCTCGCCGACGAGAACGTCCAGCTGCTGTACAAGCCGCACCCGATGACCGGCTCCGTCGACCCCCGGGCGAAGGCCGCCAACACCCGCATCCAGGCGATGATCACGGAGGCCAACGGCAGGCGCAGCGGCGCGCAGCCCGGCCCGGAGGCGGCCGCCGAGCTGGCCCGCCGCGCCGAGGAGCTGCAGCGGCTCACCACCTCCGGCTTCCGCAAGAGCGCGGACGAGCTGGAGCGGATGCGGCTCCAGGGCACCCCGGAGGAGGGCCGTGCGGCCGCGGTGTCGGCCGCGGTGGACGCCTGGGAGGAGGCGTACTGGAACTCCTTCCCCGAGTGGGAGCACCGCATCATCACGACGCCGAAGCCCGGCATCTTCGGCTGCTTCAACCAGGCCGACGTGCTGATCAGCGATGTCTCCAGCGTCGTCTCCGACTACCTGAGCAGCGAGAAGCCGTACGCGGTCGCCAATACGTCCGGGATGGACGAGGCCGACTTCCGGGCCAACTTCCCGACCGTCCGGGCGGCGACGATCCTCACCCCGGAGGCGGACGGCGTGGCCGAGCTCCTGGAGGCCGTACGCAATCCCGAGCGCGACACCCTCGCCGCCGAGCGCGCCGAGCTCAAGGAGCATCTGCTCGGGCCGTCCGACCCGCCGTCCCCGGTGCGCTTCAACGAGGCCGCGATGGCGCTGTGCGCGAAGGCCGACGAACGGCGCGTGCGGATGGAGAGCCGGCTGGCGGGTATCCCGGGGCAGCGGGCGCAGAGCGCCGTGGAGGACGCCGAGGACGCAGACGGCGCCGAGACGGCCGATCTCGAGTCCAGCGGCGCCCCGGACGCACCGGCGGCCGTCTAGCCCGCAGCGGGGCGCCCACGGCCCGCACAGCGGCTTTGCGACACGGGGAAGGCCCCGGGAGGAGATCCTCCCGGGGCCTTCCCTTTTGCCATGCGTTGCCGTGCCCGCCCCGAAGGGCCGCCGGCGGCGCCGTCAGAACGGCCGGAAGCCGTCGTACTCCTCGTCGGCCTCGTCCCGCGCCGCGTCGCGGTCCCGGCGGCGCTGCGTGGCCGGCCGGGGCGCCTCCAGGCGGTGGTCCTCGCCACGGCGGCCCAGCATCTCCGCACCGGCCGCCATCATCGGCTCCCAGTCGAAGACGACGGCGTTGTCCTCGGCACCGATGGCGATGCCGTCGCCGGCGTGGGCGCCCGCCTTGCGCAGCGCGTCCTCCACACCCAGGCGGTTCAGACGGTCGGCGAGGTAACCGACGGCCTCGTCGTTGTTGAAGTCGGTCTGCAGGATCCACCGCTCGGGCTTCTCGCCCCGTACGCGGAAGAAGTTCTCGCCCTCGGCCGTGACCGTGAAGCCCGCGTCGTCCACGGCCTTGGGCCGGATGACGATACGGGTGGCCTCCTGTACGGGCTTGGCCGCACGGGCCTTGGCGACGATGTCGGCCAGCGCGTACGACAGCTCCTTGAGGCCCATGTGGGCGACCGCGGAGACCTCGAAGACGCGGTAGCCGCGCTCCTCCAGGTCGGGGCGGATCAGGTCGGCGAGGTCCTTGCCGTCCGGCACGTCGATCTTGTTGAGGACGACCACCCGGGGACGGTTGTCGAGACCGCCGTACTGGGTCAGCTCCTCCTCGATGGTGTCGAGGTCGGAGACCGGGTCGCGGTCGGACTCCAGGGTCGCGGTGTCCAGGACGTGGACGAGCACCTCGCAGCGCTCGACGTGCCGCAGGAACTCCAGGCCCAGGCCCTTGCCCTGGCTGGCGCCGGGGATCAGACCGGGGACGTCCGCAATGGTGTAGACGGTCGAACCTGCGGTCACCACACCGAGGTTGGGCACCAGGGTGGTGAAGGGGTAGTCCGCGATCTTCGGCTTGGCGGCCGAGAGGACCGAGATGAGGGAGGACTTTCCGGCGCTGGGGTAGCCGACCAGGGCCACGTCGGCGACGGTCTTCAGCTCGAGGACGATGTCGCGGGCCTCGCCGGGCTCGCCGAGCAGCGCGAAGCCGGGGGCCTTGCGGCGGGCCGAGGCCAGTGCGGCGTTGCCGAGGCCGCCGCGGCCGCCCTGACCGGCGACGAAGGTGGTGCCCTGCCCGATCAGGTCGGCGAGGACCTCACCGTTCTTGTCGAGGACGACCGTGCCGTCGGGGACCGGCAGCACCAGGTCCTGGCCGTTCTTGCCGGAACGGTTGTCGCCCGCGCCCGGCGCACCATTGGTGGCCTTGCGGTGCGGGTGGTGGTGGTATTCGAGGAGCGTGGTGACGGCCTGGTCGACGACCAGGATCACATCGCCGCCGCGGCCGCCGTTGCCCCCATCGGGGCCGCCCAGCGGTTTGAACTTCTCCCGCATCACGGAGGCCACGCCGTGGCCTCCGTTACCCGCGGCGACATGCAGCTCGACGCGGTCCACGAAGGTGGTCATGGTGGGTGCCTCCAGGAAGAACGGAATGGTCTGGGTACTGCGGAATCTCTTGGGATATCTCTGTCGTAACACGCCAGAGGCGGACCGGCCTTCCCGCTCACGCGGGAAAAGGCGGTCCGCCCCTGGTGTGATGCTGTGCTACGTCCGGGCCGAGATTATTCGGCGACCGGGACGATGTTCACGACCTTGCGGCCACGGTGGGTGCCGAACTGCACCGCACCGGCAGCAAGGGCGAACAGGGTGTCGTCGCCGCCGCGGCCGACGCCCGTGCCCGGGTGGAAGTGGGTGCCACGCTGGCGGACCAGGATCTCACCGGCGAGGACGGCCTGACCGCCGAAGCGCTTCACGCCGAGCCGCTGAGCATTGGAATCGCGACCGTTCCGAGTGGACGATGCGCCCTTCTTATGTGCCATGTCTCCTCAGTCCCTTACTTCGCCGGAGCGTCGATGCCGGTGATCTTCAGCGCCGTGTGGAGCTGGCGGTGGCCGATCCGCTTCTTGTAGCCGGTCTTGTTCTTGTACTTCTGGATCCGGATCTTGTCGCCCTTGTGGTGGTCGACGACCTCGGTCTGGACCTTCACGCCCGCCAGGACCCACGGGTCGCTGGTGACCGCGTCGCCGTCGACGACCAGCAGCGTGGAGAGCTCGACGGTGTCGCCGACCTTGCTGGTGGAAATGCGGTCAACCTCGATGACGTCGCCAACAGCAACCTTCTGCTGGCGTCCGCCGGTGCGCACGATCGCGTACACGCGGAACTCTCTTTCGCTAGGAACGGATCCTCTGATGCCAGCCGCTCACACGGGCTCGGGATACGGCCCGTGAAATCCGAGTGGACGAGCGGCCTCCCTCGGCGAACCGAGAGGTGTTTGCTCAGGGGTTTGGCGTCACACAGACACCGACGGTCAAGGTTACGGGGCCTTGACCAGGGGGTCAAACCGGCCCCGGACCGCCGTAACGGTCCGAGGCGCGGCGGGTACTGCTAGTCCTCCGTCGAAGCGGACACCGACGCCACCGCGGGCTGCTCGGCGGCAGCGGTCTTCTTGGCCGCCGCCTTCTTCGTCGCCGTCTTCTTCGTGGTGGTCTTCTTGACCGTGGCCTTCTTGGCGGTGGTGGTCTTCTTCGCCGCCGCCTTCTTGGCCGTGGTCTTCTTCGCGGTCGTCTTCTTGGCCGCGGCCTTCTTGGCCGTCGCCTTCTTCGCCGTCTTCTTGGCGGCGGGCGCGGCCTCGGGCTCGGCCTCGGCCGGCTCCGTGACCAGTTCCGCCACCGGCTCGGCAACGGCCTCGACGACGGGCTCCGCCACCGGCGCCGTGATCACGACGGCGGCCGCGGACTCACCGGACGCCTCGGGCGATCCCGCCGGAGCGCTCGCCCTGCGGGTGGCCCGGCGGCGCGGACGCGGCGGCGCGGGCTCGGCCACCGGGGCCTCCGCCACCGGCTCGGGCTCGGCGACGGGCTCCGCCACCGGCTCGGCCGGCACCACGATCGCGGCGGCCTCCGCGGCGGCCTTGGGGGCGCCCGCCGGAGCGGACACCTTCCGGCTCACCCGACGACGGCCACGGCCACGACCGGCGGCCGCCTCGGCCTCGGCCGGGCTGCTGAACCACTCGTCGGCCTCGGCCACCGCGGGCTGCAGCTCGGCCTCGGTCACCGCGACGGGCTCCAGCTCCGGAGCGCCGCCGTCCGGGGTCGGCTCGGCCGCCTCGACCTCGTGGACGTGCGGCTCGGCCGGCGCGCCCTTGCCCTTCTTCTTGCGCTTGCCGCCACCGCCGACCACAGCCGGCTGGTCCATGTGGACGATGACGCCACGGCCGTTGCAGTGCACACACGGCTCGGAGAAGGCCTCCAGCAGGCCCTGGCCGACCCGCTTACGGGTCATCTGGACCAGGCCCAGCGAGGTGACCTCGGCCACCTGGTGCTTCGTACGGTCGCGGCCCAGGCACTCCAGCAGCCGTCGCAGGACCAGGTCCCGGTTGGACTCCAGCACCATGTCGATGAAGTCGATCACGATGATGCCGCCGAGGTCGCGCAGCCGCAGCTGGCGGACGATCTCCTCGGCCGCCTCCAGGTTGTTCCTGGTGACGGTCTCCTCGAGATTGCCGCCCTGACCGGTGAACTTCCCGGTGTTGACGTCGATCACGACCATGGCTTCGGTCTTGTCGATCACCAGCGAACCGCCGCTGGGCAGCCAGACCTTGCGGTCCAGCGCCTTCATCAGCTGCTCGTCGATGCGGTACGTCGCGAAGACGTCGACGTCCGAAGTCCACTTCTGGAGCCGGTCGGTGAGGTCCGGGGCGACGTGGGCGACATAGCCGTGGATGGTCTCCCAGGCGTCGTCACCGCTGACGATGACCTTGGAGAAGTCCTCGTTGAAGATGTCGCGGACGACCCGGACGGTCATGTCCGGCTCGCCGTAGAGGAGCGACGGAGAGCTGGTGGAGGTGGCCTTCGCCTTCTTCTGGATCTCCTCCCACTGCGCCTGGAGCCGCTGGACGTCGCGCGCCAGCTCGTCCTCGCTCGCGCCCTCCGCCGCGGTGCGCACGATGACGCCCGCGTCCTCGGGGACGATCTTCTTCAGGATCTGCTTCAGCCGCGCCCGCTCGGTGTCCGGGAGCTTGCGGCTGATACCGGTCATCGAGCCCTCGGGCACGTACACCAGGTAGCGGCCGGGCAGCGAGACCTGGCTGGTGAGCCGGGCGCCCTTGTGGCCGATGGGGTCCTTGGTGACCTGCACCAGCACGGACTGGCCGGACTTCAGCGCGGTCTCGATGCGGCGCGGGCCGTTGGCCATGCCGAGCGCCTCGAAGTTGACCTCGCCGGCGTACAGGACGGCGTTGCGGCCCTTGCCGATGTCGACGAAGGCGGCCTCCATGGACGGCAGAACGTTCTGCACCTTGCCCAGGTAGACGTTGCCGACGTAGCTGGTCGCCTGCTCCTTGTTGACGAAGTGCTCGACGAGGACGTTGTCCTCCATCACGCCGATCTGGGTGCGCTCGCCGCTCTGGCGGACGACCATCACCCGCTCGACGGCCTCACGGCGCGCCAGGAACTCCGCCTCGGTGATGATCGGCACCCGGCGGCGGCCCTGCTCGCGGCCCTCGCGGCGACGCTGCTTCTTGGCCTCGAGACGCGTCGAGCCCTTGATCGACTGCACCTCGTCGGCGCTGGTCGACTCGTCCTTCTTACGGGGCTCGCGGACCTTGACGACGGTGCGCTCGGGGTCGTCGGTCTGACCGGCCTCGCCCTCGGCGGCGTCACCACTGCGGCGACGGCGACGACGGCGACGGCGGCTGCTGCTGCTGGAGCCGCCGCCCGGCTGCTCGTCGGCGGCCTCCGCCTCCTCGGCCTCCTCCTCGGGCTCGGCGGCCTCCTCGGCCTCCGGCTCCTCGGCGGTGCGGGCGTGCTCGGGCTGCTCCTCGCCGCCCTCGGCGAGCTCACCGCGACGACGGCGACGGCCACCACGACGACGGCGGCGCGAGGGACGCTCGCCCGACTCCTCGTCGCCGTGCGCCTCGGTCTCCTCGGCTTCCTCGGGCTCGGCGGCCTCCTCGGCCTCCGGCTCCTCGACCGGCGCGGCGACCTGCGGCTCGACCGGGGCACCACGACGACGGCGACGGCGCGCACCGGCGGCGGGCTGCTCCTCGGCGGCCGGCTCGACGGCGGTCTCTTCCTGACGGGCCGCGGCGTGCGCGGCGGCCGCGCTCTCCGGGGTCTGGAACATCGGCTCGGTGAAGACCGGCGCCTGGAAAACGGCGGTCGGCGGGCGCTGCGCCCGGCGACGGCCGCGGGCCGGAGCCTCCGGCGCGGCCTCTTCCTCGGCGCGGGGCGCCGCGGCGACCGGCTCGGCGACCCGCTCGCCGCGGCGCCGCGCCCGGCGCTTGGGCTCGGCGGGCTCGGCCTCGCGGGCGGCGGGGGCTGCGGGAGCGGCCTCCTCGACGGCCTGCGGCGCGCCCTCGGGCGCGGTGGCCTTACGGGTCGCCCGGCGGCGGGTACGGGCGGGCTTGGTCTCCGCGGCGGGCGCCTCGGCGGGCTCCTCCTCGGCGACCGGTGCGGCTGCGGGCGCGACCGGTGCGGCGGCCTCCTCGGCCTCGCTGACCTGCGGGGCCCCGGCGGGCGCGGTGGCCTTGCGGGTCGCCCGGCGGCGGGTGCGAGCGGGCTTGGCCTCGTCCTGGGCGGCCTCCTGCACGACGGCCGGGGCGGCCTCGGCGGCGGGCTGCTCCTCGGCGGCCGCCTCGACCGCAGCGGGAGCCGGCTCGGCGGCGGCCTGCGGCGATCCGGCGGGCGCGGTGGCCTTACGGGTGGCGCGGCGGCGCGTACGGGCCGGCGGGGCCGCTTCCTCGGCCGCGGGGGCCTCGACTGCTGCCGGGGCCTCGGCCTCGGCCGGCTCGGCGGCGACGGCCTCCGGGGAACCGGTGGGCGCGGTGGCCTTACGGGTCGCCCGGCGGCGGGTACGGGCGGGCTTGGCCTCGTCCCCGGTGATGACCGCGGACGCGGTGGACTCCTCGGCTGCGGGCTGCGCCGCGACCGGGCTCTCCGTGCTCACCACCGTGGTCTCGGCGGTGCCGGCCGGCGGGCCGGCCGGGCGGGATGCCGCACGGCGCCTGCGGCGCGGCGGCAGAGTGTCACTCGGCGAGTGATTGTCATCCGCGCCACGGTCCGTGGACTGCGCGGATTCATTGGGCTCAGTTGGTTCGAGCATGCGGGCGGTTCTCCCGTCACGCTCCCGGGCGCCGCGCCTTGTTCCGGCTGCGGTCCGCGTGATGAGCGCGGTCCCGCCGTCCGGGGCGTGGGCGCCGCACGGGAGCTGTCGTCTCGCTCGCCGGGCCCGTAGGTCGGGGACCGGCGAAAGTCTCCTGGTCAGTGCGTCTGCCGGGCCGGGGACGTTCCCTGGCTGATCGGCGACGCGGCGACGACGGTCCTACGCAGTGCCATCCCCGGCTGCCGGGGAGGCCCCGCTCGCCGCCTTCGCGGCACGTGTTCCGGCGGCCGTTGATGGGGCGGCCGTGGCAGCGTCGCGGTCGGGCGCAAGCGGGTCGGTCACCGTGCCGGACTCCGCATCGAGCGGCCCCTGCGCCAGCCTGGTCACCGCAGCGGGGACCGGCGGCGCCAGGTCGGCCGCAGCTCGGAGACCGGACAGGACGTCGTCGGGTCGTACGGCGGGTGTCAGATGCCGAACAACCAGCCGCAGTATCGCACAGGCTTTGCCGTCGGGCCTATCGCCCTGACATTCGGCGGCCTCCAGACTCAGCACCGCCGCACGGGCGTCGAAGCTGCGCATGCCGTTCTTGGTACGGCGCTCGACCTGCACCTCGTCCGCCGCGAGGAACGCCTCGACGGCGGCGGCGGCCGCATCGGCCTCGACCTCGTCGAGCCGGATCTCCCACACGGAGGCCTCGAGCCGGTCGGCGAGACCGCTGGTGTGTGCCTCGACGGCGTCGGTCACATCGAGCCCGGCCGGCAGCGATTCGTCCAGCAGCTCACGGAGCCTGACCGGATCGCGGTGCTCGGTGAGCGCGATCTCCAGATACTCGGCCTCACTGCCCGTGCCCGTCGGGGCGGCGTTGGCGTACGAGACCTTGGGGTGCGGGGTGAAGCCCGCCGAATAGGCCATGGGGACCTCGGCGCGGCGCAGCGCCCGCTCGAAAGCGCGCTGGAAGTCGCGGTGGCTGGTGAACCGGAGGCGGCCGCGCTTGGTGTAGCGCAGTCGGATGCGCTGCACCGCCGGTGCGGGCGGCGGGCCTTCGGGCTGTCGCTTGCCCAGTTCGCTCAGTCCTTCGTGAGTGCGGTCGTACTGCTACCTAGAGTACGTGCCAGGGGAGTGGCTGGTTCCCGCCGGGGCGGCACCGCCGCTGCGTGCGCCGGTTTTCCGGGCGTGCCGGACGGGACGGCGAGCGGCCCGGATGTGCCTCGGCCCGGCCACCGCGCGGTGCGGGGCCGGGCCGGGCTCGCGTACGGATGCCGCCTATTTGACGACCGTCAGCGGCAGCAGCTTCTTGCCCGTGGGGCCGATCTGGATGTCGAGATCGAGCTGCGGGCAGACGCCGCAGTCGAAGCACGGGGTCCAGCGGCAGTCCTCGACCTCGGTCTCGTCGAGGGCGTCCTGCCAGTCCTCCCAGAGCCAGTCCTTGTCGAGGCCGGAGTCGAGGTGGTCCCAGGGCAGGACCTCCTCGTAGGTGCGCTCGCGGGTGGTGTACCAGGCGACGTCCACGCCGAAGGCGGGCAGCGTCTCCTCGGCTGCCTTCATCCAGCGGTCGTAGCTGAAGTGCTCGCGCCAGCCGTCGAAGCGGCCGCCGCCTTCGTAGACGGCGCGGATGACCGAGCCGATGCGGCGGTCACCGCGGGAGAGCAGGCCCTCGACGATGCCGGGCTTGCCGTCGTGGTAGCGGAAGCCGATGGAGCGGCCGTACTTCTTGTCCCCGCGGATCTTGTCGCGGAGCTTTTCGAGGCGGGCGTCGGTCTCCTCGGCGGAGAGCTGCGGGGCCCACTGGAACGGCGTGTGCGGCTTGGGGACGAAACCGCCGATGGAGACCGTGCAGCGGATGTCGTTCTGCCCGGAGACCTTGCGGCCCTCGGCGATGACCTTGACGGCCATGTCACCGATCTGGAGGACGTCCTCGTCGGTCTCGGTCGGCAGACCGCACATGAAGTAGAGCTTCACCTGCCGCCAGCCGTTGCCGTAGGCCGTGGAGACGGTCCGGATCAGGTCCTCTTCGGAGACCATCTTGTTGATGACCTTGCGGATGCGCTCCGAGCCGCCCTCGGGCGCGAAGGTCAGGCCCGAGCGGCGTCCGTTGCGGGTCAGCTCGTTGGCAAGATCGATGTTGAAGGCGTCGACGCGGGTCGACGGCAGCGACAGGCCGATCTTGTCTTCCTCGTACCGGTCGGCGAGGCCCTTGGCGATGTCGCCGATCTCGGTGTGGTCCGCGGAGGACAGCGACAGCAGGCCGACCTCCTCGAATCCCGTGGCCTTCAGGCCCTTGTCCACCATCTCGCCGATGCCGGTGATGCTTCGCTCCCGTACGGGGCGCGTGATCATGCCGGCCTGGCAGAAGCGGCAGCCGCGGGTGCAGCCACGGAAGATCTCGACCGACATCCGTTCGTGGACGGTCTCGGCCAGCGGGACGAGCGGCTGCTTGGGGTAAGGCCACTCGTCGAGGTCCATGACGGTGTGCTTGGACACCCGCCACGGGACGCCGGAGCGGTTGGGTACGACGCGGGAGATGCGGCCGTCGGCCAGGTACTCGACGTCGTAGAACTTGGGGACGTAGACGCTGCCGGTCTTGGCCAGACGGAACAGCAGCTCGTCGCGCCCGCCCGGGCGGCCCTCGTTCTTCCAGGTGCGGATGATCTCGGTGATCTCCAGCACCGCCTGCTCGCCGTCGCCGACGACCGCGCAGTCCAGGAAGTCCGCGATCGGCTCGGGGTTGAAGGCGGCGTGGCCGCCCGCGAGGATCAGCGGGTGGTCTTCGGTGCGGTCCTTGGCCTCCAGCGGGATGCCGGAGAGGTCCAGGGCGGTGAGCAGGTTGGTGTAGCCCAGCTCCGTGGAGAAGGAAACGCCCAGGACGTCGAAGGCGCTCACCGGGCGGTGGGCGTCGACGGTGAACTGCGGGACGTTGTGCTCGCGCATCAGCGCCTCGAGGTCCGGCCACACGCTGTACGTGCGCTCGGCGAGGACGCCCTCCTGCTCGTTGAGGACCTCGTAGAGGATCATGACGCCCTGGTTGGGCAGGCCGACCTCATACGCGTCGGGGTACATGAGCGCCCAGCGCACGTCGCACTCCGACCAGGGCTTGACGGTGGAATTCAGCTCACCGCCGACGTACTGGATGGGCTTCTGCACATGCGGGAGCAGGGCCTCGAGCTGTGGGAAGACCGATTCGGCAGGCATCTCGACGAACTTTCGTGAGCTGGCAAGGGCGATTCTCAAGCGTAACCCGGCCGACGGCACCCCCCGTACGGGCGACGTGCTACCAGCGGGACGGCGGGGCCGCCTTCGCCCACACCGCGGGCAGCTGCCGCTCCCGCTCGGCCGCCAGGGCCTCCTCGCGCCCGTAGAGCAGGCCGAAGGTGAAACCGGCCTCGCCGGCCCGCTGGGCCTGGGTCGCCAGCTCGCGCAGGGCGCCGCGGGCGACGACGCTGTCCTGGTGGTCGCCGAGCACCTGCTGCACCCGCTTGGTTCGCTTGGCGAACTTTTTTGCGGGTTTGCCGAGCACCGGGCGGGCCGCCTCCGCCGCGTACCGCACCCGCTTGGCCGCCTTGCGGGCGCCGTGCAGCGCCTCGTCCCGGCGAGGCCCAGGTGGCGTCCCGAGCGCGGCCTCGACGCGGCCGGCCAGCCGGGCGTAGTCCTTCAGTACGGCCTTGACCAGCACCTCCGGCGCGGACCGGGCGGCGGCCCCACGCAGCGGCGGATCGGCCAGCAGCGCCTCAAGGCCGCGCAGCAGCTCCAGGTAGCGCTCGCCGTCCAGTACGGCGAGCACCTCCCGCCGCGAGCCCAGACGGCGCCGCTGCGACCAGATGCGCAGCCGTGCGGACACCGGGCCGAGCCGCAGCGTCCGGGGCACCTGCGCCAGGGCCCCGCTCAGCCGCGCGGTGAGCACCTCACGGTCCCGGTCCACTCCCAACTCCGCTGCCAGCCACTGGAGTTCGAGACCGATGGGGCGGGTGACGGCACGGTCGAGGACCTTGGTGTACGAGCGGAACGCGCTGCGCAGGCGGCGGGTGGCGACCCGCATCTGGTGCACGGAGTCGGGCAGGTCGCGGCGTACGGCAGGGTCGAGCTCGATGATCACCCGCACCTGCTCGCGGACGTACCGCAGGACGATGTCCCCGGCGGTGCGCGCCTTCTTGCCGGACCGCTTGCCGGGTTTGCCGGACTTACCCGGCTTGCTGGGCTTGCTGGGCTTGCTGGGCGCGCCCTCCGCGGCCGTCTCGGCAAGCGCCCGCGCCAGTTTCGACGCCGCCGTGGCGGGCCGCACCCCCGCCGCGGCCAGCACCGCGCCGACCTCGTCCAGGAGCGCGGCATCGCCACCGCCCTCCCCCGTCAGCTCCACCTCGATCTCGTGCCAGCGGACCTCGGCGCCGGTCCGGTCGGCGCGGGTCGCCCGCACCGCGTCGACCGCGAGCTCGGCGAGGGCCGTGCCGTCGGCGGCCTGGAGCAGCCGCACCGTGCGCCGCGTCCGCAGCCGGATGACGGGCGCCAGCTCCCGGCCGAGCGTCCGCGACCGTACGAGCGCCGTCAGCTCCGGCGGCGGCGCGTCGGAGAGCGGGGTGCGCACCTCGTCCCGGATCCCGAGCGCGACGGGCAGCTTCAGATGCCAGCCCGCGTCCTCGCCGCCGGTCCGCCGGCGCAGCGTGATGCCGGCCGAGGCCAGCCGCTGGTCGACGGTGTCGTAATAGGTGGCGTCCAGCTCCGCCACGCCCCGCTCCGCCACGGCCGCGACGCGGTCCGCCGCGGTCAGGTCGGGCAGCTGGGTCTCGTCGGTGGCCTCGTACTTCCGCTCGATCTCCCGCACGGTGTCCGCCATGCATCGAATCTAGTCATCCGGCCCAGGGGCGACCACCCATCCGACGGCGCCGCCGGGGGTACCGGGAGCACTGGCGCGCGCAACCGGCGGTGACTTACGGTGTGTCACCGGCCATCCACGCTGGGTGGCGCCAGGCGATCGCTCGACCCTCCGGGGAGGGAGACACCCGTGCACCCCCACACCGTCCCGGCCGTCATCGGGACCCCCGGCCGCATCCCGCCCGACGGCCGCCCCTACCTGCTGAGCATGCCGAGCGGCCCCGCCGCCCCCGGGCTCGCCCGCGACTTCGTGCGCCCCGTGCTGCGCCGTACGCCGCTGCGCCCGCTGCTGGAGACCGCGGTGCTGCTCACCTCGGAAGCGGTCACCCGCTCCCATCTGCGCACCCCCGGGACGGCCGACATCCTGCTGCGCGTGCTGACCGCGCCGCACGGTCTGCTCATCAGCGTCCATGACTCGGCCGCCGGGCCCGTACGGGTCCCGGCGGCGCCCCGGGCGGACGAGGACGCCGACCTCGGGCTGCTGCTGCTCTCCCGGCTCGCCGACGCCTGGGGGACGACGCCGTTCGCGGGGCCGCCCCGGTCCGGGTCGCTGTGGTTCGAGCTGTATGCCCAGGGGGCCGGGGCGGACGCGCCGGCCCCCTCGGCGCTGCACCCCTAGGCGTCCAGCCCTTGCAGGATCTCCAGGAGTTCCTCCGGCGGCTCGATCGCGAGCGTCCGGCTTTCCTCGTCGACCGCGGTCAGCGAGGTCAGCGTGCCGTCATGCCACCAGTACAGCCACGGGGAGACGGAGTAGTCGGGGGATTCTTCGTAGGAGCCGAGGCCGAATTCCGCGAGGGCGTTGGCGGCGGAGACGGCGTGGTGGTCGGTGATCGGGTGGAAGGCGAAGTTCTGCCGGCCGGGGACGGTGACCAGCACGCCTTCCGGTGGCGGCGGCGCGCCGTGCGTGGTCCGCATCACCTCGTCGAGGACCAGCACCTGGCTCGCCACGAACAGCGACTCGCCGCCGACGGTGTGGATGACCGTGCCGTCGTCGAGCATGGCCGTGTCGTACTCGAACGGTTCCCGCGCGAGGTTGGCCCGGCCGGCCGCCCTCAGGGCGTCCAGCCCGAACTCCGCGACATCGCTGTCGGTGAGGAGGCGGATGGCATCGGGCAGATCGAAGGCGAGGGCCTCGACCAGGCCCTCCGCCACGGGCCGTACGTACTGGTAGACGTCGAGCGCCTCCGGCGGCAGGTAGTCATCGGATATCAGCCGGAGACGGACGTGTGCTAACGGGTTGTCAGGAGTCAGTGAAGACATGGCTGGAGCGTAGGGCGCCCCACTGACAGTCCCCTCAGCCGGCCGACACCGGGCGCTGCACCCGGATCGACTGCAACAGCCCTATGGCGATCCATACGGCGAACATCGAGGTACCGCCGTAGGAGACGAAGGGCAGCGGGAGGCCGGTGACGGGCATGATGCCGAGGGTCATGCCGATGTTCTCGAAGGCCTGGAAGGAGAACCAGGCGATGATCCCGGCGGCGACGATGGTGCCGTAGAGCTCGGAGGTCTCGCGGGCGATCCGGCAGGCGCGCCACAGGACGACGCCCAGCAGGAAGATGATCATGCCTGCGCCGAGGAAGCCGAGTTCCTCGCCGGCGACGGTGAAGATGAAGTCCGTCTGCTGTTCGGGGACGAACTGGCCGGTGGTCTGGCTGCCGTGGAAGAGGCCGGAGCCGGTCAGTCCGCCGCCGCCGATGGCGATGCGGGCCTGGTTGGTGTTGTAGCCGACGCCGGCCGGGTCGAGGCTCGGATTGGCGAAGGCGGCGAAGCGGGCGATCTGGTAGTCGTCGAGCAGGCCGAGCTGCCAGATGGCGAGGCAGCCGACGACTCCGGTGCCGAGCAGGCCGAGGATCCAGCGGTTGGAGGCCCCGGAGGAGAGCAGGACGCCGAGGATGATGGCGCCGAGGACCATGACCGAGCCCAGGTCCGGCATGAGCAGGATGATCCCGACGGGGATCGCCGCCAGGCCCAGGGCCTGGAAGACGGTGCGGTGATCGGGGTGCGGGCGGTCGCCGGCGTCGACCCGGGCGGCGAGGATGACCGCCATGCCGAGCGTGATGGTGATCTTCGCGAACTCGGCGGGCTGGAGGGAGAAGCCGCCGGGGATCGCCAGCCAGGAGCGCGAGCCGTTGATGGTGGCGCCGAGCGGGGTCAGGACGAGCAGCGCGAGGATGACCGACATGCCGTAGAGGATCGGGATGGCGCCGCGCAGGGTGCGGTGGCCGAGCCAGATGGTGGCCGCGGCCAGCGCCAGTCCGATGCCGGTGTTGAGCAGGTGGTGCAGGAGGAAGAAGTACTCGTCGCCGTGGTTGAGCTCGGTGCGGTTACGGGTGGCCGAGAAGACCAGCACCGCGCCCATCATGGACAGCGCCACACAGGCCAGCAGCAGTATCCAGTCGAGCTTGCGGACCAGCGAGTCGCGCGCGGTGAGCTTGCCCCAGGTGCCGAGTTCGGGGCTGTAGCGGCGGATGGAGAACGTCCGGGACGTGTGGCTGGTCGTCACTGAGGGCTCCCCGATGCGGATGACGACGGCTTCGGCTGGACGTACGGCTTGATGGCCTGGGCCTGGATCGTGCCGTCGTCCTCGATCTTGGGCAGCTTGGCTTCCGGTGCCGGGAGCAGCGCGGCCTTCTTGTTGATGTCGCCGCTGTCGCTGACGCCGTAGAGGGCGTTGTAGATCTTGCGCACGGCCGGACCGGAGGCGCCGGAACCGGTACCACCCTGGGAGATCGTCATCACGACCGTGTAGTCCTTGGTGTACGTGGCGAACCAGGACGTCGTCTGCTTCCCGTAGACCTCGGCGGTACCGGTCTTGGCGTGCATCGGGATCTTGTCCTGCGGCCAGCCGCCGAACCGCCAGGCGGCGGTGCCCCGGGTCGCCACGCCGGCGAGTGCGCTGTCGATCTGCTGGAGCGTCTTGGGGCTGTCGGGCAGCTTGCCGTGCGAGCGGGGCTCGATCATGCGGACGTGCTTGCCGTCGGGGCTGACGACGGCCTTGCCGACGGTCGGGTTGTAGAGGGTGCCGCCGTTGGAGAGGGCGCCGTAGATGGTGGCCATCTGGATGGGGGTGACGAGGGTGTCGCCCTGGCCGATGGAGTAGTTGACCGAGTCACCGGCGCGCATCTTCATGCCGGACTCGCAGTTCTCCTTGGCGATCTTGGAGACATAGTCGTCGGCGTGCTTGCCCTGCGCGCACCAGCCGTCCTTGTTGGCCTTCCAGTAGTCCTTCTTCCACTGGCGGTCCGGGACCCGGCCGCTGACCTCGTTGGGCAGGTCGATGCCGGTCTCCTTGCCGAGGCCGAACTGGTGGGCCGTCTTGTAGAACCAGTCCGCGGGGTCCCTGGGGTTGTTGCCGCCGTCCTTCTGCCACTGCTGGTACGCCAGGCCGTAGAAGACGGTGTCGCAGGAGACCTCCAGGGCGCGCCCCAGGCTGATCGGGCCGAAGTTCTCCGACTCGAAGTTCTTGAAGGTCTGGCCGCCGATGTTCATGGCGCTGGTGCAGGGATAGTGGCCGTTGAACGGGTATCCGGCGTTGACCGCGGCCGTGGTCGAGATGACCTTGAAGATCGAGCCCGGGGCGGCCTGGCCCTGGATCGCGCGGTTGAGCAGCGGGTAGTTGGACTTCTTGCCGGTGAGGTGGGCGTAGTCCTTGCCGGAGATGCCGCCGACCCAGGCGTTGGGGTCGTAGGCGGGGCTGGAGGCCATCGCCACCACCCGGCCGGTCTTGGCCTCCATGACGACCGCGGCGCCCGAGTCGGCCTTGTAGTTGGTGCCGGTGTTCTTGTCGACCTCTTTGCGGGCGTCCTTCATTGCCTGGTCGAGCTCTTTTTCGGTGACGGCCTGGACGCGGGCGTCGATGCTGGTGATGACGTTGCCGCCGGGCACCTGGGGGTCGCTCTTGGCCTTGCCGATGACCCGGCCGAGGTTGTCGACCTCGTAGCGGGTGACGCCGGCCTTGCCGCGCAGATCGCTGTCGTACGTCCGCTCCAGTCCGGACCGGCCGATCTGGTCGGAGCGCAGCAGCGGGGAGCGGCTGTTCTTGGCCTTCTGGATCTCCTGGTCGGTGACCGGGGAGAGATAGCCGAGGACCTGGGCGGTGTTGGCGTCGCCGGGGGCGGCGTAGCGGCGTACC
Source organism: Streptomyces sp. NPDC101227 (assembly GCF_044767545.1). Taxonomy (NCBI): domain Bacteria; kingdom Bacillati; phylum Actinomycetota; class Actinomycetes; order Kitasatosporales; family Streptomycetaceae; genus Streptomyces; species Streptomyces sp. NPDC101227. The sequence continues at coordinate 254,155 of NZ_JBIWOD010000003.1, read as the reverse complement.
GCGGTGGGCTCGGCGCTGATGCCGGGGAAGTCCTCGGAGCGCTCGCGGATCTGGAGGGCCTGCTGGGTGGTGGCCTCGTCCGTGATCGGGATCGGCTGGTAGGGGGAGCCGTTCCAGCAGGGCTGCGGGGTCTTGGCGTCGCAGAGCCGGACCTTGTTGCGGATCTCCTGCTCGGACATGCCCAGGACCTTGGAGAGCCGGCCGAGCACGGCCTTGCCGTCGTCCTTCATCTTCAGCAGCTCGGTGCGGCTTGCGGAGACGACCAGACGGGTCTGGTTGTCGGCCAGCGGCACGCCGCGCGCGTCGAGGATGGAGCCGCGGGTGGCCGGCTCGACGACCTGCTGGACGTGGTTGGACTTGGCCTCGTTGGCGTACTCCTGGCCGTTGCGGATCTGGAGGTACCAGAGCCGGCCGCCGAGGGTGAGCAGCAGCGAGAAGACCAGGATCTGAATCGCGATGAGCCGGACCGTGACCCGGGAGGTCCTGCCCGTCTCAGGGATGTTGCTCACAGCGCCCCCACTGTCTGTCCGATGGTCGGCCGCGCGCCTGCGGTGTCTGCGCCGCTCACAGCCGCTTGACCCCCTTGATGCGGTCCGCCTTGCCGCGGGACTGCTTGCCGAGCAGCCCGCCGCGCTGGCCGCCGATCCAGCCGGACTTCTTCATGCCGCCGCGGCTGGACTTGAAGCCGGTGCCGGTGCTCAGCCAGCCGTATGCGGGGTCGCGGCTGCCGGCCGAGCCGCCCTTGCCGCCGGAGCCGTCGGCGGCCAGCGGATCGTTCTCCGTTCTGCGCGCGGCGGCCATCACCAGCGGGACGATGAACGGGGCGAGCAGCAGGTCGTAGAGGGTGGCGCTGAGCAGCAGCCCGACCAGGCCGACGTGCCGGGCCGCGGTGTCGCCGACCAGCGCGCCGACGCCGGCGTACATGAGGGTGGAGCCGATGGCGGCACCGATGACGACCATCAGGGGGACGGTCGCCGAGCGGTGCTGGCCGGAGTCGGGCTTGGTCAGTCCGGCGGCATAGCCGATGACGCAGAGCACCAGCGCGTAGCGGCCGATGGCGTGGTCGGAGGGCGGGGCGAGGTCGGCGAGCAGTCCGGCGCCGAAGCCGACCAGGCAGCCGCCGACGTGGCCGTAGACCAGGGCGAGGGCGAGGACGACCAGCAGCAGCAGGTCCGGTACGGCGCCGGGCAGTTGGAGGCGGGCCAGGACGCCGACCTGGATGACCAGGGAGACGACGACCAGAGGGGCCGCGAGCAGGATCCGGTTGATGCGCATCGGTCAGCTCCTGGGGTCGTCGTCGCTCGCGGTGGGGGTGGCCGTGACGGTGACCGTCGGCGCCGGCTTCGGTTTGGCCGGTTTCGCCGGCAGGACGGTGTCCCGCGGGTCCGTGCGGGGCGGCTGAACGACCACGCCGACGACGTCGAGCTGGGAGAAGGCGACGTAGGGACGGACCTGGAGGGTGCGGGTCAGATCGCCGTTGGACGGCTCGACCTTGACGACCTGGCCGACCGGGACGCCGGGGACGAACGGCTTGTCGGCGCTGGAGCCGAAGGTGACCAGGCGGTCGCCCTTCTTGACCGTGGCCTTGCCGTTGAGCAGCTGGACGCGCAGCGAGCGGCCGCCCTGGCCGTTGGCGAAGCCGATCTCGTTGGTCTTCTCCATCCGGGTGCCGACGGTGAAGTCGGGGTCGTTGGCCAGCAGCACGGTGGCGGTGTCGGCGCCGACGGTGGTGACCCGGCCGACGAGACCGTCGCCGTTGAGGACGGTCATGTCGCGGGCGATGCCGTCGCGGCTGCCGGCGTCGATGGTGACCGTCCAGGAGAAGCCCTGGGCCGCGCCGATGGCGATGACCTGGGCGCCCTTGATGCCGTACTGGCCGGCGCCGGCGGTCTTGAGCATCTTGTCGAGCTGGCCGGCGCGGCTGCGGTTGCGGTCGGCGGAGCCGAGCTTGGCCTTGAGGGCGGCGTTCTCCTGCTCCAGGCGGGCGATGCGGTTGTGCCGTTCCCCGGAGTCCCGTACGGCGCCGACGGCGTTGCCGACCGGGCTGATGACGTGCGCGACGCCGTTCTCGACCGGTCCGAAGGCGGAGGCGGCGGCTTGCCGGGCACCGTCGAGCGGGGACTGTTCACCGCCGCGGATATCGACCGTGATCAGCGCGAACGCGATCGCGACCAGCAGCACCAGCAGCAGCCGGCTCTCTCGTGTGTCCCTCACGTGCGGCGGCCGTGTCCTTCCTCGTAGGACCGGCCGGCTGCGGGCCCGCGCCGGTCTCGTTCGGGAGTTGAGCGTTGTGCCTTATGAGCGGTGCCGATGGTGACGTATCAGGGCACCGTGTCTGTCGGGATGTTGTACCGGTGGAGAAGGGTTGTGTCTGTATATCAACGATTCAGCGGATGAATCGGGTACTGCGGTGTGGCGCCGGCCCCGCGGCGTGCGTACGGCGCGCCGCGGGCGGGGCCGGGCCTCGGGACGTCTTACCTGCGCGGCTGGGAGTCGAGGACCTGCTGGAGCGCCTCGAACTCCTCGACGCACTTGCCGGAACCGAGCGCGACGGAGTCGAGCGGGTCCTCGGCGATGTGGATGGGCATACCGGTCTCGCGGCGCAGCCGCTCGTCGAGGCCGCGCAGCAGGGCGCCGCCTCCGGTGAGCACGATGCCGCGGTCCATGACGTCGCCGGACAGCTCCGGCGGGCACTTGTCGAGGGTCGTCTTGACCGCGTCGACGATGGAGTTGACCGGCTCCTCGATGGCCTTGCGGACCTCGGCGGCCGAGATGACCACGGTCTTGGGCAGGCCGGAGACCAGGTCGCGGCCGCGGATCTCGGTGTGCTCGTCCTGCTCGAGGTCGTACGCCGAACCGATGGTGATCTTGATGCTCTCGGCGGTGCGCTCGCCCAGCAGAAGGCTGTACTCCTTCTTGATGTGCTGGATGATCGCGTTGTCGAGCTCGTCGCCGGCCACCCGGATGGACTGGGCCGTGACGATCCCGCCGAGCGAGATGACCGCGACCTCGGTCGTGCCGCCGCCGATGTCCACGACCATGTTGCCGGTGGCCTCATGGACCGGCAGGCCGGAGCCGATCGCCGCGGCCATCGGCTCCTCGATGATGTGGACCTGGCGCGCGCCGGCCTGGGTCGAGGCCTCGATGACGGCGCGGCGCTCAACTCCGGTGATTCCGGAGGGAACGCAGACGACCACCCGCGGGCGGGCCAGATAGCGCCGCTTATGGATCTTGAGGATGAAGTAGCGGAGCATCCGCTCGGTGATTTCGAAGTCGGCGATGACGCCGTCCTTCAGGGGGCGTACGGCGACGATGTTGCCGGGCGTGCGCCCGATCATCTTCTTCGCCTCGGCCCCTACCGCGAGGATGCCGCCGGTGTTGGTGTTGATGGCCACGACCGACGGCTCGTTGAGGACGATGCCGCGGCCCCTGACGTACACCAGCGTGTTGGCGGTCCCGAGGTCGACAGCCATGTCACGGCCGATGAACGACATGTTGTTCCCCATGAGGATACGTCTGGCCTTCCCAACTGGAGCGAATGCTTACTTGAGGTCGGCAGGAGGTGATGCGCTGAATAACGCGGAAGCTCCATCGTAGTCTCGCCGTGCCACCCACTCGAACACGGTGGAGCCTTGCGCGCCATTGTCAGCCGTACACGCACCCGCCCCCCTTAACGGTGACGTCGTGTCGCGGGGATGCGTTCCCCCGATCGAGTCGCATATGCCAAGGGGCGACCGATGATTCCATCGGTCGCCCCTGGTCACAAGGGTTATACGCCTGACGATGTCTCAGGAAATTCCCGGGAAGAAAATCTTGATCTCGCGCTCGGCGGACTCTTCGGAATCCGAGGCGTGGATCAGATTCTCTCGGGTGATCGTGCCAAAGTCCCCACGAATGGACCCACTCGGTGCGGCAATCGGGTCAGTCGGCCCGGCCAGCGCGCGCACGCCCTCGATGACCCGCTCACCCTCGACGACGAGCGAGACGACCGGTCCGGAGGACATGAACTGGACCAGGGGCTCGTAGAACGGCTTGCCGACGTGCTCGGCGTAGTGCTGCTCGAGGAGGCCACGGTCCAGGGTGCGCAGCTCCAGCGCGGCGATCGTCCAGCCGGCCTTCTTCTCGATACGGCCGATGATCTCGCCGACCAGACCACGTCGGACGGCGTCGGGCTTGAGAAGAACGAGCGTGCGCTGGCTCACGAAGGGGCTCCCAGGTATACGTACAAACGGTCAGCGGGTGCACCGAGGCTACAGGGCCGCTCCGCTGCGCTTTGCCGCTCCCCCACGTTGCCGGCCCTCCGGCCGTCAGCCCGCCGCGGGCGCCTCGGCCTCGGCCCAGCGCGCCTTCGCCTCATCGATCTTGCGGCCGAAGTGGACCGACGCCCACCACAGCGCCGCGAACACCGCGCCCAGGAAGAACATCGCCGGGATGACGAAACCGCTGGCGATCAGGGCGATCTGCAACGCCCAGCCCAGCTGGACGCCGCCGGGGCGGGTCAGCATGCCGCACAGCACGATGCTCAGCAGCATGGCGATCCCGCTGACCGTCCAGACCGTTGCCGTCGGCACGTCGCTGAGCTGCATCGCCACCAGCCCGGCGAAGCCGATCACAAAGAACTCGCCGATCAGCGTGCTCGCGCACAGGGTCCGCATGGTCAGCTCCTCCCCAGCAGCAGCCGGGCCTCGCCGACCGTGATCACGGAACCCGTCACCAGCACACCCGCACCGGAGAACTCGCCCTCTTCCTCGGCGAGCGTGATCGCCGCCTCCAGCGCGTCGTCGAGGCGCGGCTCGACGACGACCCGCTCGGCGCCGAAGACCTCGACGGCGACGGCCGCCAGGTCATCGGGGTCCATCGCGCGATGGCTGGAATTACGGGTCACCACGACCTCGGCGAAGATCGGCTCGAACGCCTCCAGGAAGCCCCGTACGTCCTTGTCCGCGCTGGCGCCGACGACGCCCACCAGACGGCTGAAACCGAACGCCTCGGTGACGCCCTCGGCCGCCGCCTGCGCGCCGGCGGGGTTGTGCGCCGCGTCCAGGACGACGGTCGGGCTGCGCCGTACGACCTCCATCCGGCCCGGCGAGGAGACCGCGGCGAAGGCGGAGCGGACGGTGTCGATGTCGAGCGTGCGGGCGTGGTCGGAGCCGATGCCGAAGAACGCCTCCACCGCGGCGAGCGCCACCGCGGCGTTGTGCGCCTGGTGGGCGCCGTACAGCGGCAGGAAGACCTCCGGGTACTCGCCGCCCAGCCCGCGCAGCGTCAGCATCTGACCGCCGACCGCCACCTCGCGGGTGAGCACCCCGAACTCCATGCCCTCACGGGCGACCGTGGCGTCGACCTCGACCGCGCGCTTGAGCATCACGGACGCCGCGTCCACCGGCTGCTGGGCCAGGACGACCGTGGCGTCCTTCTTGATGATCCCGGACTTCTCGACGGCGATCTGCTCGGGCGTCTCGCCGAGCCGGTCGGTGTGGTCCAGCGAGATCGGGGTGATCACGGCGACATCGCCGTCGATGACGTTCGTCGCGTCCCAGGTGCCGCCCATGCCGACCTCGACGACCGCGACGTCCACCGGGGCGTCCGCGAAGGCGGCGAACGCCATCGCCGTCAGCACCTCGAAGAACGAGAGGCGGTACTCCTGCTGGGTGTCGGTCATCTCCACATACGGCGCGATGTCGCGGTAGGTCTCGATGAACCGCTCGGCCGCGATCGGGGCGCCGTCCAGGCTGATCCGCTCGGTGACCGACTGGACGTGCGGGCTGGTGTAGCGGCCCGTACGCAGCTCGAACGCGCCCAGCAGGGCCTCGATCATGCGGGCCGTGCTGGTCTTGCCGTTCGTGCCCGTGATGTGGATGGAGGGGTAGGCGCGCTGCGGCGAGCCCAGGATGTCCAGCAGCGCCACGATCCGCTCGACCGACGGGTCGAGCTTGGTCTCGCCCCAGCGGCCGGCCAGCTCCTCCTCGACGGCGCGCAGCGCGCGGTCCACCTCGGGGTCGGCGGGCCGGGCGGGCACCGCGTCCCCCTGCGGCGGGCCGGCCTGCGCGCGCAGCGTCCGGCTGCCGGCCTCGATCACCGCCAGGTCGGGATCGCGGTTGGTCTCGGCCTCCACCAGCTCCTCGAAGGCGTCTGCCGGGTCGGGGGTGGTCGGGTCGGGGTCGTCGTTTCCGGGGCGCTCGCTCACGACGACAAGTCTACGAGGCACCTCCGACAGCGGACGCGCCGCGCCGCCCCCGCCGCATTCGCCCAGGACAGCCCCCCTTCCCCTAGGAGAGCGCGGCCTTCATCATGGCGCGGGCCACCGGCGCGGCGAGCCCGTTGCCGGACACCTCGTTGCGCGCCGCATGCCCGTCCTCGACCATCACGGCGACCGCGACCTGCTGCCCCGCGGCATTGCGGGCGTACGAGACGAACCAGGCATATGGCGTACCACTGTTGTCGACGCCGTGCTGGGCGGTCCCGGTCTTGCCGCCTACGGTCAGTCCGTCGATCTTCGCGTTCGATCCGGTCCCCTTGTCCACGACCGTCTCCATCGCCGACCGCAGCTGCTCGGCGGTGCGGGCGGACATCGTCTTTCCGTACGTCTTGGGGCCGTTGCGCTGGACGGTGTTGCCGCCGCCGTCGGTCAGCTTGTCCACCAGCTGCGGCGTCTTCAGTTCGCCGCCGTTGGCGATGGCCGAGGCGACCATCGCCATCTGGACCGGGGTGGCCTGGTCGTTGAACTGGCCGATCCCCGACAGTGCGGTCTGGGCCGCGTCCATGTCCTTCGGGTAGAGGCTCTTGGCCGCCCGGACCGGGACGTCCACCTTGCCGTCGTTGAACCCGAACTTCTCGGCCTGCGCCGCGACCTTGTCCTTGCCCAGATCGGCGGCGATCTTCGCGAAGACGGTGTTGCAGGAGTACTGGAGCGCGGTGCGCAGGGTGGCGTTCCTGCAGGGCGCGGCCGCGTTCTCGTTGGTGAGCTCGGTGCGGGTGTGCGGGAGGGTGTACGGGTCGGGGCTGTGGGTGGGCTCGTCCACCGAGGAGTACAGGCCGTTCTCCAGGGCGGCCGCGGCCACCACCAGCTTGAAGGTCGAGCCGGGCGGCAGGGCCTGGCGCAGCGCGCGGTTCACATTGGGCTCGTCGCCGTCCTCGGACATCGCCTTCCAGGCCTTCTGGTCGGCGCTGCCGGAGCCGGCGAACTTCCCCGGGTCGTACGAGGGCGTGCTGACCATGCCCAGGATCCGCCCGGTCGCCGGGTCCAGGGCGACCGCCGCGCCCTTCTTGTCCCCCAGCGCCTCGTAGCCCGCCTTCTGGACCTTGGAGTCGATGGTCGTGGCCACGTCGCCGCCCTTGGCCCGCTCGTGCAGCACCGCGTCGGCGGGGCTCTGCAGCCGGCCGTCGGAGCCGTCCAGGAGGTCGCCGTAGAGGCTCTCCAGCTGGTTGCTGCCGAAGATCTGCGAGGTGAAACCGGTCACCGGGGCGTACAGCGGGCCGTTCTTGTAGGTCCGCTTGTACTTCAGCGTGGACGAGGTGGCGGCCGATCCGGTCACCGGCTCCCCGTCGACGAGGATGTTGCCCAGTGGCGCCGCGTACTTGCCGATCGCCACCCGGGGATTGTGCGGATCGTCCATGTAGTCGCCGGCCCGTGCGGCCTGGAGCCAGGTGGCCCAGCCCATCAGCGCGAGGACCAGGGCGAGGCAGAAGACCGAGACCCGTCGCAGTGGCGTGTTCATGGGGCTCGGCTCCTCGGTGCTGGACGTGCGGCGCCGGCGAAACCCCGGCATTCCGGTCCACGGTGCCTGGCCTTCATGAGAGCGCCATGAGAGCGCCATGAGGACGGCCGGTAGTGGCGCGCGGCGGGCGAATCGGCGCGGCCGGGGCAACTTTCCGCCGCGTTTTTCCCTCTTCCACGGCGGGCCGTGTGCCCCGGTGATCACCAGCAGGCAGCGAACGGAGAGGCGGGAGCGGAAGACAGGTGCCGGCAATCAGTCAGCGGATGCATTTGATCCTGCTCTCCGCCTGGACCGTCCTCTGGTTCGTCGTGGTCGAGCCGCACGGCGGCTTCTCCTGGCACTATCTGCGCACCGGCGGCGAGCTGATCTACCAGGGCACCGCGGGCGACGGCACCGGCGGCCTCAATCTCTACGCCCATCACCCCGAGCTCCAGATGGGCCCGCTCAGCTTCCTGACCGCCGGCCTGTTCAACCCCTTCCCCGAGGCCACCGGCCAGTTCCTCGCCGCGGCTCTGATGTCGCTGCTCGGCCTGGTCATCGTCGTACTGGCGGGCCGCAGCGCCGCGCACCACTTCCTGGGCACCGGCACGAACCACCAGCGGCTGCGGCAGCGGGTACTGATCGCCGGGCTGGCCTTCATCCCCATGTGGATCGAGGTCGCGGTCCGCTTCGGGCACCTCGACGACGTCCTCGCGCTGTTCTTCACCACCCTCGCGGTACGGTCCGTCACCCGCGGCAACGCCGCCCTGACCGGCGCTTTCCTCGCCCTCGCGATGGACTCCAAGCCGACCGCCCTGGCCTTCCTCCCCCTCCTGCTGGCGCTGCCCCGGGAGAAGTGGCTGCGGGCCGGGCTCTGGTGCGCGGGCCTGGTCGCCGTCGCCTGGCTGCCGTTCTTCCTCGGCGATGCGCAGTCCTTCGCGGCGGCCAAGTTCGCCATCCCGAACCATCCGGCGTCCGCGCTGCGCTGGCTGGGCGTCGGCGACCCGGAAACCCCCGGCTGGGACCGCCCCGCGCAGGCCGCCCTGGGCCTCGCCCTGGGCACCATCGCCGTGTGGCGCGGCCGCTGGGCGGCGGTGGTCCTGCTGGGCGCCAACGCCCGCATCGTCCTCGACCCCAGCGTCTACACGTACTACACCGCGTCGGTGCTGCTCGGCACGCTGCTCTGGGACGTCATCGGCCAGCGCCGCCTGGTCCCCTGGTGGAGCTGGCTGGCCCTGCTGATCCTTTACGGCAGCGTGTTCGTCGTCCCGGACGACTCGGCCCGCGGCCTGATCCGCCTGGTCTTCGTGGTCGTCTCGACGGCGTACGTCCTGCTCTGGCCCGTACGGGAGCGGGGGCGGCGCGGCGGCCGCCGGGGACGCCGCAGGCCCCCCGCCCGTACGGACGAGGGGCCTGCGCCGAGCCATCAGGCAGGTGCTGCTACGCCGTGGGCAGAGCCGCCAGCTGCGCGGTGATCCGGACGATGTCCGCCTCCGCGGCCTCCAGCCGGCCGCGGATCTTGTCCACGACCTTCTCCGGCGCCTTGGCGAGGAACGCCTCGTTGCCGAGCTTGGCGGTGGCCTGCGCCTTCTCCTTCTCGGCCGCGCCCAGGTCCTTCGTCAGCCGCTTGCGCTCGGCCTCGACGTCGATCGCACCGGACAGATCCAGCGCGACCGTCGCCCCCGCGACCGGCAGCGAGGCGGTGGCGCTGAAGCCGTCACCGGCCGGCTGCAGCCGCAGCAGCGACCGCATCGCGGCCTCGTGCGCGGCCAGCGCCGTGCCGGACAGGTCCAGCTGCGCCGGAACCTTCTGGCCGGGCTGCAGCCCCTGGTCGGACCGGAACCGCCGGACCTCGGTGACGACCTGCTGAACGGTCTCGATCTCCCGCTCGGCGGCCGTGTCCCGGAAGCCCGAGTCCTTCGGCCAGTCGGCGATGACGACGGACTCGCCGCCGGTCAGCGTCGTCCACAGCGTCTCGGTGACGAACGGCACGATCGGGTGCAGCAGCCGCAGCGTGACGTCCAGGACCTCGCCGAGGACCCGGCGCGAGGCGTCGGCGGCCGGACCGCCCGCCATGAACGTCGTCTTCGACAGCTCGACGTACCAGTCGAAGACCTCGTCCCACGCGAAGTGGAAGAGGGCGTCGGACAGCTTCGCGAACTGGTAGTCCTCGTAGAAGCCGTCGACCTCGGCGATGACCTCGTTCAGCCGGGAGAGGATCCACCGGTCGGTCGCCGACAGCTGCTCGGCGGGCGGGAGTTCGCCCTCCACCGTCGCGCCGTTCATCAGCGCGAAGCGGGTGGCGTTCCAGATCTTGTTGGCGAAGTTACGGGAGCCCTGGACCCAGTCCTCGCCGATCGGGACGTCGACACCGGGGTTGGCGCCGCGGGCGAGGGTGAAGCGGACGGCGTCCGACCCGTAGGCGTCCATCCAGTCCAGCGGGTTGACCGCATTACCGAACGACTTGGACATCTTCTTGCCGAACTGGTCGCGGACCATGCCGTGCAGCGCGATGGTGTGGAACGGCGGGGTGCCGTCCATCGCGTACAGCCCGAACATCATCATCCGGGCGACCCAGAAGAAGAGGATGTCGTAGCCGGTGACCAGCACGGAGTTCGGATAGAACTTCTCGACGCTCGGCGTCCGCTCAGGCCAGCCCAGCGTGGAGAAGGGCCACAGGCCGGACGAGAACCAGGTGTCCAGGACGTCGGTGTCCTGGTGCCATCCCTCGCCGCTCGGCGGCTGCTCATCCGGGCCGACGCAGACGACTTCACCGTTCGGGCCGTACCAGACCGGAATGCGGTGTCCCCACCACAACTGCCGCGAAATGCACCAGTCGTGAAGGTTGTCCACCCAGCCGAAGTACCGCGACTCCATCTCCTTGGGATGAATCGCGACCTTGCCGTCCCGCACCGCGTCGCCCGCGGCCTTCGCCAGCGGGCCGACCTTGACCCACCACTGCATCGACAGCCGCGGCTCGATGGTGGTCTTGCAGCGCGAGCAGTGCCCGACGGAGTGCGTGTACGGGCGCTTCTCGGAGACGATCCGGCCCTCGGCGCGCAGCGCACCGACGATCGCGGAGCGGGCCTCGAAGCGGTCCAGCCCCTGGAACGGGCCGTGCGCCGTGATGACACCGCGCTCGTCGAGAACGGCGAGGTTGGTCAGGCCGTGCCGCCGCCCGATCTCGAAGTCGTTCGGGTCGTGCGCCGGCGTCACCTTCACCGCACCCGTACCGAACTCCGGGTCGACGTGCTCGTCCGCGACGACGGGGATGCGGCGGCCGGTCAGCGGCAGCTCGATCTCGGTGCCGACGAGGTGGGCGTAGCGCTCGTCCTCGGGGTGAACGGCGACGGCGGTGTCACCGAGCATCGTCTCGGCGCGAGTGGTGGCGACGACGATCGACGCATCCCCCTCGCCGTAACGGATCGACACCAGCTCACCGTCGTCGTCCTGATACTCCACCTCGATGTCCGAGATGGCGGTCAGACAGCGGGGGCACCAGTTGATGATGCGCTCGGCGCGGTAGATCAGCTCGTCGTCGTAGAGGCGCTTGAAGATGGTCTGGACGGCCTTCGACAGCCCCTCGTCCATCGTGAACCGCTCACGCGACCAGGCGACGCCGTCGCCGAGGCGCCGCATCTGGCCCGAAATCTGCCCGCCGGACTCGTTCTTCCACTGCCAGACCCGCTCGACGAAGGCCTCGCGGCCGAGGTCGTGCCGCGAGGCGCCTTCCTTGGCGAGCTCCCGCTCCACGACGTTCTGGGTCGCGATACCGGCGTGGTCCATGCCCGGCTGCCACAGGGTCTCGTAGCCCTGCATCCGCTTGCGGCGGGTCAGCGCGTCGATGAGCGTGTGCTCGAAGGCATGCCCCAGGTGCAGGGAGCCCGTGACGTTCGGCGGCGGGATGACGATGGTGTACGGCGGCTTCTCGCTCTTCTCGTCCGCCTCGAAGTAGCCCCGCTCTACCCAGCGCTCGTACAGCGGCCCCTCTACATCGGCCGGCGTGTACTGAGTCGGCAGTTCGGGGGCGCTGTGGTTGCTCTGCTGAGTGTTCTCGGTCACGACGGACAGTGTACGGGCGGCTATGTAGCAGCTTCGAATCGGTTTCGCCCCCGGGGCACTGACCGTCGGCGGCGTCGTACAGGATGTTCGCAGCGCATAAAAATCAGATGCGGGCAGCACGGCTCAGGTTGGCTGCCAACAGTAGTTACGAGGGGAACCGCTCCATGAGCTTCAACCAGCCGCCGCCCGGCCCGTACGGCCAGCAGCCCCAGCAGCCCGGCCCGTACGGCCAGCCGCAGCAGCCGCAGGCCCCGCAGCCCGGCTACGGCTACCCGCAGCAGGGCGGCCAGGTGCCCCCGCAGCAGCAGGGCTACGGCTACCCCCAGCAGGGCCAGGCCCCGCAGCCCGGCTACGGCTACCCCCAGCAGGGCCAGCAGCCCGGCTACGGCCAGCAGCAGACCCCGTACGGCGCGATCCCCCAGGGCCCGCCGGAGAGCGGTGGCGGCGGCAAGAAGATCGGCCTGATCATCGGCGCGGTGGCCGTGGTGGCGGCGATCGGCGTGGGGGCTTACTTCGTGTTCGGCTCGGGTGGGGGCGGTGATGTGAAGCCTTACACGATCTCACTGCCGGACAAGCTGCTTGGGCAGTACTCCAAGGCCCCCATGTCTGGTACCGCTACGGACTTCAAGGACGAGACCGCCAAGGCACTGGGGGTCACCGAAGGCAAGAAGACCCACGCCGGCTACAAGAAGACCAGCGGTGCAACGCTGGATCTGACCGGCGTCTACGGAAAGATCAGCGACCCCGAGGGTGCTGTCGACCAGATGTTCGCCCAGCAAGAAGCGAACATGAAGAAGAACCTGACAGGCGGAGGCTCAAAGGCCTCGTTCGAAACCGTCGACGATGCGGAGTCTTACTCGCCGGACGGCTTCGACGGTGCGACGCTGCAGTGCAAGAAGTTCAAGATCTCGTTCTCCGCGGGCAGCGTGAGCATGTCCGCCAACGCCGTCAGTTGCATCTGGGCCGACAAGAGTGCGATCGGCGCGGTCACGTTCGTAGACCAGCTGGACGAGAAGACCGGCCAGGTCGGAGAGCACGCGCCCGAGGGTGACGATGCGGCCGAGAAGACCGCCAAGATCCGCGAGGAAGTCCGCAAGGAGAAGTAACACTTCCCCAGCGGTCGGCTGACCACGAAAGGGCCCTCGACGGATATCCCGTCGAGGGCCCTTCGGTTCCCCTGTACGCGAATCGACGCATTCGGCAGGTCATTGGCCGAAACATTACGAAAACCTTTAGTGCGGCCATACCCGCCGGTATGTTAACCACTGATCGACCGAAAAGGTCGCCTTCAGCCTAAGGGGGGTTTCTTATGCGCAAGGCAGTACGACGCATAGCGGCAGCTGCGGCCAGGGCTTCAAGTTGCCACCACACTGACCCGAGACAGCCTGCTACGCGGCTTCTGCACACCTGACAAGCCTCTACAACACACCGAACCGCCCGGCAGCACCCCGCTGCCGGGCGGTTTCGCGCATCTATCGGAGTCGGCTACAGCTACGCGCTCTTCTCGTGCGGCTCGCCCGACTCCCCGCGGGTGCGCGGGACCAGTGTCGGGTTCACGTTCGAGTGAACGACGTCCGCCGTGATGACGACCCGGGCGACGTCCTTGCGGGACGGCACCTCGTACATGGCGGAGGACAGGACCTCCTCCATGATCGCGCGCAGGCCGCGCGCGCCCGTGCCGCGGAGGATGGCCTGGTCGGCGATGGCCTCGAGGGCGGGGCGGTCGAAGTCCAGCTCGACGCCGTCGAGTTCGAAGAGGCGCTTGTACTGCTTGACGAGGGCGTTGCGCGGCTCGACGAGGATCTGGAGCAGCGCCTCGCGGTCGAGGTTGTGGACGGAGGTGAGGACCGGGAGGCGGCCGATGAACTCGGGGATCATCCCGAACTTCACCAGGTCCTCCGGCATGACCTCCTGGAGCTGGTCCTTGGACTCGATCTCCCGCTTGGAGCGGATCGTGGCGCCGAAGCCGATGCCCTTGGCGCCGGACCGGGCCTCGATGATCTTCTCCAGGCCGGCGAAGGCACCGCCCACGATGAACAGGACGTTCGTCGTGTCGATCTGGATGAATTCCTGGTGGGGGTGCTTGCGGCCGCCCTGCGGCGGGACCGAGGCGGTGGTGCCTTCCAGGATCTTGAGGAGGGCCTGCTGGACGCCCTCGCCCGAGACGTCTCGCGTGATCGAGGGGTTTTCGCTCTTGCGGGCGACCTTGTCGATCTCGTCGATGTAGATGATGCCGGTCTCGGCCTTCTTGATGTCGAAGTCCGCGGCCTGGATCAGCTTGAGGAGGATGTTCTCGACGTCCTCGCCGACATAGCCGGCCTCCGTCAGCGCCGTGGCGTCGGCGAACGCGAAGGGGACGTTGAGCATCCGGGCCAGCGTCTGTGCCAGCAGCGTCTTGCCGGAGCCGGTGGGGCCGAGCAGCAGGATGTTGGACTTGGCGAGCTCGATGCCCTCGTCCCCGCGGCCGCCGCCGTTCTCGCCCGCCTGCACCCGCTTGTAGTGGTTGTAGACGGCGACCGAGAGCGCCTTCTTGGCGGGGTCCTGCCCCACCACATAGCCGTTCAGGAACTCGTAGATCTCCCGGGGCTTGGGGAGCTCTTCCCAGCGCACCTCGGAGGTCTCGGCGAGCTCCTCCTCGATGATTTCGTTGCAGAGGTCGATGCACTCGTCGCAGATGTACACACCAGGTCCCGCGATGAGCTTCTTCACCTGCTTCTGGCTCTTTCCGCAGAATGAGCACTTGAGCAGGTCGCCGCCGTCACCGATGCGTGCCACGAGGTGCTTCCCCTTCGCCTGGGATCCGCATTGCTCCACGGACCCGGGTGCTTGCCTATCGACGGTACCTTGCCGGGCCCCCTGTACGGGCCCCCCTTGGACCGACTCGGTTCACTCGGTCCCGACCCGGTCCAAGGGGGCAACGCTCCGGCTCACTTAGCGAAGATCGCTAGCCGATCGAAACGGACGACTTCCGCGTCGAAACGATCTGGTCGACCAGACCGTACGCCAGCGACTCCTCGGCGGTCAGGATCTTGTCGCGCTCGATATCGTCGCGGATCTTCTCGATGGGCGTCGAGGAGTGCTTGGCCAGCAGGTCCTCGAGCTGCGTCCGCATCCGAAGGATCTCGTTGGCGGCGATCTCCAGGTCGGAGACCTGACCGCGACCGGTCTCGCTGTAGGGCTGGTGGATCAGGACGCGGGCGTTGGGCAGCGCCATGCGCTTGCCGGGCGTGCCGGCGGCGAGCAGCACCGCGGCGGCCGAGGCGGCCTGGCCCATGCAGACCGTCTGGATGTCCGGCTTGACGAACTGCATGGTGTCGTAGATCGCCGTGAGCGCCGTGAAGGAGCCGCCGGGCGAGTTGATGTAGATGGAGATGTCGCGGTCCGGGTCCATCGACTCCAGGCACAGCAGCTGCGCCATGACGTCATTGGCCGAGGCGTCGTCGATCTGCACGCCGAGGAAGATCACGCGCTCCTCGAAGAGCTTCGCGTACGGGTCGTACTCGCGCACGCCCTGCGAGGTGCGCTCGACGAAGCGCGGCACGATGTAGCGGGACTCGGCACGCGGGCCGGAAAACTCGGACTGCGCGCCCTGGTACAGGCCGCTGCCGGGGAAGTTGTTCATCGTGGTGTTCACCGTCCTGGTGGCGATCAAGTGGGCTGGGGTGGCTGTGGGGCGAGTGGTACGGGGCTCAGGCCCCGGTGCCGCCCCCGCCCGGAACGCCGGTGGCGGAGCCCATCACATCGTCGATGAGGCCGTACTCCTTGGCCTCGTCGGCGGAGAACCAGCGGTCGCGGTCCGAGTCATGGGTGATGCGCTCGACGGTCTGACCGGTGTGGAAGGCGGTCAGCTCGGCCATGCGCTTCTTGGTGTGCAGCAGCCGCTCGGCGTGGATCTTGATGTCCGAGGCGGAGCCGGCGAGGCCCGCGGAGGGCTGGTGGATGAGGATCTCGGCGTTCGGCAGCGCGAAGCGCTTGCCCGGGGTGCCGGCGCTCAGCAGGAACTGGCCCATGGAGGCGGCCAGGCCCATCGCGATCGTCACCACGTCGTTCTTGATGTACTGCATGGTGTCGTAGATCGCGAGGCCGGCCGAGATCGAGCCGCCCGGGGAATTGATGTAGAGGAAAATGTCCTTGTCCGGGTCCGCGGCCAGGAGAAGCAGCTGCGCGGTGATCTTGTTGGCGATGTCGTCGTCGACCGGCTGGCCGAGGAAGATGATCCGCTCGCCGAGCAGCCGGTTGTAGACCTGGTCGCCGAGGCCACCAAAGGTCGGCTCAGCGGCGGCGGAAGGCATCGGGATCGTCACGTGTCCACCTGCTCGTTGTCGGACGGTTCGCGACCGTCTCAGCGTCGTCTGCCGGGGCGCGGGGATCTGCGCCGTATCGTGCGCGGCGCGGTTTCAGGGACTCCCCTGCCCTCGTATCTACGGACCCTAACGCGCAGGTCGGACAACGCCATCCCGCATTGAGAACTGTTCGCTGTGAGCGCAGGCTCACCGGTCCGGTATGACTTCCGTACTGCGCGGGGACGACCACGGGCCCGAACACGCGGACGTGCGTGTTCGGGCCCGTGGTCAGGAATGCCGTGGGACGGCGGAAGCTCAGGCCTCGGGCTTCTCGTCGGCGGCGGCCTCGTCGGCGCCCTCGGCGGCCGCGACGACCTCCTCGGCAACCGTCTCGGCGGTCTCGTCCTCGTCGTCCAGGTCGATGACCACGCCGTTGGTGTCCTTGACCGTGGCGGCCTCGACGACCACCGCGAGCGCCTTGCCGCGGGCGACCTCGCCGACGAGCATCGGCACCTGGCCACCCTCGACGACGGCCTGGGCGAACTGGTCGGGGGACATGCCGGAGGACTGCGCGCGGCGCATGAGGTGCTCGGTGAGCTCCTCCTGGCTGACGTTCAGCTTCTCCTTGTTGACCAGCTCATCGAGGATGAACTGGGTCTTGATGCCCTTCTCCGCCTGCTCCTTGGTCTCGGCGTCGAACTCTTCCTCGGTCTTGCCCTGGATCTCCAGGTACTTGGCGAGGTCGAGACCCATCTGGGCGAGCTGGTGGTTGACCAGGTTGTGCTTGCGGGTCTGGATCTCGTCCGCGAGCAGCTTCTCCGGCATCGGCACCTCGACGAGCTTGAGCAGCTCGTCCAGGACCTTCTCCTGCGCCTGGGTGGCCTGGTCGTACGTCTTCATCTGCGCGAGGCGCTTGCGGCTGTCCTCGCGGAGCTCCTCGAGGGTGTCGAACTCGCTGGCCAGCTGCGCGAACTCGTCGTCCAGCTCGGGAAGTTCGCGGGACTTGACCTCGGTGACCTCGACCTTGACCTCGGCCTCCTTGCCCTCGGCGGAGCCGCCCTTGAGCTCGGAGGTGAAGGTGGCCTCGCCGCCGGCCTCGAGGCCCTTGACGGCGTCGTCGATGCCGTCGAGGAGCTCACCGGAGCCGACGGTGTAGGTGACGCCCTGGGCGACGCCGTCCTCCAGGACCTCGCCGTCCACCTTGGCCTCGAGGTTCACCGTCAGGACGTCGCCGTCCTCGGCGGCGCGCTCGACCGGGGAGGTCGAGGCGAAGCGCTCGCGCAGCTGCTCGACGGACTTGTCGATGTCCTCTTCCGACACCTCGACGGCGTCGACCTCGACCTCGATGCCGGAGTAGTCCGGGATCTCGAGGGCCGGGCGGATGTCGACCTCGGCGGTGAAGGCCAGCAGCTCGCCGTCCTTCAGCTCGGTGATGTCGACCTCGGGCTGGCCGAGGACGTTCAGCTCACCCTCGTTGACCGCCTCGGTGTAGAACTTCGGGAGCGCGTCGTTGACGGCCTCCTCCAGCACGGCGCCACGACCGAACCGCTGGTCGATGACGCGGGCAGGGATCTTGCCCTTGCGGAAGCCCTTCACCGTGACCTGCTGGTTGATCTTCTTGTACGCCGCGTCGAGGCTGTCCTTGAGCTCCTCGAAGGGCACCTCGACAGTGAGCCGAACCCGGGTCGGGTTCAGGGTCTCCACGGCGCTCTTCACGGTTCGGTCTCCTTGGGGGCTGACTTCTGGGGTTTTGCCTGAGATCTTCCGTGCCCGCTCTTTCGGGGCCCGGTCGATCGCGCCCGGATACAGAGACACACGGGCACGCAGCTTGCATAGTAACCGCAGGGAGGATGACGCCCACAATGCGATCTTGAAAGGGTCGCCGATGGCCCGTCGTCGCGCGGGCGTGCTGCCGTGAGGCCGAAGGTTCTTACCGAAGGTTCGGCTGGATCATGCTGGTCGGGGTGGCCGGATTCGAACCGACGACCTTCCGCTCCCAAAGCGGACGCGCTACCAAGCTGCGCCACACCCCGTCGGTGCGAGACGTAGGGTACATGGCTACAGGCCGTACGGCTGCCAGTTATTCGGGATACCGGATCCGGCCGACGGATGATCGATGCGCCACGGCGGGCGATGCGCGACGTGGTGTGCGGCGGACCCCCGTGACCCGCTACGATGCAGTGCGTGCCGCGGTCCGACGACCGACCGGCGGCGCTTGCGGGCGTAGCTCAATGGTAGAGCCCTAGTCTTCCAAACTAGCTACGCGGGTTCGATTCCCGTCGCCCGCTCCATACGACTCAGGGCCAGGTCGGAGGGTCACCCCTCCCATCTGGCCCTGAAGCGTTTTCCGGGGCCGGTGGGCCGATCGTCAGGGCCGTTCGTGCCTCGTGGGAAGGCGCGGGCGCCTGGTACGTCTCCGTCGAGGGCCCGGAAGCTCGGAGGGGCGGCCGGTGAGGGGGCTGCCCGGTTAGGTGGTGCCGGTGAGGTGGCTGCCGTTCACTGCCATGGCCGGGCGCGCGGTCCGTGCTTCGGCGGCGCTGCCGGCTTACCTAAGGTGGCGGCATGGAGATCTGGATCAATCCCGCGTGTTCCAAGTGCCGTTCCGCCGTGAACATCCTCGACGCGGAGGGCGCGCAGTACACCGTGCGGCGCTATCTGGAGGAGCCGCCGACCGCGGATGAGCTCCGTGCCGTACTGGAGCGGCTGGGCCTGGAGCCGTGGGACATCACCCGGACACAGGAGGCCGAGGCCAAGGAGCTGGGAGTCGGGTCCTGGGAGCGTACGGACGCCGAGCGTGGGCGGTGGATCGAGGCCCTGGCCGCGCACCCCCGGCTGATTCAGCGGCCGATCATCACCGCGGACGACGGATCGGCGCTGGTGGGACGAAGCGAGGCGGCCGTACGTGACGCGCTGGCGCGGAACGGGGACGGAGAGCCCGCCTAGAAGGTGATGTGGTTGATCGTGTCCGCGAGGGAGTTGAGGAACCGGTTGATCGACGGCGCCATCCCCGTGGAGGCGAGGAAGAAGCCGAAGAGTATGGCGATGATCGCCGGACCCGCCTTGATCGCCTTCTGTCTGACCAGTACGACGAGGATGATCCCCAACAGCAGCACCACTGACAGTGAAAGAGCCACAACAGATCACACCCTTGGTCGGAACGCCTCACCGGCCCGGGAGCACGCCGCGCACACCCCCTGGCCCCATCGTGCCACCAACTCCTTTCCCAGCGCAGGCGGGTGACGAATCATCGGCCAACGCTTTGCCCGATTCCTGCCCCTTGCTGCGGCGCGGTCCGGCCAGGGGGCGGCGGCCGAGGGCGAGCGGGCGACATCCGGGGGCGTCGGGGCGGGGCAATTCAGGGTCCGATCGCAATAGGCGCCCCGCTCCGGTAATTCCGGCGATCATTTTCGCGCACCGATCCCGGCGCCGCATCGCTAAGCCCGATCGCCAATCGATGCGGTGAATTCCTCATTCATGGCGTGCGTCACGGCGATTCCATGGGCATCACGGGCATATCGGCCATGAAGTGGACATTCCTTCCAAGACGCCTGCGGGGTATATCGACCCGTTTGGGATACCTATTCGGGACAAATCGGAGCGGAGGGGCGACCGTTACCGAGGAGCGGGGAGGGGGCGCGGCGGGGCTCTGCGAGAAATCTCACGGGTGATTGCGGGCTTTATCCGCAACGTATGCACGGCCGCACCTGGGGAAATACCGAATATCGCCGATGCGGTTTTACGCATTCGCCGTGCGCCGCTATCGTGCCTCAGATGTTTCCCGCTGCCCCCACACCGCGACGCGAGCTCCCTCCGGCCACGGAGGCGGCCGCCGCGGAGGACACACCGGCACCGGCGCCGGCACCGTCATCGTCACCCAAGACCGGCCGGGACGCGTTCTTCGACAACGCGAAGTACCTGGCCATCGTGCTGGTGGCGATGGGGCACGCATGGGAACCGCTGACCGACGGCAGCCGCGCCGCCGAGGCGCTGTACATGACCGTCTACACGTTCCACATGCCGGCGTTCATCATCATCTCCGGCTACTTCTCGCGCAGCTTCGACATGCGCAAGGACCGGCTGCAACGGCTGGTCACCGGGGTCGTGGTCCCGTACGTCCTCTTCGAGACGGCGTATGCCTTCTTCAAGCGCTGGGCGGACGACGACCCGGGGCATCCGATCAGCCTGCTGGACCCCTGGTTCCTGACGTGGTTCCTGATCGCGCTGTTCATCTGGCGGCTGACCACGCCGCTGTGGAAGGTCGTGCGCTGGCCGATTCCGCTGGCGCTGGCCATCGCGGTGATGGCGTCCGTGTCCCCGGACATCGGTGACGATCTGGACCTCCAGCGGGTGCTGCAGTTCCTGCCGTTCTTCGTGCTGGGGCTGAATCTGCGGCCGGAGCACTTCAAGCTGGTGCAGCGACGGTGGGTGCGGATCGCGTCCGTGCCGATTTTCGCGGCCGCGGTGTTGATGGCCTACTGGGCGGCGCCCCGGATGACCTCGGCGTGGTTCTACCACCGGGACAGCGCCCAGGAGTTGGGCACCACCTGGTGGATCGGCGTGATCATGACGCTGGCCCTGTTCGGCTGCTCGCTGGTGATGACGGCTTGCTTCTACGCCTGGGTGCCCCGGCGGAAGATGTGGTTCACGGTGCTGGGCGCGGGGACGCTGTACGGCTATCTGCTGCACGGCTTCCTGGCCAAGGGCTCGCGGTTCTGGGGCTGGTTCGACGACTACAAGTGGCTGCACACTCCGCTCGGTGAGATCGCGGTCACGCTGATCGCCGCGGCCGTGGTGACGGCGCTGTGCACCCCGCCGGTGCAGCGGGCGTTCCGGTGGGCGATGGAGCCGAAGATGGCCTGGGCGTTCAAGAAGGACCCGGCGGATACGGCGCGGGTGCGGGCCGGCGCCTAGAGGGGAACCCGGAGGGGGCGGTCGAACAAGCCCCCTAGGGGTCGCGAGGGCCCCCTGCAGGGCCACAACGAGGCGGGGGCGAGGGGTATTCCCGTGGGGCGGGCGGCCGGTTCGTGGGGCGAGCGGCGGTCGGACTGCAGCCGGCGGGCGGCAGATGGCAGTCGGTTGGCAGCGGACGGCAGACGGCAGATGGCAGTCGGTTGGCAGCGGACGGCAGACGGCAGACGGCAGCGGACCAACGTCGGTCGGTCGGCAGCAGGCAGCTAGAAGCACTCCTGTAGGGCCACGGTCTGGTTCCAGTCGCCGTCGCGTAGTGCCTTGGCGGGGAGGACGAAATGGAGGTAGCTGCCGTCGCCGCACATGTCGTAGTGGCCGATGGTGATGATGTGGCGGTACGGCTCGTCGGGTGAGAGGTCCTTGAGGGGGAAGGTGCAGCCCTCCAGGTGGGGCCAGCCGAAGGCCTGGTCGGGCGAGAAGCAGACGTCGTCGTAGGTGTAGAGGCCCTGTTCCTTCGCGCAGTACGACTTCCAGGCATCGCCGAGGCGGGTCGACAGCAGCCAGCCGGGCGACGACCGGTAGTAGGTCAGCCAGTCGTCCGTCTCGGGCTCCTCGGAGTAGTCCAGCGTGTCCAGCACCGGGTCGTAGTCGACCCCGAACGGTGATGGGAGGGTCACCACCGGGACGGCGTAGAGGTCCGTACGCGGGAAGAGCGAGGCCGGGGCGGGGGCTTCGACCGCCACCGCCCGGGCGGGGTCGGCGGGGATGATCCGGCAGCGGCGCGGATCCTCGAAATCGATGTGGCGGGCCGCCTCGGGCATGTCCCCACGCTGCGGGTGGTCCTCGAAGCAGAAGATGTTCAGCAGGCCGCCCCCGCCCGGCGGGCGTTCGGTGCCGAGCCACGGGCCCAGCGCATCGACGTCCAGGACGGCGAAGAGGCTCAGCGGGGCGCCCTCGCACTCCGGCCACGGGGTGCCGGGGTCCAGAAGGGCCGGGCCGCCCCAGCGGGTGTGGCCGGCCGGGGCAATGCCGTCCTTGACCGGGCGGAGACCGAAGCCGGGGCGGGCCAGCGCGGCCATCTGCGTCCCGAGGTGCTCCCCCAGGTGCTGCACGCACAGTGCGCGTACCTTCGCTACTTCGTCCCCGTAGTCCATCCGGGCATCAAAGCAGGTGCCGGGTTAAGTTTTCAGGCGTCCCGGCAGATCAGCAGCAGGGCGCGGTCGTCGTTGACGTCCTTGGCGACGGCCTCGATCAGATGCCAGGCGGCGCCGGCGAAGCCGGTGGTGACGTAGCGGTCGGCCTCGCCGGTGAGGCGGTCGATGCCCTCGGAGATATCGCGGTCGGCCGCTTCGACGAGGCCGTCGGTGAAGAGCATCAGGACGTCGCCGGGGCGCAGCGTGCCCTTGACCGGGTCGAACTGGGCGCCGTCGTAGACCCCTAGCAGCGGTCCCTCGCCCGACTTCTCCTCCCAGCGGCCGGAGCCGGCGCTGAGCTGGAGGGCGGGCAGATGGCCCGCGGAGAGCAGTTCGTAGTCGCCGGATTCCAGGTCGAGGACGAGATGGATGGAGGTGGCGAAGCCCTCGTCCCAGTCCTGGCGGAGGAGATAGCCGTTGGCGGCGGAGAGGAAGCCGTGCGGCGGCAGCGAGCCGAGGAGGCCGCCGAAGGCGCCGGAGAGGAGGAGGGCGCGGGAGGCGGCGTCCATGCCCTTGCCGGAGACGTCGGTGAGGACGACTTCGAGGATGGTGCCGCCGTGGGTGCGGGAGGCGACGACGAAGTCGCCGGAGAAGGACTGGCCGCCGGCCGGGCGCAGCGCCATCTCGTGGTGCCAGCCCGGCGGCAGTTTGGGCAGTGAACTCTGTACCCGGATCCGTTCGCGCAGGTCGAAGAGCATGGTGCCGCCGCGCCTCCAGGGCACCCCGACCCGGCTGCGGAACTGGGCGATGAGCAGGCCGAAGAATCCGACGGCGGCCACCACCAGGACCGTGCCGGGGGTGATCCGGTCGGGCCCCTCGTCGTACGGGCCGAAGAGCGCGGACTCGACGACCAGGGCGGCGGCCGAGGTGCCGTAGAGGACGAGGAGGTTGGCGGGGCGGAGGAGGAGGCCGCCGGCGATGACGGGGAGGACCAGGGCGGTCGGGGCGAGCCACTCGGGGCACCAGAGGGTGCCCGCGGCGATGGCGGGGATGGCCAGGAGCAGGGCGGCGAGCGCGAAGCGGTCGGAGCCGTCGCCGCGGAAGTAGTCGACCCCGGCCTTGCGCACGCCGATGCGGGCCCGGTGCAGGCCTCTGTGCATCCGGGCCGTCAGTGGTTCCGTTCGGGGTTCCGTTCCCGGGCCGCTTGTCATTGCTCTGGGACCTTATCCACCCGTTCGGCGGTGCGTCGATTCGCCGCACGTCACCCTCGGGAATTGCCGGGAAACGGCGTTCGAAATACGGTCGCGCGGCCGGAGAGTGTCCTGCTAGTGATGGGTTTATGGCGACAGAGACAGTGGAGTTGCGTGCGCTGCGGGCGGACGAATGGGACGCATGGTTCGACATGGTGGATGTGGCGTTCGGCGGGGTGCCCGAGACCCCGGAGCAGCGCGCCGCGTGGCGGGACGTGACGGACTTCGGCCGGATGTTCGGCGCCTGGGACGGTGCGGGCTGGGTCGGCACCGCCGGGGCGTTCTCGTTCGGGCTGACCGTGCCGGGCGGGGCGGAGGTGGCGGCGGCCGGGGTCACCGCGGTCAGCGTGCTGCCCACGCATCGCCGGCGCGGGGTGCTGCGTTCGATGATGCGGCACCAGCTGGACGAGGTCCGTGCGCGGGGTGAGGCGCTGGCGGTGCTGACGGCGTCGGAGCCGGCGATCTACGGGCGGTTCGGGTACGGCGCGGCGACGCTGGAGATGCGGCTGGACGTCGACACGGTCCGGCTGGCCGCGCCCGCGCTGCCGGGGGTGGACGGCGTACGGCTGCGGCTGGTGGATCCGGTGGCGGGGCTGGCGGAGTGTGAGCAGGTCTACGGGCGGCTGGTGCCGACGCGGCCGGGGATGCTGGCGCGGCGGCCGCACTGGGATCGCTTCATGCTGGTCGATCCGCCGAGCGAGCGGAACGGTGCCGGGGAGTTGCAGTGTGTGCTGGCCGAGGTGGACGGCGAGGTGCTGGGGTATGCGCGCTATGCCGTGAAGCCGGAGTCGAATGCCGCCGGGCCGTGCGGGACGGTGCTGGTGCGCGATGTCCAGGCGCTGGATCCGGTGGTGTACGCGGCGCTGTGGCGGTATCTGTTCGGGATCGATCTGACGTCGGCGGTGTCGGTGCGGTCGCGTCCGGTGGACGATGCGCTGCCGCATCTGGTGGCGGATATGCGGCGCTGTGGGATCGGTCTGCGGGAGTCGCTGTTCGTCCGGCCGGTGGAGGTGGGCACGGCGCTCGCGGCGCGGACGTACCGGGCGCCGGTCGATGTGGTGCTGGAGGTCTCGGACGCGTTCTGCCCGTGGAACGAGGGGCGGTGGCGGCTGTCGGGTGACGAGAAGGGCGCGAGCTGCACGCGGACCACGGACCGGGCCGAACTGGCGCTGTCCGTAAGGGAGCTGGGGTCCGCCTATCTGGGCGGCTTCACGCTGTCGGCGCTGGCGGCGGCGGGCCGGGTGCGGGAGCTGCGTCCCGGCGCGCTCGCGGCGGCCTCGGGGGCGTTCGGGTCGGATGTGGCGCCGTGGCTGTCGCACGGCTTCTAGCGGCACGGCCGGTGGCGGCCCCGGGAGCGGTCAGCTCCGGGGCGCGCCGGTAGCCGGCTGGCAGGTGGGGCACCAGAAGAGGTTGCGGGCGGCGAGACCGGC
Source organism: Streptomyces sp. NPDC101227 (assembly GCF_044767545.1). Taxonomy (NCBI): domain Bacteria; kingdom Bacillati; phylum Actinomycetota; class Actinomycetes; order Kitasatosporales; family Streptomycetaceae; genus Streptomyces; species Streptomyces sp. NPDC101227. Next base: position 229,392 of record NZ_JBIWOD010000003.1, on the reverse strand, counting down.
GGTGCGGATCTCGCTGCCGCAGATGTGGCAGCCCAGATGGGCGCGGCGGTAGACGTAGACCTCGCCGCCGTGGTCGTCGACCCGCGGCGGGCGGCCCATGGCCTCGGGCAGGTGCTCGGGCCGTACGGTGTCGATGCGGTTGTGGCGGACGCCCTCGGCCATCAGGTACACCAGGTCGGCCCAGATGGCGTCCCATTGGGCGCGGGTGAGATCGCGGCCGGGGAGGTACGGGTCGATGCCGTGGCGGAAGAGGACCTCGGCGCGGTAGACGTTGCCGACGCCGGCGATGATCTTCTGGTCCAGCAGCAGGGCCGCGATGGTCGTACGGCTGCGGGAGATCCGCTGCCAGGCGCGGGCGCCGTCGTCCTGGGGGCGCAGCGGGTCGGGCCCGAGGCGGTCGTGTATCGCCTGCTTCTCGGCGTCGGTGATCAGCGCGCAGGTGGTGGGGCCGCGGAGGTCCGCGTGCGCGGAGGGGCTCGCGATGCGCAGCCGCACGGTGTCGGTGGGGGGCGGGGCCGGGGCGCCGCCGAAGCCGAGTTTGCCGAAGAGGCCGAGGTGGATGTGGATCCAGCGATGGGGGTCCCCCCTGGACTGGAGCTCGTCGGAGGTCCTTGAGGGAGTGCCGAAGCCGAGGAAAAGGTGCTTTCCGTGGGCCTCGGTGTCGGCCAGCACCTGGTTGTCGACGAGGGCCGCGCCGTCCGCGAACTTGCCCTGCGGGCTGGTGGCCCGGATCGTGCGCCCCAGGAAACGTTCGCCGTAGTCGGCGGCGAGGCGGTGGATGGTGTGGCCCTCGGGCATGGGGTGTTCTCCGGTGGACGCGCCCCGCCCTCCCCGGTTGCCGGGGAGGGCGGGCGACGGCTGCTGCGACGGCGGGGGGCGGCGGTCAGCCCTGCGGGTGGTGCGCGGGGATGGCCGGGAGGTCGCCGGTGGTCTCGTAGGCCGAGAGCATGTCGATGCGGCGGGTGTGGCGTTCCTCGTTGGAGTACGGGGTGTTGAGGAAGACGTCGATGAAGCTCGTGGCCTCGTCCCGGGTGTGCATGCGGCCGCCGACGGAGATGACGTTGGCGTTGTTGTGCTCGCGGCCCAGCTTGGCGGTTTCCTCGCTCCAGGCCAGCGCGGCCCGTACGCCCTTGACCTTGTTGGCGGCGATCTGCTCGCCGTTGCCGGAGCCGCCGATCACGACGCCGAGGCTCTCCGGGTCGGCGGCGGTCCGCTCCGCGGCGCGGAGGCAGAACGGGGGGTAGTCGTCCTGGGCGTCGTAGATGTGGGGGCCGCAGTCGACGGGGTCGTGGCCGTGGGCCTTGAGCCACTCGACGAGGTGGTTCTTGAGTTCAAAGCCGGCATGGTCGGAACCGAGGTACACGCGCATGCGATGAGTGTGCCACGGGCGTTTCCGGGCAGGCTCTGCCGGGTCAGTTGCGGTGCGTCGCCTCTGAGGCATCTGGCCGGTGTTTCACGCAACGATCCCGCTTCAGACCTTCCAATCGATGGGTTAACGCGGTTCTAATGCTCTGGTTCCAATCCGTGAACCACTCGAGGGACGGTGCATATGAGCGCGCACCCGCCTACCACCAAAGCGGTCCCCGGCGCCGGCGAACCCGGCAGCGGACCCACCGGGGGGCAGCCGCAGGACGGGCTGCAGGCAGGACTGAAGAACCGCCATTTGTCGATGATTGCCATCGGCGGCGTGATCGGAGCGGGGCTGTTCGTCGGCTCCGGTGCCGGCATTGCGGCCGCCGGGCCCGGAATTCTGCTGTCGTACGCGCTGACCGGGCTGCTGGTCGTGCTGGTGATGCGGATGCTCGGCGAGATGGCCGCGGCGTCCCCGACGTCCGGGTCGTTCTCCGCGTACGCCGACCGGGCACTGGGGCGCTGGGCCGGCTTCACCATCGGCTGGCTGTACTGGTTCTTCTGGTCGGTGGTGCTGGCCGTAGAGGCGACCGCCGCGGCCGGGATCCTGACCGGCTGGGTCCCGGCCGTCCCGCAGTGGGCCTGGGCGCTGCTGGTGATGATCGTGCTGACGGGTACGAACCTGGTGTCGGTCGGGTCGTTCGGTGAATTCGAGTTCTGGTTCGCCGGGATCAAGGTCGTGGCGATCGTCGTCTTCATCGTCGTCGGGGCGCTGGCGATATTCGGGCTGCCGCCGGGTGATCATGCGGTGGGCCTGTCGAATCTGACCGGGCACGGCGGGTTCCTGCCGCACGGTCCGGGCGCGATCCTCTCCGGCATGCTGCTGGTGGTCTTCTCCTTCATGGGCAGCGAGATCGTCACGCTGGCGGCCAGCGAGTCGCCCAATCCGGTGCTGGCCGTGCGCAAGGCCGTCAACAGCGTCATCTGGCGGATCGCGATCTTCTACATCGGGTCGATCGGGGTGATCGTGACGCTGCTGCCGTGGAACGATTCCGCGGTGCTCAAGAGCCCGTATGTGGCGGTGCTGAAGTCGCTGGACATTCCGTACGCGGGCACGGTCATGGATGTGGTGGTGCTGACCGCGGTGCTGTCGTGTCTGAACTCCGGGCTGTACACCGCCTCGCGGATGGCGTTCTCGCTCGGTGAGCGGGGGGATGCGCCGAAGTCGTTCGCGACGGTCAACCGCGGTGGCGTTCCGGCGGTCGCCATCTACGCCTCGGTGGCCTTCGGGTTCATTGCGACGATCTTCAGCTATACGTCGAAGGACACCATTTTCCAGTTCCTGCTGAATTCGTCGGGTGCGGTGGCCCTGTTCGTGTGGCTGGTGATCTGCTTCTCCCAGCTGCGGATGCGGCGGGTCATCGAGCGGGAGGCTCCGGAGCGGCTGACCGTGCGGATGTGGCTGTATCCGTGGCTGACGTACGCGACGATCGGGCTGATCGTGTTCGTCGTGGGCTATATGTTCTACGCCCCGGACGGGCGGAAGCAGATGGTGCTGTCGGTGGTCGCGGCGGTGGTGGTGCTGGCCGTGGGGCTGGTGCTGGACCGGCGGCGGCCGCGGGAAGCAGCCGAGGAGGGCACCGCCGCCGTCGCCGGGTCGCGGACCGCGGGCCGGTAGAGAGCGCGACGGGCCCCGTCTCACCTTGCGGTGGGGCGGGGCCCGTTGGCGTCTGCGGTGGGGTCAGCGGCGGTTCGCCAGCTTCCAGGCGGCGGGCAGGGCGCCCATGGCCAGCACGGCCTTGAGGGCGTCGCCGATCAGGAACGGGACGAGGCCGACGGCCACGGCCTGGCCGAAGCCCATGCCGGTGCTGAGGGCGAGGTAGGGGACGCCGACGGCGTAGATCAGGGCCGTGCCCGCGGCCATCGTGCCGGCCGTACGCAGGACCCCGCGGTCGCCGCCGCGGCGGGCCAGGGCGCCCACGGCCGTGGCGGCGAGCAGCATGCCCAGGACGTAGCCGAAGGTGGCGCCGCCCGCGCCCGAGGCGCCGCCGGCGAACCACGGCATACCGGCCATGCCCGCCAGGGCGTACAGCGCGAGGGAGAGCAGGCCGCGGCGCGCGCCGAGCGAGGCGCCGACCAGGAGGGCGGCGAAGGTCTGGCCGGTGACCGGGACCGGGGTGCCGGGGATGGGAACGGCGATCTGGGCCGCGATGCCGGTGAGCGCGGCGCCGCCGATGACCAGCGCGGCGTCGCGGACGCGGGCACGGGAGGCCGTGGCCGCGGGCAGCAGGTCGGCGAGGACCGCACCGGGACGGGGGAAGGTTGCAGTGCTCATCGGGGCTCCGCGAGGTGAGGGGTCGGGACAGTCGGGACGCGTTGACGTTAGCCGAGGGAGCCGGTGGCGATCATCGTGTGGCGGTGACAAAGCCGTACCGGCCCGCTTGGAGAGTTCTGCCCAACGTCCAGGACCGTCAGACCCGTTGGGGCGGTGGCCGTCTTCCCAGGTCACGTGATGCTCGTCACGGCCGCTGCCGCGGCGGGGCGCCGGTTTTGTGGTAGCGCGCGGCGGGCGGGGAAACTGGGGCCGCCCCCGCAATGACCTGTGGGGTTCCACCAAAGCGGGGCCGTCGCAGTACCCCTTCGACGCACCGCGCCCTTGCGAGAGTACGAGCCCATGCGCGACGCAACGACCCCCACGGGAACCGCACCGCCCGGTGCGGGTACCGGCGAACGAGAGCCGCTGAACGGCGGGCTCAAGCAACGCCATCTGACGATGCTGGGTCTGGGCGGGGTGATCGGCGCGGGGCTGTTCGTGGGCTCCGGCGCGGGGATCGCGGTGGCCGGGCCCGGGATCGTGGTGTCGTATCTGATCGCGGGCGCGCTGGCGATGCTGGTCATGCGGATGCTCGGGGAGATGTCGGCGGCGATGCCGTCCTCGGGCGCGTTCTCGGTGCATGCGGAGCGGGCGCTGGGGCGCTGGGCGGGCTTCAGCGTCGGCTGGCTGTACTGGTTCCTGCTGGTCGTGGTGCTCGCCGTGGAGGCGACCGGCGCGGCGGGGATCGCCGCCGGCTGGGTGCCCGGCGTTCCGCAGTGGGCCTGGGTGCTGATCTTCATGGTCGTGTTCACGGTGGCCAACCTGGCGGCGGTGAAGAACTTCGGCGAGTTCGAGTTCTGGTTCGCGGCGCTGAAGGTCACGGCGATCGTGCTGTTCCTGGGCTTGAGCCTGCTGGCGGTGTTCGGGGTGCTGCCGGACACGGATCCGGTGGGCATGGCGAACCTGACGGGTCAGGGCGGTTTCCTGCCCCACGGCTGGTCCGGCGTCATCTCCGGTGTGCTGGCCGTGGTCTTCGCCTTCGGCGGGCTGGAGGTCGTCACCATCGCGGCCGCCGAGTCGGACGATCCCGCGCGTGCGGTGGGGCGGGCGGTACGCAGCGCGGTCTGGCGGATCCTCTTCTTCTATGTGGGTTCGATGCTGCTCATCGTGACGCTGCTGCCGTGGTCGGCGATGCGGCCGGGCACGAGCCCGTATGTGGCGGTGCTGGACGCCATCGGCGTTCCGGGGGCCGGGCAGATCATGAACATCGTCGTTTTCGTGGCGCTGCTGTCCGCCCTGAACGCCAATCTGTACGGGTCGTCGCGGATGGTGTTCTCGCTCGCCGAGCGGGGTGAGGCGCCGCGTGCGCTGCTGAAGGTGTCAAGCGGCGGGGTGCCGCGGCGGGCCGTACTCGCCTCGGTGGCCTTCGGGTTCGTCTCCGTGCTGCTGAATCTGAAGTGGCCGGATTCGGTGTTCCTGTACATGCTCAATGCGGTGGGGGCGGTGCTGCTGTTCGTCTGGGGGCTGATCGCCGTCTCCCAGCTGCGGCTGCGTCCGCGTATCGAACGCGAGGCGCCCGGGAAGCTGACGCTGCGTATGTGGGGGTTCCCCTGGCTGACCTGGGTGGCGCTGCTGGCGATGGGCGGCGTGCTGGTGCTGATGCTGACCGATGACGCGGCGCGGCCGCAGCTGCTCTGGTCGGCCGGGGCGACGGCGGCGGTGCTGGCCGTGGCGGGCGTGCGGGAGCTGCGGGCGCGGCGCGCGCGGGGCTGAAGCGGGCGTCCCGGGGGTCCCGGGGAGCCGAGTCGGAGGTCACAGCAGGTGGTAACTGACGATGAAACGGCCACGGGTAGTCACGATCTCGTCTGAATAGCGAACATTCGCTGCACAACTGTTGCCCTCAGCGGACACCGGCACTCAAACTGAGCGCGTTTTACCGCAGGACCCCTGGAGTTGAGCCGTCGGCGGCCCCGGGAGAACGCAGTATCGCCCCGCTTCGCTCTCACATACTGGGACAGGTACGACATGAATCGGACACCCTCGTCCGCCACGCCGCTGCGCAAGCAGACCGATGCGGTCCAGGGCGCCGGCCAGGATGGCGGCCCCGCGCTGTCCAACGGCCTCAAGCAGCGCCATCTTTCGATGATCGCCCTGGGCGGCGTGATCGGCGCCGGCCTGTTCGTCGGCTCCCGCGAAGGCATCGCCGCCGCGGGCCCCTCGATCGTGCTGGCCTATGCGGTCTCCGGCGCGCTGGTCATGCTGATCATGCGGATGCTCGGCGAGATGGCCGCGGCCAATCCGTCCTCCGGCTCCTTCTCCGTGCACGCCGAGCGCTCCATAGGCTCGTGGGCCGGCTTCACGGCGGGCTGGATGTTCACCGCGCTGCTGTGTGTGGCGGTGGCCGCCGAGGCGCTGGGCGCCGCGGGCATCATGACCCAGTGGTTCCCGGCCACCGAGCCGTGGATGTGGGTACTGCTGTTCATGGTGATCTTCACCGCCACCAACCTGGCGGCGGTCAGCAACTTCGGCGAGTTCGAGTTCTGGTTCGCCGCGCTGAAGGTCGCCGCGATCGCCCTCTTCCTGGTCCTCGGCGTGCTCGCCATCTTCGGCGTGCTGCCGGGCGCCGACGCGCCGGGCACCGCGCATCTGACCGGTGACGGCGGGTTCCTGCCGCATGGCGCGAACGGCCTGATGGTCGGTCTGCTGGCCTCGGTATTCGCGTACGGCGGGCTGGAGACGGTGACCATCGCGGCGGCCGAGTCCAAGGACCCGGTGCGCGGGGTCGCGAGCGCGGTGCGCACCGCGATGTGGCGGATCGCCCTCTTCTACGTCGGCTCGATGGCCATCATCGTCACCGTCATCCCCTGGAGCGCCCCGTCGATCGCCAAGAGCGGTCCCTACGTCGCCGTCCTGGACTACCTCAAGATCCCGGCGGCCGGCCAGATCATGAACGTCGTCATCCTGGTCGCGCTGCTCTCCGCGGTGAACGCCAACCTCTACGGCTCCTCGCGGATGGCGTACTCCCTCATCTCCCGCGGCCAGGGCCCGGCCTTCCTCGGCAAGGTCAGCGGCGGCGTGCCGCGCCGCGCCGTGCTGATGTGCTCCGCCTTCGGGTTCCTCGCGGTCCTCTTCAGCTTCCTGTGGCCGGACACGCTCTTCAAGTGGCTGCTGAACATGGTCGGCGCGGCCGTCCTGGTGGTGTGGGCCTTCATCGCGGTGGCCCAGCTGCGGATGCGGCGCAAGCTGGAGCGCGAGGCGCCGGAGAAGCTCGTCGTGAAGATGTGGGCCTTCCCCTTCCTGACGGTGGTGGCGCTGGTGGGCATCATCGGCGTGCTGCTGCTGATGCTGCGGGACGAGAACCAGCGCATCCAGCTGCTGTTCACCGGCGGCTTCGGAGTGGTGCTGGCCGCCATCGGACTGGTGCGGCAGCGGAGCGTCGCCAAGAGCGCGGAGTAACGCGCCGGCGGACACCCCTGTGAGGCGGGGCGGGATCTCCTACGGAGGTCCCGCCCCGCCTCCGTCTTTGGGACCAGGCCGGTCCCCGCGCCCGGCCCGTGATCACTCCTGCTGGTAGCGTGCTCTTGCACATTGTTTGCAACTACTGCATGTACGCAGCTTGGAGGCGGGATCGGCATGGCGACCTACACACTTCCGGAACTCCCCTACGACTACGCGGCGCTGGCCCCGGTCATCAGCCCCGAGATCATCGAGCTGCACCACGACAAGCACCACGCGGCGTATGTGAAGGGCGCGAACGACACGCTGGAGCAGCTTGCCGAGGCGCGCGACAAGGAAGCCTGGGGCAACATCAACGGCCTCGAGAAGAACCTCGCGTTCCATCTCTCCGGGCACATCCTGCACAGCATCTACTGGCACAACATGACCGGCGACGGCGGCGGCGAGCCGCACGAGAAGGACGGCGTGGGCGAGCTGGCCGACGCCATCGCGGAGAGCTTCGGGTCGTACGCCGGGTTCAAGGCGCAGCTGACCAAGGCCGCCGCCACCACCCAGGGCTCCGGCTGGGGCGTCCTCGCCTACGAGCCGGTGACCGGCCGGCTGATCGTCGAGCAGATCTACGACCACCAGGGCAACGTCGGCCAGGGCTCGGTGCCGATCCTGGTCTTCGACGCCTGGGAGCACGCCTTCTACCTCCAGTACAAGAACCAGAAGGTCGACTTCATCGAGGCGATGTGGCAGGTCGTCAACTGGCAGGACGTCGCCAAGCGGTACGCGTCCGCCAAGCAGCGCGCGAACAACCTGCTGCTGGCGCCGTGACGGCGTAACGCCACCGGTCGTCCTGCCTCGTGATCGTCTTCTCACCCTTCACCCGGCAGGCGGAATGACGGAAGGCCCCCGGACGTCCGATACGTCCGGGGGCCTTCCCATGCCGGTGGGGCGGCGCGGGCGCCGCGCGGCGGTCAGTCGAAGATCGGGCCCTGCGTCCGGGTCCGCTTGATCTCGTAGAAGCCGGGGATGGACGCCACCATCAGCGTGCCGTCCCAGAGCTTGGCCGCCTCCTCGCCCTTGGGGGCCGGAGTGACGACCGGGCCGAAGAAGGCGATCTGGTCGCCGTCGGAACCGGGCACCGCGATGACCGGGGTGCCGACCTCCTGGCCGACGAGGTCGATGCCCGCCTTGTGCGAGGCACGCAGCTCGTCGTCGTAGGTGTCCTTGTCGGCGTACTCGATCAGCTCGGCGGGCAGCCCGGCGTCCTCGATCGCGGCCGCGATCGACTCGCGGCTGATCCCCTCGCCGGCGTTGTGGAAGCGCGTGCCGAGCGCCGTGTAGAGCTTGCCGACGACCTCGTCGCCGTGCAGCTGCTGGGCGGCGATCACCACCCGGACCGGGCCCCAGGCCTTGCCGCCGGGGCGCATGTTCTCCGCGTACTCCTCGGGCAGCTGGTCGAGCTTGTCCTCGTTGAGCACCGCCAGGCTCATCACATGCCAGCGCACCTCGACCGGGCGGACCTTCTCCACCTCCAGCATCCAGCGGGAGGTCATCCACGCCCACGGGCACAGCGGGTCGAACCAGAAGTCGGCGGGGGTCTTCGCGGTCTGGGACACGGGATCTCCTCTTGCGAGCTGCGCGGTGGTGTTCCGGGGACGGTTCGCACGGTTCAACAACCCCGCACCGTGCCATGATTCCCAGTGTTCGATATTCGAGACGAGGACGAGGGAGTCACGTCGTGCCAGGTGAGAATCTGTCCCGGGACGAGGCCCGCACGCGGGGGCAACTGCTGAGCGTCGACGGGTACGACGTGGCGCTGGATGTCCGCTCAGCGGTGCAGCGCGGCGAGGCCGCCGCCACCTTCCGCTCCCGGACCACCATCCGCTTCCGCTGCGCCGAGCCCGGAGCGTCGACGTTCGCGGATCTGCTCGCCCCCTCCGTCACCTCCGTCACCCTCAACGGCCGCGAGCTGGACCCGGCCGCGGTCTTCGACGGCACCCGGATCGCGCTCGAGGGGCTGGCCGCCGAGAACACCCTGGTCGTCGACGCGCAGTGCGCCTACAGCCGTACCGGCGAGGGGCTGCACCGCTTCGTCGACCCCGAGGACGGCGAGGTCTACCTCTACACCCAGTACGAACCGGCCGACGCCCGCCGGGTCTTCGCGAATTTCGAACAGCCGGATCTGAAGGCTCCGTTCAGCTTCGAGGTGACCGCCCCGGAGGGGTGGGTCGTGCTCAGCAACGGCGCCGAGGAGGGCGAGCCCGAGGACGGCCGCCACCGGTTCGCCACGACCCGGCCGATCTCGACGTACATCACGGCCGTGGTCGCCGGCCCGTACCACTACGTCACCGACAGCTACCACCGCACCCTGGAGGACGGCAGCGAGCTGGAGATCCCGCTGGGTGCGCTGTGCCGAAAGGGGCTGGCGCGGCATTTCGACGCGGACGACATCTTCACCGTCACCAAGCAGGGCCTGGATTTCTTCCACGACCACTTCGACTACCCCTATCCGTTCGGGAAGTACGACCAGGCCTTCGTGCCGGAATACAACCTCGGCGCCATGGAGAACCCGGGGTGTGTGACCTTCCGGGAGGAATTCATTTTCCGGGGGAAGGTCACCGAGGCCTCGTACGAGGGCCGGGCCAACGTCATCCTGCACGAGATGGCGCATATGTGGTTCGGCGACCTGGTGACCATGCAGTGGTGGGACGATCTGTGGCTCAAGGAGTCGTTCGCGGACTTCATGGGGGCGTTCTCGCTGGTGGGGGCGACGCGCTTCCGCAACGGCTGGATCACCTTCGCCAACCGGCGTAAGTCGTGGGCCTATCGCGCCGATCAGCTGCCGTCCACCCACCCGGTCACCGCGGATATCCGTGACCTGGAGGACGCCAAGCTGAATTTCGACGGCATTACGTATGCCAAGGGCGCCTCGGTGCTCAAGCAGCTGGTGGCGTATGCGGGGCAGGACGCGTTCCTCGAGGGCGCGCGGCGGTATTTCAAGCGGCATGCGTACGGGAACACCCGGCTGACGGATCTGCTGGCGGTGCTGGAGGAGACCTCGGGGCGGGACATGGCCGCCTGGTCGCGGGCCTGGCTGGAGACGGCGGGGGTCAACTCCCTCACGCCGCAGGCCACTTATGACGCCCAGGACCGGATCACCGAGCTGAGCATCTTCCAGGAGGCCCCGGCCGCACACCCGCAGCTGCGGCCGCACCGTGTCGCGGTGGGCCTCTACCGGCGCCAGGAGGACGGCGCGCTGGTGCGCTACGCCCGCGCCGAGGCGGATGTCGCGGGACCGCGTACGGTCGTCACGGAGCTGGCCGGGACCGAGCGGCCCGAGCTGATCCTGGTCAACGACGACGATCTGACGTACTGCAAGACCCGGTTCGACGCGGAATCGCTGGCCACCCTGCGGGCCCGGCTCGGTGAGCTCGTCGACCCGCTGGCGCGGGCCCTGTGCTGGGCCGCGCTGTGGGGCCTGACCCGCGACGGGCTGATGCCGGCCCGCGACTACCTGGACCTGGTGCTGCGCTTCGCGGGCCGGGAGACCGAGATCGGCGTGCTCCAGTCGCTGCACACCCAGGCCCGTACGGCGCTGGAGCTCTACTCCGCCCCCGAGCGCCGCGCGGAAGCCACCCGGGAGCTGGCCGAGGGCGCGCTGCGCGAGCTGCGGCCGGCCGAGCCGGGCAGCGGCCATCAGCTGGCCTGGGCCCGGCACTTCGCGTCGATCGCCTCCAGCCCGGCCGATCTGCAGCTGCTGCGCGGCCTGCTGGACGGCAGCGCGAAGATCGACGGCCTGGAGGTGGACCAGGAGCTGCGCTGGACGTTCCTGGAGCCGCTGGCCGCGCACGGCGCAGCGGACGAGGCCGTCATCGCCGCCGAGCTGGCCCGCGACGACACCGCCTCGGGCCGGCGCCACCAGATCCGCTGCCTGGCCGCCCGGCCGGCCGCCGAGGTCAAGGCGCAGGCCTGGGCCGATGTCGTCGACTCCGATGCGCTCTCGAACGCCCTGGTGGAGGCCACCATCAGCGGGTTCGTGCAGTTCGGGCAGCGGGAGCTGCTGGCGCCGTACGCGCCGCGCTACTTCGCGGCGATCGAGCGGGTGTGGCAGGAGCGGTCCATCGAGATCGCGATGTCGGTGGTGCGGGGGCTGTTCCCGTCCTGGCTGGTGGCGCAGTCCACGCTGGACGCCGCGGACGCCTGGCTGGACGGGCACGCGGACGCGGCGCCGGCGCTGCGCCGGATGGTCTCGGAGGAGCGGGACGATCTTGCCCGCGCGCTGCGCGCACAGGCTTGTGACGAGGCGGCCGCGCCCAGGCCGTAACCCCCGCCCCGACCAGCCCTTCTCGGCAGTCGAACGCCCGTACTTTAGGACAGGGTTGTCCGGTTTGTGGTACGGGCGTGTAACAGCGGTTAGCGGGCGGAGCGGGCGCGGGAAAGTGCGGGGTCATGAACCACGACACACCGCTCTCCCCGCTCCCCCTCCGCCACCTCGCCGACGTCCAGTGCCGGGTGCTGACCACCCGGCAGCTGCGTGAGCACGGCGTGCTGCCCGCGGAGATCACCGAACGGTGCCGGCCCGGCGGCCCCTGGCAGCCGGTCCTGCCCGGTGTGTATCTGCTGCACCCGGGAGCGCCCACCAGCGAGGAACGGCTGCACGCGGTGCTGCTGTACGCCCGCCACCGGGGGCCGACCGTGCCCTGCCAGGGCGGGCAGCCCGACGCCCCGGCGGCGATGATCACCGGGCTGGCGGCGCTCGCCCTGTACGGCTTCACCACCGCTCCCCCGCTGCTCGCGCTCGACCGCATCGAGGTGCTGGTCGCCCGCACCCGGCGGCTGCGCTCGACCGGCTTCGCCAAGATCGTCCGGACGGTGGAGATGCCGACGCCGCAGGACGTCACCGGCGTCCCGACCGCGCCGGTCGCCCGCGCGCTCGCGGACGCGGTCGCCGAACTCACCGACGCCTCCTCGGTCCGCCGGCTGCTGACCGAGGCGGTACGCGGCGGGCACTGCGAAGCGGCCGCGCTGGTACGGGAGCTGAGCCGGGCGCGGCTGCTGACCCGGCCGCATGTGGTGGACGCGGTGGACACCCTGATGGCCGAGGGCCGGGCGCTGGCCGAACAGCGGCTGTACGCGATGGTGCACCACCACGGCCTGCCCGACCCGCTCTGGAACGTCGATCTGCGGCTGCCGGGCGGACCCCACCTGGGCGGCGTGGACGCGTACTGGCCCGAGCACTCGGTGGCCCTGGAGATCGACACCCGCGCCCAGCGCCCCGATGAGGACCCGCTGCACTCCCCGTACGACCACAAGCGCGAGCACCTGGAGCGGCTGGGCATCACGGTGGTGCGCTGCCTGCCGCGCGCCCTGCGCGATGCCCCCGGCCAGCAGGCCGCGGTGGTCCGTACGGCCCTGATGGCGGCCGCCGACCGGGAGCCGAGCGCGTATGTGGTCGTGCTGCCCCGTTAGCGGGGCCCCGGCCCGGACACCCCGGCTATCAGCCCACCAATCACCGCAACCCACAACGGCTCCTGCCCCGGTCCACCACGCCGTACGGCGCTAGAAGCGCTTCAGCAGCAGCTCGACGTTGCGGTCCCGGGCCGTGCCCGCCAGGTCCGTACGGGCCTCGGGCGCGTTGAACGACAGCTCCCGGTAGAGGGCCGCCAGTCCCGTCTGGGAGAGGTCGGTGAAGTCCGTACGGTGCGGGGCCGCCGACTCGACCAGCGTCGTGAACAGCGAGAGCGTGCCGTCGTGGTTGTCCACCAGCTCGATGACCCGGGCCAGCTGCGGGAAGTCGATGTGCGAGGCGGTGGACACCTCCCAGAAGCTGCCGTGCGCGGTGATGTCGTTCTTGTGGCTGTGGCCGTTGATCCAGCCGACGACGGAGGGGTGGGCGGCCAGCAGCTCGACCAGCTCCGCGCCGCCGTGCCGCTTCTCGTGCGGGTGGGCCGGGTCGGGCCGGGTGTTGTTCATGGTCTTGCTGGTGTGGTGGCTGAAGACCAGGACGTGGCGGCCCGCGCCCTTCTTCTCCTCCTTCAGCACCCGCTGGAGCCAGCGCAGCTGGCCGTCGCCGATGGAGCCGGTGTAGTGGCCGCCGGGGTCGGTGGTGTCCAGGCTGATGCCCAGGACGTGGTCGGAGACGGGGAAGGTGTAGTAGAGCCGGTCCTCGGCGAGATGGGCGGCGGTGTAGCCGTGGCCGTGCGGGCCGGGGCCGGTGCGGGCCGGGTCGAGGTGGGCCTTGAGGTACTCCGCGCGGGTGAAGGGGGCGCGCCGCTCGTCGGGGGTGACCGGGCGGGCCTGCTTCGCATGCGCCTTGAGCAGCCGCTTGAAGTCCTCCCCCTTGGGGTCGAGGCCGTTCTTGACCGCCTTCCACACCTTCGCGGCCTCGGCGGACGGCAGCGCCTCCAGCTTGCGGCCGCCGGTGGCGATCTCGGTCCAGAAGGGGTCGCCGGGCGCGTAGCAGCCGCCGGGCAGCGAGTCGTGGTTGCCGACCGTGGAGTACCAGGGCAGCCGCAGTCCCGGGCTGTGGACGGTGCGGATCGCGGCGTCGAGGAACCCGTCGAGCCGCGGGAACCCCAGCTTCTTGTCGGCGTCGCGCAGGGCGCTGTCCGGCTGCCAGTACAGGGTCAGGCCGCTGTCCTGGACGCCTTCGTAGCGGCGCGGGTTGCCGGAGTTCGGGGTGATCCGGCCGCCGCTCATGGCCGTCAGGAACCACTCCAGCTCCAGCTTGGAGTTGTTGTCGGTGTTGTCCCCGGTGGTCATCACGAAGGACAGCGGTGCGCCGGTGGCGGGCCCGCCCGGCAGCGCGTTGACCCGCTCGATCAGCGAGATCACCCCGGCGACGGAGAGCGCCTCCTGAGGCCGCCAGGCGCTCGCGGTCTCGGCGCGCAGGTACTCGTAGCGCAGCGGGCTCTGCACGTCGACCAGATGCAGGTCGGTGAACTGGACGAAGGAGGCCAGCGCGGTGCGGCGCCGGTCGCGCCCGGCGCGGGCGCCGGCCAGCTCGGCGCGCACGACCCGGTTCCAGGCGGGGCCGTCGGCGAGCCGGCGGTAGCCGGAGGTGCCGCGCGGGGTGGCCACCCCGCCGAGGGTGGTGCCCTTGGTGTACGGGGCGTGGGGGACGGCGGGGGCGACGACCGGGACGGGGGCGGCGGGGGCCGGGCCCGGGGCGACGGTGGCGGCCGCGGCGGGCCGGTCGCCGCCGGGGCCGAGGGTCAGCCCGAGCCCGGCGGCGGCGCCGACGGCGCCGGTGGCGGCGAGGAAGGTACGGCGATCGAGAGTGGCGGCGGCGGACCGTATGCGGGACATGCGCGAACTCCCCGGGTGCGAACGCGAAGGCGGCCGGGCAGCACAACTGCCCTGTCACCTGGGATCGTTGGCATCGGGGATGACCTGCGAGTGAACGGCACCGCAACGTCGTTTGCCCATCACCGCACAGGGATCACCGACCGCCGTGGCCGTCATCGACCGGCCATCGCGATCGGCCCGCGGCAACGCATGACGGTCATCCGGTGTTCATGTACCGGGGTAACCCGGCCGGCCCCACCCCGACAGACAGCCGCCATCCCAGTCGCCGCCACAGCCACCACGGCCACCACGGCCGTCACCATCAGCCGCCCAGCGGTCACCCTCCGTGAGGACTGCCGCCCGTCCGGCCGTACCGGACCCGCTCCGGATCCGCCTGCCCACGCTCCACAGAATGGAACGGATTGGACAAGGCGACGGGTGTCACACACATGATGGGAGCACTACTGAGCAGGTGTTCCCAGCAGACATCTCCATCAGGTCGCGAAAGAAGGAGTCCCATGAGGATCGGAATCGTCGGAGCCACCGGACAGGTCGGCGGCGTGATGCGGGGCATTCTCGCCGAGCGGAGCTTCCCGGTCGAGCAGCTGCGCCTGTTCGCTTCGGCCCGGTCCGCCGGACGCACGCTGCCCTGGCAGGACACCGAGATCACGGTCGAGGACGCGGCCACCGCCGACTACTCGGGCCTGGACATCGTGCTCTTCTCCGCCGGTGGCGCCACCTCCAAGGCGCTGGCGGAGAAGGTCGCCAACGCCGGCCCCGTCGTGATCGACAACTCCTCGGCCTGGCGCCGTGACCCCGACGTCCCGCTCGTCGTCTCCGAGGTGAACCCGCAGGCGATCACGGACCGCCCCAAGGGCATCATCGCCAACCCGAACTGCACGACGATGGCCGCGATGCCGGTGCTGCGTCCGCTGCACGACGAGGCCGGCCTCGTCTCGCTGGTCGTCGCCACCTACCAGGCGGTGTCCGGCAGCGGGCTGGCCGGCGTGGCGGAGCTGGAGGGGCAGGCCCGTAAGGTCATCGACCAGGAGGCCACCAAGCTGGTGCACGACGGCGCGGCGGTGGAGTTCCCCAAGCCCGACACCTACGTCGCCCCGATCGCCTTCAATGTGCTGCCGATGGCCGGCTCCATCGTCGACGACGGTCTGAACGAGACCGACGAGGAGCAGAAGCTCCGCAACGAGAGCCGCAAGATCCTGGAGATCGCGGACCTGAAGGTCTCCGGCACCTGCGTCCGGGTCCCCGTCTTCACCGGCCACTCCCTCCAGATCAACGCCCGCTTCGCGCGTCCGCTGAGCCCCGCCCGCGCCCAGGAGCTGCTGGCCGGCGCCCCCGGCGTCACCCTCTCCGACGTGCCGACCCCGCTCGAGGCGGCCGGCCAGGACGCGTCCTTCGTGGGCCGCATCCGCGCCGACGAGACCGCCGAGAACGGCCTGTCGCTGTTCGTCTCCAACGACAACCTCCGCAAGGGCGCGGCGCTGAACGCCGTCCAGATCGCGGAGCTGGTCGCGGCGGAGCTGCGCGGCTGATGTAGCCGAAGAGGGCCCGTACGGAGACTCGTACGGGCCCTCGCCGTTTCATGGCACCACCGGACCCGTCTCAGGGGCGCCGTACCTCGAACTGGAAGCAGCCGTATTCCAGTGCCCGGACGTGCACGAGCGCCACGTCCGGGTCGGCGAAGGCCTCGGCGAAGACGGCGTCGAACCCTGCGTCGGCGTCCTCCGGGACCTCGAAGAACCGGCCGCCGATGATCTGCCCTTCGGCGTTGTAGCGGCGGATCGTCCGCAGTGCGCCCGGCCGCGCGAACGGATACCCCTCGGCGGCCGCGTCCGGCCCGCCGCATGCCTCGGCGTGGATGAACACCGGCCCCAGCTCGCAGTACGCGCCTGGCTCGGCCCCGGTGGCCGCCGCCCATCGCCGCAACGGCGCATAGGAGACGAGCGCGACCCGCTCACCGGCCTCGATGTCCCGCAGACAGCAGCGGAGCGGACTGCCGAGGCAGTCCGGGCCGCCGTCCTCGCCCGCGGTGAACGGTTCGAGCGGCCGGCCGGCGTCGTCGGCGTCCTGGAGTTCCTTGAGCGTGAGGGGAGGGATGGGACAGGGGGTGTAGCGAAGGGCGGAGCCCGGGATGCGCTTGATCATGTGGCCAGTTTGCGACTTTTGCTCGCCCGGTGCTGGCGGGATTCGGACGGGACGATCGGCCGCTCCTTCAGAGCGCCAGATGCCGGCGCAGCGCCACGTCGATCTCCGTCATGCGCTGCCGGGGCACCGAGCCGACCCTCTGGACCATGCGCTCCGGAGTGACGGCGCGGACCTGTTCGCACTGAGCCTTCGAGTCCTTGGGCAGACGACACTCATCGGCGCGGAGAAAGACCTGGAAGGTGAGGACACGCGAGGTGTTGGACGTCAGGGGAATCACCGTGAGCACACCCCGGCCGTTGCGCTCGACCGACTGATTGGCGCCATTGTTGGACACGATCACGACCGGGCGGATCTTGTTGGCCTCGCTGCCGCGCGCCGGCTCCAGGTCGGCCATGTAGATGTCACCACGCCTCATTGGCAAGCCCATCCTTGGTCGTCCGGTCCCACAGCGCCGCGTCCTCGCTCGCGTCCCACTCCTCGAAGGCCTCCGTGTACTCCGCTTCGAGCTCCGCCGCACGCAACAGCTCAATGGCGGCGTGTATCACTGCGGACCGCGACTCGGCTTCCGTTCTCGTCGCGTACTCGTCGACGAAGGCGAGATCCTCCTGCGGCAGGCTCACACTAATCTTCATACCCTGATGCTACCCAGATAGCTACCGATGCACTACTTCAATTACTACCCCTCGCCCATCCAGGTGATCGTGGAAGGATGGCCGAAGAGTCCCATGCGATGACGAATGCGAAGGAGATGGCCGGGTGCCTGGCACGAATCTGACCCGCGACGAGGCGCAGCAGCGGGCGCGGCAGCTGAGCGTGGACGCGTATGAGATCGATCTCGACCTCTCCGGTGCGCAGGAGGGCGGGACCTACCGGTCCGTCACGACGGTGCGCTTCGATGCGGCCGAGGCGGGCACGGAGACCTTCATCGATCTGGTGGCGCCGGCCGTGCACGAGGTCGTGCTCAACGGTGAAGCGCTGGATGCGGCCGCGGTGTTCAAGGATTCGCGGATCGCGCTGGCGGGGCTGCGGGCGGGACGCAACGAGCTGAAGGTCGTCGCCGACTGTGCGTACACCAACACCGGGGAGGGGCTGCACCGGTTCGTCGACCCGGTGGATCAGCAGGCCTACCTCTACACGCAGTTCGAGGTGCCGGACGCGCGCCGGGTGTTCGCCTCCTTCGAGCAGCCGGACCTGAAGGCGACGTTCCAGTTCACGGTGAAGGCGCCCGCGGGCTGGACGGTGATCTCCAACTCGCCGACCCCGGAGCCGGGCGGCGCCGACGGGACCGTATGGCGCTTCGAGCCGACGCCGCGGATCTCCACGTACATCACGGCGCTGATCGTCGGCCCGTACCACAGCGTGCACAGCACCTACGAGGAAGACGGGCGGTCGGTGCCGCTGGGCATCTACTGCCGGCCCTCCCTCGCCGAGCACCTGGACGCGGACGCGATCTTCGAGGTCACCCGGCAGGGCTTCGCGTGGTTCCAGGAGAAGTTCGACTACGCCTACCCGTTCGCCAAGTACGACCAGCTCTTCGTGCCGGAGTTCAACGCCGGCGCGATGGAGAACGCGGGCGCGGTCACCATCCGCGACCAGTACGTCTTCCGCTCGAAGGTGACGGACGCGGCGTACGAGGTGCGCGCGGAGACGATCCTGCACGAGCTGGCGCACATGTGGTTCGGCGACCTGGTCACCATGGAGTGGTGGAACGACCTGTGGCTGAACGAGTCGTTCGCCACCTACACCTCGATCGCCTGCCAGGCCTACGCGCCGGGCTCGAAGTGGCCGCACTCGTGGACGACGTTCGCCAACTCCATGAAGACCTGGGCGTACCGGCAGGACCAGCTGCCGTCCACCCACCCGATCATGGCCGAGATCCGCGACCTCGACGACGTCCTCGTGAACTTCGACGGGATCACCTACGCCAAGGGCGCGTCCGTCCTCAAGCAGCTCGTGGCGTACGTCGGCATGGATGAGTTCTTCCGGGGCGTGCAGGCCTACTTCAAGGCGCATGCGTACGGGAACACCCGGCTGAGCGATCTGCTGGGCGCGCTGGAGGAGACCTCCGGCCGCGATCTGAAGACCTGGTCGAAGAAGTGGCTGGAGACGGCGGGCATCAACATCCTGCGGCCGGAGATCGAGGTGGACGCGAGCGGCGTCGTCACCTCCTTCGCGGTGCGGCAGGAGGCCCCGGCGCTGCCGGCCGGCGCGAAGGGCGAGCCCGTACTGCGCCCGCACCGGATCGCGATCGGCTGCTACGACCACCAGGACGGCAAGCTCGTCCGCACGAGCCGGATCGAGCTGGACGTGGACGGTGAGCTGACCGAGGTGCCGTTCCCGGAGAACACCAAGCGGCCGGCCGTCGTCCTCCTCAACGACGACGACCTGTCGTATGCGAAGGTCCGCCTGGACGAGGAGTCGCTGAAGGTCGTCACCGAGCACCTCGGCGACTTCACCGAGTCGCTGCCGCGCGCGCTGTCGTGGGCGTCGGCCTGGGACATGACGCGGGACGCCGAACTGCCCACCCGCGACTATCTGTCGCTGGTGATGTCCGGCATCGGCAAGGAGTCGGACATCGGCGTCGTCCAGTCGCTGCACCGTCAGGTGAAGCTGGCGCTGGAGCTGTACGCGGACCCCGCGTGGCGCGAGACGGGCCTGGCGGCCTGGACCGAGTTCGCCCACGAGCAGCTCAAGGCCGCCGCGCCCGGCAGCGACCACCAGCTGGCCTGGGCCCGCACGTTCGCCGCCGCGGCCCGTACGACCGGTCAACTCGACGTAGTTCAGGGGCTGTTGGACGGCACCGAGACCATCGAGGGCCTGGTCGTGGACACCGAGCTGCGGTGGTCGCTGCTGCAGCGGCTGGCGGGCACCGGGCGCGCGGACGAGAAGGCCATCGCGGCGGAGCTGGAGCGGGACAAGACCTCGGCGGGCGAGCGTCATGCGACCACGGCCCGCGCGGCGCGGCCGACGGCGGAGGCCAAGGCGGAGGCCTGGAGCTCGGTCGTGGAGTCCGACAAGCTCCCCAACGCCGTCCAGGAGGCCGTCATCGGCGGCTTCATCCAGACCGATCAGCGGGAGCTGCTGGCGCCCTACACCGCGAAGTACTTCGACGTGGTCAAGAGCGTCTGGGACGCGCGCAGCCATGAGATGGCGCAGCAGATCGCCGTCGGGCTCTACCCGGCGCTCCAGGTCTCCCAGGAGACCCTGGACGCCACGGACGCCTGGCTGGCCTCGGCCGGTCCGAGCCCGGCCCTGCGCCGCCTGATGACCGAGTCGCGCTCGGGCATCGAGCGGGCGCTGAAGGCACAGGCGGCGGATGCTGCGGCTGCCTGATCCATCGGCTGATACCGGCACCGGGGTGGTGATCCGCCCCGGTGCCGGGCATTTCCGGATTCCTTCCGGGGTCGATGAAGGGCGTGTTGCAGGCGTCTGAACTGCCGCCCGCTGCCCATACAGAACGCGCCAACACTCAGGCCGACCGTCAACTCCACTCACTCGAAAGCGTTACGCTACGAAACCGTAAGGTGATCGTCGGCCGCGTTACGGGAGTTGCAGTGCAGAGGGTGAGCGCGGGGACGTCCCCGGGAAATCCCAAGTCCCCCTTCCCTTTGTGGCTGTTGCCGCCCGCCGCCCTCACGGTGGCCACCGCCGCGACTGCGGCGCTGGGCCCGGCCTCCGCGTGTGCGACGGTCGCCGTCCTCGGTGTGGTGGCTGTCGCCCTCACCGCCGTCGCCTGCGGCGAGGCCCACCGCAGGGCCCGCCGAATAGCCGAGCTGGAGGCCACGGCCGCCGCCCAACAGGAGGCCCTCGCCCATCAGGAGGCCGAAACCGTACGGCTCGCCGAGCAGTTGCTACCCGACGTGGTCGGCAGACTGCGGGCCGGGGAGTTCCCCGAAGAGGTGCTGACCGGACTCGACGCCCCGGCCGCCCACCTCGCGGTGCTGCGCTCGGTGCTCGACGCGGTGGCCGCCGAGGAGGACCTGCGCGACTCCGCGCAGCGCGCCTTCGTGAACATCGCCCGCCGGGTTCAGGCCATCGTGCACCAACAGGCCCAGGAACTGCGGGAAATGGAGGACCGGCACGGGCAGCGCCCGGATGTCTTCGGCGATCTGCTCCGGCTCGACCACGGCACCGCGCTGATCGGCCGGCTCGCCGACTCCATCGCCGTCCTCGGTGGCGCCCGCCCGGGCCGCCAGTGGTCGAAGGCCGTGCCCCTCTACTCCGTGCTCCGTGGCGCAATGTCCCGGATCATCGACTACCAGCGCGTCGAGCTGCATTCGGTCTCCGACATCGCCGTCGTCGGCACCGCCGTCGAACCGCTGATCCACGCCCTTGCCGAGCTGCTCGACAACGCCACCCGCTACTCGCCGCCCACCACTCGTGTCCATCTCACCGCCGTCGACGTCCAGTCGGGGATCGCCATCGAGATCGAGGACGGCGGCGTCTCGATGAGCGAGGAGGCGCGCGCCCGCGCCGAGCGGATGCTGCTCCAGGCCCAGCAGGGCATCGACGTCAACGACCTCGGTGAGACCCCGCGCCTCGGCCTCGCCGTGGTCGGGCGGCTGGCCCAGGTGTACGGCTTCCAGGTGTCACTGCGGCCGTCGGCGTACGGCGGTGTGCGGGCCGTGCTGATCGTCCCGCAGGGGCTCATCACCACGACGGCCGGCGCCACGGGACGCGCGCACGGCATCGGTACGTCGTCCGGGCCGCGGCTCGCCGCGGAAGCCCCTTCGGCGCGGATGCCGGCGGAGCGTGCCGTCACCGGCCCGACCATGGACCCGGAGGCGCCCGTGGTCACCGAACGCACGGCGAACGGCCTGCCGCAACGCCGCCGCAAGAACCCGGTCGCCCCGCCGCAGTCGGCGTCGGCCCCGGCCGGGCCGACTCCCACGACCGACTCCGCGAGCGCCGTCCAGCCCGGCATGTGGCTCGCCGCGTTCCAGAACGCCGTGTCGGGCGAGAGCACGAAGAACGTCGAGACCACGCCGGATCAGGATCACGACCGCGACGTCGCCGCCTCGGCGCCCGCGTCGGCAAGCAAGGGGAACGAGCAGTGATGCAGCAGCAGGACCACCTGGGTTACGCCGGCAGCGCCGGCACCATGGACTGGATGCTCAAGGACCTGGCCGACAGCGTCCCGCAGACCCGCCAGGTGGTGGTGCTCTCCGCGGACGGCCTGCGCATGGCACAGCACGGCGGGGACACCGACGCGGCTGACCGCCTCGCCGCGGCCTGCGCGGGACTGCAGAGCCTCGCGGGCGCGGTCGCGGCCGAACTCCCGCACAGCGAGGGGCGGATGCGGCTCGTCGTCATCGAGATGGACGGCGGTTTCTTCTATCTGATGGCGGCGGGCGCGGGCGCGTATCTCGCGGTGCTGGCCGACGACGGCGTGGACGCGGGCCTGATGGGGCAGCGCATGCGTGACCTCGTACTGCGGATCGGAGAGCACCTCAGCAGCCCGCCGCGGCAGGACGGGCAGGCCGCCAGGTGACCCAGCCCTCCGGCCAGGGATGGGACGAGAACGGGCCCGAGCGGCTCTATGTGATCACCGGAGGGCGCAGCGGTTCGTCGGCGCCCACCGAGCTCGACCTGGTCACCCTGATCGTGGCCAGGTCGGGGCCGCGGCCAGGGATGCAGCCGGAGCAGGCGGCGATCGTCCGCATCAGCCACCGGCCGCTGTCCGTCGCGGAGATCTCCGCGCATCTGGGCCTGCCGGTCAGTGTGGTGACCGTGCTGCTCAGCGATCTGCTCGCCGAGCAGCGGGTCATCGCCCGGCCGCCGGTGCCCCCCGCACGACTCCCCGACATCGCGTTGATTGAGGCAGTGATCGATGGACTTCAAAAGCTCTGAGCCGGCCACCGGGCAGCAGCTTGCCGGGCCGCGGAGCGAGGACGTGCTGCCCGAGACCGCGGCCGCCGCGGTCAAGGTGGTGATCGTCGGTGGTTTCGGGGTCGGCAAGACGACCCTGGTCGGGTCGGTCAGCGAAATCCGGCCACTGACCACCGAGGAGACGATGACCCAGGCCGGGGTGGGCGTCGATGACACGGCCGGGGTCGCGGGCAAGTCCACGACCACGGTGGCGATGGATTTCGGCCGCATCAGCATCAACGAGCAGCTGGTGCTCTATCTGTTCGGCACACCGGGGCAGGAGCGTTTCTGGTTCCTGTGGCGCGGCCTGTTCGAGGGCGCGCTCGGTGCGGTGGTGCTCGTCGACACCCGCCGCCTCGAGGTGAGCTTCGATGTGATCGGGCGCCTGGAGGAGCGCGGGGTGCCGTTCGTGGTGGCCGTCAACACCTTCCCCGGTGCGCCGGGTTACCCGCTCGAGGAGCTGCGCAGCGCCCTCGACCTGCCCGCGTCCGTCCCGATCGTCGAGTGCGACGCACGCCTGCGGGCGTCGAGCCGTGACGTCCTGATGACCCTGATGCGCTATCTGCATTCCCTGGCCGTGCCCACGGAGGCCTCGTGAACACCCCCGACCCGTCCCCCGCCCCGCCCCCGGGCTGCCCCGCACACGGGCTCGGCGCCGAGGGGATCCGCAGGCTTTACGGCCCCGAGGCGGAGGCGGATCCGCGCGGCCTGTACGAGAAGCTGCGGGCCGAACACGGCACCGTTGCCCCGGTGCTGGTCCACGGCGACCTGCCGGCCTGGCTGGTCCTGGGCCACCGCGAAAACCTCGACGTGGCCCGTACGCCGTCCCGCTTCTCCCGCGACTCCCGGCGCTGGCGCGACCTGCGCGAGGGCCGGGTCCCGGCCGACCATCCGCTCACCCCCGTCGCCGCCTGGCAGCCGGTGTGCAACTTCGCGGACGGCACCGAGCACGAGCGGCTGCGCGGCGCGGTCACCGAGTCTCTCGAGCGCTTCGACCGGCGGGGCATCCGCCGCTACGTCACCCGCTTCGCGAACCAGCTTATCGACCAGTTCGCACAGAACGGCCGCGCCGACCTGGTCCAGGACTTCGCCGAGCAGCTCCCCATGCTGGTGATGACCCAGCTCGTCGGCATGCCCGAGTCCTACGGCCCGCGGATCGTGGAGGCGGCCCGCGACATGCTCAAGGGGACGGACACGGCCGTCCGGTCGAACGAGTACATCACCCAGGCGCTGCGCCGGCTGGTCGAGCGCAAGCGGGAGCAGCCCGGCCGGGACTTCACGTCCTGGCTCCTGGAAGTGGGGGTGCAGCGGGGCGGCACGGTCGGGCAGGAAGCGGCGCTTTCGGACGAGGAGATTCTCGAGCATGTCCGTCTCGTCCTCATCGCCGCGTTCGAGACGACGGCCAACCTGATCGCGAACACCCTCCGCATGGTCCTCACGGACCGCCGCTTTCGGACCAGCCTGTCCGGCGGCCATATGACGCTGCCGGACGCCCTTGAACAGGTGCTGTGGGACGAGCCGCCGCTCACCACCATCCTGGGCCGGTGGGCGACGGGCGACACGGTGCTCGGCGGCACGGCGATCCGCGAGGGCGACATGGTGCTCCTCGGGCTCGCGGCGGGCAACGTGGACCCCGAGATCCGCCCGGACCTCACCTCCCCCGTGCACGGCAACCGCTCGCACCTCGCCTTCAGCGGCGGGCCGCACGAGTGCCCCGGGCAGGACATCGGACGGGCGATCGCGGACACCGGGATCGACACCCTGCTGACCCGGCTGCCCGATCTGGAACTGGCCGTCCCCGAAAGCTCCTTGACGCGTTCCGCCTCACTGATGTCGCATCAGCTGGTGAGCCTGCCGGTGACGTTCACCCCCCGCGGGTCCGAGGTGACGGGTTCGACCCCTGTGCGGCCCCAGTCGTCACCGCTGCCCGCGGCGGCTGAGATGCCCAGGCCCCCGTCGCCTGCCAAGGCGCCGGCTCGCCGGTCGTGGTGGTCGCGGTTGCTCCGCTGACACACGCCGGGCGGGCCGAGCCACCGGCCCGCCCGGCATCAACCGGCAGGATGCGGCCCCTCCGGCCTGCGAGGCCAGGGACGGGGCCGAGTGAGGGGCGGTCAGGGAGCTAATCCCTGAGCACGTCCCACCACCAGGCGATGGCCGGAATACCGGGCGCGGCCACCTCCGGGTCCCGGGGAACCGAGCTCCACGCAACGTCGTACGACGCCCCCTCCACCGGGAGCGCATTGCGGTTCCGCGGACTCGTGTACCGTGGCGCCGCGTTCTGCCATTCGATACACCCGCTCACGTAGTGGGCCAGCGAATCCAGATACCGCCGCAGCTCCGCGGAAGCTCCCCGCGCAACCCGCTCGTGCCCCCGGATGAACAGCGTCATCACCCGGTCCCGCAGTGCCACCGCGGGACCCATCGCCTCCCGCGGCGAACATCCCGACGCGGCCGCCACCACATTCAGCAGGTTCTGCTCACGGGGTGACTGGTGGTCCTCCTTGTTGTACGAGAACAGGTCGTTGTCGCACGACACGATGAACCCCGCCGCATCCGTCAACGCCTGCACGGGAGCCGAGTACAGCTCATCGGCCGGCACCGAGATCCCGTTCGCCGCATCGCACCAGGTGAGCGTGAACCGCGTCCCGTTCACCGACACCCGCATCGCGCAGAAGTCGTTCAGGGAGGGCATGACGCCACGCTCGGCGTTGGCGGTCTGCCAGCCCGCCCCGAGCAGCCAGTCCCGCGTCCCCTCGGCGAACCGCCGCAGCTGGAAGGGGCCGAGCATGGCCCGCGTTCGTCCGACCAGGTCATCCAGCGCGGCGGTGAGCGGCGAGGGCGGCAGCAGCGCGGAGCCGGGCGCCTCGATGGCCTTGATCAGCCGGACACTGTGGTCGGCGATCGCCGCCGTGCTGACCGCCGTGGAGCCGGAGTCCTGCCAGTCGTCGACGGCATTGGCCCAGTAGTTCCACTGCACGAACAGCAGCATCGGCTCGACCTCGCCGTAGGGAATGATCCGCGCGGTGAAGTCGGCACTGTGCGTGGCGAGCCCCCAGGCCCGCTCGGTGGGATCGGGGTAGATCCCAAAGCGGTCGATCCACTCGATGGCCCCGGCCTCGAGGTCTTTGGCCTTGGGGTGGACCAGCGAGGCGTTGAACGGACAGTAGAACGGCGGGAGTTCCCAGCCGATCCGGGACGGCGCGCTGCCGGTCGCGTACACGGGGGGCATCGGCTCAGCGGTCCCCGTTCGTGAGGCGGAACATCAGCAGGCGTGTCTCCAGCGCATGATCCCGCCAGATCCTGAAGAGCTTGCCGTGTGTGATGGCGGACTCGGTGAGCCGCTCCCGCGACCATGCGGCCGGCGCCTCGCCGCGCTCGACCCGCTCCAGCTCCGCCGTGTTCCACGCCATGGACTGCACCCAGAACTCGGCGACCCGGTCGGTCACGTCCTCGTCCTGCTCCAGTTCAAAGCCCGCCTTCTCGGCCGCGCGGATGTACTCGGTGAGCGTCCCGAGCCTGGTCTTGTAGTAGCCGTCGATGAACTCGGTCCACTCCGGCCGGCAGATGAAGTGTTCCTGGATCCCGAACCAGCCACCGGGCTTCAACGACTGGGCCACCACCTCGAAGAGGCGCTCGCGGTCCATGTAGCCGGAGCTCTCATTGGCGTACGCGGCGTCGTAGGTGCGGTCGGCGGCATACGTGTGGACATCCGCGAGCACCGGGGTGACGTGCTGGGCCACCCCGGCAGCGGCGGCGAAGTCCCGGATGACCGGGAGGTGGTCGCCCGCGACGGTGAGTGCGGTGACGTCCGTGCCGTGCTCCTGCGCCCAGTAGATCGAGCCACCGCCCACACCGCAGCCGATGTCGAGCAGCGTGCCGGGCGGGGTGGCATATGCGCCCCAGGTGCGGGCCGCGTGGTTGACTATCGCTTCCTGGGAGTCCACGATGCGGCGCTGCAACACCCGTTGGGAGACGGTGGTGTTGGGCGTATGCCCCGGCTCGAAGAGCCCCATGTGGAAGTGGACGCGCGGCCCTGGTCCGTATTTGTGGAGGATGCCGGCAGTCTTGCGCGAGTAGTACAGAGGTACTCGTGTCTCGTCGAAGGCGAGGAGACTGGGGTTCATCGGATCTCCGGTTGCGTGACGGGGGGTGATCAGGCGGATCAACCTTGCCCGAAAGTGATCGAACCTGCCATGTCACCCTCGTTAAATGAGTGACAGCCGCGCGCCAAGAGCAGCGAACATCCCTCGCGAACGGCCGGTGTCTGAAGCGGCGTCACATAGGAACGCCCGGCGGACGGGCGCCAGTTGCGTTGCCGTCTGCCGGGCGTGGTAGGGATTCGCCGGGTCCCGCCCCCTCCTCGGGGCCCGGCGAAAGAGGGGGCGGTCAGCCGTTGAGTTCGGAGAAACGGCGGCCGAGTTCGGCGCGGCCGGCTTCGGTGAGGGTGCCGTGGACGCGCATCCGGGCGAGGCCGCCGTCGGGGAAGACGTCGAGCCGTACGTGGGTGGCCGTGACGGTCTCCGGCAGCTTGAAGCGGTGCGGGGTGTCCGGCTGGAGCTTCGTCTTGGGGAGGATCTCGAACCAGGAGGACTCGTCGGCGGGGTCGCCGTTGCAGCCGGACAGGGCCGCCCAGCCGGCGGAGTTGCCCTTGAGGTACGCGGTGTCGATCTCGACGGCGCGGATCTCGCCCTGGGCGGCGAGGCGGAAGCGGACCCAGTCGTTGGTGCCCTTGACCCGGCGGCGGCGGTTCTCCCAGCCGTCGTCCATCTTGCGGGAGAGGTCGGGCTGGATGATCTGGGTGGGCGAGGAGTAGAAGCGGTCGGAGGCGTCCTCGACGGTGCCGCCGTGCATGACGGAGGCCAGGTCGAGGGTGCCCAGGACGTCGAGCCACTCCGGGTCCGGCACGACCTCGCCGTAGACGCGGAGGCGGGCTATGCCGCCGTCGGGGTGCTGCTTGAGGCGGAGGTGGGTGAAGCGGCGCTCGGCGGTGACCTCGAAGCCGTTGGCGGCGTGGCCGCGTACGGGCGTGCGCGGGACCAGCTCCTCCCACTTCACGTCGGCGGCGAGGAGGTCGTCGGGGCTGGGGCTGCCGGGCAGGGACGTCGCCTCGACGGTGACCTGCTGGGGGTAGTTGCCGCGGAAGTGCGCGGTGTCGACGATGACGCCACGGATCACGCCGGGGGCGGCGAGGCGGATCAGCGCCCAGTCGTGCTCGTCGTCGGTCGGGAAGGGGTGGTCGCCGTCGGCGCCGCGGCGGCGCCGGGTCTCCCAGCCGTCCATGATCTTGCCCTTGTGGCCGAAGTGCTCGGGGTCGAAGACCGCCGGAGTCGGCTTCAGCAGGTTCTCGCGCTCGGCGAAGAACTCGTCGTTCGCGGCGATGACGCCGGCGCCGAAGCGGCGGTCGGCGAGGTCGACCAGCGAGGTGAAGGGGAAGTCCCCGCCGCGGTAGTCGGCGTAGGGGTCTCCGCCGCCGTACGGGCTGGCGTCGTTGGCGTGCGGATCGGTGGAGTCGGCGGCCGGGGTGGCGGTCATCGTTGCCCTTCGGTGGGGAGGGGAGTGCGGACCGCTCCACGGTCGCAGAGCCGGAACCCCCAGGTCCATCGAAAGTTCTTTAGGGTTATGTTCAGCAGGATTGAATGGTCCCGGCGGTTAAACCGTCAGCGGATGTGAGCTTCGCCCTGCGCCTGGCCCGTCGCCGCCTGCCGCAGCGCCGCCAGCACCCGGGACAGCCCCGGCGCCCCTTCGGAGCCCCGGCGGGCGGCCGCCACCACATGGCGGCGCGGCTGGTCGGCGTGCAGCACCCGGAGCGCGACCCCGGCGCCGCCGCGTTCCGCGCGGGGCACGGCGCCGCCCGCCATCGCCATCCGGGGCACCAGCGCCACCCCCATCCCCGCCGCGACCATCGCCAGGATCGCGCCCCAGTCCGCGGCGGCATGCGCCTGCTCGGGCACAAAACCGGCGCTCTCGCACGCGGTGGTGGTGATCTGCGACCAGGGGCCGCTGCTGCCGAAGATCCAGGGCTCGTTCGCCAGATCCGCCAGCCGCAGCCCCGGCTCGGCCGCCAGCGGATGGCCGGCCGGCAGCGCCACGTCCAGCGGATCGGCCAGCAGCGAGACCCGGCTGAACTTCGGGTCGCGCGGGGTGGGCGCGTGCGCGGCCAGCGACAGCGCGAGATCGACGCTGCCCTCGGCGAGCAGCTCGTAGGCGGCCTCCGCCTCCGCCTCCCGTACGACCACGGCCAGGCCCGGATGCGTACGGCGCAGCTCCTGCACGGCGGGCACCACCAGCGCGGGGATGGCCGTGGAGAACGCGCCGACCCGTACCTGGCCGGCCTCTCCCTGGAGGTAGCCGAGCAGCTCCGCGTCCGCCCGTTCGAGCTGGGCGAAGACGGCCTCGGCGTGCCGCAGCACCAGGTGCGCGGCGTCGGTCAGCCGCACCCGCCGCCCGTGCGCCTCCAGAAGCGTGACCCCGAGCTGCCTGGCGAGCCCCGTCAGCTGCTGCGAGACCGCCGAGGGCGTCATGTGCAGCGCCTCGGCGGTCGCGGTGACCGTGCCCAGCTCTTGGAGCGTGCGCAGGATACGCAGCTTTTTGATGTCCCAGTCGGCCATGCGGGCAGCGTATGCGTACCCGGTCAGCGCCTGCTCCCGGCGCCGAGGGCGACCCCCGCGACGATCAGGATCATGCAGACCACCTGGACGGTGCCCACCGCCTCGCCGAGCGCCGCGAACGACAGCAGTGCGACGCAGACCGGCTGGAGGTAGTAGACGACCCCGGCGCGGGTGGCGCCGACCAGCGCGATGGCCTTGTTCCAGGTGAAGTAGGCGACGGCGGAGGAGAAGATCCCGATGTAGAGGAGCGGGCCGACGGTTCCGGCGCCGGGCTCGAAGCCGCCCTGGAGGGCGAGGCTGACGCGGTACGCGGGGGCCAGCATCGCCGCTCCCAGCGCAAAGGTCATGAACAGGAACGACAGGCCGCCGATCTCCTTGGGGCGGCGCCGCAGCAGCGCGCTGTAGCCGGCGAAGGTGGCGGTGGCGGCCACCATCCACAGGTCGCCGGGGGCGAGGTCCAGCCGCAGTACGGCGGCCGGCGAGCCCTTGCCGACCAGCGTCACCACGCCCGCCAGCGCGATCACCATCCCGGCGATCCGCCGTGCGCCGAGCTTCTCGCCACCCCGGGCGAACAGGGCGATCATGGCCGGTGAGGCGGCCGCGATCATGGCCATGTTGGTGGCCGAAGTGCTGCGCCCCGCTTGGTAGATGAGGGTGTTGAAGAGGGCGACGCCGAGCAGCGCGGCCACCGCCAGGAATCCGAGGCGCCGGCGGATGGCCGGCCACTGGCGGCGGACCTCGGGCAGGGCGAGCGGGGCGACCGCGAGCAGGGCGATGATCCAGCGCCAGAAGGCGGTCTGGACGGGTGGCACGGTGTCGTGCAGGGCGCGGGCGATGACGAAGTTGCCGGACCAGATGACGGTCGCGGTCAAGGCGAGCGCCAGGCCGGCGGACGATGTCCGGCCGCCCTTCGTCGATGCGATGCGGTGTGCGCGGACCCTCTCCAGGACTGCCACGGTTTCCTCTCCCTCGGTGGTGTGTGGGATCCACCGTGGCAGTCCGCAAACATCAGGTCTAGCGAATAATTTCGCTCAATTCATTCAGTTCAACTGAACAATTCCGCTTCAGGACGCCGCCTTGGCGGCCCGCCGGGCCTGAATGGCCGCCTGGCGCTCGTCGAACTTCCGCGCCTGTCCGTCCAGGCCATTCATGTACAGCCCCAGCTCTTCCTGGGCGCGCAGCCCGGCGGGGCCCAGGCCGCCGATCTCCAGCACCTTGAGGAAGCGCAGCACGGGCTGGAGCACGTCGTCGTGGTGGATGCGGAGGTTGTAGATCCCGCCGATGGCCATCCGGGCGGCGGCCCGCTCGAAGCCGGGCATGCCGTGGCCGGGCATCCGGAAGCCGGTGACGACGTCGCGCACGGCACACATGGTCTGGTCGGGCGCCATCTCGAAGGCCGCGCCGAGCAGGTTGCGGTAGAAGACCATGTGGAGGTTCTCGTCGGTGGCGATCCGGGCGAGCATCCGGTCGCAGACGGGGTCACCGGAGTGGTGGCCGGTGTTGCGGTGCGAGATGCGGGTGGCCAGCTCCTGGAAGGCGACGTACGCCACCGAGTGCAGCATGCTGTGCGAGTTGTCGGACTCGAAGCCCTCCGACATGTGCGCCATCCGGAACCGCTCCAGCTCGACCGGGTCGACGGCGCGGCTGGTGAGCAGGTAGTCGCGCATCACGATGCCGTGCCGGCCCTCCTCCGCGGTCCAGCGGTGCACCCAGGTGCCCCAGGCGCCGTCGCGACCGAAGAGCGTGGCGATCTCGTGGTGGTAGCTGGGGAGGTTGTCCTCGGTCAGGAGGTTGACCACGAGCGCGATCCGGCCGATGTCGGTGACCTTGGACTGCTCGGGGGACCAGGCCTCGCCGCCCATCACGCCGTCGAAGTTCCGGCCGTCGCTCCACGGCACGTACTCGTGCGGCATCCATTCCTTGGCGACCTTCAGGTGCCGGTTGAGCTCTTTCTCGACGACCTCTTCGAGCGCGTACAGAAGCTGGGCGTCGGTCCAGGCGGCCTGGCCGCGCTCTCCGGCATGGCGGGCGGTGGCGATGGTCACGGGGGAACTCCGGGGGACGACGAAACCTACGGGACCGTAGGCGGGGACCTACGGAGCCGTAGGTTACGTCATCGTAGGTTGGGTCCAGTTAAACGTGCCTCCCTCCACAAACCGGTCGAAAACCGCCCGATAGCCGCCCCGCAACCCCTTTTTCACCTGCGGAAACGCCTCGCCATGTCAGGGGGCATACAAAAGGGCGCCCACCGGTTCGTATGAACCGGTGGGCGCCCTCACGGCGTCACCGGGGCGCTCGCGCGCCCCCTGGTATCAACCCGTAAACCAGGCTTACCCGGCCCTACTGGGCCTGCTTGCGGGACTTGTCGCCGGCCATGACCAGCCCGGCGATGACAAGGAAGAGCACGATGGGTGCGGCGACGTAGAGGCCGAGCGTCTCGATCACGCTCAGGCCCGGACCCGGGTCGTCGCCGTCGTCGGGGATGGCCACCGCGAAGGCGGGGGACGACATCAGCAGCATCAGCGCGGTGCCGGCCGTGATGGTTCCGGCGCGCAGGGCATTCTTCTTGACCTTGTTGCTCACGCACTCAACGTAGCGGACGCCCCGGCGCCCCGCGCGCCCGGGGTGGCACAGGTGTTCACCGTCAGCGGGCCGGGTCCACGCCACGGTGCAGGGTGACCGGTTCGAGCCGGATCCGGCCCCGCGCCTGCTCCACCACGACCCGCACGGCGTCCGCGGTCACCGGCTTCGGCAGGGCCAGGATCCGCCGGTGACCGATGGTGGTGCCGCGGGCGACCGTCACCCATTGCCCGCCGGTCCGCGCCCGGACGGCGAACCGCTCGACCCGCTGCCCGTACCGGATGTCCTCGGCCAGGCCGATCCGGTCGAAGGTCCACGGCCCGGGTCCGGCGGCCCGCAGGTCCCTTCCGTACGTCGCGCGCACGGCGGTCCCGAAGGCCGTCAGCGAGGCGACGTCCTCGGGGGCGATCCGGCCGCCCTTGGCGGGCGGGACGTTCAGCAGAAGCGAGGCATTGCGGCCCACGCTCCTCTCGTACAGGTCCATCAGCTGCGCCGGCGTCTTGGGCCGTTCGCCGGGGTGGTGGAACCAGCCGGCGCGCAGCGAGACATCGGCCTCGGCCGGGTACCACTGGAGGTACTTGGTGGTGGGCGCGAGGAGCCGGGCACGGGAGCCGATGTCCGGGTCGGTGGAGTCGTTGGGCAGCCCGCCGGCCATCACGGTCCACGGGTCCCGGGCGGAGGGGGTGACGCTCCACTCCGTCTCGCGCGCGATGCCGTTCTCGTTGCCGACCCAGCGGGCGCCCTGCGGCCCGGCGAAGACGACGGTGTCCGGGGAGAGCCGGTGGATCACCTTGAACCACTGGGCGACGTTGTACTTCTGGGTGATGCCGGAGTCGCTCCAGGGGTTCGCGCCGTCCAGCCACAGCTCGTCGATCGGGCCGTACTGGGTGAACAGCTCGTAGACCTGGTTGAGGTAGTAGGCGTCGTAGTCGTCGGCCTGAACGTGGAAGACGGGCAGCCGGCCGCTGCGGACGGCGGCGGCGCGGCTGTCGCCGGGCACGAGGGTGGGGAGGGTGCGTCCGGTGACCTTGCTGCCGTTGCCGAAGCGGCCGAGGCCGCGCGGCGCGTGGCCGGCGTCCTCCAGGGCGACGCGTTCGGGCAGGCTGAGCGGCTTGCCCTCCTGCTGCTTCTTACGGATCTCCTCGACCCACCGGGCGTGCCAGGCGTGCGGGAGCTCGGCGCCGTCGGAGGGCGAGAGATAGATGCCCACCTTGAGCCCGGCCCGGCGGGCGGCCCTGACGTACGCGCCGACGACATCGGGGCGGCCTGGGGCGGCCGCGACCGAGTGCGGGGTGTAGCGGCTGGGGTAGAGGACGAAGCCGTCGTGGTGCTTGGTGGTGAGCATCACCTGCTCGGCGCCGGCCGCCTTGTAGGCGCGCATCCACTGGTCCACGTCGATGGCCGAGGGCGCGAAGAGCTTCTCGTCCTCGGTGCCGGAGCCCCATTCGCGGCCCGTGAAGGTGTTCATGCCGAAGTGCGTGAAGGCCGTCACTTCCCGTTGCTGCCAGGCCAGTTGGCCCTTCGTGGGGATGGTGTGAGCGGCCTTGTCGATGATGCGGGCCGGGGTGTCGCAGGGCTCGACCGCCATCTGGGACGCGGGTCGTACGGGCCGGTCGCAGGGGCCGGCCGGGGACGGCCGGGCCAGGGAGCTCTGGACGGGGACGAGCGCGGCGGCCGCGGTGAGCGCGAGCGCGCACAGTATCCGGCGGGTACTGCGGAGTGCCATGGTCCCTCCAACTCGCCGGCCATGAACGGTGCGGGGTGAAGGATGAATGGCGAATCGCGAAACATGAATCGCGAACAGGGAGCAGGGAGCAGGGAGCAGTGCACCGTGAATGGTCGGATGTCTGGGTGACGTCCAGGGCATAGTGCCGGACGGTACGGCGTACCGGAAGGGGGTGTGCGGGCCCTTGGGTCAGCGCTGTCCGTTCGACAATTCCCGCATCAGGGCGTGCAGTCGCGGCGATGCGGCCAGTTCTTCCAGGGTCTGCGGGCGGCCGTCGGGGCCGGCGATCGGCAGGCGCCAGTTCGGGTATTCATCCCATGTACCGGGGAGGTTCTGCGGGCGGCGGTCCCCCACCGCGTCCGGGAGCCACACCCCGACCAGCCGCGCGGGGGTGCGCAGCAGAAAGCGGTGGACGGCGCGGACCGCCGCCTCCTCGTCGCCCGGGCCCTCGGGGAGCAGGCCGCGCAGCGTCAACTCCCTTAGCCATTCGGCCAGTTCGTTCCTGGCGCGGCTGCGTTCGCGCTCCGGTGGGCCGGCGAGCAGGCCGAGGCGTTCGCGCAGCGCGACGTCCTCGCCGGCGAGCCGGGCGGCGGTGGTCGGCAGGTCGTGGGTGGTGACGGTGGCCAGGCAGCTCTCGCGCCATTCCTCGGGGGCGAGGATGCGGGCCTCGGCATCGCCCGCGGCGTCGCCCGCGGCTTCATCCGCCGCCGCACCGTCCCGGTAGTCCCGCTCGAACCACAGCACGGACGTGCCCAGCACCCCCCGCTCGGCCAGCGCGGTCCGTACGCCGGGCTCGACGGTCCCCAGGTCCTCCCCGATGACCGCGGCGCCCGCCCGGTGCGCCTCCAGGGCCAGCAGCGAGAGCATCGCCTCGCCGTCGTAGCGGACGTAGGCGCCCTCCGTCGGGGGCCGGCCCTGCGGCACCCACCACAGCCGGAACAGGCCCATGACGTGGTCGATGCGCAGCGCCCCGGCGTGCCGCAGCAGGCCGCGCAGCAGATCGCGGTACGGGGCATAGCCGGCGGCGGCGAGCGCGTCGGGGCGCCAGGGCGGCAGGCCCCAGTCCTGGCCGCGGGCGTTGAAGGCGTCGGGCGGCGCGCCGATGGACATGCCCGCGGCGAAGGCGTCCCGCTGCGCCCAGGTGTCGGCTCCGGCGGGGTGGACGCCGACGGCGAGGTCGTGGACGAGGCCGATGTCCATCCCGGCGTCCCGCGCGGCGCGCTGCGCGGCGGCCAGCTGCTGGTCGGTGAGCCAGGCGAGGCGGCAGTGGAAGTCGATGCGGTCCAGGAGCCGGGCGCGCAGCCGGGCGGTGGCCGCGGAGCGCGGGTCGCGCAGCCGGTCGGGCCAGACGTGCCAGTCGGGTCCGTGCCGCTCGGCGATGGCGCACCAGGTGGCGTGGTCCTCCAGGGGCGCGCCCTGTTCCGCGAGGAAGTCGCAGTAGGTGGCGCGCCGCCCCGGCGAGAGCGGGACCGCGCACACCAGCTCCAGGGCCTCGCGCTTCAGGGCCCAGACGGCGTCGCGGTCGATCAGCGCGCCGCGTTCGAGGACGTCCTCGCGCAGCGCGTCGGCCCGGGCGGCCAGTTCGTCGGCCCGGGTGCGCGCGGCGCCGGAGAGCTGGGCGTACTCGGGGATGTGGGCGATCCGCAGATGCACCGGGTCGGGGAAGCGGCGCGAGGAGGGGCGGTAGGGCGAGGGATCGGTGGGCGGGCCGGGGACGGCCGCGTGCAGCGGGTTGAGCTGGACGAAGCCGGCGCCGAGGGTGCGGCCGGACCAGGCGGCGAGGTCGGCGAGGTCTCCGAGGTCTCCCATGCCCCAGGAGCGGCGGGAGAGGAGGGAGTAGAGCTGGACCATGAAGCCGTGGCTGCGGCCGGGCGGAACGGGGACCCGGTCGGGGGCGACGATCAGCCGGGCGCGGGCGGTGCGGCCGTCGGGGCTGTGCGCATGGAGGGTGTGGACTCCCAGGGGGAGGTCCGGAGGGAGGGCCGGGGGGCCGGACGCCGCCGGGTCCTGGGGCCCGGTGTCCGTGGCCGGGCCGTCCTCGTTCGCCACCCGCAGGACGGTGCCCTCGGGCAGGCCGCTGAGGTCGGGCGGCCGGCCGGGGCGGGCGACGACGGTGCCGGGGAGCAGGCTGCGGCCCGCTTCGTCCTCGTACGCGGCCAGGGCGGCGCGTACGGCGTCGGGCGTCGAGGCATCGACCCCTAAGGCGGCGAGCACGGCGACAACGGTGTCGTCGCCGATGTGGAGGATGGTGCCCGGCGAGGGTTCGTAGCACGTGGCGATGCCGTGCAGCCGGGCGAGCCGCGCGCGGCCCATGGGCCCTCAGACCTCCATGGACTCCGTGCCCAGACCGGTGGCCGTCGGCTCGCTGGTCAGCGGCAGCTCGGCGGAGATCGGGACCTCGCTGGTCAGCGGCGCGGCGTCGGCGAGCGGCGGCTCGCTGGTGAGCGGCGGCTCGGCGAAGCTGAAGGATCCGGAGCCGTCCAGCCCCGCGTCGGGGTCGGTGACGCCGTCGAAGACGTCGGGCTCCATCGGCGCGTCGCCCGGTTTGGCGGACAGCGCATCAAGCAGAAGCTGAGCGGATGCGGCCACGAGGGCCTCCCGTTCATCGGTAATGGGACAGGTCTGCCCTACCCACTCGACACGATCGCAGACGCCTTTCCACACTAAACGTGACTCAGCTCACAGCGCATCCGCAGGCGATTTCGCGGTTCAGGCGTTCGGGTGACGCAGGGAGTCCTGACAAACCGGGTATCGCGGCGGAAGTTCTGCGGGCGAGGGGACCCCGACCGCCCGGTTGACGCCCTTACCGACACAATGGTGAGCTCCAAGCCGAAGGTCTGTCCGAACGGACATCGCGGCACACAGGGGGGCCGGTGCGAACCGGCGCGCAGATGACGGGGACGAGGAGCGGCCGTGCGGGTCCGGGGCGTATGGGGCGTCGGGAGAGTCGGTAGGGCGAACAGGAACGGCGCGGGCGCCCGCGCGCGCGTGGCGGGGACCACCGCGCTGGCCGCCGCGGTCATCTCGGGGCTGCTCGGCGGGGCGCCCGGCGCCCAGGCGGCGGAGCACCCCGCGGATCCGTCCCTCGGCACGCCCGACCGGCCGGCGGACGCGGGCACGCCGCCCGCCGTCTGGCCGCGCCCCCAGTCGATGCGGGAGCTGTCCGCCGCCGTACCGCTCGGCGGCGAGGCCGCGCTCGTGGCGGCGCCGGACACCGACCCGTACGCCCTGGACGTGGTGCGCGGCCTGCTGCGGGACGCGGGCGTGCGGAAGGTGCACGCGGTGGCGCCGGGTGAGCGGACGCCCGCCGGCGGGCCCGTGATCTACCTCGGCGGGGCGCCGGCCGGGGACGCACTGCGGGCCCTGAAGGTGCCCGCCCGCGGGGATCTGCCCGCCGGCGGCTACCGCCTCGCCGTCGGCCAGGTCGCCGGCCGCGACACGGTCGCGCTGGACGGCGTCGGCCCGGACGGCCTCTTCCACGCCGCGCAGACGCTGCGGCAGCTGGTCACGGACGGGCCGGACGGCGGCCGTCAGCTGGCGTCGGTCGTCGTACGGGACTGGCCCGGCACGGCGGTACGGGGCACCGCCGAGGGGTTCTTCGGGCAGCCCTGGAGCCGGGCGCAGCGGCTCGCCCAGCTCGACTTCATGGGCCGCACCAAGCAGAACCGCTACCTCTACGCGGCGGGCGACGACCCCTACCGCCAGGCCCGGTGGCGCGACCCCTACCCGGCCGGGCAGCGCGCCGACTTCCGGGCGCTGGCGGAGCGGGCCCGCGCCAACCACGTCACGCTCGGCTGGGCGATCGCCCCCGGCCAGGCCATGTGCATGTCGTCCGAGGAGGACCTGCGGGCGCTGCGGCGCAAGGTGGACGCGATGTGGGCGCTGGGGTTCCGCTCCTTCCAGCTGCAGTTCCAGGACGTCAGCTACAGCGAATGGCACTGCGACGCCGACGAGGATGCCTTCGGCAAGGGGCCGGAGGCCGCCGCCAAGGCGCAGGCCAGGGTCGCGGACGCGCTCGCCGACCATCTCGCGGAACGCCATCCGGGCGCCGCGCCGCTGTCGCTGATGCCGACCGAGTACTACCAGGACGGCGCGACCGCCTACCGCGAGGCGCTGGCCGGGGCGCTCGGCGACCGGGTCGAGGTGGCCTGGACCGGCGTCGGCGTGATTCCGCGCACCATCACCGGCGGCGAACTGTCCACCGCCCGCCAGGTATTCGGCCGCCCCCTGGTCACCATGGACAACTACCCGGTCAACGACTACGCCCAGGACCGGCTCTTCCTCGGCCCCTACAGCGGCCGCGAACCGGCCGTCGCCACCGGCTCCGCGGCGCTGCTCGCCAACGCCATGGAACAGCCGGTGGCGTCCCGCATCCCCCTCTTCACGGCCGCCGACTACGCCTGGAACCCGCACGCCTACCGTCCCTCGGAATCGTGGGAGGCGGCCGTCGACGACTTGGCGGGCGGCGACCGGAAGGCCCGCGCCGCGCTGCGCGCACTGGCCGGAAACGACGCCTCCTCCGTCCTCGGAGCCGACGAGTCGGCCTATCTGCGGCCCCTCATGGACCGCTTCTGGAAGGCCCGCGAGAGCGCCGTCAACCACGGCCGGCCCGGCGAGGACGCGGACCTCGCCAAGGCGGCCGAGGCGCTGGCGTCCGCGTTCCGCACGATGAGCACCGCGCGGGCGCATCTGACCCCGGACCTGGCGGCCGAAGTGGGGCCCTGGGCCGAGCAGTTGGGCCGCTACGGCCGGGCGGGCGAGGCGGCCGTGAAGACCCTGATGGCGCAGGCGCGGGGCGACGGCGACGCCGCCTGGACGGCCCAGCGCACCACGCAGCGGCTGCGCAAGGAGATCGGGCGGAGCCCGGCGACGGTCGGCAAGGGGGTGCTCGCGCCGTTCCTCGAGCGGACGATGGCGGAGGCCGATGCCTGGACCGGGGTGCGGGCCGGCGCGCCGCGGCCCACCGAGGCCGCCGACCCCACCTCCCTGACGGTGCCCTTCGAGCGGGCCCGCCC
Organism: Streptomyces sp. NPDC101227; assembly: GCF_044767545.1. Classification (NCBI taxonomy): domain Bacteria; kingdom Bacillati; phylum Actinomycetota; class Actinomycetes; order Kitasatosporales; family Streptomycetaceae; genus Streptomyces; species Streptomyces sp. NPDC101227. Next base: position 191,034 of record NZ_JBIWOD010000003.1, on the reverse strand, counting down.
GCTCACCGCGGTCACCGCGCTGACCGAGCCGGGGCACTCGACGGGCGTCGTCTCCCTCGAGGCCCACGTCCCCGGCGAGGGCTGGCGCCGCCTGGAGCGGATCTCCGCCACCGGCTGGACCGAGGCCCACACCTCCGGCCTGCGCGCCGACGCCGTACGGCTGTCCTGGCCCGGCGGCACCGCCGCGCCCTCCGTCCACGCCGTCACCCCCTGGTTCGGCGACACCCCGGAAGCCGGCCTGGAACTGTCCCGCAAGGAGTCGGACGCGCAGACGGGCGGCCGGGCCACGGTGGACGCCCGCATCTTCTCCCGCCGCCCCGGCGACGTCCGGGAGAAGCTGACGGTCAAGGCGCCCCGGGGCTTCACCGTGCACGCGCCGCGGCAGGTCACCGCCCCGCGCGGCGGCACGGCCACGGTCCGTATCGCGGTCGACATCCCCGAGGACGCCCCGTCCGGTGCGTACGAGATCCCCGTCACCTACGCCGGCCGGCACGAGACACTGACCGTACGGGCCTATCCGCGCACCGGCGGCCCGGACCTGGCGCGCGGCGCCGCGGCCACCTCGTCCGGCGACGAGACCGCCGACTTCCCCGCCTCGGCGGCCACCGACGGCGACCCCACGACCCGTTGGTCCTCCCGCGCCGAGGACGGCGCCTGGCTGCAGTTCCCGCTGCCGCGCCCCACCCGTCTGGGCCAGGTCGTCCTGAACTGGCAGGACGCCCACGCCGCCCGCTACCGCATCCAGGTCTCACCGGACGGCCGCACCTGGCGCACCGCCGCCGTGGTCAGGGACGGCAAGGGCGGCCGCGAGTCCGTGCGGATGGACGCCAAGGACACCCGCTACGTCCGTATCCAGGGGGAGCGGCGGGCGACCCGCTTCGGGTATTCGCTGTGGTCGGTGGAGGCGTACGCGGTCCACCGGTAGCCGGGGCAGGCCTGCGCCCCGGAATACGCGAGTAGCCGCGGCCCTGAACGGGGCGCGGCTACTCGAGCAAAAGACCCGGATCTACGCCGATACGGCATCGATCCGGGCCAGCGCGTCGTCCGCGCCGTACGGCTGCAAATACGGCAGCCAGCGCGGATCGCGATGACCAGTGCCGATGATCCGCCACGCCAGTCCTGACGGCGGAGCGGGCTGATGGCGGAGCCGCCAGCCGATCTCGGCGACATGGCGGTCGGCCTTGACGTGGTTGCAGCGGCGGCACGCGGCGACCACGTTTTCCCAGGTGTGCTGACCTCCCCGGCTGCGCGGGATGACGTGGTCGACGCTGGTTGCGACGCCACCGCAGTACATACAACGCCCGCCGTCACGGGCGAACAGCGCCCGGCGGGTCAGGGGCACGGGGCCACGAAAGGGCACCCGCACAAACCGCTTCAAGCGGACCACGCTCGGAGCCGGTATCACGCGGGTTGCGCTGTGCATCAGGGCGCCGGATTCCTCAAGACTCACAGCTTTCTCATTGAGTACGAGGATGAGCGCGCGGCGGAGCGGTACGACGCCGAGCGGCTCGTACGACGCGTTGAGGACCAGGACATGCGGCACGGGTGCCTCCTTGTACGCCGGCGGCGCGTGGCTCGCGCCGGGACGATCTCCCCCAGTGTCCCCCGGTGCCTGGTCGGAGCGCCACCATGACCGAGTAACGGGCCGGAGGTGTTTTCCACCACACCGCCGCACTTCCCTCCAGAAGGACCTCTTTCCGGCCGTCCTGGGACCCTCCCGACTCGAACAGGGGCACGGGCCGCCCCCGTTGCCCCGTTAGTGTGGTTGGTCTGCCCGGTCCGCGGGGACCCCGCCGAGGCCCGGGTCTGCTGTCCCACACGGAAGGTTCTGCTGTGTACTGGTCCGCTACGACGGCCGCCACCTCATCCCTGGGCGCCGCGACACCCGGCGCAACCGGTTCCGCCTCGCTCGACGAGGCCACCCAGAAGGCCACCAACGCCGCCGGCTGGGTGGAGGAGAACTGGGGGACGTGGGTCGCGTCCGGCCTGCAGATCTTGCTGATCATCGTGATCGCGGTGGTACTGCGGCATGTGATACGCCGCACCATCACCAAGCTCATCGAGCGGATGAACCGCACCGCGGCAGCCGCGCAGGGCACCGCGCTCGGCGGCCTGCTCGTCAACGCCGAACGCCGCCGTCAGCGCTCCGAGGCCATCGGCTCGGTCCTGCGCAGCGTCGCCTCCTTTGTGATCATGGGCACGGCGGCCCTGACGGTGCTCTCCGTCCTGAACATCAACCTGGCGCCGCTGCTGGCGAGCGCCGGTGTCGCCGGTGTGGCGATCGGTTTCGGCGCCCGCAACCTCGTCACCGACTTCCTCTCCGGCGTCTTCATGATCCTCGAGGACCAGTACGGCGTCGGCGACGAGATCGACGCGGGCGTGGCCACCGGTACGGTCATCGAGGTCGGCCTGCGGGTCACCAAGCTGCGCGGCCCCAACGGCGCCATCTGGTACATCCGCAACGGTGAGGTCAAGCGGATCGGCAACCTCAGCCAGGGCTGGTCGACGGCCGCCGTGGACGTGGTGATCGCCGCCGACCAGGACCTGCGGCGCGCCCGGGACATCATCACCGCCGCCGGCGAGGCGATGTCCAAGGCCGAGCCCTGGAACGAACTGCTGTGGGAGCCGGTCCAGGTCCTGGGCCTGAGCGAGGTCCACCTCGACACCGTCACCATCGGCGTCTCGGCCAAGACCATGCCCGGCAAGGCCATCGGCGTCGAACGCGAACTGCGCTGGCGCATCAAGCACGCCCTCGACGACGCCGGCATCCACCTCGCCCCCCGCCCGGCCCCCGAGGAGGAAGAGGAAGAGCTTGCCGACCCGGCCGCCGCAATGGCCGCCCCGTCGGCGCTCAACAATCCCCTCTCCCCGCAGTCGGTGGCCACGGAGCCGCTGTCTGCGCCGAGGATGGGGAAGTAGCCCGGCCGGGCCGCGTAGGACACCGGGCCCCCGGCACCGCGATCTCCCGCGGTGCCGGGGGCCTTTGCCGTGTCCGGCACCCGCTGCCGGCGCCCCTGAGCCGCCGCGCGAGGCCGCGGGCAAACTCGCCGCGCCCTACCCATTGACGAGGCCCCGGCGCGCGACCTAACTTCCTCCACACCGATTGGAAAGTTTCCTAACAGAAACTGTCGCCGAGCAATCGCCGAGAAGACGGGGTGAACGGTCATGGCCGCAGCAGGACAGGGCCCCCAAGGGACCCGCAGCACCCCCGGCACACCGCGGGTGCTGCGGGCGATGAACGACCGGGCCGCACTCGATCTGCTCGTGTCCCAGGGCCCGCTGACGCGCACCCAGATCGGGGAACTGACCGGGCTGTCGAAGCCGACCGCCTCGCAGCTGCTGGCGCGGCTGGAAGCGGCCAGACTGGTGCGGACCACCGGAAATGTGACCGGCCGGCCGGGGCCCAACGCGCAGCTGTACGAGGTCGATCCGACGGCCGCCCATGTCGCCGCGCTGGCCGTGGACCAGCTGGGCATCACCGCGGCCGTCGCCGACATCACCGGCCGGGTGCTCGGCGAGGCACGGGTGGGCGCCGACGCCGTCGACGAGGCGCTGGGGGCACCTCCCGCTCGAGCACGGCCGAGAGTGGGGGAGAACCGGACGGCGCGGCTGGTGGCGACGGCCGTGGACGGGGCGCTGGCCAAGGCCAGGCTGGGGCGGGAACAGCTGCACGGGGCGGTGATCGGCACCCCCGGCGCGCTGGACCCGGTGACCGGCGAGCTGCGGTACGCGCCGCATCTGCCGGGCTGGCACTCGCGGACCCTGAAGGAAGAGCTGGCGGAGGTGCTGGGCACGCCGATCGTCATCGAGAACGACGTGAACCTGGCGGCCGTCGCCGAGCAGCACGACGGCGCGGCGCAGGACTTCGACGACTTCGTTCTGGTGTGGGTCGACGAGGGGGTCGGCGCCGCGATCGTGCTGGGCGGGCAGCTGCTGCGCGGCGCCACCGGGGGTGCGGGCGAGATCGGCTATATGCCGCTGCCCGGGGCTCCGCTGTCCCGGGGCGGCGACCGCAGCGCCGCGCGGCCGGACGCCGGCGGCGGGTTCCAGCGGCTGGTCGGATCGCCGAGCGTGGTGGCCCTGGCGCGGGAGTACGGCGCGCCCGGGGCCCGTACCGTCGAGGAGGCGCTGGCGCGCGACGACGTACGGGCGGAGGTGGCCAGGCGCCTGGCCACCGGGCTGGCGGCGGTGGTCGCGGTGGTCGATCCGCGGCTGGTGGTGCTCTCCGGCGAGGTGCCGCAGGCCGGCGGGGAGAACCTGCGGGCGCTGGTCGAGGAGGAGTTCACCGGGCTGGCGCTGCCGCGGCCCGAACTGCGGATCAGCGATATCGCCGGAAACCCGATTCTCATCGGCGCGCTGCGGACGGCGCTCGCCGAGGCACGCGAGGCCGTCTTCCACACCGGGTGACGGCGCCCCGCGCCGGTGGCCCTTCGCCTTCCCCCTCCCCCGCTTCCGCTTCCTCCCCCGCATCCGCTTCCTCCCCCGCTTCCGCCCCCGCCGTAAAGGAAGTCCGCCATGCCGCACTCGTCCCTGCGCGTCCGGCTCTCCCTGGCGCTGGCCGGCGCCGGGCTGCTCCTCTCGGGATGCGCCCGTCCGAGTACCGGCAGCGATCGCGACGATCCGACGCGACCGGTGACGCTGACGTTCTGGCACGGGTGGTCCCAACAGGGCGAGGTGCGTGCCCTCGACGACAGCATCGCCCGGTTCGAGAAGCTGCACCCCAATATCACCGTGAAGACCGTCTCCGATGTCACCGACGAGACCGTGAACCAGGCGCTGCGGGCCGGCGGGGACGACGCCCCGGACGTGGTGTCGTCGTTCACCACCAGCAATGTCGGCCAGTACTGCTCCTCTGGCATGTGGGCGGATCTCGACCCGTTCATGAGAAAGACGGGGATGGACAAGAAGAAGGTCTTCCCCAAGTCCTTCCTCGACTACACGAGTTACCGGGGAAAGCAGTGCGCCCTGCCACTGCTCGCCGATTCCTACGGGCTGTACTACAACAAGGACGCGTTCCGGAAGGCCGGGATCACCCGGCCGCCGCGGACGATGTCGGAGCTGACCCGGGACGCCGCGAAACTCACCGAACGGACCACGGACGGTTCCTACACAAGAGTGGGCTTCATGCCCAATTTCCGGCTCTACCAGAACAGCCCGGACCGGATGTTCGCGCAGTGGGGGCCGACGTACTTCGACCGGCACGGCAAGGCGCGGCTGGCCAGGGACCCGCGGACGAAGCAGTTCTTCGCCGCCGACCGCGCACTCATCGAGGCGCAGGGCGGCTACCGGGCGCTGGAGGAATTCCGTACCCGGTTCGGCGACGAGATGTCCTCGCAGAACGCCTTCCTCAAGCAGAAGCTGGCGATGCATATGGACGGCGAATGGCGAGGGCTGATGCTCAAGGACCAAAAGGCACCCTTCGCCTGGGGTACGGCGCCGATGCCGGTACCGGACGACCAGGCCGATACCTACGGCCGGGGCTATCTGACGGGTACGGTCGCGGGAATCGCCCACAGCAGCCGGCATCAGAACGCGGCGTGGGAGCTGGTGAAGTTCCTGACCGCGGACACGGATCAGGTGGTGCGGTTCGCCAACGCGATCCACAACGTGCCGTCGACGAACGCCGCGCTCACCTCGCCGAAGCTGGACGCCGATCCGGCGTTCCGCACATTCCTCGATATCGCCCGGAACCCGCACAGCGCCGCGATTCCGCCGTCCGACAACGGCGCGCAGTACATCGTCGCGCTGCAGGACTTTTCGTATGACGTCGAGGCAGGAAGGATCCCCGATCTGGACAAGGGCCTGCGCGGGCTCGATAGGCAGATCGACGCCGACAACCTTCAGTCCCAGAACTGACGGAGGGCCGCCATGGCATTCACCCCCGCGCCCGCGCTGCGGCGAAAGCGGAACCGCGAGCGGCTGCGCACCCTCGGCTTTCTCTCACCGTGGCTGGTCGGCTTCTCGGTGTTCTTCGGCTATCCGCTGATCGCCACCGTCTACTTCTCCTTCATGCACTACAACCAGATCGAGCCGCCGGATTTCGTGGGGCTGCGGAACTGGAAATACGTGCTGACGCAGATGCCGCTGTTCGGGCCCGCGCTGGGGAACACGCTGTGGCTGGTGACCGTGATGGTCGCGCTGCGGGTCGTCTTCGGACTGGGCATCGGGATGCTCGTCACCAAAATCAAAACGGGGGCCGGCCTCTTCCGTACGGCGTTCTATCTGCCGTATCTGGCGCCGCCGGTGGCCGCCACCGTGGCGTTCGTCTTTCTCCTCAGCCCCGGCACCGGGCCGGTCAACGAAATCCTCGGCGCGGCCGGTATCCCGGCGCCCTCCTGGTTCAACGACCCCCACTGGGCCAAACCGTCGCTGGTCCTGCTGTCCCTGTGGGGCATCGGCGACCTGATGGTGATCTTCATGGCGGCGCTGCTGGACGTCCCCAGGGAGCAGTACGAGGCCGCGGAGCTGGACGGCGCGGGCGCCTGGGGGAAGTTCCGGTACGTCACCTGGCCCTCGATCACGCCGATCGTGATGTTCGCGGTGGTCACCGGCGTCGTGCAGACCATGCAGTACTACACGCAGGCCCTGGTCGCCGGAAAGCTCGCCTCCGGCGTCTCCGTCGGCCCCGGCACCGTCATCCAGCCCGGCTACCCGGACCACTCCACCCTGACCGTCCCCCAGCTCGTCTACTCCCTCGGCTTCCAGAACTTCAACACCGGCGCGGCGTGCGCGCTCTCCCTCGTGCTCTTCGCCCTCGCGATGGCCGTCACCACCCTGCTGATGCGCAAGCGCGCGGGCCTGCTACCGGCGGAGGACTGAACCGGCATGACCACCACCCTGAGCGCCCCGAGCGCACCGGCCCCCGCCCGCACCACCGGCCGCGGCCCGGCGGCGCGCGCCCGGCCGGCGCGCGCCCGGCGCACGCGGCTGCTGCACTGGATCGCCGTACACGCCGTGGGCGTCGCCGCCGCCCTCTTCTTCGTCCTGCCCTTCGTGTTCGTCTTCCTGACGTCCGTGATGGGCGACGACCAGGCGATGAGCGGCGAGCTGTGGCCGGCCGAATGGCACTGGTCCAACTACCTCACGGTCTTCCACACCCCCGGCTTCCTGGACTGGTGGAAGAACTCCCTGACGTACGCGGGGCTGGGCACCGCGCTCACGGTGTGCTCGGCGGTCCCGGTGGCGTACGCGCTGGCAAAGTTCCGCTTCCGCGGCCGCCGCACGGCCATGATCCTGGTCATCTCGACGATGATGCTGCCGCCCCAGGTCGTCGTCGTGCCCATGTATCTGGTCTGGGCCCAGCAGCTCCATCTGTCCGGATCGCTCTGGCCGCTGATCATCCCCATGGCCTTCGGCGACGCCTACTCCATCTTTCTGCTGCGCCAGTTCCTGCTCACCATCCCCCGCGAGTACCTCGAATCCGCCAAGGTCGACGGCTGCGGCGAGGTGCGCACCCTGCTGCGCATCGTCGTCCCGATGGCCCGGCCGGGCATCGCCGCCGTGGCCCTCTTCCAGTTCTTCTTCTGCTGGAACGACTACTTCGGCCCGCAGATCTACACCGCGCAGAACCCCGCCTCCTGGACGCTCTCGTACGGCCTGGAGTCGTTCAAGAGCGCCCACAGCGTCAACTGGAACCTCACCATGGCCGCGACGCTGCTGGTCATGGCGCCGGTCATCCTCATCTTCTTCTTCGCACAGAAGGCCTTCGTCGAAGGCGTCACGCTCACCGGAGTGAAGGGCTGATCCAGAAAAATGAAGCTCGCAGTGGTCGGCGGAGGCTCGACCTACACCCCCGAACTCATCGACGGCTTCGCACGGTTGCGCACTGTCCTGCCCGTGGACGAGCTCGTCCTCATCGACCCGGCCGCCGACCGGCTGGAGCTGGTGGGCGGGCTGGCCCGGCGGATCTTCGCCCGGCAGGGTCATGGGGGCCGCATCTCCTGGACCGGCGACCTCGACGCCGGCGTCGACGGCGCCGATGCCGTGCTGCTGCAACTGCGCGTCGGCGGGCAGGACGCCCGCAACCAGGACGAGACCTGGCCGCTGGAGTGCGGCTGCGTCGGCCAGGAGACCACCGGGGCGGGCGGGCTCGCCAAGGCGCTGCGTACCGTCCCCGTCGTCCTCGACATCGCCGAGCGCGTCCGGCGCCGCAACCCCGGCGCCTGGATCGTGGACTTCACCAACCCCGTCGGCATCGTGACGCGCGCGCTGCTCACCCACGGCCACAAGGCCGTCGGGCTGTGCAATGTCGCGATCGGCTTCCAGCGGAAGTTCGCGAAACTGCTGGGCGTGGCCCCGGAGGACGTCGAGCTCGAACACATCGGCCTCAACCACCTCACCTGGGAACGGGCCGTACGCATCGGCGGCGAGGACGTCCTGCCCAAGCTGCTCGCCGAACACGGTGACGCCGTCGCCGGCGACCTGCGCATGCCACGCTCACTGCTGGACCGCCTCGGCGTCGTGCCCTCCTATTACCTCCGCTACTACTACCAACACGACGAAGTGGTGAGGGAGTTGCGCAGCAAACCCTCCCGGGCGGCGGAGGTCGCGGCCATCGAACGGCAGCTGCTGGAGATGTACGGCGATCCCGCGCTGGACGAGAAACCGGAGCTGCTCGGCAAGCGGGGCGGGGCGTACTACTCGGAGGCGGCGGTGGCACTGACCTCCTCGCTGCTGCGCGACACCGGCGACGTCCAGATCGTCAACGCCCGCAACGACGGCACCCTCCCCTTCCTCCCCGACGACGCGGTGATCGAGGCGCCGGCGGCCGTGGGCGGGGCGGGCGCGGCACTGCTTCCCGTACGCCCCCTGGAACCGCTGTACGCCGGGCTGATCGCCCACGTCACCGCCTACGAACACCTCGCCCTGGAAGCGGCGCTGAAGGGCGGCCGGGACCGGGTATTCGCCGCGCTCCTCGCCCACCCGCTCATCGGCCAGACCGACTACGCCGACCGGCTCACCGACGAACTGATCGCGCACAACCGGGAGCACCTCACGTGGGCCTGACGAGTACCGCGCTCGCCATCGACGCGGGCAACAGCAAGACGGACGTGGCCCTGGTGGCCGCGGACGGCAGGGTGCTGGGGACCGCCCGGGGCGAGGGGTTCCAGCCGCCGGCGGTGGGCGTCGGGCGCGCGGTGGACGTCTTCGCGCCGCTGATCGCGGCCACCCTGGCACAGGCGGGGATGACGGGCCCGGTCGATCACCTCTCGGCGTACCTCGCCAATGCCGACCTCCCCGTCGAGGAGGCCGGACTGACCGCGGAGATCGCCGGCCGCGGCTGGGCCCGCACGGTGACCGTCGGCAATGACACCTTCGCGCTGCTGCGGGCCGGACTGCCGGACGCCGGGGAGCGGGTGGGGGTCGCCGTGGTGTGCGGGGCGGGCATCAATGGCGTAGGGGTCGGCCGCAACGGGGCCGTCGCCCGCTTCCCCTCCGTCGGACGGATCTCCGGCGACTGGGGCGGCGGTTCGCATCTCGCCGACGAGGCGCTGTGGTTCGCGGCCCGCGCCGAGGACGGACGCGGCGAACCGAGCGACCTGGCGCGGGCACTCCCCGCCCACTTCGGCCTGGCCACCATGCAGGAACTGATCGAAGCCCTCCATCTGCGGGGCATCCCCGACCGGCGGCGCCACGAGCTCACACCGGTGCTGTTCGGCGTCGCCGCGGCCGGCGACGCCGTCGCCCGCGCCATCGTGGCCCGCCAGGCGGAGGAGGTCGTCCTCCTGGCAACGGTCGCCCTGCACCGCCTGGACCTGCTCACCGAGCCCACCCCGGTCATCCTGGGCGGCGGCGTCCTGGCGGCCCGCCACCCGCTGCTCCACGACCGCATCACCCAACTCCTGACGGAGCGCGCCCCGAAGGCCGCGCCCCGTGTGGTGAGCGCACCCCCGGTCCTGGGCGCGGCCCTGCACGCGCTGGACCACGCGGCGGCGAGGGCGGAGGCGTACGAGCGGCTCCGGGCGGCCTGGGGATAGGCCGTGGGTCGCCGGATCACCGGTCCTGCTGGTCCTGCTGGTCCTGCTGGTCCTGCTGGTCCTGCTGGTCTGACTGATCCGGCTGATCGGGCTGATCGGGCTGGTGCAGTTAGTGCGGCTGGTCCTGCGGGGACGACGGGTGCTGCCTCCGGGGCGGCGCCGATGCGCCGTGCGGCACCGGCGCCCGGTTGCCCCGCCGCGCACCCGGTCTCCCGGGGCGCGCGGCGGGGCGTGGGTCGTCAGCGAAAGCTGGTGGAGCCGAGGACGCCGTTGCCGGCGCCGCTGCCGAGGTCGCTGCCGGAGCCGTTGAAGCCACTGCCGGCACCGCCGAGGTCGCTGCCGGAGTTGTTGGAGCCGCTGCCGGCGCTGCCGAGCATGTCGCCGGGCATACCGCCGCCGTTGGCACTGCCCCACATGTTGTCCGACATGGGGCTGCCCCCCGATCCGGGCGTCGAGCCACGGCTTCCTTCGTCGTCCGCTGCGGCCATGCCCGCGGCGCCGAGTACGGCGCTGGAGGCCAGGAGGGCGGTCGCGAGCAGGGTTCGGATTCGCATGCTTTGCTCCGTTCATTGGGGACACGTGGGTTCACGTTCAGCAAAGACATGCACGAGGGCCCTTTCCGCTACGCCCTCTCGCACCGAAATGCACCCGATGGACGGGTAGCCGGTGCCTGGGGCACGTGGTGCGGGCTTGCCGCTTGCCGCGGTGCCGGCCGCCCCGAAAGAGGCACCTCCGGGGCCCCACCCCACCCACCGGCCGCACCGGCGCTCACTCGTCCCTCACCCGCCCATCACCCGCGCCCATCCCACCTGAACGCTGTGTCCGCGCTGCGTCTCCGTCCGGCTGCCCGGGGCGAGCACGATGTCGGCGACGTGGGTGGGGTCGTGGGTGGGGTCGTGGCCGCGACCGGGGCTGCGGTCGCGTTCCGTGACGACCGTGACGTAGTGGTCGGTGTCGTTGATGACGAGGGCGGGGGCGCCGTCCGGCGGATGGTCGATCGGATAGTGGCCGTTGGGGTCGATGTAGGTGGTGGCGCCGATGGTGAGGAAGCCGCTGGCCGGCGGGGTGTGGCCGGGGGCGGCGGAGCCGGTTGTCGTCGCGGCGGCGAGGGGTCTGAGGAGTTGCGTTATGCGGCGCATGAGGGGCCTCCGGTAACGCCGGGCGCGGGGCAGGCCGCGCCGGTCACTGACTCGATGAAGCAACTTCGTTACTTAGAGTAGTCAGCATGAGTCGTGTCGGATAGCGGCGCGCGGGAGCGAAACGGGGGGCGTGCGAGAAGTCGTACGCGCCGCGGCCGGTCAGTCGTCGAGCGGCAGGGCGAGATCCCGTACGTGCCCCGCGAGCAGGAGGACCGCGGCGTCCACGGCCGCTTGCGGGTCCTGGGCTCGGATGGCCTCGGCGAGGCGGGCGTGCGGGTCGGTCGGGGCCGCGGTGGCGGTGTCGAGACAGGCGGCGCGGCGCAGTTCCGCGCGGAGGGCGGCGCTGAGGGAGCGGTAGATGTCGGCGAGTACGGGGTTGGCGCCGGCCTCGGCGACCAGGACGTGGAACTCGGCGTCGGCGGCCGTGAAGGCGTCGCTGTCCTGGGCGGCGAGCGCCGCGCGGCGGCGGGCCAGGGCGGCCTCGATTCCGGCGAGTTGCTCGTCCGTACGGTGTTTGGCGGCCTGGCGTGCGGCGACGACGTCGAGGCCTTGGCGGACCTGGGTGACGTGGGTGAGTTCGGCGCGTTCCAGGCGGCGGCGGAGGGCGACGGCACTGTCGTCGTCGGAGATCACGAAGGTGCCGTCGCCCTGCCGGGGTTCGAGGAGTCCGGAGTGGACGAGGGAGCGGACGGCCTCGCGTACCGAGGCGCGGCTGACGCCCAGGGTCTCGGAGAGCGCGCTTTCGGGCGGGATGCGGCTGCCCACCGGCCACACGCCCGTCACGATCTGGCCGCGGATCTCGTCGGTCGCGGTCTCCACCAGCGACACCCTGCCCTTGCGCACCGCTTCCACTCGATCACTCTCCATGAGGCAGGTCCGAGGTGACGGACCAGCGGTGGCAGGTCCCGGTCATCGGCCGTGGGTCATGGGCCGCAGGGGCGGTGCCCGAGGCCGGTGGCCCGGTGCCGGGTTTCCCGATGCCGGTGTCCCGATGCCGGTGTCCTGATGTCTGGCGTCTGGCCGCGTCGGGAGCAACTCTAGTGCCGGTCGGGAGGGGCGCGGGGGTCGGGAGGAGGGGTGGGAACCGGCCGCATCGCACCGGCGTCCGCCAGGGTGGGGCGGGTGAGGCCGGTCACCGGGGGTAGCCGGGTAGCGGGCAGGCCAAGGCTCCGGGGCCGAAGGGTCAGGGGTCGAAGGGTCAGGGCCCGGCAGTCACGAGCCGAGGCGGTGTGCGGCGCGATCCGTACAAGATCGGGTCAATCGCGGTGTGGTTGTCGGCGGGTGCCGACATACTGCTGCCCGTGCACCAGTTCTCGTGAGCGCTCCCACCGGCGCTTCGCGCGAGGGCCGGGCCCGGCGACGACCGAGGGGGAGGTTCTGTGTCGTCAGTGTCGTCAGAGGAGTCCGTCGAAGCGGGCGCGGGGATCGCTGCGGGCGCGGTGACCGCGCCGGCCGGCGGGCGTGCCGAGCCCGGTGCCGGGCGCCGTACGGCATGGGCCGACGGTCTGGACGAGCTGCGTGCCGCGGCGGTGACCGAGCCGGGCCGGCTACGGGTGATCGGTGCCGCACTCGCCCTGCTGGTGCTGGTGTTCGGCGGGATCACGGCCTGGCAGGTGTCCGACCGGGCGGCCGCCGCGGACGACGTGGTCGAGCGCAGCCAGCCGCTGAGTGCGGATGCGGCGAACATCTACCGATCGCTGGCGGATGCGGACACGACGGCCGCCGGGGGGTTTCTGGCCGGTGGGCAGGAGAGCCGGGCGACCCGTGACCGCTACGCCGCCGATCTTGCGACGGCGGGGCGGCTGCTGGTCAGGGCGTCGGCTAACACCCGGGGTTCGGACGGGGCCGATGCGCAGATAGCCAAGCTGAACAGCGCGCTGCCGCGGTATGCGGGACTGGTCGAGACGGCGCGGACGAACAACCGGCTGGGGCTGCCGCTCGGCGGTGCCTATCTGCGGTACGCCAACGAACAGATGCGGAAGGAACTCCTGCCCGCCGCCCGCGCGTTGTACGACGCGGAGAACGACCGGCTGGCGGCGGACTACGACGCGGCGAAGGCCCGGCCGTGGTTCGCGCTGGCGGCCGGGGTGTCGGCCATCGGGGCGCTGGGGTGGGCGCAGCGGCGGAATTACCGGCGGACGAACCGGGTCTTCAACAGGGGGCTGGTGGCGGCGACGGCGGCGTCGGTGGCCGTACTGGTGTGGCTGGTGGCGGGGCATGTGATGGCGCGGTCGGGCCTGAGCGATTCGTATGAGCGTGGGGCGCGCTCGCTGCGGGTGCTCAATGAGGCACGGATCGATTCGCTGCAGGCGCGCGGGGACGAGAATCTGACGCTGGTGGCGCGGGGGGCGGTGCTGACCGGGGACCAGAAGGATTTCTACGAGGCCGGCTTCCGTACGGGGATGAAGGACCTGGTGGGCGCGGACGCCCGCGGAGACGCGTCGGGTGGCGGCAGGCTGGGGGCGGCGCGGGCGCTGGCGGACGACGAGGCGGGGCGGCGGCCGGTGCGGGATGCGCTGACGCACGTCCGGCAGTGGCAGGCGCGGCATGCCGAGGCCCGGTCGGCGGACGTCAGGGGTGATTACGACCGGGCGCTGGCCAAGGTGATCGGCGGGGACGGCACCACCGGGGAGTCCTTCGACCGGGTGGATGCCTCGTTGCGGCGGGCGCTGGCGCATGAGCAGACGGAGTTCCGGTCGGCGGCGGACGGCGGGCGGGCGGCGCTCGGCGGGCTGGCGGTCGGGGCCGCGGTGCTGGCGGTGCTCGGCGCGGTGGGTGCGGTACTGGGCATCGGGCGCCGGCTGTCGGAGTACCGATGAGGAGCCGGGTGAACAGCCTGGCGAGGAGGCCTGGTGATGGGGACATGAGGCCGGGTGACGAGGGCCGGCGGCGGCGCGCGCGGGCCCTGGTGAATCTGCGTGCCGCGCTGGCGCCGGTCGCGGCGGGGGTGGGGGTGATGGCGGTGGCCGCGGCGGTGCTGGTGCCCGCGCTGGGCAGCAAGGGGCTCGAGGGTGCACCGGCGGGCCCGGAGCGGGCCGTGCATCGTGCGGCCGGTCCCGGCAGGTGGCACGCGGCGCCCGCCGGGGCGGGGTGTACGGCGCAGACCGCGGCGCAGAGCCTGCGGCCGTCGCCGGACGGCGGGCCGGCGGTGGCGCGGATCCAGAAGAAGGGCCAGCTGGTCGTGGGGGTGGACCAGAACACCTACCGCTGGGGATACCGCGATCCCGGCACCGGCAAGCTGGAGGGCTTTGACATCGATCTGGCGCGGGCGATCGCCAAGGACATCCTGGGGCCGGATGCCAAGGTCGTCTTCCAGGCGGTGCCGACCAATCAGCGGATCCCGGCGCTGCAGAAGCGCGCGGTGGACATGGTGGTGCGGACGATGACGATCAACTGCGCGCGCAAGGAGCAGGTGGCGTTCTCGACGGCGTACTTCCAGGGTGGGCAGCAGGTGCTGGCGCCCAAGAGGTCGGCGGTGGCGGCGTTCGACGATTCGCTGCGGGGCAAGCGGGTGTGTACGGCGGCGGGTTCGACGGGTGAGTCGGAGCTGATGAAGCAGCGGCACGGCGCGAAGGTGCTGATCGTGGCCAATCAGCTCGACTGTCTGGTGCGGCTGCAGCTCGGCCAGGCGGACGCGGTGGTGACGGACAATGCGCTGGCCGCGGCGCAGGCGGCGCAGGACCCGACGGTGGAGCTGAAGGGCAGGCCGTTCACCGACGAGCCGTACGGCGTGGCGATGAACAAGGACGACTCGGACCTGGTGCGGCGGGTCAACAAGGTGCTGGACGACTACCGGGGCGGCGGCGCCGACAGCCCCTGGATGCGGTCGTACCGGACGTGGCTGCGGGCCGATCTGCCGGGGATACCGGGGCCGCCCTCGCCGGAATACAGCGACTGAGGCGCGCGTACGGCGGCCCGGACGCGCGTACGGCACGAAGCGCCGCGGCGGAGCCGGCGGGCGGCGGGCCGCGGGCGATCGCCCCAAGAAGCGGTGGTTGCCGTCACTATGGGGGGAAGGGAGGGGAGGGAGCAGTCCACCGAGCGATCCAGGCGCGCCAACCACCGTGCGCCGCACGCGTATTGGAGAGGTGATCGATGGGGGTCCCTGGGCCCTGCCCCGGTTCCACGGGGAGGCATCCTGCCCCGGTGCTGGACCGGGAGGAGGTGGACCGCGCCCTGGCCCGGCTCGGCGCCGAGTACGAGGCGATAGAGACGTCGCTGCTGGCGTTGCAGGATCATGCCGGGCGCCGGCTGCTGGAGGGCGCCGATCTGTCCGGCACCACCAAGGAGCGCTGGGCCGTCACCGAGCGGTCCATCACGGTCCTGTGGTCGCATTTCGATACCTACACCGCGGCGTTGGAGTCGGCGCGTGAGCTGCGGGCGCGGCGCCGCTGGCCCTCCCCCGAGGATCTGGTGGAGCTTTCGGAGCTGTTGCACGGCGGGGTGACCATGACCGGGGAAGCCGGTGAGGCCGCGGAAGTCGCGGAGGACGCGGAGGACGGCGGCCCGGAGGGCGGGCCGGCCGGACCGGGCGAGCGACTGACCCTGGAGGAGCTCGTCGCCCGGATCAACGGCCTGTACGCGCGGTCGCTCGATGTGATCGTCGCCGCCGATGCGGTGTGGTCGGCGCTGCCGGCCCGGATAGATCTGCTGTCGGCCGAGCTGCGGCGGACGCGTTCGCTGGCGCATTCGGTGGGGGTGCGTCCCGGTGAGCATCCGGCGGGCGACGACCTGGAGCGGATCACGGACGAACTGGCGCGGCTGCGCGGCCAGGTGATCGCCGATCCGCTGGCGTTCTGGGTGTCGTCGTCGACGGGGAGTTCCGCGCCCGGTGGCGGCCGTCCGGACACCGTGCGCTACGACCGTGCGGCGCGCGCCCTGGAGGGGGTGCGGCGGGAGATCGAGGCGGTGCTGGACGTCCGGCAGGACGCGGAGCGGCGGCTGATGCAGCTGCGCGATGTGCTCTCCCGGGCCGATCGCACGCTGACCGAGGCGCGGCAGGCCCGCGGCGAGGTGCTGGCGAAGATCGCCGCGTCGGAGGTGCCGGCGGTCAGCGGCCCGTCGACGGCGCTGTACGAGCGGTTGGCGGCGGCCGCGGACTACCGCAGGCGGGCGCAGTGGCACCGGCTGTCGCCGCTGCTGGAGAGCCTGGAGGAGCAGGCGGAGGACGAACTGCACCGTGCCCGCGAGTCGTTGACGGCGGTGACCGCCCCGCTGGCGGTGCGGGCCGAGCTGCGCGGGCGGCTGGACGCGTACAAGGCGAAGGTCGCCCGGCACGGCATGGCCGGGGATCCGCTGCTGCTGGAGCGGTACGACGCGGCCCGCCGGATGCTGTGGAGCGCGCCGTGTGATCTGCGGGCGGCCGAGCAGGCGGTGTGGCGTTATCAGCAGGCGGCGGCGGAGGCGCTGGTGCCGGAGCAGAGGGACCGGCAGCAGCCGGATCGTAGGGGGGACGCGTGACGGAGGGGGCCAACGACCGCTGCCAGCGGCCGGTCTGCGCGGGGCGGTACGAGGACGTCGGCGGCGGCGAGCTGTACTGCGATGTCTGCGGGCTGGCCCCGGTGGTCTCGGCGGACGGGCTGCTGTCGTCGCCGCCCACGGCGCTGACGGGCCGGGCGCCGGCGGGCGGGGGCGGCTCGCTGCCCACGTCCCGTGGGTCCGGCTCGGTCCGTTCCGGCTCCGGCCGGCTGCCGCGGCCGCCCGCCCGCGGTGAGGGTGACGTCGGTCCAGGCGGCGACGACGGCGAGGCGACGCGGGGCATGCCGGCGCCGGCCGCCTCGGTGTCGGTGCGCGGCTCGGGCAGCGGCCCGGGATCCGGGTCATCGGGGCCGCCGGGGTCATCGGGGTCGGCGCGCGGTCGGCTGGGCGCGGGCCTGGTGGCGATGCCGCAGGTGCCGCGGCCCGATCCGGGCGCCGCCGTACTGGAGCGCCCGGAGGTCCCGGAGCGGAAGCGGTTCTGCAGTCGCGGCGACTGCGGGGCGCCGGTGGGGCGGGCGCGCGACGGGGACCCGGGCGGTACGGAAGGGTTCTGCACCAAGTGCGGCCATCCGTACAGCTTTGCGCCCAAGTTGCGCCCCGGTGACATGGTGCACGGCCAGTACGAGATCGTGGGATGTCTGGCGCACGGCGGGCTCGGCTGGATCTATCTCGCCATCGACCGCGCCGTCGCCGACCGGTGGGTGGTGCTCAAGGGCCTGCTGGACACCGGCGACGAGGAGGCGCTGGCGGTCGCGGTGTCCGAGCGGCGGTTCCTCGCCGAGATCGAGCACGCCAACATCGTGCGGATCTACAACTTCGTGGAGCATCTCGACCGGGCGACGGGCAGCCTGGACGGCTATATCGTCATGGAGTACGTCGGCGGGAAATCGCTCAAGGAACTCGCCAACGAGCGGCGCACCCCACAGGGGCGGCGCGATCCGCTGCCGGTCGAGCAGGCCTGCGCGTACGGCATCGAGGCGCTGGCGGCGCTCGGCGATCTGCACCGCCGGGGCCTCCTGTACTGCGATTTCAAGGTCGACAACGCCATCCAGCAGCACGACCAGCTCAAGCTGATCGACATGGGCGCGGTGCGCCGGATGGACGACGACCGCAGCCCGATCTACGGCACGATCGGCTATCAGGCGCCGGAGATAGCCGAGCTGGGCCCGTCGGTGGCCTCCGATCTGTACACCGTCGCCCGCACGCTGGCCGTTCTCACCTTCGACTTCCAGGGCTATACGAACGTCTTCGCGGACTGTCTCCCGGACCCGGAGCACATCGAGGTGTTCCGCAGCTACGAGTCCTTCTACCGGCTGCTGGTGCGGGCCACCGACCCGGACCGGGCGCGCCGCTTCGCGTCCGCGGAGGAGATGGCCGAGCAGCTGACGGGCGTGCTGCGGGAGGTGGTGGCGCTTCAGTCGGGCGAGCAGCGGCCGGCGCCCTCCCAGCTGTTCGGGCCGGAACTACGCGTGGTGGACACGGAGTTGGTGGCGGCTGAAGGCGAGGGTCCGCTGCTGGGTGCGCGGGGAGCGGCGGCGGACGGCCGGGCCGTGGCGCCCGGCGGGCCCGCGCTGCGCCCCCTGGACACGGCCCGTGCCGCCCTCGCGCTGCCGGTGCCGCGGGTGGACCCGGACGACCCCAACGCCGGTTTCCTGGCCGGCCTGATGACCCTCGCCCCGGCCGAGCTGCTGCCCGCGCTGCGCTCCGCGCCCGGCGATTCGCCGGAGCTGCGGCTGCGCGAGCTGCGCGCCCGCCTGGAGACGGGCGACGGCCCGGCCGCGCAGGGAGTGCTGGACGCCCTGGCGTCGGAGCGGGGTGCGCGGCGGGGCGTCGACTGGCGGGTGGTGTGGCACCGGGGGCTGGTGTCGCTGGCCACCGGGGACCGCGAGGGCGCCGCGCTGTCCTTCGACGCGGTCTACGACGCCTTTCCCGGCGAGCCGGCGCCGAAGCTGGCGCTCGCCGTCAGCGCGGAGCTGCTGGGGCAGTGGGATACCGCCGCGGAGTGCTACCGCCTGGTGTGGTCGGCCGACCGCGGCTATGTCAGCGCGGCGTTCGGGCTCGCCCGGGTGCGGCTGGCGGCGGGCGATCGCGGCGGCGCGGTCGAGGCGCTGGAGGCCGTACCGGAGTCGTCCATTCACTGGACCGCGGCGCGGATCGCGGCGGTCCGTGCGCGGCTGCGGCAGCGCCCGCCGACGGACGCGCTGCTCGGTGATCTTCGGGCGGCCGCCCAACAGGTCACGGGGTTGGCGGAATTCGGACTGGACGCCGGGCGCCGCGAACAACTGGCCACCGAGGTACTGGGCAGCGCCCTGGACTGGGTACTCTCCGGTAGCCACGGTGACCCGCCCGACGGTGAACGGCGGCCGCCGCTGCTCGGCTGCGCGCTGGACGAGCGCGGCCTGCGGTTCGGGCTGGAGAGGTCGTACCGCCTGCTGGCGCGGCTGGCGCAGCGTGGCGAGGAAAGGATCGAGCTGGTGGAACGGGCCAACCGTTTCCGCCCCAGGACGTGGGTGTGACATGGGTGTGAGTGGGCCGTCCCGCTGCCGGAGCTGCGCGGAGCCGCTGGATGCGGGGGACAAATTCTGCGGACGGTGTGGCGCGGACCAAGTGGTGCCCGCAGCTTCGGGGTACGGGGCGGTGCCGCCGCCGCCCTCGTACGCGCCGACGGTCGGGGTGCCGCATGGGGAGCCGGCCGGGCCGCCGCCGCCGGATCCGACGACGCGGATTCCGTTCGAGGAGATCGCGGGGGCGGGCGATCCGGGTGCGGAGGGGGCGCTTTCGGGCGACCCTGGCGCCCGGCCCGTCGATCCCCGTGTCGCCGGGTACGAGGTGGTGGCCGACGCCGCGGCGGGGGCCGCCGGAGCGGCTCGGGCGCCCGGTGCGGCGGCCGAAGCGGCGGGAGAGGCGGACGACGACGCCGAGGGAGCCCCGCAAGCCCCCACGTCCCCCTTCGACGAAGCCCCGCAAGCCCCCTCGTCCCCCTTCGACGAAGCCCCACGAGCCCCCGCGACCCCGTTCGACGAAGCCCCCGCGCCGACGCCCGACGCCCCCGCCGACACGCTCTCGCTCTGCGCGGCCTGCCACGCGGGTGCCTTGGACGCCGACGGCTTCTGCGACCACTGCGGTCGCGCCCAGCCGCGCGACCGCGACCACATGGAGCGGGAGCTGGCGGGCTTCGCGGCCGTCAGCGACCGCGGGCACCGCCATCACCGCAACGAGGACTTCTTCGCCCTGCGCTCGCTGGCCCTGCCGGACGGTTCGCCCGCCGCGGTCGCGCTGGTCTGCGACGGCGTCTCCTCGGCGACCCGGCCGGACGAGGCGTCGCAGGCGGCGTCCGAGGCCGCGGGCGAGGCGCTGCTGGCGTCGCTGCCGCGCGGTACGCACCCCCAGCAGGCGATGCACGACGCCATCATGGCGGCCTCGGCGGCGGCCGACGCACTGGCCGACGACCCCTCCCTCGCCCATGACGAGCACCGTCAGCAGAACGCCCCGGCCTGCACGTTCGTCGGCTCGGTGATCGGCGGCGGGCTGCTGACCGTCGGCTGGGTCGGCGACAGCCGCGCGTACTGGATCCCCAACGACCGTACGGCGCCCCCGGCCCGGCTCACCGAGGACGACTCCTGGGCCGCGCAGATGGTCGCCAACAACCTGATGTCCGAGGCGGAGGCGAACGCCGACGAGCGGGCACACGCCATCACGGGCTGGCTCGGCGCGGACGCGTACGAGGTCGAGCCGCACACGGTGACGTTCAAACCGGACGGACCCGGCGTGGTGGTGGTGTGCACGGACGGCCTGTGGAACTACGCCGAGTCCGCCGCGCAGATGGCCGCGGTGCTGCCCGTCGACGCGCCCACCCGGCCGCTGCACGCCGCTCGGAAGCTGGTCGGGTACGCCCTCGACGGCGGGGGCCACGACAACGTAACGGTGGCGGTCGTGCCGTTCCCCGCGCCGTCGGGCAGTTAGGCGCCCCGGGACCGGTCGGCGGGTTCCCGCTTGTACAGTACGCGTCAGCAGTAACGGGGAAGTGGTCAGGGATCGCGGACGATTCCGGCCAATGGCGTGCCGGCGGCACTCGAACGCGGCACCCGAGCGTGTGCCGACGACTGCCGGCCTCAACTCCCGTGCGGCGCCGGCCCGGCCGGGACGCCGTGCGGGAGGTGTCTCCAAGTCTGCCCGCGTGCGCAGCAGTTCGGCGCCGCGCCATCACTCCGTGCCCGAAAGGAAGCAGATGTCGTACCCTCCGCAGCCCGGAGGGCCGGGAGGCAATCCCGCGTACGGGCAGACGCCCCCGCCTCCCCCCTCCCCAGGCCCTGCCCCTGCCCCGCCCTACGCAGCCCCCGGCCAGGGCCAGGTGCCTCAGGGCGGCCCCCTTCCGGCGCAGCCCTGGCCGCCGCAGGGCTCGGGTCCGCGGATGCCGCCCCCGCCTCCCCCGCCGTCCGGCGATGACAACAGGGGGCTGAAGCGGGCGATCATCGGCGTGATCGTCCTTGCCGTGCTGGCTCTCGTCGGCGTCGGCGGAGTGGCCATCGTCAAGGGCATGGGCGGCGACGAGCTGCCCACGGCCGCCGGCGGAGACGGCTCCGAGGGGCAACTGCTCAGCGAGACCGACATTTCCCGCCTGCTGGACGGGCGGACGAAAGCGCTGATCAACCGTGACGAGGACGCCTTCCTCGAGCCATTCTCGGGCGCCGCGCGCACACAGCAGAAGAAGATCTTCAAGAATCTGGTCAAGGTGCCGTTCGCCGAGGTCGGATACCGCGTCAAGAAGCAGACCGGAACGGGCGACAACGATTACGGCGACGGCGCCACGGTCGCACTCGATGTGGGTTTCGTCCACAAGATCAAGAATGTGGACGTCCAGCCGGTGGCCGAATGGTACCGGTGGGTCGTCAAGCGGAAGTCGAAGAGCGAGAAGCCGACCATCACCAAGGTGGGCGGATCGCCGTCCGCCTACGGGGCGAAGGGATACGTCTATTACCCCGCGCCCTGGGACGTCTACGACGACATGTTCGTCAAGGCGCAGGCGCATTCGGTCGTTCTCGCCGACGCCAGGAACACCGCGCTGGCGAGCCGGGTCGCCCCGGTCATCGAGAAGTCGGCCGGGGACGATCTGGCCTACTGGGGCGCGAACCCGCCGACCGCCGCGCCGACGCCCAAGTCGTTCGCCGTGATCGTCGAGCCCCGGCGCAGCACGTACAAAACGCTGTACACCAGCGACCAGAAGGACATCGGCTGGGACGCGGGAATGAGCGTGGCCATGCCGGCGTACGCCGAGGCGTACACGGATCTGAGCGGCAAGGCGCAGTTCGGCGGCGCCCGGATCAAAATCGACGCAGGCTCCGGCTACTTCAAGGGCGGTGACTGGCGCAACGGGGTGGGGGAGCTGGCCCACCACGAGATCGCGCACGCCCTCGTGCAGCCGATCGACAAGGGCGACCACAGCTTCCTCACGGGGGCCAAGGGCGGCCCGCGCAACTGGGCGGTCGAGGGATTCGCCGAGTACGTCGCCTTCCACTTCGACGCACGGGCGGGCGCGGGCAAGATGCGCGCGGCGTTCCACGGCCACACGTTCGACGGCAAACTGCCGGACGCCGAATCCGATTTCGGCAGGTATCCGCACAGCGTCGGCATGGACTACTCCCTGAGCTATCTCGTCATGAAGTACATCGAGAAGAAGGGCGGCCCTGACGCGGTCCTGAAGTTCGTCGCGGACCACTACCAGAACCCGAAGAAGCTGGACCAGCAGTTGCAGCAGGCAACGGGCCAGAGCGGCGCCGCGTTCGAGAGCGGCTGGGCCAAGTACGTAAGGAGCGTGGTCCGATGACGGGCAACGGCGTCCCCGGCCCGTTCCCTCCCGCCGGCGGGCCGCAGCAGCAGCCGCAGCAGGGATTCGGCTACCAGCAGCAGTACGGCGGCGGCCAGCAGCCCCCGCCGCCCGCCGCACACGCCCCGTACCCCGGACAGGCACCACACCCCGGCCAGGCGCCGTACGGCGGACAGGCACCGCACCCCGGACAGGCGCCGTACGCGGCTCCGGCTCCCGCTCCGGCGAAGAAGGGCAAGGCCGGCCTGGTCATCCTGCTGGTCGTCGCGCTCCTGGTGCTGGGCGGGGCCGGTGTCGGCGGCTGGTTCCTGCTGAACGGGTCGTCCGCCGACGAGGCGGTGCTGTGGTCGCAGCCCGGCTACAAGGGCAAGATGCCGCCCGGTGAGAGCGTCAAGCAGGTGGAGGGCACCTGGACCACCGACAAGGCCGTCATCCAGACCATGCCCGACGGAGTGAAGGCTTACGACCTCGCCACGGGCAACCGTCTGTGGGCGACGCGGATCCCGGGTGACAGCAACACCACCTGCTCCGCCCCGCGTCAGTCGGAGGGCGGGGTCGGCATCGTCGCGTACGGCGACAACAAGGCATGCAACCACCTCGTCGCGTATGACCTGGACACCGGCAAGCAGCTGTGGACCAAGGAGATCAAGAACAAGCCGAACTCCAAGCCCAAGCCGGGCGACAGCTTCACACCCGGTGACACCAACCCCGACGACATCAAGGACAACTATCTCGCCCGCTCCGGTGGTGTCGTGGTCACACAGGGCACCGCGGGCGCGCAGGCGTTCAAGGTCTCCGACGGCTCCCCGGCGTGGACGCCGGAGAGGTCCGCCAAGTGCGACGGCGCCTCCTATACCGGCGGCAAGGCTCTGATCCGGGTGCGCGCCTGCCACACCAAGCCCGTGCTCGGAAAGCCGTACGACGAGGTCTCCCTGATCGATCCGGACACCGGCAAGGCCAAGTGGACCCACACCTTCCGGCCCGAGGGCGAGGACGGACTCGACGCGGGGATGGCCATCGGCGGCCGGGTCATCAGCACGGACCCGGTTGTGCTGTACCCAGAGCGCGAGGACATGGGGATCATCGCCCTGGACAGTGAGACGGGCAAGATCCGCAGCCGCTTCGCCCCCAGGACACCCGCCAAGTACGTGCAGACCTGGGGCCCGGAGGGGACGCCGTGGATGGAGGCCGCGGCCTTCGGCAAGACCTTCGTCATGAGCGTGTCGGAAGCCCAGGAGGCGAACCTGCTCGTGGCCTACGACCTCGACAGCGGCAAGCTGCTGTGGAAGACCAAGCCGGACAAGTCCAAGGACTTCCATCCGCTGGTGGACACCGACGGCGGGAAGGTGCTCGTCTACGAGCGCCTCAACAGCTCGGACAAGGGACCCGAACTCGCCGAGTACAACGCGGCGACCGGCGCCCGGAAGACCCTCGCCGAGTATCCGACGACGGTCGCCCACGGCCTCGACCTCTTCGCCCGGCCCACCGTGCGCAAGAACACACTGTTCCTGTCGGCCATCGCCGACCGGACGTTCAACCCGAATGAGGCGTACGGCCTCATCGCCCTGAAGATGTCGGCGCCCGAATAGTCCCGATTGACGCAGCACGCCGCCGCGCCCACCGCCTGTTTCCGTGGTGGGCGCGGCGGCGTCGCTGCATGAGGTATCGGATATCGGGGGTTCTATGGCCACAACAAGGGGAATGCGGACACTGCGAAACTCCTTGCGAAGGTTGGTGGACGTCGCGGATGCGGCGACGGGTACTGTGCGACAGACGGCGAAGGTGGCCGACGCGGACGGGATACCTCTCGGAAACGCGTTCGGCGACAAGCGTTCGCGTGAAGAATGAGCCGAGAAACCGCCGCGCCAAGTACCGACGCGCGCACTGAGAAGCACCACCGGAAGAAAAGGTACGGAGGGGGAAGAACCGACATGCCGACCTGCCCGAACGGACACCAATCGGTGGCCGAAGACTGGTGCGAGGTGTGCGGCCACAGGATGGCGGGCGCTGTCCCTCCGCCGCCCTCCCTGCCTGCGGGGTTCCTGAACACGCCGCCGCCCAGCCAGCCCGGCCCGCCGCCGCCTCAGCAGCAGGGCCCGCCGCCGGGGCAGCCCGGCCCGCCGCCCGGTATGCCCGGCCCCGATATGCCCGGCCCCGGCACCCAGGGCGGCTATGGTTTCCCGCCGCCGGCACCCGGCCCCGGCCCCGCCCAGGGCCCCGGCGGCCAGGGCGGCTACGGCTTCCCGCCCCCCGGCATGCCCGGCCCCGGCCCCGGCCCTGATCAGTCCGCGCCGCCCGAGCTGTGCCCGCAGTGCGGTAGGCCGCGGGAGGCGAATGCGCCGTTCTGTGAGGGCTGCCGCTACAACTTCCTGACCAATTCCTCGACGTCCCCGGCGTCCTTCGCCCCGCCGCCCGGTATGCCCGGCCCCGATATGCCCGGCCCCGGCACCCAGGGCGGTTACGGCTTCCCGCCGCCGGCACCCGGCCCCGGCCCCGCCCAGGGCCCCGGCGGCCAGGGCGGCTACGGCTTCCCGCCCCCCGCACCGCAGCCGCCGCAGCCCTCGTACGAGCAGCAGCCCGGCCCGTACGACCCGCAGCCGCCGCAGCAGCCGCAGGGCCTGCCGCCCGAGCAGCAGTGGAACGGCGGCCCCGGCCCCGGCGGCTTCCCCGGCCAGCCCGGCCCGCCGCCCGGCATGCCCGGCCCCGGCATGCCCGGCCCCGGCCCGGCCGGTCAGCCCGGTCCGCCGCCGCAGCAGGGCGACGACTGGACGCTGAACCCACCGGGCGCCCAGCAGGCCGCTCCCCCGCCGATGGCACCGCCGGCGCCCGGCCCCCAGGCCCCGTTCGAGCAGCAGCAGCCGCCCGCGCCGTTCCCGCCGCAGCAGCCGGGTCCCTACGACCCGCAGCAGCCGCCGCCGTACGAGCAGCAGCCGCCGCCGTACGAGCAGCAGCCCGGCCCCTACGACCCGCAGCCGCTGCAGCAGCAGGGCCCGCCGCCCGAGCAGCAGTGGAACGGCGGCCCGGGTCCCGCGGCGCCGCCGCAGGGTCCGCCCCCGGTCGTCGGCGACGGCTGGGTGGTGGCCATCGCGCCGGACCGCGAGTACTTCATGGCGATGATGGGCCGCAGCGGCCCGGAGGCGGCCGGGCTCAACCTGCCCGCGTACTCCCCCGAGCAGGTGCTCCCGCTCGCCAACGGCCAGATCGCGATCGGCCGCCGCCGCAACAGCACCGGCGAGGCCCCGGACGTCGATCTGGGCCGTCCGCCGGAGGACCCGGGCGTCTCGCACCAGCACGCGCTGCTGGTGCAGCAGCAGGACGGCAGCTGGGCCGTGGTGGACCAGAACTCCACCAACGGCACGACGGTCAACCTCGCCGAGGACCCGATCCAGCCGTATGTGCCGGTCCCGCTGCATGACGGCGACCGGGTGCATGTCGGCGCCTGGACGACGCTGACCATCCGCCGGGGCTGACCCGCGGACAGCCGGTTGCGGGGGCGTGGCCAACAGGTCACGCCCCCGCTTTTCGTCCGCCGTCCTCCGTCCCGAGTCCTAGGTCGTGGCGTCTGACACCATGGACGGGTGAACAAGATTCCGCGCGGCACGCTTCAGGAGCAGACCTTCTACGAACTGGTCGGTGGCGAGCAGACCTTCCGTCGGCTGGTGCACCGCTTCTACCAGGGCGTCGCCGAGGACCCGCTGCTGCGGCCGATGTACCCGGAGGAGGATCTGGGTCCGGCCGAGGAGCGGCTCGCGCTGTTCCTGATGCAGTACTGGGGCGGCCCCCGCACGTACAGCGACGGCCGCGGCCATCCCCGGCTGCGGATGCGGCACGCCCCGTTCACCGTCGACCGCGCCGCGCACGACGCCTGGCTGCGGCACATGCGCGATGCCGTCGACTCCCTCGGCCTCACCGAGGAACACGAGACGACGCTGTGGAACTACCTCACCTACGCGGCCGCCTCGATGGTCAACACCGCGGACTGACGCCGGAGGGACCGGCGAGCCGACGGCCCGGGGCAGGGCGGGCTGCGCGGAGGGTGAGTCGGGCCCTCAGACCGGAGTGACCGTGATCCCCGACAGTCCCGTCAGCCCGGCCGGGCCGCCGGTCCGTACGGCGATCGATCCGTAAGGGGTGCTCAGCCGCAGCCAGCCGGCCGCCGCGAGCAGGGACGGCTGCTGGTGCTCGGGCTGCGGGGTGTGGGAGCCGTGCGCGGCCCCGCCGGCGAACGCGGCCGAGCGCGCCGGGCGGAGGAAGCCCAGCGACTGGGCGGCGTGCGCGGCGCGCAGCGGCAGGTGGGTGTCCCCCAGGGTCCGCGACCAGATCTCCCGGCCGATACGGTCCCGTTCGGTGCGGGTGCGGTGCTGCGGGGGCAGTTCCGCGTCGCGGGTGCGGAATTCGGCGACCGCGCCGGCCACCGCGCGCAGCAGGGCCTCGGGCGCCGGCAGTCCCGGTACCCGCTGCCAGCCGCTGCGGGGCGGGAGCAGTCCGGCCCAGGGCGGGCCGGTGACGGCGGCGGGCACACTCAGCACGCCCTCCGCCGACGCCTCGACGCCCTCGAGGAGTTCACCGGCCGAGACGGTGACGTCCAGGGTGATCGCCTCGTCGGCGAGCCGTGCCGTTCGGATGGCCAGCACCTCGAAGGACGGCGGGCGGCCGAAGACGGCGAGCGCCCCGCCGCGGGCCTGGAGCCGTACCGCGGCGGCGCGGTCGTAGTGGATCAGCCGGCCCAGGAAGGCGGCGAGATCCGCCGCCTCCCCGGCATCGGCCAGACGCAGCGCCGTCATCGTGCGACGGCCCCCTGCTGATGCGCGGCGTCGTCCAGGAACTCCTTGAGGATCGCCTTCTCCTCCGCGGTGATGCGGCGGGGGCGCTCCTGGGCGAAGTCGAACGGCACGACGACGGTCGAGGCCCTCAGGTAGAGCGTCTCTTCGTCCTTGACCTCGTACGCGATCGTCATCGACGCGGCACTGATCTTCGTCACCCACAGCTCGATGGACACCGGGGAGTGCCGGTGCACCAGCTGCCGTACGTAGTCGATCTCGTGCCGCGCGACGACCGATCCGCCCGTGAACGACGGGCTGCCGTCCCCCGGCGCCAGCCGGCGCATGAAGTCGATCCGCGCCTCTTCGAGGTAGCGGACGAACACCGCGTTGTTGACATGGCCGAACGCGTCCATGTCCGACCAGCGCAGGGGGCAGGAGTAGAGGTGTCGCACGGCGGTCAGCCCCGGGTCAGCTTCTTGTACGTCGCGCGGTGCGGGCGGGCCGCGTCCGCACCGAGGCGCTCGATCTTGTTCTTCTCGTACGACTCGAAGTTGCCCTCGAACCAGAACCACTTGGACTCGCCCTCGTACGCCAGGATGTGCGTGGCGACGCGGTCGAGGAACCAGCGGTCGTGGGAGACGACCACGGCGCAGCCCGGGAACTCCAGCAGCGCGTTCTCCAGCGACGACAGGGTCTCGACGTCGAGGTCGTTGGTCGGCTCGTCGAGGAGGAGGAGGTTGCCGCCCTGCTTGAGGGTGAGCGCCAGGTTGAGGCGGTTGCGCTCACCACCGGAGAGCACGCCGGCCGGCTTCTGCTGGTCGGGGCCCTTGAAGCCGAAGGCGCTCACGTACGCGCGCGAGGGCATCTCGACCTGGCCGACGTTGATGTAGTCCAGCTCGTCGGAGACCACGGCCCACAGGGTCTTCTTGGGGTCGATGTTCTCGCGGCTCTGGTCGACGTAGGAGATCTTGACGGTCTCGCCGACCTTGATGTCGCCGGAGTCCGGGGTCTCCAGGCCCTGGAGCATCTTGAACAGCGTGGTCTTGCCGGCGCCGTTCGGGCCGATGATGCCGACGATGCCGTTGCGGGGCAGGGTGAAGCTCAGGTCCTCGATGAGGACCTTCTCGCCGAAGGCCTTGTTGAGCTTGTCGACCTCGACGACGATGCTGCCCAGACGCGGGCCCGGCGGGATCTGGATCTCCTCGAAGTCCAGCTTCCGCATCTTGTCGGCCTCGGCGGCCATCTCCTCGTAACGCGCAAGGCGCGACTTGGACTTGGCCTGCCGCCCCTTGGCGTTGGAGCGGACCCACTCCAGCTCTTCCTTGAGCCGCTTGGCGCGCTTGGCGTCCTTCTGGCCCTCGACCTTGAGACGGGTCTGCTTGGTCTCGAGGTAGGTGGAGTAGTTGCCCGGGTAGGGGTGGGCGCGACCGCGGTCGAGCTCGAGGATCCACTCGGCGACGTTGTCGAGGAAGTACCGGTCGTGGGTGACGGCGACGACGGTGCCGGGGTACTTGGCGAGGTGCTGCTCCAGCCACTGCACGGACTCGGCGTCCAGGTGGTTGGTGGGCTCGTCGAGGAGCAGCAGGTCGGGGGCCTCCAGCAGCAGCTTGCACAGCGCGACGCGGCGGCGCTCACCACCGGAGAGAGTGGTGACCGGCCAGTCACCGGGCGGGCAGCCCAGCGCGTCCATGGCCTGCTCGAGCTGGGTGTCCAGGTCCCACGCGTTGGCGTGGTCGAGGTCCTCCTGGAGCTTGCCCATCTCCTCCATCAGCGCGTCGCTGTAGTCGGTCGCCATCAGCTCGGCGACCTCGTTGAAGCGGTGGAGCTTGCCCATGATCTCGGCGGCGCCGTCCTGCACGTTCTGCAGCACGGTCTTGGACTCGTCCAGCGGCGGCTCCTGGAGGAGCATGCCGACGGTGTAGCCCGGGGAGAGGAACGCGTCGCCGTTCGACGGGTGCTCGAGACCGGCCATGATCTTCAGCACCGTGGACTTACCGGCGCCGTTGGGACCCACGACACCGATCTTCGCGCCCGGCAGGAAGCTCAGCGTCACGTCATCAAGGATGACCTTGTCGCCGTGCGCCTTGCGCGTCTTGCGCATCGTGTAGATGTACTCAGCCAAGAGAAACCGTCCGGCAGTTTGGATCTATCAGGGATCTGTCAGGTCTGTATGCGCTCCGCCGCCCGGTCCGTGATGCGGCGTGGCCGTGCGAGGGCAGATACACCCATCTTGCCGTACAGCCGTGCCCGGATGGAAACGAGTACGCCCGCGGCCCCGGAGCGTGACTGCGCTCCGGGGCCGCGGGGTGCCTGGGTGGCTACCGCCCGCTCACGGTGTGAGGGAACGGCGGTCGCCGGGCGTCAGTGCTCGGTGACGTTCTGCGTCACTGGGCGCCGGCCTTCTTCTTGCGGAGGAAGAACACCGCGCCGCCGCCGACCAGGACCAGGGCGACAGCGATGCCCGCGATCACGGGGGTGGCGTTGCTGGAACCGGTCTCGGCGAGGTCGGTGCCGTGGCCGCCGGTGGTGCCGCCCGAGGCCGGGGTGGGCTTGGGGGCGGGCGAGGCGCCGCCGCTGCCGGCGGTCTTGCAGTCCAGGACGCCGGAGAAGGTCTTCTTGAAGCCGCCCGCGCCCGTGATGGTGATCTCGTACGGCTGGTCCTCGGCCACGGGGACGGTCACGGTCTGCGACTTGCCCGGCGCGACCTCGTAGTCCTTGCCCGAGAGCTGGAAGCGGAAGGCCTCATCGCCCTTGTTGCTCGCCGTGACGTCGACGCCACCCTTGGCGCAGTTCTTCTCGGCGGTGATCGCCGGGATGGCGCCCTGCTTCTTCCAGGAGACCGTGGCGGCCGCGGAGACCGTGGACTCGCTGGAGCCCGCCAGGATCTGCGTCTGGCTCTTGGCGTGCTCGCCGATGCCGGTGAAGGCGCGGCCGACCGGGACCTTGGTGGCGGCCTGGGCGGTCAGCGAGGTGCTGCCGTCGGCGGCACCCTTGGGCACGTCGAAGAACAGCTGGGTGCCGTCGGCGGCGCTGGTGACGGGCTTGCCGTCCTTGCCGACGACCTTCACACCGGCCGGGAGGTCGGCGGCCGGGGAGACCGTGACGCTGTCGGCGTTGGTGTGCACGGTGACCGGGCCGAGCTTGTTGCCGGACTTGCCGGAGACGGCGGGCGGGTCCAGGGTCAGCGAGGCCTTGGGCTCGGTGAGGTTCTGCGCGCTCTTCTCGAGGTAGTCGGCGAGCTTCTCGGCCGCCGGGTCGACCGCGTCGACCTTGACGTGGTCGGAGAAGCGCCAGATCGCGACCTGGGTGCCGGCCGCGGCGGTGTTCTCGGTGAGGTTGCCCGCGTGCGCCTTGGAGGCGAGTGCGGCCAGGTCGTTCACCTGGGGGTACGAGTTCTGCAGGATCCAGCGGATCTTGCCCGCGTCCGCGTTGTTGTGCAGCGACGAGGCGCTCCAGGGCACTTCCTGGTACTTCGCCTGCTGCTGGGTCGGGTTGTGGATGTCGATGCAGTACGTCTGCAGCGTGCCACCGTTGTCGACCGACATCTCGAAGAGCCCCGCACCGACGCGCTGGTTCTGCCCGTCGGCGTGCACGATCGCCTGGTCGAAGGTCTTCAGACCGCCGAGCGTCGCGGTGGCGCCTCCCTGCGCGGGTGGCGTGTCATCCGCCGCGGCCGTTCCCGCGGTGGCTATCGCACTCGCCGCGAGCAGGCCGGAGGCCACGACCGCAGCGGCAAGACGGGCTGCGCCCCGCCTTTTCATCGCAAGCATGATTTCCCCTCTGGGCGAGGCGGTCGAATGGGGGAAGGTGCCTCGCCGGAAAGATCCCAAAGGACTCAACAGCCGAACTAGTCAGCCCCCGTGAGTACTCGTCGGATCCTATGGAGCAGGCGCATCACGGTCCCCAGGAATGGCATCCCATAAGCGATCCGAATCACAATCGTTATCGACACCAGGCATCCTCGCCTTGCACTATCGATAAATCCCCGGGAGCAATCGGGGCAGGAAGGGGCAAGTGAGGGCGCGAACGGCGCTGGTGGCACTACTTGTGCGATAGCACTGACGCTTCCTCAGGCGGCCTATTCCTGGAAAGGGCCGGGCACTTCGGCAGCCGGGCCGGCGTCCGGAGGCTCTTCCGGCGCCCTGTGCTGTGGTGGCACCGGGTCCGTACGCGCCCGGGTGACCCGGCGGAATGCGGCGGTGCCGCGAGCGAGGTCATGGCCGATCGCGACGGCGTCGACCTCCGCCGAGAACCAGCGCTGCCCGCCCCGCTCGGGCGGCTGCTCCCCCTCCCTTACGCGCAACCTGCCCTGCACCACGAGAGGTTCGCCGACCGCGACGGACGCGGCGACATTGTCGGCGAGAGCGCGCCAGGACCGGACGGTATAGAAACTCGTCTCCCCGTCCGTCCAGCATTCCCGCGTCCGGTCGTAACGCCGGACCGTCGTCGCCAGTCGGAACCTCGCCACCGGCACACCGGCCGTCGTCAGCTGGTGCTCCACCGCCGTTGCGGCATTTCCCACCAGCGTCACCATCGTGTCGTTCACCGGACCCGCCCCCCGTTTCTTTTGCGCTCCACCGCGCTCTGCCGCGCGCTCACCGGCGCCTGGATCCCATGCTGCACGGAATCGACAAGCGGCGCGGGGGGCTGTGGACGACGGCCCGACTGTGCACAACTCGGCCACCCGGAAGAGCGAACCCGCCGGGGCCCGGCCGCGCTCCGCCGGACAGGCCCTATGCGCCCGACGCCACCGCGTACTGCTCACGCACCTCGCGATAGCGCAGCAGCTCGGCCGCGACCGGCTCCAGGACCCTGGCGCGGCCGCACCCGGCCGCCGCGCTCCGCAGCCGCCGCTCGGCCTCCTGCCCGTACCGCCGGGCCGGCCCACGCGCCGCCACCCGGCACAGCCAGGCCAGCGCCGGGCCGCCCACCGACCCGATGGCCGCGGGCAGCAGCGCGGAGAACCACGCCTCCGGCTCGACCACGCCGGCCGCCACGCCCAGCAGCGACAGCACCCCGACGACCTGGAGGACGAGCAGCAGCCCCTGGAGCGCGGCGGCCACCGTCCACCACCGCGGCCTCCCGGCCGGCCCGCCCCGCAGGGACTGCTCGGCGTCGGCCGTCACCTTGTCCAGCGCCTGCGGCAGGCCCGCCGCGCCCCGGCCCGCCGCCTCCCGCACCGCATGGGCCCAGGGCGCAGGCAGCCCGTGCGCCGCCTCGCCCGCCACGGTGCGCACGGCCTGCTCCACCACCGGCCGCGCCGCCGCCCGGCCGTCCGTCTGTTTCCCGGCATGCGCGCCGGCAGCGTCCGGTTGCCGCGGCCGCCCCTGACGGGCAATCGAACGAGAGGCGTCGGCCGAGGTGTCCGACCGCCCCCCGCCCCGCCGTTCCATCGGCCCCCGCCTGCGCAGCCGGGACCAGGGTGAGCCGCAGGCCCGGTCCGCGTGCCGCAGCCAGTCGCGTTCCACCGCGCGGCCGGTGGCGACCGCGCCGACCGCGTCCGCCAGCCGGTCCTCGAACTCCGCGCGGGCCCGTTCCGTCAGCGCCACCCGGCTCTGCGCCACATACGCCGACCGCAGCCGCTCGGCCGCCGCGTCCACGTCCGCCGCCAGCCGCCGGTCCGCGGCGCCCCGCTCCGCAACGAACTGACCCAGCGCATCGCGCAGTTCGCCCACGCCGCTGCCGGTCGCGGCGGACAGCGCGAGCACCGCCGCACCGGGCTCCCCGTGCTCGCCGAGCGCCAGCCCGTCCTCGTCGAGCAGCCGCCGCAGATCGTCCACCACCTGGTCCGCGGCATCCCCGGGCAGCCGGTCAACCTGGTTGAGGACGACGAACATGACCTCGGCGTAGCCCGCCAGCGGCCGCAGATACCGCTCGTGCAGTACACCGTCCGCGTACTTCTCCGGGTCCACCACCCAGATGACCGCGTCGACCAGCTTCAGCATCCGGTCGACCTGGGCGCGGTTCTCGGTGTCCGCGGAATCGTGGTCGGGCAGGTCGAGCAGGATCAGCCCGCGCAGTTCGGGGGTGCCGTCCAGCGCCAGGTTGCGCCGCCGGTCGGGCACGCCCAGGCGGTCCAGCAGGCCCTCGGAGCCCGGCGGCCCGCCCGGCCAGACGCAGGCCACCGCTTCCGACGTCGTCGGCCGCCGCGCCCCGACCTGCGAACGGCTCGCCCCCACCAGCGCGTTGAACAGCGACGACTTGCCGCTTCCGGTGGCCCCGGCGATGGCGACCACGGTGTGCTGACCGGAGAGCCGGTAGCGGTCCCGCGCCGCGTCCAGCACCCGCCCCGCCTCGTCCAGCGTCTCCCCGTCGAGCCGCGTCCGGGACAGCGCGATCAGCTCCCGCAGGGCGTCGAGCCGGGCGCGCAGCTCGGCCGTCCGGGCGCCCCGGGACCGCTCCGTCACCCGCTCGTACGCGCCGCTCCGCGCGCCACCCGGTCCGCCGCGCAGCGCCCCCTCCCCCATGTCGCCCACCCGCGCGGTGTCCACCGCGACCTCGACGGCGAGGGCGAAGTCCAGGTCCGCGTCACTGTCCGCGTCCACCTCCGCGGCCGCCACCCGGACGGCGTCCCGCGCGGGGTCCACCGCGAGCAGCGGCTCGATGCGCTGCCCGGCGGAGGATCCGCCGCGCGGCCCGAACACCCGCCGCCGCGCCCCCGGCCGGGCGCGTTCGCCGCCCTGCACCCGCCGCGCGATCAATCCGTCATCCCAAGCACCACGAGCCCCTTCGACCTCAACGGCGCCCTCCCCCACCGCGCCCTCCGCGCCTTCGGCACCCTCCGCTTTCCCGGCACCCTCCTGGGATTCCGTCACCCCGACACCACCCTCTCCGCCTCCCGCACTCTCGCCTTCTCCCTCTGCAATACGGACAGCGCGGCGATCAGTTCGGCCTGCTGGTCGGGCGGCACGGCCAGCCGCTCCAGAGGTGCCAGCCGCCGCTCGCGCTCGCCCTCCAGGGCGCGTTCCAGGTACGTCACCAGCAGCCGGCTGCCGCGGTCGCACAGCCGCAACGCGGCCTGGGCCCCGAGCAGGTCGGCGAGATTCTCACCGGCCGTACGGGCGCGCCGGCCGCCGAGCAGCGCCGTGGCCAGCAATGCGGCCGACTCCTCCGGATCCACGGATCCCGCCCGCTCGCCGCCCGGTCCGCCGCGCGCCTCGCCCCGTTCCTCCTCGGCCAGCTCCTCAAGGCAGCGCCGCCAGCGCCGCACGATCACGCCGAGCCGTTCGCCCGATCCGCCGCCATCCGCGGGATCCGGCGCCGCGAGTTCCCGCGCCGCCGGATCCCGCCGCCACGCCTCCGCCGCCCGCTCGTCCGCCTCCTCGACGGCACAGGCCAGCAGCGACGTCAGCCCCTGTGTCAGCGCGTCCAGCAGCTCGTCCGGCCGCCCGCCGGCCCCCTGGTCACGCCAGTGCGCACGCGCGTCCCCGGCCAGCACCTCACCGGCCGCGACCTCCTGCCGTACGCGCTCCGCGGCCCGCTCGTACGCCTCCTCGACCCGGCCGGTCAGCCGCAGCGCCGCGGCGTGCTGGGCGGCGGCCGCGGCGGCCAGCGCCGGCAGCCGGCTGCGCAGCGAGGCGATCACGCCGGAGGCCGTGCGGTCGGCGGCGCAGATACGGGCGAGGGGATCCTGGGCGTGCCGTTCCAGCCAGTCCCGCAGCGCGGCGACCGCCGTGGCCGGCAGCAGTCCGCTCCCGCCACCGGCCGATTCGGGCAGTTCGGGGATGGTGAACCGGGGGACGTGGCCGAGCCCGGCGTGGTGGAGGAGCTCGGCGTAGCGCGCGGAGATGTCGGTGACGATCTGATGGGGCACCCGGTCCAGCACCGTCACCAGCGTGACGTCGTACTCCTTGGCCGTGCGCAGCAGATGCCAGGGCACCGCGTCCGCATACCGCGCGGCCGTGGTGACCAGCACCCACACATCCGCCGCGCAGATCAGCTCCGCGGCCAGCTCCCGGTTCCGGGCGACCAGCGAATCGATATCCGGCGCGTCCAGCAGCGCCAGCCCACTGGGCAGCGCCGGATCCGTCTCGATCCGCACGGTCGGCATCCCCTGCTCGCCCGCGGCCCCTTCGACGCCGTACCCGCCCGCAGCGTCCTCGTAGTCGTACGCCGCCTCCCCCTGCGCCCTGCGGGGAGCCCCGCTGCCTTCTCCGCCGTCCTGGCCGGGCACCCACACCCGGGTGAGCTGCGGCAGCACCCGTTGCCCGGCGAACCAGCGGTGATCGTCGGGATGGCAGACCAGAACCGGCGTGCGCGTGGTCGGCCGCAGCACCCCCGCCTCCGAGACCCGCCGCCCGACCAGCGAATTGACCAGCGTCGACTTGCCCGCCCCGGTGGACCCGCCGATCACGGCGAGCAGCGGGGCCTGCGGCGAACGCAGTCGGGGAATCACATAATCGTCGAGCTGGGCGAGCAGTTCGGCCCGGTTGCGCCGGGCCCGGGCGGCCCCCCGTAGCGGCAGCGGAAAGCGTGCGGCGTCGACGCGGTCACGCAGTACGGACAGCGCGTCAATGAGCCGGGGTCGTACGTCCAAGGTCGCCACATGTGCAGAATGCCCAATTTCGTTGGGTTTTTGAAGCGTATAGCCCTGTGTGCGCGCCGCAAGAACCCACACAGAACGGGACGAGTAACCCATGAGACGATCGAGACAACTGAGGCGCAGGCATAACGAGTGCACAACACCCGACCCGCGAGGCAGCAAAAGCGGTGCAGGATTCGTACCTGCCTGCGATTATCGGGATCGCTTCACCGAACCTCCACAACGTGCCACGGAGGTGAAGCAACCGGTACGAGGCACCCGGACCCCTATCCTTGTCCGCGGTCCGTGATCCACGTCCACCGCCCGGCCCCCGTAGCTCAGTGGATAGAGCAGGTGCCTTCTAAGCACTTGGCCGCAGGTTCGAGTCCTGCCGGGGGCGCTCTCCAAGACCCTTCCTTCGGGAGGGTCTTTTTGCTGGTCAGGGCAGGTGTAGCTGCATACGCAAAAGCGCCGGACTCCCCCCTGATGACCGCGGGGAGGGTCCGGCAGTGTCCGGCTGTCACCGGGTTTCTGCGGGTGGCTGCGTCGAATACGCGTCGAAGTTTTCG
Organism: Streptomyces sp. NPDC101227; assembly: GCF_044767545.1. Lineage (NCBI taxonomy): Bacteria > Bacillati > Actinomycetota > Actinomycetes > Kitasatosporales > Streptomycetaceae > Streptomyces > Streptomyces sp. NPDC101227. The sequence goes on along the minus strand of NZ_JBIWOD010000003.1, from coordinate 154,763 downwards.
CGGGACACCTCAGTCCGCCACCGGCAGGTCCGGCAGGTCCCCTTCCGCCTCGATGCACCTCTTGAGGCCCCTGAGCCGACCGGAGATGCGGCGCGCGCATGCGGCGAGCAGCACGACGACGCTGTTACCCGCCCACTCCGCGACTTGCGCCGGCGGCACGCCGTGATCCCTCGACCCATCCCGCGCTCGCCGTCGGGGCGGGGCGCCACCCCGGACCCGTACACCAGGGCCGTGCCCGACTCGCATGCCGTGGCGACCCGTTCACTCTCCTGGGATTCCGCGCCGAGCAAGACGGATTCCGGTGCGCGGCGGGCAGCGGTCGATCACCGGAGGTCGCTGCCCCCAGACGAGTTGGCCAACAGGGACGGGTAGTCGGGGAGGGTTATGGCGGCGGAGAGGGTGGTGCCCTGGTCGAGCATGGCCCGGACGGTGGCGGGGTCGTTCAGGGCGGCGTTGCGGGCGTCGATTGCCTCCTGGGTTGTCGGGGCCAGGAATTCGCCCGTGCCGCGGCCGCCTTCCTGGCAGGGGGTGACGTACGGGCGCAGAAGTCGTTCGTAGCGGGCGAAGGCCTTGGTGTGGTCGCCGTCCGCCAGGGCCAGTTCGCCCGCCAGGACATAGGCGCCGACCAGCGCGGAGCCGGTGCCCATGCCGCCTACCGTGGCGCCGTGGGCGGCGTCGCCGAGGAGGACCGTGCGACCGGTCGACCAGTGCGGGGCATCGACGCGGCTGAGGGCGTCGAAGTAGAGCTCGTCCGCGGTCCACAGAGTGTCGATGAGCTCCGGTGTCCGCCAGCCGGATCCAGCGTACGCCTGGGCTATCGCCTTCTTCTGGGAGTGCGGATCGCGACGGTCGTAGGGCAGTTCCAGGTCGGACGCGAAGAGGCAGAAGGCCTCACCGGTGTAGCCCGGGCCGGCCGCGCGCCGGGGAGTACGGCCGACGGCCACCAGCCGGCCGGGCTCGGAGTACCCGACCGGTCGGGCGCCGAGGTCGGAGGCGTCGGCGGGCAGGTCCCAGCCGGCCACGTAGTAGCCGAGATGGCTGACGAAGTCCTCGTCAGGGCCGAAGGCCAGCCTGCGGACCGTGGAGTGCAGGCCGTCCGCGCCGACCACGAGATCGAAGGTGCGCGGAGCGCCGTGGTCGAAGGTGACGTGCACGCCGTCGTCGCCCTCGGTCAGGGACGCGACGGAGTCGCCGAAGACGTACTCGGTGGCGGCCGCGGTCCCGCGCCCAGGAGGCCCGGAGTCGCCATCGGGGGCGTGCGGGCTGTGTTCGTGGAGACCGTGCCCGTAGGGATTGCGCGCGTATCGGCTGTGCACGTAGAGGCTGTGCTCGTACAGGATGCGGGAGAGGTCCGAGCGGAGGATCTCCAGCTCGCCGGCCGCGAACTCCGGTGGCAGTGCGGAGAGTCGGCGGCCCTGCGCATCGATGAAGGTCAGGGGGCTGCCGCCGGTGGCCCGGCGCTTGATGGCGTCCAGGACGCCCATCCGCTTCAGTACGGACGTGTGCACCGCCCCTCGGAAGTCGACCGCGAAACCGCCGCCGCGCAGGTCCGGCGCGACCTCGATCACGGTGGGCCGGTAGCCGTAGCGCGCGAGCCAGTAGGCCAGGGCCGGGCCCGCCACGCTGGCGCCGGAGATCAGGACCGTCCGCTGTCGCGCATCGGCGGCCGTCGTTCGCTGCGTCATGTGCATGCTCCCCCGCGGATTGGCCGGTCCGTCCATCGGCGGCCGACCTCGTGAATGACACCGACAGAGGAACTGTATCCGATGGATACTCATTCGTGTACCCCGGACACAGTTTTTGGGGCGGAATTAGTATGCGGGGGTGGCTGGAGACGACGAGAAGCGCAGCGTGTTCGGGGCCCAGGCGGGCAGCGTGGAGCTGCTGTGGGGCGGGCGGGAGCGGCCCAGCCGCGGCCCCAAACCGGCGCTGAGCCTGGAGCGGATCACGCGTACGGCCATGGCCATCGCCGATATCGGCGGGCTGGGGGCGGTGTCCATGCAGCGGGTCGCGGGCGAACTGGACTTCACGAAGATGTCCTTGTACCGCTACGTCCCGGGCAAGACGGCACTGGTGGCGCTCATGATCGACACGGCCATGGGTGAACCGCCGGGCCCGGCCGAGGGCGACGACGGCGACTGGCGGGCCGCGCTGCGCGAGTGGGCCGAGCAGCTGGCGGCGGCCTTCCGGCGCCACCCCTGGCTCCTGGACGCGGCCATCGGCCCGCGCGTCATGGGTCCCAACGAGCTCGGCTGGACCGAATGCGCCGTCAGCGCGCTGGCGGACACCGGCCTCAACGGCGGCGAACAGCTGGACGCCGTGCTCGTCGTCACCGGCCATGTCCGGGCCATCGCGCAGGTCTCGGCGTCGCTGGGGCTGGGCAGCGCGCGGGCCAAGGAGCCGGAGCGGGTGATGAGCGCGGCACTGAACGAACTGCTCGTCGGGCGCTCCGAACGGTTCCCGGCGCTGACCGCCGCCCTCGGCTCCGCCGAGGACACCGACTCCCGCGACCAGGCCCTGGAGTTCGGACTGGAGCGCATCCTGGACGGCTTGGAGGCGTATATCGCGCGGCGGGCCGAGGCAGCGCAACAGCGGCAGGGGTGAGGGGAGGTGGGCGTGAGCGGTGGGAACGTCCTCGCCCCTGACGCCGCGCCTCCACCGATGGTGAGAGCTCAGGCCCCCACCAGCCATAGCACCAGCCTGATCAGTACCAGCGCATTGAGCACCACCGGTCCGGCGCAGAGCAGCGGGCTGTTTTTGTGGCGCTGGAAAAGGCGGATGCCGCGCCAGACGCCGTAGGCCGCCAGCCCGGCCGAAGCGAGCAGGAGTACGACCTGAAGGGCCGGCCCAGCCCCGTCCCACCGCACTGTGAGGGAGATGACGACGTAGGTCAGGAGCGCCTGGGGAAGCCCCAGAAGCAATACCTTCCGCATCTCGGCCGGATCCGGGGCAACGGGAGCCGGCGCCGTGGCCCGCATACGGGGCGGGACCAAGGGTGGTGGGGGAACCGCGGCGGCCTTCCGGTGAGGGGCGGTGTGCGCCGGCGGGGCGGGAAGCGGAGGGAGGACTGCGAGCAGCTGATCGGCGAAGTCCGGGTCCGCCCGCACTTCGTCGGCGAGCACGGAGCCGACGATGCCCGCCGATCCCTCCCCGGGCCGCTCGTGGAGGCGGGCCAGCGCAGAGGCCCCCAGGGTGGTCCTTCCCAGTCGGCCCCAGACCAGTTCGCGTACTGCCGAGGCCTGTTCGGCCGGAACCGGCGTGTCCCCGGTCAGCACCCGCATCACCCTTGTGGCTAACTCCGCAGCGTGCATGCCCGCCCTCCCCCGTACGTCGGCAGTGCCGAGATGGTACGAGGAGGTAGGTATCGAGGGAACAGGGCGGGGAACGGGGAGTGCGGTCGGTCGGTGCGGTGGCCGATGGCCACGGATTCCGCGCTTCGGCCATAAACAAGCCGGGCAGGCCGGGCAAGCCGGTGACGCCGTAGCGCCAGACCCCCGGAACGCCGTGACGCGGTGAACGCCGTGACCCGGCCCTCTCCTACAACCGCACCGTCCTGCGCGGCCGTTCCTTTGCGCCCGTCAGCAGGCCGTGCAGCGAGGCGAATTCGTCGACGCACTTGGCGGTGCCGTTGACGACGCAGTCCAGTGGCTGGTCGGCGACCGTCACCGGGACGCCCATTTCCTCCTGAAGTCGCAGGTCCAGGCCGCGCAGCAGGGCGCCGCCGCCGGTCAGGGCGATGCCGCGCTCGATGATGTCGCCGGAGAGTTCCGGCGGGCAGGCGTCGAGGGTGTGGTGGACGGCGCGGATGATGGCGTCGACGGGTTCGGTGAGGGCGTCGCGGATTTCCTCCTCGGTGATCTCCTGGATCCGGGGCAGGCCGCTGACGTGGTCGCGACCGCGGACGGTGAAGGAGACGCGGCGCTGCGGTTCGCCGTCCTCGTCGGTGACGACCGGGGTCACGGCCGCCGAGCCGATGGCGATCTTGATGTCCTCGGCGGTGCGTTCACCGATGGCCAGGGTGTGCTTCTTCTTGATGTACGCGGCGATGGCGGCGTCCAGGGCGTCGCCGGCGATCCTTACGGACCGGGCGGTGACCAGGCCGCCCATGGAGACGACGGCGACCTCGGTGGTGCCGCCGCCGATGTCCACCACCATGCAGCCGACGGGTTCGTCGACGGGAAGGCCGGCGCCGATCGCGGCGGCCATCGGCTCCTCGATGAGGTGGACTTCGCGGGCGCCGGCGCCGCGGGCGGAGTCGATGACGGCGCGGCGCTCGACGCCGGTGATGCCGGAGGGCACGCAGATGACGACCCGCGGGCGGGCGAACCGGCGGCTGGGCAGGGCCTTTTTCATCAGGGCGCGGAGCATCTGCTCGGCGGCGTCGAAGTCGGCGATGACGCCTTCCCGCAGGGGGCGCATCGCGGTGATACCGGACGGGGTGCGGCCGATGGTGCGTTTGGCCTCCGCGCCGACGGCGATGACCTCGCCGATGCCGTTGACGGCGACTACGGACGGCTCGTTCAGCACCACGCCCTTGCCGCGGGCGTACACCAGGGTGTTGGCGGTGCCGAGGTCGATACCGATGTCGTAGGTGCCGGAGGAAGCGGCGGACCTTTCGGCGGTCTTGCGGGACGACGTTCTCGTGGAAGTGCTGGACGCCATGGGGAGATCGGGTGCTCTCTCTCGACTGGATGACGATCGGCTGGATGACGATCGCCGCGGTCACGATCGACGTATGACGATCTTCGGGCATTGTGGCGCAGAAGTAACCATTGTCTCACCTGAGGCAAAGACGTCCATCGCCGTGCATTGCGGGCACTCAACAAGACTACTGGGCGGGCGGAATGGTTCCCCGCGCGCCCCGGCGGGCCGCGCGGTTGCGGCCGCCGCGCCCTCTGGAGAGCGCCTCGGCGAATTCGTCGAGCGCATCCAGCAGCAGGTCCGCGGCGCGCAGCGCGACGCCCTGGCTTGCGGATTCGGCGTCCCACCGCTCCCACACCGCGCGCAGCGCGCGCCACTCCAGCCGGTCGCGCTGCCGTACGGCGCGGACGGCGCGCTCCAGGGAGGGGCGCAGTTCGGCGGCGAAGGCGGCGGCGCCCGGGGACGGTTCGGCGTCCTTGTCGGGGAGGTGGGCCTCCATGATCATCGTGACCCGGCCCATGGTGGCGAGGGCGGCGCCGGCGGCGGTGGCCGAGGTACGGGAGAGGCCGCGGTGGCGTACGGGTTCCTTTTCGGCGCGGGCCTCGCTCTCCTCCCAGGCGGCGCGGGCGGCGCGGGCGTCCAGGAGGGCCTCGCGCACCTGCCGGGGGCGGCGTTCGGCGGGCCGGGCGTAGCGGTCCAGGACGGCCAGCGCATAACGCCCGTTGGCCTCCAGCCATTCGGCGAGGCGGTCGCGCAGCTTGGGTGTTTCCCAGGCGGGGAACAGCGCGTACGAGAGCATGGCGAGCACTCCGCCCAGAAGGGTGAGCACCACGCGCTCCTCCACGGTCTGCGTCCAGCCCTCACCGGCGATGCCCAGCAGGAAGATGACATAGCCGGCCACGCAGGCCGAGGTGACCGAGACGCCGGTGCGCATCAGCAGGTACATGAGGAAGACGAAGAGGACGGCGAGCGCGGCGCAGACGGAGCGGCCGGGGTGGGCGAGCGCCATCACGGCGCCGCTGACGGCGACGCCGACGAGCGTGCCGCTGAAGCGGGCCACACCGCGGGCGTAGGTCTGGCCGAAGTCGGGGCGCATCACCATGACGGAGGTGAGCGGCGCCCAGTAGCCGTGGCCGAACGGGAGGGCGGTGCCCAGGAGATAGCCGAGGCAGGCGACGACGCTGACGCGCAGGGCGTGCCGGAAGAAGCGGGAGGACCAGCGGGCCTCGCGGTGCAGGGCGCGCAGGGCCACGGGGACGAGCCGGGGGACGCTGGGGCGCAGCAGATGGCCGCGTTCGGCCGGGGTGGTGGGGCGGGTGGCCCGGACGGGCTCGTCGGTGAGTTCGACGGCGTCGGCGAGCAGGGAGATCAGACGGTAGGCGGAGCGGCGGGCGGCGCCCTTGAGCATCGGGCCGGAGACGGGGACCTCCAGGGTGGCCATCGCCTCGGGCGGCAGGCGGACGGGTCCTGCGTGCCGTACGGCGTGCGCGACGGCGTCCAGGACCGCGCCCGCGGCCTGGAGGAGGTCGCGGGCGCGGTCGCGTTCGGGGCCCTCGAGCGGGGCGCCGACGACGGGGTCGGCGAGTGAGGCGAGGACGGGTCTGACGCGTTCGGCCAGCCCCCGGGGGCCGTGCAGCTGGACGGGGCGGCGCCTGGCCTGACGTGGCGTCACCTCGGAGGCGAGGCGGGCGTCCATGAGGGGCGCCGGGTCGAAGGGCGCCACCGGGTCGTGGCGGAGGCGGCGGGCGTAGTCGGCCTCGGCGGCCAGCGCGTCGGCGAGGGCGTCACGCTGCACTCCCCAGGGGCGTACGGGGAAGGCGATGATCAAGGCGGCCTGGACGAGGCCGCCGCAGAAGATCAGGGCGGCGTGTTCCAGGGCGCTGACGACCGAGGTCGGCAGGGTGACGGTGACCAGCATGATCGCCACGGTCTGGGTGCCGGCCAGACCGGAGACCGGGCCGATCGCCCAGGCCATGCCGGCGAGCAGGGTCCAGCCGGCGAGGAGCAGGACGAAGGCCACGAGATGGGCGGCGGCGAGGTAGCCGAGGAAGGTGGAGACGGCCAGCGCGGCGGCGACGCCGAGCGCCAGGACGGGACGGGGCCGCATGCTGCGCTGGAAGGTGACGAGGCCGGAGGCGAACGCGCCGAATGCGGAGGCGACCGCGAGGGCGGGGTCGCCGCGCCACAGGCAGAGGCCGATGACGAGGGCGACACCGACCGCGCCGCGCACCGCGATCACCGGAGTGAGCTTGGCCCGCTCGATGGTCAGCCCCGAGCGGGCGGTCTGCTTCAGGGCGCGCGGCCAGGTCATATCGAGAGAATACGGTCAAAGGGGCGGGGTTCCGGAATGGTTGATGCCGGTTGATTTCGGGGCTCGGGCGGTCGCCGACGAGCCGGTGGCGTGCGTCCCCGAGCGCGGTCCCGCGCCCGTACGCGCCGCCCCCCGTACCGGGAAAATGACGGTAAAACCGGCTTCCGCTGTACGTAAACATCCCAGGTCAGGGCGGTGTGCCCGGATTCCGGATGTCCGGTGCGACGAATCCGACACGTCGCAAAGGAAACCTTCTCGTGGCGCCGTCCCCTCTTGGCGGACAGGCCGGGGCCTTCCCGGCCTGTCCGGCAAGGAGAAGGCGTCGTGCGCAAAGCCCTGTTCACCCCGGTGATCACCCTGGTCACCCTGACCTCGCTCGCCCTTACGGCCGGCTGCGGCACGAGCGCGGCGACCAAGGCGGGGCCCGTACGGTTCGCCGACCCCGGGCCGGGCACCGCCTCGCACGCCTCGGCACCGGAGAAGGGGAAGCGGTCGCTGGTGCGCTTCCCCACGCATCCGATCAGCTTCGCGGAGGAGAGCCGGGTCGGCGGGGCCGGGGAGAACACCCCGATAGGCGTGACGACCCTGCGCGGCGCGAAGTCGGGCTTCACCGGCAAGGTGTGGGTGTGGGCGCCGCCGGAGTACTACGACAAGCGCAATGCGAACAAGGGCTTCCCCGTGATGGAGGCGCTGCCCGGCTCCTACGGCTACCCGGTCAACTACTGGATCGGCTCGGACCTGAAGCTGGAGGAGAACCTCGCCCAGTGGTCCAAGAACGGCACCAGCCTGCCGTTCATCCTGGTCATGCCGGTGCTCAACCCCAATGACAAGCAGTACTACGACGGCAGCGACATCCCCGGCCAGCCGAAGATCGGCACCTGGCTGAGCAAGGACGTCCCCGATCTCGTACGGCAGAACTTCCGCACCCTCGACACCCGTAACGCCTGGGCGATCATGGGTTCTTCGTCGGGCGGGTTCGCGGCGCTGAAGAATGTGCTGCAGAACCCGGGGGCGTTCAAGGTGGCCATCCCCAACGGGCCGGACATCGTGCCCGACTCGCCGCTGTGGAACGGCCACGCCCGCGAAGAGGCGGCGAACAACCCCGAGGTGCTGGCCCGGCGGCTGATGGTGCGCGGCGGACCGGAGGTCTGCCTGGCCTTCCAGGACGGCTCGAAGGAGAACACCGTGCTGCCGAAGGTGCGCAGGTTCATCGCGCAGTACGGGCACGGGCCGATAAAGACGCGCCTGCAGATCGTGCCGGACGGTACGCACAGCGCCGCCACCTATGTGCAGGGACTGGGCGAGGGCACGATGAAGTGGGTCAGCGCACGGATGCAGGGGCCGACCGCCTGAGAGCCGGCCCCGGGCCCTGATCCGCGGGGCCCGGCCCTACGGTGCGCAGTCGACGTCCTGGAGCTCGATGGGCTTCGAGTCGAGGCCTACGTAGGCGGTGAAGCTGCCGCGGTCCCCGCCGTCCCAGATGGTGGTGACGGTCGCCCAGCCGACACCGGCGGACTGGGCAGTGGTCACCTTGCCGATGGAGATCTCGCGGGGGGTGTTCTGGGCGCACAGCAGCAGGTCGTAGCCCTCGGTCTGGGCGGCGCGGTCCCTGAGGTAGTCCGAGACCTGGTGTTCGCGCGCCCAGTCGGAGGGGCCGTGGTAGCCGTAGAAGGCGGTCAGGAAGCGGCGGATGTCGGTGGCGTCGTGGCGGCCGTTGGGGTCGGTGCGGACGGCGCCCGCGGCGGGACCGGACGACCGGTGGGCGGCGACGGGAGCGGCACCGGCCGGGACGGCGGCGAGGGTCAGGGGCAGGGCCACCCCGAGGGCCGCGACGGCGGCACCACGCGAAACGGTACGGAGCATGTGATGTCCTCAACTTCCGGAATTACCGCTGTATGAACGCTGTGCACGTCTAGACACCGGTGTCCGCCGAAAGGTTGCAACGCCTCGCCGCAGGGCGGACGTTCGCCGCTTCGTACGCCCCTTACGACACACCTCTACGGCACGTTCCTACGACACCACGTCCTTGCGCGCGAACCCCCGGAACGCCGCCGCCACCAGTACCAGCGCATACGCCACCGAGACGGACGCCCCCTGCACCATCCCCGACCACTCCATCTGCGGCTGCAGGGCATCGGCCCAGGAGTACTGCCAGTGGGCGGGCAGCACCTCGCGCCAGGCACCCAGCGCGGTGACCTGGTCGAGGACATTGCCGACGATGGTCAGTCCGACGGCGCCGCCGACCGCGCCCAGCGGCGCATCGGTCACCGTCGACAGCCAGAAGGCGAGGGCCGCGGTGACCAGCTGGCTGACGAAGACATAGCCGACCACGACCGCCAGCCGCGGCACCGCATCCGCCGCCGGCAGGGCCCCGCCGGTGGGCAGTTGGAACGGACCCCAGCCGTACGCGGCGGTGCCCACCCCGAGCGCGACCAGCGGCAGCAGCACCATCGCGGCGGCGCTGAACACCAGCCCGATGGTGAGCTTGCTCAGCAGCAGCCGGGCACGCGGGACCGGCGCGGCGAGCAGATAGCGCAGCGAGGACCAGCTCGCCTCGGAGGCGACGGTGTCGCCGCAGAACAGCGCCACCGGGACGACGAGGAGGAAGCCCGCCGAGACGAACAGGACGGTGGCGGCGAAGTTTCCGCCGGAGGCGGTGGCGGCGTCCATCGGGGAGATCCGGCCGTTGCCGCGGCTTTCCGGGTCGCCGCCGATCGCGAAGGCCGCGACCAGCACGAACGGCAGGAGCGTCAGGATCGCGGCGATCACCAGCGTACGGCGGCGGCGCAGCTGACGACGGGCCTCGACCCGTAGCGGGAGGGTGTGGCGCGCACGGTAGCCGGGCGCCGCAGCCGTGGGCGTCGCGGTCATGGGGCGTCGTCTCCGATCAGGGTGAGGAAGGCGTCCTCCAGGCGGCGGTGCGGGCCGATGCGGTTCACCGGGATCTCCAGCTCGAGGAGGCCGGCGAGGAGCGCGGGGGTGCCGTCCGGGTCGGTGAGACGGATCAGCAGGCCCTCGTCGGCGTGGACGGCGGAGGCTACGCCGGGCAGCGCCGCGGCCTTCTCCACCAGGGCGTCGGCGAGCGGCAGGGGCCCCGCGACGCCGACCAGCAGGGTGTCCCCGGAGCCGATGATCTCGGCGACCGGCCCGGCCTGGACGAGCCGCCCGCGGTCCATGACGACCAGATGCGTACAGCTCTGCTCGACCTCGGACAGCAAGTGGCTGGAGACGATGACGGTGCGGCCGGCCGCGGCGTAACGGATCATCACGTCGCGCATCTCGCGGATCTGCGGCGGGTCCAGGCCGTTGGTGGGCTCGTCGAGGATCAGCAGATCCGGCAGGCCCAGCATGGCCTGGGCGATGGCCAGGCGCTGCCGCATGCCCTGGGAGTAGGTGCGCACCGCGCGTTGCAGGGCGTCGCCGAGGCCGGCGATCTCCAGCGCCTCGTCGAGGCGGGCGTCGGCGGCGGGGCGGCCGGTGGCCTGCCAGTACAGCTCGAGGTTGGCGCGGCCGGAGAGATGCGGCAGGAAGCCGGCGCCCTCGACGAACGCGCCGACCCGGGAGAGCACCGGCGCACCGGGCCGGATGGCCTGCCCGAAGACCCTTATCTCGCCGGCGTCGGGGCGGATCAGGCCCATCAGCATCCGCAGCGTGGTGGTCTTGCCCGCGCCGTTGGGCCCCAGCAGGCCCAGGACCTGGCCCTTCTCGACGCGGAGGGACAGGTCCCGTACGGCATATCGGTCGGTGGACCCGGCGTAGCGCTTGCTCAGGCCGCCGATCTCCAGCGGGACATCGGCGAGCGCCGGGTCGGGGGCGGGCGCGGCGGTCCGGCGGCGGGCGGTGAGCAGCAGCAGCGCGGCGAGGACGGCGGCCGCGGCGGGCAGCGCCCAGGTCCAGGCGGGCAGGGGCGCGGCGGCGCTGCGTACCTGGGGTGCGGTGGGCACGCGGAGCGCACTCTCGAGGGAGACGGTGTAGGTGGCGGGCCGGGTGGGTGAGGCGTAGCCGAGGTCGGTGGCGGCCAGCACCAGCCGCATCCGGTGCCCGGCCGCGAACTCGTGGTCCACGGCGGGCAGCTGGAGGCGCACGGCCCTGCCGTCCCGGGCGTCCCGGACGCGGTACGGGGTGACGAGCTGGGACGGCAGCACCTGGCGGCGGCCGTCGGGGGCCACGTCGTAGACCTTGGCGAAGAACACCGCGTCCGGTGCGGTGGACCGCACCCGGACGGTGGCGCTGGGGCTGCCGGTGAGGTGGACGGGGGCCGGCAGCGGCTTCGAGTCGAAGCGGGCGTACTGGCCGGGGAAGTCGAGGGAGAATCCGGCGCCCGCGGCGGACAGGCCGCCGAGCGAGCCGATGCCGGGCACGGTGGAGATGGCGGGCGGCCCGGCGCCGGCCGGGTTGGCGAAGCGCTGGGTGCGGGTGGCCAGCCGGACGCGCTCGGGGTCGTTGTCCAGGCCGGGGTAGCGGTCGCCGCTCGCGCCGCGCAGCCGCAGGGTCCCGTTGGTGGAGTCCACGCCTCCGCTGCGGCTGATGCGGAACGCGGGCCCGGTGTCGGCGCTCTTGTCGCCCTTCAGATAGCGGTCGAACCAGGCCTTCGTACGGGCCGCGATCCGCGCGGCCTCGCGGTCGCCGCCGTCGTGCCCGCCGGCGATCCAGTCGACGTCCACCGGCGCGCCGTTCTTGCGGATCGCCTTCGCCATCGCGTCGGCCTGGCCGAGCGGGAAGAGGGAGTCCTGGCGGCCCTGGGTGATCAGGGTCGGCACCTTGATGCGGCCGGCCACGGCGGAGGGGCTGCGGTCGGCGAGGAGTTGGCGGGCGGCGGCATCCGGCTTGCCCGCGACGGCGACCCGCTCGTACATCGCGCACAGTTCCGCTTCGAACTTCCCGCAGCCGCCGGACGCTCCGGCTGCCGCGCCGGGTGCGGCCGGCGTGCCGGTGGAGGCGCCGGCCGCGCCCGTGGTGAAGAAGATCCCGGCCCACAGCTTCTTGAACACACCGTTGGGGAAGAGGGCGTCGGCGAGGTTCCAGTAGGTGATCGCCGGGGCGATCGCGTCCACCCGCCGGTCGTATCCGGCCGCGAGCAGGGAGATCGCGCCGCCGTACGAGGCCCCGGCGACGCCGACCCGGGGATCGCCTGCCTTGTCGAGCCGGACCTCGGGCCGCTTCGCCAGCCAGTCGATCAGCCGGCTGACGTCGTCGACCTCGTGATCCGGGGCGTTCAGCCCGATCTTCCCGGTGGACTTGCCGAAGCCGCGGGCCGACCAGGTCATCACCGCATAGCCGTCCCGGGCCAGTTGCTCGGCCTGCGCGCGGACATCGGCCTTGCTGCCGCCGAAGCCGTGGCCCAGCAGGACCGCGGGGCGACGGCCGGACGAGGAGCCCGCCGTGAAAAAGGAGGTGTCGATCCGCACCTCCTTCGACCCGCCGCCCGGCCGGCCGTGCACCGTCAGGAAGCGGTCCTCGCGGTGCACCGCGGGCGCGGCGCCGGGGGACGCGGCCGCCCAGGTGCCGCCTCCTATGAGGACGGCCAGGGCGCCCGCGGCCGCGTACAGACGCCGCCCGCGCAGTCGAAGATCCATGGTCAAATCCTAGGCACGGGCCCGTCGCGGCGCCCCGTCCCCCGGGCGGAACCCCTTGCCCTCCCAGAGAAGTAGACAGGTCGGGGCCCGTACCGCGGCTGCGGTACGGGCCCCGTGCGCCGGGCGAGGCGGTCGTCCCCGGACGGCTCAGAACTGCGGCGGGCCGAATCCTCCCTGGGGCGGCGGGCCCTGGGGCGGCGGTGGCATCTGCGGGGCCTGCTGTGGCATCGGCGGGCCGGGCGGCGGGGCCATCGGCGGGCCGGGCGGCTGCCAGCCGGCCGGGGGCGGGCCCTGGGGACCGGGCGGCATGAAGCCGGGGGCGGCGAACTGCGGGACCTGGGCGGGCGGGTACCAGGCGTGGGCGACGGGCTCGCCGCGACCCATCATGGCGAGCAGGGCCAGCGAGCCGAGCAGGTCCAGCAGGAGCTGGACGTGGTTGAGGACGTCCATCCCCGGCATCTCGTCGCTGAACTTGAACAGCCTGTCATGGCTCGCCATCGCGATGACGGACAGCAGGGCGCCGGGGAACAGCACGATGCCCAGGCCGATACCGAGGCCGCGGGCGGCGCTGCCCCGCATCAGGCTGTTGAGGGCGGCCACCGCGGTCAGCAGGAGGAAGACGATGGAGGCCCAGCCGCCGGCCAGGGCCGTCAGGGAGGTGAGCGTTCCCCGGCCGAGGTAGAGCGGGGTGAAGAAGTCGCCTTCGAACTGCACGACCACATAGATGTGCCAGATGACGTAGCACAGCGCCATCGCGCCCAGCAGCAGGCCGCCGACCGTGCCCGCCGCCTTGAGCGGGCGCTTGGGCGGGTCGCTGGGCCGTTGACGGGGCCATTCGCGCATCCCGCACAGCAGCACGAACCCCGCGATGACGGCGAACAGGAGCAGCCACAGACCGCTGATGAAGACGCCCTCGAACGTCGACGAGTTGTTGTCGGCGTTGACGAACCAGCGGTCGTCGCTGGTGTGCTGGCCGACGCTGATCAGCACCTGTACGGCGGTGGCGAAGGTGAGGGTGGTGGCGACGGCGAGCAGGCCGCCGGCCGACCGCTGCCCGGCGAAGGCCGCGAAGGCCGCCGTCAGCTGCAGGACGGCGAGGCCGAGCTGAAGGGGATTGGTGACCTGGTCCCTGCCGGGGGCGTGCTGGGCGGTCCAGGCGTCCCAGAGGCCGTCGATGCCGAATTGGCCGAGGTCGACGACGAGCCAGGTGGCGGTCCACAGGAAGAACAGCAGGCAGAAGATCCCGCCGGTGATACGGGCGCCCTTGGCGAGCGCCATGGACCGTTGCATGCGGTTCCCCCAGGTGTGTCGGTGTCCTGCCGGGCGAGCGCGGCAGCAAGGGAGCACGGTAGCAACGCGCCCGTCCGCGCCGCGACGCGGCGGACCCCCTGCCGGTGACGGGCCGGCAGGGGGGTCCGGGCGGAGCCGGGGGATCCGTCAGTGGTTGCTGGGGAAGCCGAGGTTGATGCCGCCGTCGGACGGGTCGGGCCAGCGGGTGGTGACGACCTTGCCGCGGGTGTAGAAGTGCACGCCGTCGTTGCCGTAGATGTGGTGGTCGCCGAAGAGCGAGTCCTTCCAGCCGCCGAAGGAGTGGTAGCCGACGGGGACCGGGATCGGGACGTTGACGCCGACCATGCCGGCCTCGACCTCCAGCTGGAAGCGGCGGGCCGCGCCGCCGTCCCGGGTGAAGATCGCGGTGCCGTTGCCCCACGGCGAGTTGTTCATCAGAGCGATGGCCTCGTCGTAGGTCCCGACGCGGACCACGGACAGCACCGGGCCGAAGATCTCGTCGCGGTAGGCGTCCATCTCGGGCGTGACGTTGTCCAGCAGCGAGACGCCGATCCAGTGGCCGTCCTCGTAGCCCTGGACGGTGTAGCCCGTGCCGTCGATGACGACATCCGCGCCCTGGGCCGCGGCACCGGAGACGTACGAGGCGACCTTGTCGCGGTGGACCTTGGTGATCAGCGGGCCCATCTCGGAGGCCGGGTCGTCGCCGGGGCCGATGCGCAGCTTGTCGGCGCGCTCCTTGATCTTGCCGATCAGCGGGTCGGCGGTGTCACCGACCGCGACGACGACGGAGATCGCCATGCAGCGCTCGCCCGCCGAGCCGTACGCGGCGTTGATCGCGGAGTCCGCGGCCAGATCGAGGTCGGCGTCCGGGAGGACCAGCATGTGGTTCTTGGCGCCGCCCAGCGCCTGGACGCGCTTGCCGTTGGCGGTGCCGGTGGTGTGGATGTAGCGGGCGATGGGGGTGGAGCCGACGAAGGAGACCGCGGCGATGTCCGGGTGCTCCAGGATGGCGTCGACGGCCACCTTGTCGCCGTTGACGATGTTCAGCACGCCGTCGGGCAGGCCCGCCTCGGCGGCCAGCTCGGCCAGCTTGAAGGCGGCGCTGGGCACCTTCTCGCTCGGCTTGAGGATGAAGGCGTTGCCGCAGGCGATGGCGAGCGGGAACATCCACATCGGCACCATGGCGGGGAAGTTGAACGGCGTGATGCCGGCGACGACTCCGAGGGACTGGCGGATGGCGGCCACGTCCACCCGCGTCGACACCTGGGTGGACAGCTCGCCCTTGAGCTTCTCCGGGATACCGCAGGCCAGCTCGACGATCTCCAGGCCGCGGGCGACCTCGCCGAGCGCGTCGGAGTGCACCTTGCCGTGCTCGGCGGTGATCAGGGCGGCGATCTCGTCGCGGTGCGCGTCGATCAGCTCGCGGTACTTGAAGAGCACCGAGGTGCGCTTGGCCAGGGAGCTGGTGCCCCAGGTCTTGAACGCTTCCTTGGCGGCCGCGACGGCAGCGTCGACCTCGTCCACGGAAGCGAAGGCGACCTGCTTCTCCTGGGCGCCGGTGGCCGGGTTGTAGACCGGACCGTAGTTGCCCGAGACGCCCTCGACGGGCTTGCCGCCGATCCAGTGGTTGATGGTCTTCATGTGGAGGGCCTTTCGTACGTGAAGCGGCGAGCGGATGTCAGAGGTGGCGACGGCGGCCGGCGGCGTGGCGGTCGTACGCCGCGCGGGCGGCGACCGCCGCCGGACGCGTCGCGGTCTCGGCAACGGGTACATCCCACCAGGCCTGGGCCTCGGGTGCGCCCGGCACAGTGTCGGCCGTTTCGGTCTCGACATAGACACATGTGGGCCGGTTCGCGCCACGCGCCTCGGCCAGCGCGGCGCGCAGCTCGGCGACCGTGGCGGCGCGGATGACGTGCATGCCGAGCGAGGCGGCGTTCGCGGCGAGATCCACGGGCAGCGGCGCGCCGGTGTACGTGCCGTCCTTGGCGCGGAAGCGGTACGCCGTGCCGAAGCGCTCGCCGCCCGTCTGCTCCGACAGCCCGCCGATGGACGCATAGCCGTGGTTCTGGATGAGGACGATATTGATGTTGATGCCCTCCTGGACCGCGGTGACGATCTCGGTGGGGTTCATCAGATATGTACCGTCGCCGACGAGCGCCCACACCGGGCGATCCGGCGCGGCGAGCCGGACGCCGAGGGCGGCGGGGATCTCATAGCCCATGCAGGAGTAGCCGTATTCGAGGTGATACTGCCGACGGGACCGGGCACGCCAGAGTTTGTGCAGGTCACCGGGGAGGGACCCGGCGGCGTTGATCACGATGTCGGTGTCGTCGACGAGGGCGTCCAGGGCGCCGAGGACCTGCGTCTGGGACGGCCGTACGGAGGCGTCCGCGGCGCCGTACGCGGCGTCCACGCGGCGCTCCCAGGCCTCCTTCGCCGCGCCGTAGCCCGCCTCGTACTTCTCCTCGACGCGGTGGCCGGAAAGCGCCCGGGTGAGGGCCTCGAGTCCGGCGCGGGCGTCGGCCACCAGGGAGGTGGCGCCGAGCTTGTGGGAGTCGAAGGAGGCGATGTTGAGGTTGAGGAAGCGGACCCCGGGGGCGGCGAAGAGGGTGGCGGAGGCGGTGGTGAAGTCGGTGAGGCGGGTGCCGACGCCGATGACCAGGTCGGCCTCGCGGGCCAGGGCGTCGGCGGTGGCGGTGCCGGTGTGGCCGATGCCGCCGACGTCGGCGGGGTGGTCGTGGCGCAGCGAGCCCTTGCCGGCCTGGGTGGAGGCGACGGGGATGCCGGTGGCGTCGGCGAAGTCGCGCAGCGCGTCCTCGGCCTCGCTGTGGTGGACTCCGCCGCCCGCGATCAGCAGGGGGCGCCGGGCCTCCCGGATGGCGTGCACCGCCTCGGCGAGGGCGCCGGTGTCGGGGGCGGGCCGGGTGACGCGCCAGACCCGGTCGGCGAAGAACTCCTCCGGCCAGTCGTACGCCTCGGCCTGGACGTCCTGCGGCAGGGCGAGGGTGACCGCGCCGGTCTCCACCGGGTCGGCGAGGACCCGCATGGCCTGGAGGGCGGCGGGGATCAGCGCTTCGGGGCGGGTGACCCGGTCGAAGTAGCGGGAGACCGGGCGCAGCGCGTCGTTGACGGACACATCGCCCGCGTAGGGGACTTCGAGCTGCTGGAGGACGGGGTCGGCGGGGCGGGTCGCGAAGATGTCGCCGGGCAGCAGCAGGACGGGCAGGCGGTTGACGGTGGCGAGGGCGGCGCCGGTGACGAGGTTGGTGGCGCCGGGCCCGATGGAGGTCGTCACGGCCTGCGCGGAGAGCCGGTCGCGCTGGCGGGCGTAGCCCACGGCGGCGTGCACCATGGCCTGTTCGTTGCGGCCCTGGAGGTAGGGGAGCGCGTCGCCGGATTCCAGGAGGGCCTGGCCGATGCCGGCGACGTTGCCATGGCCGAAGATGCCCCAGCAGGCGTTGATCAGCCGGTGCTGCCGGCCGTCCCGCTCGGTGTACTGGTGGGCGAGGAACTCGACCAGGGCCTGAGCGACCGTGCGGCGGCGTGTCGTCGGAGCGTTCATCGGGCGTCTCCTGCGGGTGCTTCGTAGAGGGGGAGGCGGGGGTCGACGCGCTGGTCGGGCCAGGTGTCGCGGATCCAGCCGTGGTCGGGGTGGTCGCAGATCAGCCACTCGCGCGTCTCGCCGGGCCCGGCCATGACGTTGAGGTAGTACATGGCGTGCCCGGGGGTGGCGATGGAGGGGCCGTGCCAGCCGTCGGGGATCAGGACGGCGTCGCCGCTGCGGACCTCGGCGAGGACGTCGGTGCCGCGGCCGCGGCCCGACGGTGTGACGCGCTGATAGCCGACGCCCTCCTTGCCGTGGGCGGCCGCGATCTCGTAGTAGTAGATCTCCTCGAGCTCCGACTCCTGGCCCGGGCGGCATTCGTCGTGCTTGTGCGGCGGGTAGGAGGACCAGTTGCCGCCGGGGGTGAGCACTTCCACCGCGATGAGCCGGTCGCACGCGAATGTCCCCGCGGCGCCGAAGTTGTTGACCTGGCGGGAGCAGTTGCCGGTGCCGCGCAGTTCCACGGGGACGGCGGAGGCGGGCCCGTAACGTGCCGGCAGGCGGCGTTCGCAGCGGGCGCCGGTGAGCGCGAAGCGGCCGCCCGCCCCGCTGGCGATCCGCACCTGCGTATCGCGGGGCACATACGCGAAGTCGGTGACGCCGCTGAACACGCTTTCCCGGCCAGCCAGTTCAAAGGTCCCGTCGGTGTCCGTGCCCGTGTCCGTGTCCGTGTCCGTGTCCGTGACGACCGTGCAGCCGCCGGACAGCGGCAGCACGATCCACTCGCTGTCGCCGGTGGCGAAGGAGTGGTGGCCGCCGGGCGGCAGGTCCAGGATCCGCAGCGAGGAATACCCCCAGCCGGCCCGCTGCGGATCGACGTCCAGGGCGTACGGGCCGTTGGCCGCGCGCCCCGCCTCGAGATGGAAATCCGTGAACTCGTCGCTCATGACTGCAAGTCTCCTCCTCGCCACTGACAGTTACCCGAAACCCGCCCCGACCAGCCGCTACAGCAGCCCGACGGCGGTGTCGACGGCCGCCGCCACATCCCCGTCGGCCGGGTAGAGCAGCGAGCGGCCCACGACCAGCCCCTGCACGGTCGGCAGCCGCAGCGCCTTGCGCCACTTCTCGTACGCGGCCTCCTGGTCCTGCACGGTGCGGCCGATGTCGCCGCCCAGCAGGACGGTGGGCAGCGTCGAGGTCTCGCAGACCCGGGCCATCGCTTCGGGGTCGTCGGTGACCGGGAGCTTGAGCCAGGTGTAGGCGGAGGTGCCGCCGAGGCCGGAGGCGATGGCGACGGACTTGGTGACCGCCTCGGGGCTCAGGTCGTTGCGGACCACGCCGTCGAGGCGGTGGGAGAGGAACGGCTCGACGAAGGTGGGCAGTTCCAGCGCGGCCATCGCGTCGATGGCGCGGGCGGTGGACTCCAGGGTGGTCAGCGAGCCGGGGTCGCTGTAGTCGATGCGCAGCAGCAGCTTGCCGGCGTCGAATCGCAGCCGGGCCAGATCCTCGGGACGGTGCCCCGTGAAGCGGTCGTCCATCTCGAAAGCGGCGCCCGAGATGCCGCCGCGGTTCATCGACCCCATCACGACCTTGCCCTCGAGGGCGCCGAGGAGCAGCAGGTCCTCGAGGATGTCGGCGGTGCCGAGGACGCCGTCCACGCCGGGCCGCGAGAGCGCGAGGACGAGGCGTTCGAGCAGGTCGAGGCGGTTGGCCATGGCGAGCCGCCGGTCGCCGACGGCGAGCGCGCCGCGGGCGGGGTGGTCGGCGGCGACGATCATCAGCCGGCCGCTGTCGCCGAGGAGCGGGCGGCGGGTGCGGCGGGCGGCGGCCTCCGCTACGGCTTCGGGGTGCCGGGCCCGCAGCGCCGGGAGGTCGCTGATCCGAGGAGTCAAGGCTCAACTCACCTTCTTGAGTGCACATGTGGACGGGGTGGCCGCGGGGCGGGCGCGGCCGCGGGGGTCATCTCCCGGCGAGGAACGCGTCGACCTCGTCGGCCGTCGGCATCGCGGAGGAGCAGGCGAGGCGGGAGGCGACGATGGCGCCGGCCGCGTTGGCGTAGCGCATCATCGGCTCCAGGTCCCACCCGGCCAGCAGCCCGTGACAGAGCGCGCCGCCGAAGGAGTCGCCGGCTCCCAGGCCGTTGACGACCTCGACGGGCGTGGGCGGGACCTCGGCGGTGCGCCCGTCCCGGTGGACGGCCAGCACGCCCTTGGGGCCCTGCTTGATGACGGCCAGCTCCACGCCGCCCTCCAGCAGCGCCTCGGCGCAGGCCTTGGGGTCGCGCAGCCCGGTGGCGACCTCGGCCTCGTCGAGATTGCCGACGGCCACGGTGGCGTGCCGCAGGGCGGCTTCGTAGTACGGGCGGGCGGCGGCCATCGCCGCGGCGCCGCTCGCGCCGCCGTCCCCGGAGGCGCCGCCCTCGCCGCCCCAGAACATCGGCCGCCAGTCGAGGTCGAAGACGGTGCGGCCGCCCGCCGCGGCGCGCGCCTGAAGCGCGGCGAGGGTGGTGCCGCGGCTGGGCTCCTCGCACAGCCCCGTACCGGTGATCCAGAAGATCCGGGCCGCCGCGATGGCGTCCAGGTCCAGCTCCTCGGGATGCATGACCAGGTCGGGGGCCTTGGGGCGACGGTAGAAGTAGAGCGGGAAGTCGTCCGGCGGGAAGATCTCGCAGAAGGTGACGGGTGTGGGGTAGGCCTCCACCGGGCTCACCCAGCGGTCGTCGACACCGAAGTCGCGCAGCGCCTGGTGGACGTAGTCGCCGAACGGGTCACGGCCGGTGCGGCTGATGACGGCGCTGCGGCGGCCGAGGCGGGCGGCGGCGACCGCGACGTTGGTGGCGGAGCCGCCCAAGAACTTTCCGAAGGTCTCCACCTGGGCCAGCGGCACGCCGGTCTGCAGGGGGTAAATGTCGACCCCGATGCGGCCCATCGTGATCAGGTCGTACGGCTCGGTCATGAGCGCCCCTTCGGGTCGGCCGGCGCGGCGGGTTGGGCGGTCGGGCTCTGAGGAAAGGTCTAACGGTGAGCATCAGACCCTGTCAACAATTTGTCCTTACATTCTGACGTCAAGGAGCGAGATGGCCGAGATCAGGGCACGGCGAGCGGCTTGCGGTGAACGGGAGACCCGGGAGACACGCCCGGCGCACGCCCCCGGCTCACCTCTGGGCCCACAAAGTCCTTAAGTCCTTATGTCAGGACGAAGTCTTGACACTCCTGAGGACGCCAGAGAGGCTGTGCCCCACACCACCCGACCACCCCCCGACCACCCCAGCGCCTCCCGGTCACCGCCGACCGGCGAGAGGAGAGCCGCAGCATGTCCACACCCCGTGCCGCCTCGCCCGTTCTGGACCGCATCCGCGTCGGTTCCGCCCCCGACTCCTGGGGCGTCTGGTTCCCCGACGACGAGCGGCAGGTCCCCTGGCAGCGCTTCCTGGACGAGGTCGCCGAGGCCGGCTACGAGTGGATCGAACTCGGCCCGTACGGCTATCTGCCCACCGACCCCGCCGTCCTCCGCGACGAGATCGCCCGGCGCGCCCTCAGCGTCTCGGCCGGCACGATCTTCACCTCGCTCCACCACGGCCCCGAGGTCTGGGACAAGACCTGGGCGCATGTCACCGAGGTCGCCACCCTCACCCGGGCGATGGACGCGAAGCACCTCGTCGTCATCCCCTCCTTCTGGCGCGACGACAAGACCGCCGAGGAGCTGGAGCCGCGCGAGCTGACCCCGGAGCAGTGGAAGCACCTGACCACCGGAATGCAGCGGCTCGGCAAGCGGGTACGCGACGAATTCGGCCTCGACATCGTCGTGCACCCGCATGCCGACACCCACATCGACACCGAGGAACACGTCGCGCGCTTCCTGGACGGCACCGACTCCGACCTGGTCAACCTCTGCCTGGACACCGGCCATTACGCGTACTGCGGCGGCGACAGCGTCAAGCTGATCCGCACCTACGGTGAGCGGATCGGCTACCTCCACCTCAAGCAGGTGGACCCGGACATCCTCGCCGACGTCGTCGCCAAGGGCACGCCCTTCGGGCCGGCCGTCCAGCAGGGCGTGATGTGCGAGCCGCCGCTCGGCGTGCCCGCGCTGCCGCCCGTCCTGGAGGCCGCCCAGGAACTCGACGTCGACCTCTTCGCCATCGTCGAGCAGGACATGTACCCCTGCCCGCCCGACCAGCCCTTCCCGATCGCCGAGCGCACCCGGCGCTTCCTGCGGTCCTGCGGCGCCTGAGCCGCGACGCCCCGTCCGCGCGCTCCGCATGCACGACGCGTGCGGCGGGTGCGGCGGGTGAACCCGCGAAACACCTGAAGCCCGTAAGAACTTGAGGACGACATGACGGACGACATGACTTCGTACGGAACTCTGGGAGTGGCGGTCATCGGCACCGGCCGGATGGGCGCCGACCACGTACGCCGCATCGATGAAGTGATCAGCGGCGCCCGGGTGGCGGCCGTGGCCGACCTCGACGCCGACCGGGTCAAGCATCTCGCCGACGGCATCGAGGGGTGTACCGCCTACACCGACCCCGCCGCCGCCATGGCCGACCCCGCCGTGGACGCCGTACTGATCGCCTCCCCCGGCCCGGCCCATGAGGCGGCGCTGCTCGACGCCTTCGCCCGCGATCTGCCCGTCCTGTGCGAGAAGCCGCTGACCCCGGACCCGGCCTCCGCGCTGCGTGTCGTCCAGGCCGAGCAGGCGCTGGGCCACCGCCGCGTCCAGGTCGGCTTCATGCGCCGCTACGACGCCGACTACCGGACCCTCAAGTCCCTGCTGGACAAGGGCGCATACGGCCGCCCGCTGATGCTGCACAACAAGCACCGCAACGCCGACACCCCGCCCGGCTTCACCAACGCGATGATGATCCACGACTCCGTGGTGCACGAGATCGATGTGACCCGCTGGCTGCTGGACGAGGAGATCACCGCGGTGCGCGTGCTGCGCCCGACGCCCTCCGGCAACGCCCCCGAGGGGCTCGGCGACCCACAGCTGATCCTCTTCGAGACGGCCGGCGGCCAGGTCGTCGACACCGAACTCTTCGTCAACTGCGGCTTCGGCTACCAGGTCAGCTGCGAGGCGGTCTGCGAGAGCGGCACCGCCAGGATCGGCGACGATCACGGCGTGTTCACCAACACCGCGGGCCATTGGGGCGGCACCATCACCCCCGGCTTCGTGGAGCGCTTCGAGGAGGCGTACGACCGGCAGGTGCAGCTGTGGGTCAACGCCACCCGGCGCGGCGAGGTCGAGGGCCCCAGCTGCTGGGACGGCTATGCGGCGGCCGCGGTGTGCGCGGCGGGCGTGCGCGCCCAGGAGACCGGCGAGCGCGTGGCCGTGGAACTCGTCGAGCGGCCGGCGCTGTACCGCTGACGATGACGATACCGACCCGCCAGGTGGCGTCCGCCGGGCCGCGCCCAGGCGCCCCGGCCCGCAACGCCAAGCGCTTTCTCGTCGGCATCGCTGCCATAGCCGCCCTCGGCGGCGCCCTCTTCGGCTACGACACCGGAGTCGTCTCCGGCGCCCTCCCCTTCATGGAGCGGCACTTCGGCCTCAGCTCCCTGGGCGAGGGCATCATCACCAGCGCGCTGCTGATCGGCGCCGCCTTCGGCTCGCTGGCCGGCGGCCGGATGTCCGATGCGCTCGGGCGGCGCAACTCCCTGCTGTGGGCGGGCGCGGTGTTCATCGCCGGGGCGCTGGCCGTCGCGCTCGCGCCCACCGTGCCCGTCATGGCCGTGGCCCGCTTCGTCCTCGGCCTCGCCGTCGGCAGCGCCTCCGTCATCACCCCGCTGTATCTGTCGGAGATCGCGCCGCCGGGCATCCGCGGCCGGCTGGTCTCCTTCAACTCCCTGATGATCGTCAGCGGCCAGCTGCTCGCCTACCTCGTCAACGCGGTCCTCGCGCACTGGGAGGCCTGGCGCTGGATGCTGGGCCTGGCCGCGCTGCCCGCGGTGGCCCTGTTCGCCGGCCTGTTCTTCCTGCCGGACACCCCGCGCTGGTACATCAGCAAGGGCCGGCGCGACCAGGCGGCCGGGGTGCTGCGCCGTACGCTGCCCGCCGGCGACATCGCCGACGAGCTGGCCCGGATCGACCAGGCCCGCAGCCTGGAGGCCGATGCCCGGCGGGGCGCCTGGCAGGAACTCCGCACCCCCTGGGTACGGCGGCTCCTCCTGGTCGGCGTAGGGCTGGCGGTCGTCCAGCAGATCACCGGCGTCAACGCGGTCATCTATTTCGCGCCCAAGATCCTCGCCGCCACCGGCCTGGGCACGAGCGCCGCGATCACCGCCACCATCGCCGTCGGCGCGATCTCCGTGCTCGCCACCGCGATCGGCATGTCCCTGATCGACCGGGTGGGCCGCCGCCCCATGCTGATCACCGGCCTGGCCGGCATGGCGCTGGCGCTCGCCCTGCTCGGCGCGGCCTTCCGGCTCCCCCATTCGCCCGCCGTCAGCTATCTCGTCCTCGGCCTGATGGTCCTCTACATGGCCTTTATGCAGGCCACTTTGAACACCGGCGTCTGGCTGCTGCTCGCCGAAATGTTCCCGCTCAGGGTCCGCGGACTGGCCATGGGCAGCGCGGTGTTCGTGATGTGGCTGGTCAATTTCGCGGTCGCGCTGGCGTTCCCGGTGCTGCTCGACGCGGTCGGCGCGGGCACCACGTTCTGGTGCTTCGGGGCGATGTGCGTGCTGTCCCTGCTCTTCTGCAAGCGGTACGCGCCGGAGACCAAGGGGCTGGCCCTGGAGGACCTGGAGGCGGAGCTGCGGAAAGCCGCGACGGCCCGCTGACCACTGATCCTTTTCCTCACGGGGAACCGTCGGCGCCCGCGTCTGCGTCGGAACGGGTGGAATCGCCCTCATATGGATCAAGCGGATCGGCGGGGCTGCCGAAAGGATCGGCAAGGCCGAGCGGATCCCTTGAGATGGGCTGCATTTCAGTGCGTTGCATTGCGTTGTATTGCCTTGGACTGCACCGCGCTGAAATGGACTGCGCCGCACTGCATCCAGCGGGGGCTGCACCACTTCCAACGGGGGAAACGATGGAATCAGTGAATGCCCGAACAATGCGTCGTACCACCACACGCGCGGCCGTTCTGACCGCGGCCGCGGGTCTGCTGGCCGCCGGACTTCTCACCGGTCCGGCCTCCGCAGCCGCGCCCGCCGCCGCGCCGACCGGGACCATGGCGGCCTGTGCGTACTACAGCGGCACCGCGCTCACCGTCTACGGTCAGCGCGGCGCCCGCGTGTCGCAGGTGCAGTGCCTGCTGGCGAACCGCCGTTACCTCCCCTGGGGCGACGTCACGGGGAACTTCGGCCCCAAGACCCGCGCCGCGGTGAAGAAGTTCCAGTCGCGCCACCACCTGACCGCCGACGGCAAGGTCGGCAAGAAGACGTGGCGGGCGCTCTACTCCTGATCCACATCACACCCGAGCGGCGGGCCGCCCCGGTCAGGGGCGGGGGCGGCCCGCCGCCCCTTGCGTCACACCGCCCTCGCGCCACACCACCCTTGTGTCACAGCCGTCCCGTCTCCGTCACGGCTGTCACCGTTGCGCGGGTCTTCCGTCACAGCCGTTCAACAGCCCCTCCCCGCCGCTCACTGACTGTCGTTGTCCGGGCACAGGCTGAGTGTTGTTCAAGCCGTACGCAGCCCCCCGCCGGCTTCCGGGCCGACCCTGCAGACGGCGCCAAGGAGGTGCGCAGAGATGACCGACCGAAGGCTCTGGTCGTACAAGGAGATCGCCGCACATATCCAGGTGCAGCCGGACACCGTGCGCTCGTACCGCAAGCACGGGCTGCTGCCGGAGCCGGATCTGGTGGAGGGCGGCAAACCGTACTGGTTCGCCGATACGGTCAGAGCCTGGGTGGCGCGCCGGCCCGGCCACCGGGGCCGGCGCGAACGGGCACAGTGAACCGCCCCTGCCACCATCTGCGGTGACGGCGGGTCCGACACGGATCCGCGACTCGTGGGCCCCGTCCGGCGCGGGGCCCACAGTCATGGGCGCCGCGCCTGGCGCCGAACCTCCACGCGGTGCCGTGGTACGCCTGGCGCACCACGGCGCGCAGCCGGTGAACTCCGTACCGGCAGGCCACCGTTGGCCGGGGCTCCGGCAGGATGAAGCGATCTCGCGCATGGCACAAGAACGAGACGCAGACCATCGAGGCCCGGGGCAAGGGCCTCGTCGCCGCCCTCGCGGGTGACGAGGCGACCGCCCGTCGGCACACCGACTTCTTTGTCTTCGGCCGCTGGGTCGACGAGGGGATCCCCTACTGGGACCGGGCGGCCGAGGCGGGCGACGCCTTCTCCGCATACACCCTCGCCCGCTACCGCAAGATCCGCGGTGACCGCCCGGAGGCCGAGCGGCTCTACCGCCTCGCCGCCGACCGCCACTCCGGCTGTGCGTACGGTCTGGCCGTACCGCTCCGGGAGAACGGCGACCCGGAGGCGGCCAGTTGGTTCCGAGCGGGCTGGGACATGGGCCGTCTCGACTGCAAGATCGAGCTGGGCAAGCTCCTCGCGGCCGGGGGAAAACCGGCCGAGGCGGCCGAGTTCCTGATGGCGTGGACATCGGGGACATCGCGGTCTTCGACTGGGTGCAGCTCTTCGAGCGCATACGCAAGGACTTCGACCGGACCGCGGAGGAGCTCGATGCGGCGTAGGCGACCGAGGACGGCGACGCCGCGCGGGAGGCGCTGGCGCCGCTGCGGGAGATGGACCGGACACCCCGGTCACCGAGTCCGGTCGGTGACCGAGTCCGGCTGGTCAGCGGCTCCGGGCGGTCAGCGGGTCCGGACAAGTCACGGCCGGCCAAGGTGGAATGTCCGCTCGCGGGATGCTCTCTGGTGGGATGGCTTCTGGTGGGATGCCCTCTGGCGGGATGGCTGCTAAGGGAGCGGTGCCGCGGAGCCGCGGATCTCCAGGGAGGGGACGACCAGCCGGCGGTCGGCGGGCCGGTCGGGGCGCTCCATCCGGTCCAGCAGGCACTGCGCGGCCCGGCGTCCGACGTCGTAACTCGCGTTGTTGACCGTGCTCAGCCACAGGTGCCGAATGCGGGCGAGGTAGGTGTTGTCGCAGCCGATGAGGGAGAGGTCGCGCGGCACCTCGAGGCCCAGCTCCTGCGCCGCCGACAGCACGCCGACGGCGGCGATGTCGTTGAATGCGAAGACGGCGGTGGGCCGTTCGCGGTCCCCTGCTGTCCGGCCGCCGAGCATCCGCACGGCCGCCCGGTAGCCGCCCTCCTCGGTGGCGTCGCTCGGCTCGACCGTCATCTCCGCGCCGAGCCCGTGCGCGCGCATCGCCGCCTCGA
This sequence comes from Streptomyces sp. NPDC101227, assembly GCF_044767545.1. Taxonomy (NCBI): domain Bacteria; kingdom Bacillati; phylum Actinomycetota; class Actinomycetes; order Kitasatosporales; family Streptomycetaceae; genus Streptomyces; species Streptomyces sp. NPDC101227. The sequence continues at coordinate 128,106 of NZ_JBIWOD010000003.1, read as the reverse complement.
ACCCGCGTTGCCGCAGCTCGCCGACGCTGCCGCGGCCGGCGATATGGGCGATCCGGCGGTGGCCGAGGCCGATGAGGTGCTCGGTGGCCAGCCGGGCGCCGCGCTCGTCGTCGTTGGCGACGGTGTCCACCCGCGGCAGCCGCGGATCGTGGCTGCCCGCGACCACGGTCGGCAGCCGCTCGGCCACCTCGGCGAGCGCGCCGGTGTCTGGCAGGGTGCCCACCGCGACCAGCCCGTCCACCCGCAGCTCCAGGAACGCGCGGGTGAAGTCCTCGCCGGTACGGCGGCCCAGCCTGCTGTCGGCCATCAGCATGCGCAGGCCATGGGCGTGCAGTACGGAGTTCAGGCCGTCGAGCAGTTCGACGAACCAGGGGTTGCGCATGTCGTTCAGCAGCACGCCCACGGTGTGGGTACGGCGCGCCACCAGGCTGCGGGCGGCGGCGTTGGGCCGGTAGCCGAGCTCATCGATCGCGTCGAGGACGGCCTGCCGCTTGGCGTCGCTGACCCGCGGTGAGCCCTGGAGGACGAGGGAGACCAGGGATTTGGAGACCCCGGCGCGCTCGGCCACGCCACGGATCGTCGGGGGCCGGTCCACGGGGGGTCTCGAATTGGACCGTTCCATGAGCGAGATCCTTCCATCGGGCCACGGCGACGTCAACGCCCGTCGTGACGTCGTCCCGTTGCCCCGTTGCCCCGTTGCCCCTTCAACCCCATTGCCTCCTTGCCGGTTGCCCTTCGCCTCGTTCCCCGCTGGCTCCGCACGCAAGGGTTGACATGCGGATGACCGGACATGCAGGGTGCCAGGGCGGTCAGATGTTGGACCGTTCCAACGCTTGATACTCGACGCGGTTGCCGGATGCCGGTGTCTGATGTCGGACGCCGGTGCCGGACGCTCGTGCCGGACGCCGGATGCCGGAAGCCGGAAGATGCCCGCCGCATTGATGGCCATCACCTCGGGCCCCGGAAACTCCCTCCCCCTCCTCCCCCTCCTCCCCCTCCTCCCTCTTCCCCCTGTCTCCCGAAAGCTCCCTGGAAAGGAACCGACGCATGAAGATCGGGCTGATCGGCACCGGGCGCATCGGCGCGTTCCACGCCGCGACCCTGCAGAACGTCCCCGGCGTCACCGACCTCGTGGTCGCGGACGTGGACACCGCGCGCGCCGCCTCGCTGGCGGCGTCGCTCGGCGTACGGGCCGCCGCGGGCATCGAGGAGATGTACGCGGACGGGCTGGACGGCGTGGTGATCACCGCCGCGACCAGCGCGCACGCCGCGCTCATCCATCAGGCGCTGGACGCGGGGGTGCCGGTGTTCTGCGAGAAGCCGGTGGCGCTGGACGTGCGCGGCACCATCGGCGTGGTGGAGCGGGCGGAGGCCGGGACCGTGCCCGTACAGATCGGTTTCCAGCGGCGCTTCGACGCGGGCTACCGCACCGCCCGCGAGGCGCTGCGCTCCGGCGAGCTGGGCTGGCTGCACACCCTGCGCGCCTGCACCAGCGATCAGACGCCGCCGCCGGCCGGCTACATCCCCACGTCCGGCGGGCTGTTCCGGGACTGCAGCATCCATGACTTCGACATCCTGCGCTGGCTGACCGGCCGCGAGGTGATCTCGGTCTACGCGCAGGGTTCCAACCGCGGCGCCTCCTTGTTCGCCGACGGCGATGACGTCGATACCTGCGCGGCGCTGCTGCGATTCGACGACGACACCCTGGCCACCGTCACCGCGACCCGCTACAACGGCGCGGGCCACGACGTCCGGCTGGAGGTCTGCGGCTCCGAGGGCGCCCGCTTCGTGGGTCTGGACGACCGCGCGCCGCTGCCGTCGGCGGAGGCGAAGCTGTCGTGGCAGCGGTCGGCCGCCCCGTACGCCACATTCATGGAGCGCTTCCACGACGCGTACGTCACCGAGCTGGGCGTCTTCGCCGAGGTCGCGGCGGGCCGGGCGGCGAACCCGTGCTCGCCGGCCGAGGCGCTGGAGGCGCTGTATGTCGCCGAGGCGTGCGACCGCTCCCGCCGGACCGGCGAGCCGGTCGCCGTCGCGGACATCCGCGCCACCGCCGGCCGGGCGGCCGGCGCGGCCGCGGGCGGCAACGGCGGTACGGCGCCGGGCGCGTGACCGATCCCGGCGTCATAGGCCTGGGCGTGCTGGTGCTCGCCGCGCTGCTGGTGGGGGTCTCCAAGACTGCCATCAGTGGCGTGGGAGCGCTCAGCGTCGCGCTGTTCGCCGCCGTACTGCCCGCCAAGGAATCCACCGGCGCGCTGCTGCCGCTGCTCCTCGTCGGCGATGTGGTGGCGGTCCGCGCCTACCGTCGGCATGCCGACTGGCCCGCTCTGCTGCGGCTGTTGCCCTCGGTCGCGGCCGGCGTCCTGATCGGCGCCGTATTCGTCGCCCGGACCGATGACGCCGTCGTCCGCCGCACCATCGGCGCGCTGCTGCTGACGATCGTGCTGCACCACCTGTGGCGGCGGACGCGGGAGCGGCGCGCGGTCACGCCGACGGAGGGCGCGAAGGCCGCGCCCGCCCGCCGCCAACGGCGTGCGCAGGCACTGTTCTTCGGTCTGGTCGCCGGTTTCGCCACCATGGTCGCCAACGCCGGCGGCCCGGCCATGTCCCTCTATCTGCTCACCTCCGGCCTGTCCATGCTCGGGTTCCTGGGCACCGGTGCCTGGTTCTTTCTGATCGTCAATCTCTTCAAGCTGCCGTTCAGCCTCGCGCTGGGACTGCTCACGCCTCCCGCCCTGGCGCTGGACGCGGCGCTCGCCCTGGCCGTACTCGTCGGCGCCTTCCTCGGGCGCGCGTGCGTGCACCGCATCGACCAGGCCCTCTTCGAAAAGCTGGTGCTGGCGTTCACCGCCCTTTCCAGTCTCAACCTGCTTCTTCAGTGAGGGAGTTGAGGGATCCATCGGCCTTCAGATCGACCCGCCAGTTGTTGGCCCGCATCCGGTGTCCTTTGGGGTACTCGATTTCGCATTCCTCCCGGAAGCCGAAGCCCGCTTTCCGGCACACGGCGTTGGACGCGTGGTGCTCCACCGAGGGGAAGGCATGCAGATACCGATGCCGCCCCGCGGCTCCGGCCGCGACTATGACCTCCCGCGCCGCGGCCGCCGCGATGCCCCGCCCCTGGTAATCCGGCAGCACGCCCCACCCCGTCTCATACGCCCGCTCGCCCCGCCAGGTCAGCTCCCAGTAGCCGACCGAACCCACCACCGTCTCCTCGGAGCGGCCCGTCCGCCCGCCGCCCTGCGTCTCGTCCCCCGCCGTCAGCAGCACCCGGAACATCCGGCCCGTCCCGTCGAGCCCGAGATACCGCCCGTGCCGGGCGGCCACTTGCGCCTCGGATTCCGGGCCGCCGAGATGCTCGGTCATCTCCGGCGTGTTGAGCCTGTGCAGTAGGTCGATGTCGTGCGCCGTCCACTCCTCGATCCGCACCCGTGGTGCGCCTGTTCCCCACGTCATGCAGTCCACCGTAGGACCTGCCACTGACAATCGGCCGCCACTAGGACAGCGGGCTGCGAGTCCGGCCACCGCGCCCTTCGGGTGGCTCGAAGTCCCTGGTCAGTGCGGTAGTTGAGGTGTGGCGACGACCGGGCCCGGCCGACCCGTTCGCACCCCCTTCGCCTTCTCCGGTGCCTTTGTGCGCCTCGCCCGGCTCCGCCGCTCCACCGCCCTGCGCCGGCATCCGCAGGGCGCGGCGGCGGGCGGCCCACTGGACGCCCGTGCCCGCCGCGGCGATCACGCACGAGACGCCGATGCCGATGCCCGCGGCGTAGAAGGGGTCGCCCGCCGCGGCGCTGCCCATGTAGCCGAGGCCGACCGAATAGGTCGCCCACAACGCCTCGGCGCAGCCCGCGCCGATCACGTATTTGCGCCGGGGGTAGCGCAGGACTCCGGACGCCAGCGCGCCGGCGATCCGTCCGCTGGGCAGGAACCGTACGCCGATCACGAAGGGCAGGCCGTAGCGCTGGATGCGGGCGGAGGTCCACTCCAGCAGCGCCCGGCGGCGCGGCCGGCGTTGCAGCCACTTCCGTACGGGGCCGCCGAACCGTCGCGCAACGAGATACATCAGGACGTCCCCCAGCAGCGCGCTGCCCGCGACGACCAGCAGGATCAGGGGCAGGAACGCATCACCCCGGGCGGCGAGTACTCCGGCCGTGACAAGCAGCGCGGAATTGGGGACCAGCGGTGGCAGGGTGGTGAGCGCCAGCAGGCCGTAGGCGAATACGTCCATCCGGCCGCCTCCTCGGATCCGCCCCGAGTCCGTACCCCAAGGCTGACGCGTGGCGGGGCGCACGGCAACGCGTGGCGCAGCAAGGTTGGATTGATACCCCCTAGGGGTATACAGTTGGAGGCATGGGGAGGCGCCGGCCGCCATCGGCGCCGCTCCCGGCATTTCGGCACCACGTGTTACACACGGAACGCACGAAACGTACGGAACGCACAGCACCTACGGCACACACCGCATACCGGCACCACGAGGAGAAACCCATGACCGCCACGTCTGCCACCTCCGACGCAGCCACCACGTCGAACGGCTCCTGCTGCACCCCCGAGGGCTCCTGCCACTCGGGCGCCGGCGCCGCCCAGGCCGGCGAGGTGACCACCACGTACAAGGTCACCGGCATGACCTGCGGGCACTGCGAGGGTGCCGTCTCGTCCGAGATCTCCGAGATCGCGGGGGTGAGCTCGGTGCAGGCGGTCGCGGCCACCGGACTGGTGACCGTCACCTCCGCCGTCCCGCTCGACGACGAGGCAGTGCGCGCGGCCGTCGACGAGGCCGGCTACGAACTCGTGGGCCTGGCCTGACCCGCACGGCCGGATCCACCGCACAGGCGCAGGTACAGCTCGCGATCAGCGGGTGACCTGCGCCTCGTGCGCTACGGGCGGCCGCGGCGCGGCCGACGGCGTCACGGAGGGCGAGCCGCTGCGGCTGACCGGGGCGCTGGAGCACACCCCGGAGCACCCGGTGGCGCGGGCCATGCCGCCGACGGCGGCCGGTCTACTGAACTCGATGATCGCGGGTGCCGCGATGGCCTTCTCGTCGGTCTCTGTGGTTGCCAACAGGCCCGCGGCTACGAACTTTCACATAGCTCTCACAACTGACACAACACCCATACGCCAGCGCATCGATCCGCAACTCATCCCTCTTGACCACATTCGCCGTTTATGGCAAGAGACCCAGATCACACTGATGGGAACGTAACCATTGAGGGGGGTCGTGAGTCTAACCGGGCAGTGCAAGCACCCCGGCGGCGCTTGCACCGCACAAGCCGTGCAGATCTTGGGGGATCGTGCCCGGCTACGCGTGGCCGGGGCGACGCGCCCGGGGAGCTTTGAGCGGCCCTCCCGAATGTGCGCGTCCCGGCGGATCGCGGTGCAACCCGAAACGCCCGGACGGATCCCGTGGGGGGAATCCGACCCGGGACATGGGAAGCGCCCCGCGCTCTGGACCCGTGGGGGGATCTGGAGGCGGGGCGCTTTTCCTTCTGCGCTCAGCGGCCGTCGGGACGCTCAGCGGCCTGCCGTCAGGGCGCGGCCGTCAGCGCTCCTCGACCGGCACGAAGTCGCGCTCGACGACTCCGGTGTAGATCTGCCGCGGGCGGCCGATACGGGAGCCGGGCTCCTTGATCATCTCGTGCCACTGGGCGATCCAGCCGGGCAGCCGGCCGAGCGCGAAGAGCACCGTGAACATCTCGGTCGGGAAGCCCATGGCCCGGTAGATCAGGCCGGTGTAGAAGTCGACGTTCGGGTAGAGCTTGCGCGAGACGAAGTAGTCGTCGGAGAGCGCGTGCTCCTCCAGCTTGAGGGCGATGTCCAGCAGCTCGTCGGACTTGCCGAGCGCCGAGAGGACGTCGTGCGCCGCCGCCTTGATGATCTTCGCCCGGGGGTCGAAGTTCTTGTAGACGCGGTGCCCGAAGCCCATGAGCTTCACGCCGTCTTCCTTGTTCTTCACCTTGCGGATGAAGGAGTCGACGTCGCCGCCGTCGCGCCGGATGCCCTCGAGCATCTCCAGCACGGACTGGTTGGCGCCGCCGTGCAGGGGGCCCCACAGGGCGTTGATGCCCGCCGAGATCGAGGCGAAGAGGTTCGCCTGCGAGGAGCCGACCAGGCGAACCGTCGAGGTCGAGCAGTTCTGCTCGTGGTCCGCGTGCAGGATCAGCAGCTTGTCCAGGGCGCTGACCACGACCGGGTCGAGCTCGTAGTCGGCGGCGGGCACCGAGAAGGTCATCCGCAGGAAGTTCTCGACATAACCGAGGTCGTTGCTCGGGTAGACGACCGGGTGGCCGACCGACTTCTTGTAGGCGTACGCCGCAATCGTCGGGAGCTTGGCCAGCAGGCGGATCGTGGAGATATGCCGCTGCCGCTCGTCGAACGGGTTGTGACTGTCCTGGTAAAAGGTCGACAGCGCGCTGACGACCGACGACAGCATCGCCATCGGGTGGGCATCCCGGGGGAAGCCGTCGTAGAAACGCTTGACGTCCTCGTGGAGCAGGGTGTGGTACGTGATGTCCTGCTTGAAGCCCGCCAGCTCGTCGACGGTGGGCAACTCGCCGTTGATCAGGAGATACGCGGTCTCGACGAACGTGCTGCGCTCTGCGAGCTGCTCGATCGGGTACCCGCGGTAACGAAGAATTCCCTGTTCACCATCGAGATAGGTGATCGCGGATTTGTATGCCGCGGTGTTGCCGTAACCGGAATCCAGGGTCACCAGACCGGTCTGGGCGCGCAGCTTCGAGATGTCGAAGCCCTTGTCGCCGACACTGCTGTCGACGACCGGGTAGCTGTATTCGCCGTCCCCGTAACGCAGTACTACAGAGTTGTCGCTCACGTCATCCCTCACCGACGTTGTGCCTCTTCTTCGAGGTGCCCTGACTGCCTATACCTTCCCCCATTTGGACCTTGGATGTGCACTCGGGGTCGGCCATAGGGCCCTGTCGCGGCACTCAGTGCCGCGCCGGTGTCCATCCTGCTCCCCTTCGCCCCGATTGGGAAAGAGGAGTGACATCACATCGCACCGACGAGGCGGTGATCGAGCGCCGTACACCGCCGACCGGCGGATACGGTGCGAACGGCCTGCCCCAGAGCCTTGCGGGAGCCGACCAGCACCACCAGGCGTTTCGCCCGGGTCACGGCGGTATACAGCAGATTGCGCTGCAGCATCATCCACGCACCGGTCGTGACCGGAATCACCACCGCTGGATACTCACTACCCTGCGAACGGTGGATCGTCACGGCATAGGCGTGTGCCAATTCGTCCAATTCATCGAAGTCGTAAGGGACCTCCTCGTCCTCGTCCGTGCGCACGGTCAGCCGCTGGTCGTCGATGCTGAGGTCCGTGACCACGCCCACCGTGCCGTTGAAGACGCCGTTGCGGCCCTTGTCGTAGTTGTTTCTGATCTGGGTGACCTTGTCGCCCACCCGGAAGACCCGGCCACCGAACCGGCGCTCGGGCAGATCGGGCCGGGCGGGCGTGACGGCCTGCTGGAGCAGGCCGTTCAGGGCGCCCGCACCGGCCGGGCCGCGGTGCATCGGGGCCAGCACCTGGACATCCCGGCGGGGGTCTAGGCCGAACTTCTCCGGGATCCGCCTGGCCGCCACCTCGACGGTCAGCCGGCCGGCCGCCTCGGTGTCCTCCTCGGCGAACAGGAAGAAGTCCTTGAGGCCGGTCGTCAGCGGCGGAACGCCGGAGTTGATGCGGTGCGCGTTGGTCACCACCCCGGACTGCTGCGCCTGACGGAAGATCCTGGTCAGGCGCACGGACGGCACCGGGCCCGACTCGGCCAGCAGATCCCGCAGCACCTCGCCCGCGCCCACCGACGGCAGCTGGTCCACGTCCCCGACCAGCAGCAGATGGGCGCCCGGCGGCACCGCCTTGATGAGCTTGTTGGCCAGCAGCAGGTCCAGCATCGACGCCTCGTCGACGACCACCAGATCGGCGTCCAGCGGGCGGTCCGCGTCGTAGGCGGCGTCCCCGCCGGGCTTGAGCTCCAGGAGGCGGTGGACCGTGGAGGCGTCCGCCCCGGTCAGCTCCGAGAGCCGCTTGGCCGCCCGGCCGGTGGGCGCCGCGAGCACCACCTTGGCCTTCTTGGCGCGGGCCAGCTCCACCACGGAGCGGACCGTGAAGGACTTGCCGCAGCCGGGCCCGCCGGTCAGCACCGCCACCTTGCGCGTCAGCGCCAGCCGCACCGCCGCCTGCTGCTCCGGCGCCAGCTCGGCCCCCGTACGCCGGGCGAGCCAGGCCAGCGCCTTGTCCCAGTCCACGTCCCCGAACGCCGGCATCCGGTCCTCGTCGGTGCGCAGCAGCCGGGTCAGCCGCCCGGCCAGTGAGATCTCCGCGCGGTGGAACGGAACCAGGTAGACGGCGGTGACCGGCTCGCCGTCCTTGTCCGGGACCCGCTCGCGCACCACCCCCTCGGGGTCGCCGGCCAGCTCCCCCAGGCAGTCGATGACCAGGCCGGTGTCCACCTGGAGCAGCTTGACCGCGTCCGCGATCAGCCGCTCCTCGGGCAGGAAGCAGTGCCCCTGGTCCGTCGACTGCGACAGCGCGTACTGGAGGCCTGCCTTGACCCGGTCCGGGCTGTCGTGCGGAATGCCCACGGACTGCGCGATGCGGTCGGCCGTCAGGAAGCCGATGCCCCAGACGTCGGCGGCCAGGCGGTAGGGCTCGTTGCGGACGACGGAGATGGAGGCGTCGCCGTACTTCTTGTAGATCCGCACCGCGATGGACGTCGAGACGCCGACGCCCTGGAGGAAGACCATCACCTCCTTGATGGCCTTCTGCTCCTCCCACGCCGCGCCGATCATCTTCGTCCGCTTCGGGCCCAGGCCCGGCACCTCGATCAGCCGCTCGGGACGCTCCTCGATGACGTCCAGGGTGTCGGTGCCGAAGTGCTCGACGATGCGGTCGGCGATCCGCGGGCCGATGCCCTTGATGAGGCCGGAGCCCAGATAGCGGCGGATGCCCTGGATCGTGGCCGGCAGGATGGTGGTGTAGTTCTCGACGGTGAACTGCTTGCCGTACTGCGGATGGGAGCCCCAGCGCCCCTCCATCCGCAGCGATTCCCCCGGCTGCGCGCCCAGCAACGCCCCGACCACCGTGAGGAGATCGCCCGCGCCGCGGCCGGTGTCGACCCGCGCGACCGTGTAGCCGTTCTCCTCATTGGCGTAAGTGATCCGCTCGAGGACCCCTTCCACCACCGATGCGTTGACCATGACCCGACCGTACCGCCGGGGTCTGACAACGCGTCCGGCCCGGCCGGTCCGCGGTGCACGATCGAGGGGCCCGCCCGGTGGCCGGGCCCCTCGATTCCCTCCCCTTCTCGCCGGCCTCCGGATCCCCCCGGTTCCGCCCCGTTGAGGCCGACGACCGCTATGACTTCCGTGAGCCGTCAACGGTTGCGCATCCGCTGGGTTATTTTCCGGCTACCCGAGGTGGCGTTCGCGGGCGTCGGCCGGTGGTGCCGTCCTCGAAGGCGGCCCGAGGTCATCCGACATGCGCGACGAAGCGGTCCACGATCTCGGCCAGCACCTGTGCCCCGCCCCGTTCCCACAGGGCCGGGCTGAAGATCTCCACCTCGATGGGCCCCTGGTAGCCGGCCGCGTCCACCCGCTCCCGGAACCACCGCAGATCCACCGATCCGTCGCCGAGCTGCCCGCGCCCCAGGAGGACTCCCTCGGGCAACGGGGTGACCCAGTCGGCCAACTGGAAGGCGGCGATCCGCGATCCGCCCCCGCCGGTCCCGCCCGCGCGGGCGATTGCCGCGCCGACCGTGTCGTCCCACCACAGGTGGTAGGTGTCGACGACGACCCCCACCTGGTCGGCGGGGAACCGCTCGGCGAGGTCGAGGGCCTGGGTGAGCGTGGAGACCACGCAGCGGTCCGCGGCGTACATCGGGTGCAGCGGTTCGATGGCCAGCCGTACGCCCCGCTCCGCGGCGTACGGCGCCAACTCCCCCAGCGCGTCCGCGATCCGCTCCCGGGCGCCGGGCAGATCGCGGCTGCCGGGCGGCAGCCCGCCGGAGACCAGGACCAGAGTGCCGGTGCCCAGCGTCGCGGCTTCCTCGATGGCCGCCCGGTTGTCCTTCAGGGCGGCCGCGCGCTCCCCGGGGTCCTCGGCGGTGAAGAAGCCGCCCCGGCACAGGCTGGTCACCTCCAGGCCGGCATCCCGTACGAGCCGGGCGGCCGCCGCCACCCCGTACTGCTGCACCGGCGCGCGCCACAGGCCCACGCCCCGTACGCCCGCCCGCGCACACCCGTCCGCCAGCTCCGGGAGGGACCACTGCCGGACGGTCTCCTGATTGAGGCTCAGCCGGGACAGCGGGCCGGCATCACCGCCGGGGTGCGGGCGGGAGGGGGCCTTCTCGTCCGTCACGCGTCCTCCGTCCCGTACACCGCGAGCAGGTTGCGCATCCGGGCGGCGGCGAGCTCCCGGTCGGGGAACAGGCCGAGCTCGTCGGCCAGTTGGTGGGCGCGTCGCAGGTGCGGCAGCGAGCGGGCCGCCTGGAGGCCGCCGACCATGCTGAAGTGCGACTGGTGCCCGGCGAGCCAGGCCAGCAGGACCACGCCGGTCTTGTAGTAGCGGGTGGGTGGCTGGAAGAGGTGCCGGGCGAGGGCGACCGTCGGGTCCAGGACGCCCCGGAAACCCGCCCGGTCCCCGGCGTCCAGGAGGCGTACGGCGTCGGCGGCCAGAGGGGCCAGCGGGTCGAAGACGCCCAGCAGGGCGTCGCTGAAGCCCTGCTCGTCGCCCGCGATCAACTCGGGGTAGTGGAAGTCATCGCCTGTGTAGCAGCGCACTCCCTGCGGCAGCCGGCGGCGCAGCCCGACCTCGCGGCCGGCGTCCAGGAGGGAGACCTTGACGCCGTCCACCTTGCCGGGATGCCCGGCGGTGATCTCCAGGAACGTCTTCGTGGCGGTGTCCAGGTCGGTGCTGCCCCAGTAGCCCTCCAGCGCCGGGTCGAACATCGGGCCCAGCCAGTGCAGGATGACCGGTCCGGTGGCCTGGCGCAGCAGGTGGCCGTAGAGGTCCAGATAGTCGTCGGGGCCCGTGGCGGCCGCGGCGAGCTGCCGGGACGCCATCAGGATGGGGCGCGCGCCGGCCGCCTCGACGAGAGCGAGCTGTTCCTCGTACGCGTTCCGGACGTCCGCCAACGAGGCGCCGTGCGGCGGAAGTTGGTCGGTGCCGACGCCGCAGGCCAGCAGGCCGCCGACGGCACGGGCCTCGGCGGCGGTGCGGCGGATCAGCTGGGCGGCGGCCGGCCAGTCCAGGCCCATTCCGCGCTGCGCGGTGTCCATCGCCTCGGCCACCCCCAGGCCGTGCGACCACAGGTGGTGGCGGAAGGCGAGGGTGGCGTCCCAGTCGAGGGCGGCCGGGCCGTCGGGGGCGGTGTCGGCGCCCGGGTCGGGGACCACATGGGCCGCGGCGAAGACCGTACGGGAGCGGGGTGGCGCGGTGGCGGTCACCTGCCCAGCTCCGGAACGTCCAGGCGGCGGCCCTCGGCGGACGATTTCAGGCCGAGTTCGGCGAGCTGGACGCCGCGGGCGCCCGCCGCCAGGTCCCAGTGCCAGGGCTCGTCGCGTACGACATGCCGCAGGAAGAGCTCCCACTGCGCCTTGAAGGCGTTGTCGAACGCGTCGTTGTCGGGGACCTCCTGCCACTGCTCGCGGAAGCGTCCGTCCGCCGCGACATCCGGATTCCAGACCGGTTTGGGGGTGCCGGCGCGGTGCTGGACGCGGCAGCCGCGCAGGCCCGCGACGGCCGAGCCCTCGGTGCCGTCCACCTGGAACTCGACCAGTTCGTCGCGGTGCACGCGCACCGCCCAGGAGGAGTTGATCTGCGCGACGATCCCGCCGGCCAGCTCGAAGATCCCGTAGGCGGCGTCGTCGGCGGTGGCGTCGTAGGGCGTGCCGGACTCGTCCCAGCGGCGCGGGATGTGCGTGGTGATATGCGCCTGCACGGTCTTGACCGGCCCGAACAGCTCGTGCAGGACGTATTCCCAGTGCGGGAACATATCGGCCGCGATGCCGCCGCCGTCCTCGGCGCGGTAGTTCCAGGAGGGGCGCTGGGCCGGCTGCCAGTCGCCCTCGAAGACCCAGTAGCCGAACTCGCCCCGTACGGACAGGATGCGGCCGAAGAAGCCGCCCTCCACCAGGCGGCGGAGCTTGCGCAGTCCGGGGAGGAAGAGCTTGTCCTGGACCACGCCGTGCTTGATGCCCGCCTCGCGGGCCATCCGGGCCAGCTCCAGGGCGCCGGACAGGTCGGTGGCGGTGGGCTTTTCGACGTAAAGATGCTTTCCGGCGGCAATCGCTTTCTTCACCGCCTCCGCGCGGGCGGCGGTGGCCTGGGCGTCGAAGTAGATGTCGATGCTGTCGTCGGCCAGTACGGCGTCGAGGTCGCAGCTGAAGTCCTGTAGGCCGTGGCGTTCGGCCAGGGCCCGCAGCTTGTGTTCGGAGCGGCCGACGAGCACCGGTTCGGGCCAGATGACCGTTCCGTCCCCGAGGTCGAGGCCGCCCTGTTCCCGCAGGGCGAGGAGGGAGCGGACCAGATGCTGGCGGTAGCCCATGCGTCCGGTCACGCCGTTCATGGCGATGCGTACGGTCGTGCGTGTCACGGTCCGGCCTCTCTCGCGCGGTGCGGGACGGGGTTCGGGGGGTGCCGGGCGCTGAGTGCTGGGTGCTGGGTGCTGGAGCGTCCGCGATGACCTGGCAAGCGCTTTCTACCGCGAGGGACGCTAGCCCGCGTGGCGGCGCACCAACAGGGGGCGGGAAGCCGCGGGATGCGGCCAGCGGGCGGGGTGGGCGGGACAAGCGGGGCGGCACGCGAAATTGATGGCGCGGATCCGTGTCCGCGCGTATCCTTGACTCAGTCAAGGGTGAGTGGGGGTTGCCGATGACGGCCAGGAGCACGATCAGGACCGGGACGACGACGGCGGCGCAGAGCGCGTCCGAGGGCACGGCCACACAGACATCACAGGCGGCGCCGGGCGATCCGGCCGTCCGCGAGCTGCGCGGATTCAACCGCTTCTACACCAATCTCGTCGGCGCGCTGGACTACGGCCGGCATCTCTACACCCCGTACACCCTCACCGAGGCCCGGGTGCTCTACGAGCTCGCGCATCAGGAGCGGGTGGATGCCGCCGATCTCCGCGTGTCGCTGTCGCTGGACGCGGGGTATCTGAGCCGGCTGCTCGGCAAGTTCGAGGACCGTGAGCTGATCACCCGCGGCAGGTCGGAGCGGGATCCGCGGCGCCAGCGGATCACCCTGACCGAGGACGGCCAGGAGGCGGCCGGGCTGCTGGAGGAGCGTTCCCAGGACGCCGCGGCGTCGCTGCTGCGGGGGCTCCCGGAGACGGACCGGGCGCGCCTGGTGGCCTCCATGCGGACGATCCGCGAGGTGTTGGGGGAGGGCACGGCGGCGTGCGACCCGGCTCCCGAGGTCACACTGCGCACCGCCGGGCCGGGCGACCTCGGCTGGATGGTGGAGCGCAACGCCGCTCTCTACGCCGCCGAGTACGGCTTCGACCTGAGCTACGAGGCCCTGGTGGCCCGGATCGTCGCGGAGTACGCCGAGGGCTTCGACCCGCGATGGGACCGCACCTGGATAGCGGAGCTGGGAGGCATGGGGGTCCCCCCTGGCGCGGAGCCTGTCGGAGCCCCTAGGGGGAGGGTGGGCGCCGTGATGTGTGTACGGGACGCGCACCCCGGGACGGCGCGGCTGCGGCTGCTGCTGGTCGAGCCCGGCGCGCGGGGGCACGGCGTGGGCCGCCGGCTCGTCGACACCTGTGTGGCGTTCGCCCGTGATGCCGGGTACGACGACATGGTGCTGTGGACCAACTCCGTGCTCGACGCGGCCCGGAGCATCTATCAGCGGGTCGGCTTCGAGCTGGTCGGCGAGTCGGAACACCACAGTTTCGGGCAGGACCTGATAGGCCAGGACTGGCGTCTGACGTTCTGATACACGGGACCGGTGGGGCGGGCAAGGCCGTGCGGCCCGCCTGCGTTCCACCGGCGCCGTGCGGCAAGACGCCGGCCGATGGGACGACACAAGGGACGGCGGACAGGCGCGATGGGTGATACGAGCACCGCGGTGCGGTTCGCGTTCTCGACGCTCGGGGTGCCGGGAATGCCGGTGGCCGAGGTGCTGCGGCTGGCCGACGAAGCCGGCTATCAGGGCGTGGAGCTGCGCGCGCATCCCGAGGAGCCGGTGCACCCGCTCCTCGGGATGCGGGAACGGGCCGCGGTGCGGCGGCAGTTCGCCGACGCCGGCGTCGCGATCCTGGCCGTCGCCGGCTATCCGAAGGTCGCCGCCGACCGGGACGGAGCGGGCGAGGGGGAGCTGGCCCAGGAGCTGACCGAACTGGTGCTGCTCGCCGCCGACCTGGGAGCGCCGTACGTCCGGGTCTTCCCCGGTGGCGGCGACCGTCCGGCCGCCGCGGCGGAGGCGGACGCCGCACGCCGGCTGGCCGCGGTGGCGCCGCTCGCCGCCGCCCGGGGCGTCCGCGTCCTGCTGGAGACCCATGACTCGCACCGTACGGGCGCGGCCGCCGCCCGCATCCTGGACCGCGTGGGGCATCCCGGGACCGGCGCGCTGTGGGACATACTGCACAGCTGGCTCGGCGGCGAGCGGCCCGCCGACTCCTGTGCCGCGCTCGCCCCGCATCTGGGCTACGTCCAGGTCAAGGACGTAGCCTCGGCCGAGGACACCACTCCCCTGCCGCTCGGCGCCGGCCGGCTGCCGCTCGCGGAGGTCCTGGCCGCGCTCGGGAACGGCGCCGGCCTCGGCCACGGCGGCTGGCTCTGCTGGGAGTACGAAAAGCGCTGGTACCCCCGGGCGGCCGAGCTGCCCGCCCTCCTGGCCCCGGGCCGCGCCCACCTCCAGGGCCTCCTCGACGCCGCCCCGGCCCACTGACCCGGATCGCCGCCCCGCCGCACGACCCCGCCCCCCGTTCACCCGCCCGGCCGTCCCGCAGCCACCCCTCACACATCCCCCGCCGCCCCGCAAACCCTGGGCGCCACCACGTTCCCAGTCATTGACCGGCAATAGTTTTCCGGCTATCCGTGTCTCCTTGGAAGTTTCCTTCACTTCGCCGAGGAAGCCCTCCGGAAGGAGCGCACATGCACTCCAGACGTACCGTCCTGACCACCGCCGCGGCCGCCGCGGCCGCCGCCTGCGCCACCGGTGCCGCCCCCGCCCAGGCCGCCGGGGCCAGAATCGGGCGCCAGCCGGTCTCTCCCGCCAACGGCGCCCCTGCTCCGGCCACCGAGGCCCGGATGCGCCGGCTCATCTCCCACATGACGCCGGAGGAAAAGGTCGGCCAGCTCTTCGTGATGCGCGTCTACGGGCACTCCGCGACCGACCCCGACCCGGCCGACGTCGCCCTCAACCAGAAGGAAATCGGGGTCGCCAACGCCGCCGAGCTGATCGCCAAGTACCACGTCGGCGGCATCATCTACTTCGGCTGGGCGCACAACACCCGCGAGCCGCACCAGATCGCCGACCTCTCCAACGGCATTCAGAAGGCCGGCGCCGCGCAGCCGCTGCCCGTACCGCTGCTGATCTCCACGGACCAGGAACACGGCATAGTGGCCCGGGTCGGCGCGCCCGCCACGCTCTTCCCCGGGGCGATGGCACTGGGCGCGGCCGGGTCCCGCGACGATGCCCGTACGGCGGCGCGGATCGCGGGCGAGGAGCTGTACGCGATGGGCATCCGGCAGGACTACGCGCCGGACGCGGACGTCAATGTCAATGCCGCCAACCCGGTCATCGGGGTGCGTTCCTTCGGCGCCGACCCGCAGGCCGTGGCGCGGATGGTCGCCGCGGAGGTGAAGGGATATCAGGGCGCCGGGATCGCGGCCTGCGCCAAGCATTTTCCCGGGCACGGCGACACGGACACCGACAGCCATATCGGGCTGCCGTACATCCACCACACCGCCGAGGAATGGGAGCGGCTGGACGCGCCGCCGTTCAAGGCCGCGATCGCCGCCGGCATCGATTCGATCATGACGGCGCACATCGTCGTCCCCGCCTTCGACGCCAGCGAGGACCCGGCCACGCTCTCCCGCCCGATCCTCACCGGCATCCTGCGCGAACGCCTCGGCTACAACGGCGTGGTGGTGACGGACTCACTCGGCATGGAGGGCGTACGGGTGAAATACGGCGACGCCCGCGCGCCGGTCCTGGCCCTCAAGGCGGGCGTCGACCAGCTCCTCAACCCGCCGGACCTCTCCGTGGCGCACGGCGCCGTCCTCAAGGCGTTGCAGGAGGGCGAGCTGTCCTGGCCCGATATCGACGCCAAGCTGCTGCGCATCCTGCTGCTGAAGGACCGGCGCGGGCTGTTCACCAACCCGTTCACCACGCACGAGGCGGTGGACCGCGTCGTCGGGATACGCCGTCACCTCGAAACCGCGGACCGTATCGCGAACCGCACCACCACCCTGCTGCGCAACGAGGGCGGCGTGCTTCCGCTGTCCCGGCTCCGCGAGAACAAGGTGCTGGTGGTGGGCGTGGATGCGGCCCCGCCCTCGGGCACCGGAGGGCCGCCGACGACGGTCCTGGCCGACACCCTCGGCGCACTCGGTTTCACGGCCACCGCGCTCTCCACCGGGCTGACGCCGACGCAGACGCTGATCGACCAGGCGGTGGCGGCGCTCCGCGACCGGGACGCGGCCGTGGTGGCCACCTACAACGTCACCGCGGACTCGCCCCAGCGGCAGCTGATCACCGCGCTGCTGGAAACCGGGAAGCCGGTGGTGCAGCTGGCGGTCCGCAATCCGTACGACATCGCGCAGCTGGACGGCATCAAGGCGGCGCTGGCGAGCTATTCCTGGACGGATGTGGAGCTACGGGCCGCGGCGCGGGCCATCGCCGGCCGGCAGAAGCCGACGGGGAAGCTTCCGGTTCCGGTGATGCGGGCGGATGTCCCGGGCACGGTGCTGTATCCCATAGGGCATGGGCTGACGTACTGATGGACCGCGGATAGCGGGTAATGGCGATACGGAAATGGCGCGCCCCCGGCGGGAGCGCGCCATTTCCGTACTGCTGATCCAGACCGCTGATCGGTACTGCTGACCGGTACCGCTGACCGGTACTGCTGATTCGTACCGATTGCGCGCCTACTCACGTACGCGGCTTCGCGGTTACGCGGTCACGCGGTCACGCGGTTACGGCTGGAGCATCGGCATCCGGCGGATTTCCTGCCGGTCCAGCTTCTTGTCGTACGGAGCCTGTGCGGTGGGCGTTCCGCCCGGGGCCCGGACGCCCGCCCAGTCGAGGAGTTCGGCGGTGGCCTTCGTCCGGTCGGCGTCCTTCAGCTTGGCGATGTTCGAGCCGTGATTGCCGCCGGGCACCGTGAACACGTAAGAATCCCGGGCGCCCTTGCCGAGCCGGAAGTGCTCCGAACTCCACGGGTCGTACTGGCCGTTGACGAACATCATCCGCGTCGCGTGATGACGCACCCAGCGGTCGACATCGGGCATCGCACGGGCGTCGAACCGCATCGGAATGTCCTTCGGCACGAACGTCCGGGAATTGTTGATCCCCGGGTACTTCAGCAGATCCTCCAGCTGCGGGTAGCCGTAGCCGGGCTCTCCCATCTGGGTGCCCGCCTGGTAGTAGTACGGGAGGTACGGCTCCATGCCCTGGTCGGTGTAGCTGCCGAAGCCGCCGACCTCGTCCATCCACTTCCACAGCTCGTCCGTGGAGACGGTCGGCTTGGGCACCTTGGCGCAGGCGGTCTCGGCCGGCTGGTACTGCCAGAATCCGAACACCAGATCCGTGACCATGACTTCATAGGACCGGTCGGCGTTGCCGACGGTCTTGAAGGTCTGCTTCTCCTTATCGGCCCACGCCTGGAACCGCTTGACCATCTCCTTCCGCCGTACCAGCGCCTCGCGCTCGATGGCGGCGAGGTCCGCGCGGCACTGCGCGGATCCGACGGTCTCGAAGAACCGGTCGTACGCCGAGTCCTCGTCGTTCTTGACGTCATTCGGCGCGACATAGGCAACGGTGCCGTTCATGTCGTGCGGGAAGAAGCGGCGGTAGTACGTAGCGGTCATGCCGCCCTTGCTGCCGCCGGTGGCTATCCAGTTTTTGCTGTATATGCGGTGCAGCGCGGTGAATATGCGGTGCTGATCGGTCGCCGCCTGCCGGATGTTCAGCTTCTTCCAGTCCGTTGGCTGCGGCCGCGACGGCGTGAAGTAGCGGTATTCCAGGGATATCTGATTGCCGTCGATGATTTTGGTGGGCTCGCTACGGGACGGCGTGGTGCTGACGTTGTAGCCGGACGTGAAGAAAACCGTCGGGCGGTCCACGGACTTGTGCAGCAGGGTCAGCCGCTGCTGGAACGTCCCCTTGGAGTGGTCCCGGTGGTCGGTCCACTGGGTGTAATTCAGGACGAAATAGCGATAGCCGTCGACCGGCTTCTCCTCGATAAGGCTCATCCCCGGAATCGCCAGGATCCGGTCCTTGATGTCCTTGTCTTCGCTGACAGTTGCGCTCTTCGGCTCGGCGGCGGTGGCCGCTCCTGCCGAGGCGCCGCCGACTCCTGCCGTGCCTATGAGCACGACGAGCGACAGCAGCCATCTGAAGGTCTTGCGCATACACCCTCCCCTTGGGATAGCAAAGGTCGGGCTGAACCTATCGGCGCAACGGGGCCGCCACCAGCCCCCTTTGTCCGCTCCTGGGAGGCCGGTGGCGGGACGCGGTCAGACGGCGACCGATTCTTCCCCGGTCTTCGACGCGGGCGCCCCCGCCTCGCCGGTGAAGGCGCGCCACAGCTCGGCGTACCGGCCGTCGCGGTCGAGGAGTTGGGCGTGCGTGCCGTCCTCGGCGACCCGGCCCTGGTCCATCACCACGACGCGGTCGGCGCGGGCCGCGGTGGTCAGACGGTGGGCGACGACGAGGGTCGTACGGCGGCCGACGAGGCGGTCGGTGGCCTGGTTGACGACGGCCTCCGTGGCGAGGTCCAGGGCGGCGGTGGCCTCGTCCAGCAACAGCACGTCGGGGTCGACGAGTTCGGCGCGGGCCAGGGCGAGCAGCTGGCGCTGTCCCGCGGAGAGGTTGCGGCCGCGCTCGGCGACCTCGTGAAGGTAGCCGCCGTCGAGGGTGGCGATCATGGCGTGCGCGCCGACGGCGCGGGCGGCGGCCTCCACCTCGGCGTCGGTGGCGTCCGGGCGGCCGTAGGCGATGGCGTCGCGGACCGTACCGGCGAAGAGGTAGGACTCCTGGGGGACGACGCCGAGCCGGCGGCGGTAGTCGGTCAGGTCCAGGTCGCGCAGATCCGTGCCGTCGACACGGACGGCGCCCGAGGACGGGTCGTAGAACCGCGCGACCAGTTTGACGAGGGTGGATTTACCCGCGCCCGTCTCGCCGACGAAAGCCACGGTCTGACCTGCGGGAATGGCCAGGTCTATGCCGGCCAGCGCCTGCTCGGCCTGCTCCTCGTGCGTGCCGTAGTGGAAGTGCACGGCGTCGAAGGTGATGTCGCCGCGCAGTTCCGGCACCTCGCGCGGCCGCTCGGCGGCCGGGGTGGTGGTCGGCTCGCGCAGCAGTTCCTGAATGCGGCCGAGGGAGACGGAGGCCTGCTGGTAGCCGTCGAAGACCTGGGAGAGCTGCTGCACCGGGGCGAAGAACAGGTCGATGTAGAGCAGGTAGGCGACCAGCGCACCGGCGGTGAGGGTGTGGGAGCCCACCCGGTCGGCGCCCACGATCAGCACCAGGGCCGCGGCGACGGACGACAGCAGCTGGACGAACGGGAAGTAGATGGATATCAGGAACTGCCCGCGTATTCGGGCCTGGCGGTAAGCGGTGCTACGGGCGGCGAACCGCGCGGCGCCGCGCCCCTCGCGCCGGAACGCCTGGACGATCCGCAGTCCGGCGACGCTCTCCTGGAGGTCGCCGTTGACGACGCTGATCCGCTCGCGGGCGAGCTCGTAGGCCTTGACGCTCTGCTTGCGGAAGAAGTACGTGCCGATGATCAGCGGCGGGAGGGTGGCGAAGACGACCAGGGCCAGCTGGACGTCGATGGCGAGCAGGGCGACGAGTATCCCGAAGAAGGTGAGCAGCGACACCACGGCGGTGACCAGGCCGGTCTGGAGGAAGGTGGACAGGGCGTCCACGTCCGTGGTCATCCGGGTCATGATCTTGCCGCTCAGCTCGCGCTCGTAGTAGTCGAGGCCGAGGCGCTGGAGCTGGGCGAAGATCTTGAGGCGGAGCGAGTAGAGGACCCGCTCGCCGGTGCGTCCGGTCATGCGGTTGGAGCCGATCTGGGCCGCCCACTGGGCGAGCACGACGATCAGGGCGAACGCCGCGGCCGTCCAGACGCCGACCAGCGCACCACGGCGGACGCCCTCGTCGATGCCCTGCCGGATGAGGATCGGGACGAGCAGACCCGCGAGGGCGTCCACCGCGACCAGCGCGAGAGCGATGAGCAGCGGCCCGCCGAAGCCGCGCAGCAGCCTGCGCAGGCCGTAGGAGCGCTCGGGGCGTACGGCCAGGTCCTCGTCGATGTCCGGTTCGTCGCCGGCCGGCGGCAGCGCCTCGACCTTGGCGAGCAGCTCGGGTGTGGCGGGCATACCGGCCAGCGCGGCCCCGAAGCTGGGCCCGCCCGCCGGGGGCGCCGCGGGGGCAACTCCGGCCGCGGGCGCCTCGGTGGCCTGCCCGCGGCGGACCCACAGCTCGGGGGTGATGGCGCCGTCCGGCACGGTCCGGGCGGGCGCGCGCTCGGCCGCGGCGCGCTCGGCCGGGTCCGCTGCGACCTCGTCGGCCTCCAGCTCGTCCACGCCCAGCGCGTCCGCTTCGAATTTCAGCAGGCCGGTGGCCGCGTACTCGCCGTTGAAGGCGCCGGCCAGCTCGCCCGCCGGATCGGCCTCGATGCCGCCCAGCTCATCCGGGTCGGTCAGCAGCCTGCGGTAGAGCGGACAGCGGAGCTCCAGCTCCTCCTGGGTGCCGATGTCGACCAGCCGCCCGCCGTCGAGAACGGCGACCCGGTCGGCGAGCGCCAGGGTGGAGGCGCGGTGCGCGATGAGCAGGGTCGTACGGCCTTCCATGACGCCGCGCAGCGCCTCGTGGATCTCGTGCTCCACGCGGGCGTCGACCGCCGAGGTGGCATCGTCCAGGACCAGGAGCCGGGGGTCGGTGAGGATGGCGCGGGCCAGGGCGACGCGCTGCCGCTGGCCGCCGGAGAGCGTCAGCCCCTGCTCGCCGACCTTGGTGTCGTACCCCTCGGGCAGCTCGGAGATGAAGCCTTCGGCCTGCGCGGCGCGGGCGGCGGCGCGCACCTGCTCGTCGGTGGCGTCCGGGTGGCCGTAGGCGATGTTGTCGCGTACGGAATCGGAGAACAGGAAGCTGCTCTCGGGAACGAGGCCGATGGCGGCCCGCAGCGATTCCATGGTCAGATCGCGCACGTCATGGCCGCCGACCAGGACCCGGCCCGCGGAAACGTCGTAGAAGCGGGGCAGCAGCAGCGAAACGGTGGACTTGCCGCTGCCGGAGGTGCCGACGACGGCGACGGTCTCACCGGCTTCGATGCGCAGCGAGAAGCCATCGAGGACGGGACGGGAGGCGGCGGGGGCGCTCGCGGCGTCCGGGGTGGTGGGGGTCGCTGTGCCGTCGGCGTTGTCGGCGTTGTGGGCGTTGTCGGCGTGGTCGGCGTTCTCTGCCTGCCCTGCCTGCCCTGCCTGCGCCGGTGCATAACCGAACGTCACCGCGTCGAATTCGACGGTTGCCGGGGCGTCGGCGGGCAGCTCGTATGCGCCCGCCCGCTCCTTGATCGAGGGCTCGGTGTCGATCAGCTCGTAGACCCGCTCCACGCCGGCGCGTGCCTGCTGGCCGATGGTCAGCATCATCGCGAGCATCCGGACCGGTCCGACGAGCTGGGCGAGGTAGGTGGAGAAGGCGACGAAGGTGCCCAGGGTGACCTGCCCCTGTGTGGCCATCCAGCCGCCCAGGGCCAGCATCGCGACCTGGCCGAGCGCCGGTACGGCCTGCAGGGCGGGGGTGTAGCGCGCGTTGAGGCGGACCGTCCGCAGCCGTCCGGCGAACAGCCGGCGGCTGGCCTCGCGCAGCTTTCCGGTCTCCTGTTCCTCCTGCCCGAAGCCCTTCACCACACGGACGCCGGTGACCGCGCCGTCCACCACGCCGGCCACCGCGGCCGCCTGGCCCTGGGCGTACCAGGTGGCGGGAAAGAGACGGGCGCGGCTGCGCTTGGCGATGTACCAGAGGGCGGGGGCGACGGCCAGCGCGACGACGGTGAGCAGCGGCGAAAGGATCGTCATCACGACGAGGGAGATCAGGAACAGCAGGACGTTCCCGATCATCATCGGGATCATGAAGAGCAGGCCCTGGATCAGCTGGAGGTCGCTGGTGGCACGGCCGACGACCTGCCCGGTGCTCAGCTCGTCCTGCCGTCGGCCGTCGAGCCGTGCGATGGCGGCGAACATCCTGGTCCGCAGATCGTGCTGGGCGTCGAGCGCGAGGCGGCCGCCGTAGAAGCGGCGGATATAGGTGAGGACGTAGACGACGACCGCGGCGACGATGAGCAGGGTGGCCCAGGGCCCGATGGACCGGTCCTGCTTGACGATCACATCGTCGATGATCAGCTTCGGTACGAGCGGGACCAGCGCCATCACGGCCATACCGGCGAGAGAGGCGCCCAGCGCGAGCAGCACATCCTTTTTGTACTGCCAGCAGTCGCGCGTCAGCCGCCGCGCCCAGCCCTGTCGTCCCTCATCCGTCCCCGCCACCCGATGCCTCCCGCACCTCGACCTGTTCCAACAGTCACCAACAGCGCGAGCAGCCGATTTCATCCCGCTGCAACAATCCGGGCCGGGAATGGGGGATATCCCTGATCCGGTGTCAGGGGAGACCCAGGGTCGGATGCGGGTCATCCCCGATGGTCCGGCCATCGCACGTCGGTCACGCTGAGTGACATGAAGCAACGGATTCGTCGCCGACTCGCGGCGGCACTCGCAGGCGGCGCCGCCGCCATGGCCCTGATCGCCGGGACGACGGCCACGCCCGCCGCGGCCGCAGCGCCGCCCGCCCCGCGCGCGTCCGCCCCATCCGACTCCGCCAACTTCTCAGACGCCTCTGGATCCCCCGAATCCTCCGAATCCCCCGAACCCTTCGACTTCCGTGACTGCCCGGTGCTGCCGCCCGGCGTCGACGCCGCGAAGTGGCGATGTGAGGTCTTCGTCATGAAGGGCAGCCTCACGGTCGGCGCGTTGCACGTCCCGGACCTCGCCCCCATGACCGCCACCAATGCCGAAGGCCCGATGCCGGACGGCAGCCGGGGCCAGGTTTTCGGCGGGATACGCTCCGCGGCGACGCGGGTGGACGGAGGGCTGCGCATCCAGCCGCAGTACGCCGGGTTCTCCGACTTCTACCCGGACGGTGTGCACCGAGGCGCACTCGACATGAAATTCCGCCTGCTGCACCCCCTGCTCGGCGAGCACTGCACGATAGGCGCGGACTCCGACCCGGCGGCACTCCGGTTCGTGCAGGACGGCAGCACGGAGTGGGTCTCCAAGGAGCCGCCGATCCTGAAGTTCTCGATCCACGACAACGCGTTCGCCGCTCCGCGTACCCACGGCTGCGGTCCGCTCGGCAAGGCGGTCGACAGGCGGCTCGGCCTGCCGGCGCCCTCCGGGAGGAGCGCGATATCCGCGACCGCGGTCTACACCTTCCGCTCGTACGCCGAGCCGTCGGTGGGCTAGGACTCTCCGACGGGTCAGCCCGGCTCCCGCCCACAGGTGGTGGCCCACGGGGGTGGTCTACGGGTGCTGGCATATGGGCAGTGGCCTACGGGTCGCCCGCGGGGGCCGTGTGGACGGTCAGCTCCGCGATGCCCGGGTGAGGCGAGGCGTTCGCGTTGCCCGATCCGGATTTCGCGGCGTGCAGCACGATCCGGACGTAGCGGGCCGGGGTCCGTCCTCCGTAGCCCGTTCCCGTCCAGTGCCTGCCGTCCCGGGAGACCTGTGCGACGTAGGACTTCGGGCGGGTTGCGGTCCAGTGCGGGGTGATCTGGCCGATGGTGGTGGTCCGGCCGAGGTCGACGGTGAGAGTCGCGGTGGAGGTGCTCGGGGTCCAGGCGGTGGCGCCGTTGCCGTCGACGGCCGCGGCCGCGTACAGGCCGGGCTCCTCGGAGGTCGCCCTGGCGGGTGCGCAGCGGGCGGCGTTGGAGGTCGCGGCCAGGTCGGGGCGGCGGGTCTTGAGGACCGCGGGCAGGCCCCGGCTCACCACCTTCTCGCCCTCGGGGGTGGCGATCCGCATCGGCGCTCCGGAGGTCAGCCGCACGGTGGTGTGGTGGGCGCCGATCGCGATCTCGTACGTCCGTCCCTGCCAGCGCAGGCCGTGCAGGGTGACGCCGTCGGACAGCTGGGGCGGCAGCATCGGGTCCAGGTGCACCCGGTCCTCGGCCATCCGCAGGCCCGTCAGTCCGTGGGTGAAGGTCTGCAGGAAGCCGCCCTTGCCGGTGAGGAAGTCCTGCGCGGGCCGGCCGGCGTGCGGGTCGTCGGCGCCCGCCTTGTTGCCGCGCGCCTCGGAGAACTGCGCGAACGGGCCGCGGACGAACGGCTTGATGGCGCGCAGCAGGTAGGTGTAGGTCGAGCAGCCGGCCTCGCCGATGCCGGCGGCGTCGATGGCGTGCACCGAGTCCGTCATGGCCGGGCCGTCCGGGTCGGTGTGCGCGGCGTAGTAGTCGAGGGTGCCGGCGGCCTGTTGCTGCGACATGGGCCAGTGCAGCGGATACATCAGAAGGACGGTGTCGGCCTGTTTGATGGTGGTGCCGCGGTAGCCGGCGTACTGCTGGAAGACCTTGTTCCGGGCGTCGTAGGGGATGCGCAGCCGGTCGGCGATGGTCTTCCAGCGGGCCGGGGCGTGTTCGCCGAGGAGGGCGGCGGCACGGGTGGCGTGGCGCAGCGCGCTGGCGGCGCCGGCGTTGGTGAAGACGCCGTCGGTGACGCCGTTGCTGTACTCGTCGGGTCCGGCGACGTTCTTGATGGAGTAGCTGCCGTCGGCGTTGCGGGTGGCCCGGGATGCCCAGAACGCGGCGATGCCCTTGAGGACCGGCCAGCCGCGCGAGCGCAGCCAGGCGGTGTCCTTGGTGGCCAGGTAGTACTGCCAGGCGGCGAGGGAGATATCGCCCATGAGGTGGTTCTGGGTCTTGCAGTGCGGCGGGTCCCAGCTGTGGCACTCGTTCCAGAGGTCGCCCTTGCTGCCGCTGGTCCAGGAATAGAAGAGGCCGTCGTAGCCGAGCTTCCGGGCGTTGGCGCGGGCGCCGGCCATGGTCCGGTAGCGGTAGTCGACGATCGACCTGGCGAGCTGGGGGTGGCCGGCGAGGAGGCCGGGGTACATCCAGGTCTCGGCGTCCCAGAAGACCTCGCCGGCGTAGTTGTCGCTGGTCAGGCCGGTGGGGCCGATGCTGTTGCGGTTGCCGGCGCGGGTGCTGGAGAGGAGTCCGTACTGCGCGGCGCGGACCCAGGACTGCAGCTGGCGGTGCCCTTTCACCTCGATGTCGGTGCGCCACAGCCGCCGCCAGGCCGCGGTGTGCCGCGCGAACAGGGCGTCCCAGCCGCGGTCCGCGGCGTGGCGGGAGGCGACGCGCGCGGCGGCGCGCGGGGAGCGGGCGGTGAGCGCGGTGTCCACGCCGACGTACTTGGTCAGTTCGTACGGGTGGCCGCTGCGCACGGGGAAGGTGAGGCCTTGGCGGTTGCTCAGCCCGGTCGGCGGGGATGTCTGCCGGGTTCCGGCGGCGTGGATGCCGGGGCCGGGGCGCAACGTGGAGGCGATCGCGCCGTCGGTCTTGGTGCCGTCGGTGCGGAAGGCGACGTCCATGGTGCCGTCGGCGGTGGTGGCGCCGCGGGTCTGGGTCATCCGGCGGGCGCCCCGGCCGTCGAGGATGTCGGTGACGGTGGCGGAGCCGGTCCAGTGGGGTGTCATCTTCAGCCGTACGGCACCGGCGTGGGGGTCGTTGCGGTCGGTGAGGACGTCGTAGACCAGGTCGGTGGAGCGGCCGTCGGCGGCCGTCCAGGTCAGCGAGGTGCGCAGAAAGCCGCAGCGCAGGGAGAGCGTCTGGCGGTAGTGGGAGATCCGGCCGGGTGCGGTGGCGGCCGAGAAGGTCTCGTGGTGGGGGCCGCCGGTGGTCACATCGAGCGTGGTCCAGGTGGGGAGCGCGGCGATGGCCTGGCGTCCGGCGACGCTTTTCGGCCCTTTCGCATACAGGCCTGAGACAAAAGATCCGTCGTAGGCGGGGGTCTTGAGCGGCCAGCCCGTTGCGCCGCCGGGGGCCGCGTATCCGGTGCCGTTGGGCGGTACCCGCTGTCCCAGGTAGCCGTTGCCGACGAAGGCGTGGTGGGTGTCCTGGGGGTCGATCCGGGTGGCGGTGGCCGTCCAGCCGGTGTCCGTGCAGGCGCCGGACGGCGCCGGGGCCCCGGCAGACGCAGACGCCGATGCCGATGCCGATGCCGATGGCGTTGCGGGCGCCGAGGCGGGAGCGAATACGGCGACCAGCGCTCCGGCGAGCAGCGGAGCGACCAGGT
This sequence comes from Streptomyces sp. NPDC101227, assembly GCF_044767545.1. Classification (NCBI taxonomy): domain Bacteria; kingdom Bacillati; phylum Actinomycetota; class Actinomycetes; order Kitasatosporales; family Streptomycetaceae; genus Streptomyces; species Streptomyces sp. NPDC101227. The sequence goes on along the minus strand of NZ_JBIWOD010000003.1, from coordinate 101,580 downwards.
TGCGCGTCCGTCGGGCCGCGGCCCGGGGCCGCCGTCGCCGCACCGGTGCCTGCGATGACGCCTTCACGGGATGTGGGGAGTGATCCATGGTTCTCCGTCGTACGCACGCGGCCGCCCATACCTATGTTCCGGCACAAACGCCCTGGACACCGCTTCGGACGCCGCGAGGCCGGGCCGGGTGCCCGCGGCACGGCCGCGACACGACGCCACGCGACGCGAACCGCGACATCACCCCGGCAATCACCGCGACATGGCCGTCGGTACGCGGGCCGCCGTGGACCTCGCGAACGTCAGAGCACCCTAAAACCTGACCCCCGTTGGGGTCACGCCATCGGGCGCACGGGATCGCGCGCGCCAAAGCGCTCCGATTGGTCAATAGGGCCACACTTACGGCACACTTTTAGACTGACCAGTCAGAACAAAGGAGGGGTTGTGGACACCACCCGTCAGGGGGCGGCGGTCAACGCCAGGGGAATCGGAGTGGAGGGCCCACGGGGGTGGGCATTCAGAGGTGTCGACATCTCCGCGGACCCGGGCGCGCTGATCGCCGTCCTGGGCCCCTCGGGATCCGGCCGTACGTGTCTGCTGCTCGCGCTCAGCGGGCGGATGCGGATCACCGAGGGACAGGCGACGGTCGCCGGTTTTCCGCTGCCCAAGCGGATGGGGGCGGTGCGCGGCCGTACGGCGATCGCGCACGTACCGGGCGTCGCCGATCTCGAACCGGCCCTCACGGTCGGCGAACACCTTCGGGAACAGGCCCTGTTGGGCCGCCGCCTGAAGAACTCGCTGCCCTGGGGACGCCGCGGCAAGGAGGCCACCCGGGCCCGGATCGACGCCGCGCTGGCGGCGGCCGGGCTCGACGCCGACACCCTGCCCAAGGGCCTGCGGACGACGGTCCGCGATCTGGAGCGGCTCGAGGCGCTGCGGCTGTCCATCGCGCTCGCCGTGATGCACGACCCGCACCTGCTGGCCGTCGACGATGTCGATCTGAAGCTGTCCCCGCCCGAACGCGCCCTGGCCTGGGAGATGCTGCGGAATCTCGCGCGGGCGGGCCTCACCGTCGTCGCCGCGGGCAGCGACGCGCCCGCGGACGCGCTGATCGTCCGTACGGCACCCAAGGACACCGAGCGCACCGCCCACGCCGAGCAGACCGCCCGCACCGAGCCGGCCACCGACGCCGCCACCGACCGGCCCCAGAACTCCGGTAACCAGGACAAGGAGGAAGCACCGCATGCGTTCGCCGAAACTGGCCGCGCTTGAGCTCAGGCGTTTCGGCCGGGGAAAGCTCCCCCGGCTGGGCCTCGTCGCCCTGATGCTGATCCCCCTGCTGTACGGAGCCCTGTACCTGTGCTCCTTCTGGGACCCCTACAGCCGCCTCGACAAGATCCCGGTGGCGCTCGTCAATGACGACCAGGGGGCCACCACCGACGGCAAGAAGATCACCGCGGGCGCCGATCTGGCGAAGAACGTCAAGGACAGCGACACCTTCGACTGGGAGGAGGTCAGCGCCGCGGACGCCGCCAAGGGCGTCGAGAACGGCACGTACTACCTGTCGCTGACCGTCCCGAAGAACTTCAGCGAGCGGATCGCCTCCAGCTCCGGCGACTCCCCGCAGACCGGCGCCCTCCAGGTCCGGACGAACGACGCGAACAACTACATCGTCGGCTCCATCTCGAAGACGGTGTTCTCCGAGATACGGGCCAAGACCTCGGCGAAGTCGTCGCGGGCCTTCCTCGACAAGATCTTCGTGTCGTTCTCCGATCTGCACGACGAGACGGCCAAGGCGGCGGACGGCGCCGGGAAGGTCGACAAGGGCCTCGGCACCGCCAAGGACAAGACCGGTGAACTGGCCGACGGGCTGGGCAAGCTGGACCAGGGCTCCGGCAAGGTCAGCGAGGGCGCGGGCGATGTCAGCAAGGGCGCCGGTGACCTGAGCGACGGCGCGAACAAGCTCAACCACGGCGCCTCGCAGGCCGTCGGGAAGGCCCGGCAGCTCAGCCAGGGCGCGAGCCAGGTCGCGGACGGCACCCAGCAGCTGGCCGAGAAGGTCCAGGGCATCGCCAAGGCGGACCTGCCCTTCCTCAGGGAGCACGGCGCGGAAATCGGCCGCAAGGCGCGCATCGTCGCCGACCTCACCGAGGATCTCGACCAGGACCTGAGCAAACTGCCGGACGACTCCGCCCGGGCCGCCACCCAGGCACGGCAGAACGCCGACAACGCCGCGAAGCTGTACCGGGAGCGCTGCGGCGCCCTCAGCACCGACCCCGACTGCCCCGAGCTGAAGGGCATCGCGGCCGGCACCGCAGTGGTCGCCGATGCGGCGGAGAAGGTCCACGACACCATCGCCCGCACGGACTTCGGGCAGCTGCGCACCAAGCTGCGGGAGCTGCACCGGGGCGCCGTGATGGTCGCCGACCAGGCACCGGGCATCGCCGGCCGCGCGGACACCGCGATCGGCCAGATCAACCAGCTCAACGCCGGTGCTCACAAGGTCTCCAAGGGCGCAGGCCTGTTTGCGGACGGCATCGTCGCGCTCGCCGACGGCAGCGGTGACCTGGCCGACGGCGCCGGCAAGCTGTCGGACGGCGCCGGCAAGGTCGCCGACGGCGCCGGGAAGGTCCACAGCGGGCTCGGCGACGCCAAGGACGGCGCCGAGAAGCTCACCGGCGGGCTGTTCAAGCTCAAGGACGGCTCGAACCAGCTGGCGGACGGGCTGCACAGCGGGGTCGCCAAGATCCCGGACTACGACAAGAAGGACCGCGACGCCCGCACCGAGGTGATGGCCGACCCGGTGGAGCTGGCCGCCAAGTCGATGCACAAGGCGCCCAATTACGGCACCGGCCTGGCGCCGTACTTCATCCCGCTGTCCCTCTGGGTCGGCGCGATGGTCGCGTTCATGCTGCTCCAGCCGCTGGGCAAGCGCGCGCTGGCGGCCGGTGCACCCGGCTGGCGGATCGCGCTCGGGTCCTGGCTGCCCGCCTTCGCCATCGGCGTCGTGCAGGTGCTGGCCCTGATGGCCGTGCTCCACTGGGGTCTCGGGCTGGAGATGGCACGCTCGGCCGCCACCATCGGCTTCCTGCTGCTGGCGACGGCCGCGTTCACCGCGATCATCCAGTTCTTCGGCGCCCAGTTCGGCCCGGCGGGCCGGGTATTGACCCTGGTCGTGCTGATGCTCCAGCTGACCTCGGCCGGCGGCACCTACCCGGTGCAGACCAGCCCCGGGTTCTTCGCCGCCATCCACCCGTTCCTGCCGATGAGTTACGTCGTGGACGGTCTGCGCCGGCTGATCACCGGCGGTGACCTCGGCGTCGTCTGGCAGGGCTCGGCGGTGCTTGCCGCCTTCACCATCGGCGCGCTGGCACTCACGGCGCTGACGGCGCGCGGCCGGCAGGTCGTACGGATGAAGGACCTGCACCCGGAGCTCAGCCTGTAGCCGTACCCGGGACATCCCGCATCCCGCCGGGGAGACCCGTACGGGACGCGGGAGCCCGCAAGGGGGGCGGCGCCACACCAGGCGCCGCCCCCTTCTAGCTGCCCGTATGGGCCGGCGTGCCCGTATGGGTCGGCGCGAACATCCGCAGCCGGGCCGGGAGGACGACCACGGAGGGGCCGGGCGAGGCCAGTGCCGCCGCCAGGTCCGTCCCCAGCCGCTCGGGGCTCGTAGACACCGCCGGCACCCCGAAGGACTGCGCGAGGGCGACGAAATCCGGCCGCGCCAGCTCCGTGGCGGTGGCCTCGCCGAAGGCGTCGGTCATGTACTCGCGCAGGATGCCGTAACCGCCGTCGTCCACGATGAGCCAGGTGACCGGCAGGTCGTACTGCCGGGCGGTGGCCAGTTCGGCGAGCGAGTACATGGCGCCGCCGTCTCCGGAGACGGCGAGCACCGGCCGGTCGGGGTCGGCGACCGCAACGCCCAGCGCCGCCGGGAAGCCGTAGCCCAGGCCGCCGGCGCCCTGGGCGGAGTGCAGCGCGTTGGTCCGCCGGGGGTCGAAGGCGGACCAGGCCCAGTAGGCCAGGATCGTCATGTCCCAGCAGCTCACCGCGTCGTCGGGGAGCGCCTCCCGCACGGAGGCGAGGATCCGCTGCTCCAGGCCGAGGTCCTGGCCGTCGAGACGGTCCCGGACCCTGGCCAGGAGGCCGGCGACGGCGGTTTCGGGCGCGGTGCCCCCGGGCGTCCTGCGGGGCGGCCGCGCCGTCACCGCCGCCTCCAGCGCGCCCAGCGCGAGCCGGGCGTCCGCGTGGATGCCCAGCGCGGCATGGTTGGCCTCCAGCTTGCCGAGGTCCGCCTCGATCTGTACGACCCGGCCGCGTGGCCGGAAGGTGTGGTAGTTCGAGGAGAGTTCGCCGAGCCCGGAGCCGACGACCAGGAGGGTGTCGGCGTCCTCCAGGAAGTCGGTGGTGTGCCGGTCCTCCAGCCAGGACCGGAGGGAGAGCGGATGCTCCCAGGGGAAGGCGCCCTTGCCGCCGAAGGTGGTGGCGACCGGCGCCCGGAGGTGTTCGGCGAGCGCCAGCAGCTCCGCCTCGGCCCCGGCGCGCACGACGCCGCCGCCGGCCAGGATCACCGGCCGCTCGGCCCCGGTCAGCGCCTCCGCGGCCGCCGCGATCAGCTCCGGGCGCGGCGGCAGCTGCCGGGGCCGTACCTCCGGTCCGGTCACCGGCGGCACCTCCACGGGGGCCAGCAGCACGTCCTGCGGGATCTCCAGCCACACGGGCCCGTGCGGGGCGCTCAGCGCGGACTCCCAGGCCGCGGCCACCGCGGAGGGGATCTGCGAGGCCGTACGGGCGGTGTGGACGGACTTGACCACGCCCCGGAACGCGGCGCTCTGGTCGGTGAGTTCATGCAGATAGCCGTGCCGGCCGCCGCCGATCCCGGCCAGCGGGACCTGGCTGCCGATGGCCAGTACGGCGGCCGAGGCGGCGGCCGCCTCCTGGAGCGCGGCAAGCGTCATCAGCGCGCCGGGGCCGGTGGAGACCAGCAGCGGCGCGACACCGTGCGTGGTGCGGGCGTACGCGTCGGCGGCGAACCCCGCGTTGTTCTCCACCCGCAGCCCCACATAGCGCAGCGGGGAGCGGCGCAGCGCGTCGAAGATCCCCAGCGCGTGCTGGCCGGGGAGCCCGAAGACGGTGCGGGCGCCGAGGGCGGCCAGGGTTTCGACGACCAGGTCGCCGCCGCTGCGCCGCGTCTGCGCCGGGTCGGGGGTGGTGCTCATCGGTGGGTGACTCTCCGTCCCGTTGTGCGTGTGCGCGGCCTGGCGGCCGCCCGTTCTCGAGCGCCGCTCGGGCGCGGCGCGGTCCTGGCGGCTCAGACGCCGGTCAGGTGCGGCGTGGGGTCCGACCGCCCGGCCAGCCGGGCGCGCCAGGCCTCCAGCACCGCCGCGTCCGTGGGCTTGGTGAGCAGGCTGACGACCACGTAGGCGAGCAGCGAGGCGATCAGGCCGTAGTAGATGGGCTCGTTGGCGAGGACGCCGAGCGAGAACATCAGGGCGACCACGGTCACGCCGCCCGCCGCGACCGAGGCGAGCGCGCCCGCCCCCGTGCCGCGCTTCCACAGCAGCCCGCCGAGGATCGGCACCAGCAGCCCGCCGACCAGCAGGTTGTAGGCGACGGTGAGCGCCGAGACGACATCGTTGAGGGAGATCGCGATGGCCATGACCAGGACGCCCATCAGCAGGATGAACGCCCGGTTCCCCGCCACCTCGTCATGCCCGGTCCGCCGGCTCGCGGGGCGCAGGCGCGCCCAGATGTCGTTGTTGGCGACCGTGGCGCAGGCGATCAGCGCGCCCGACGAGGTGGACATCACCGCGGACAGCGCCGCCGCCAGCACCAGCCCGCGCACGCCCACCGGCAGGGCGTCCTTGACGATCGTCGCGAACGCGTCGTCCGGGCTGCCCAGATGGGGGTAGAGGACCTTGGCCGCGGTGCCGATGACCGCGCCGGCCAGCGCGTACACCAGGCAGTACGTACCGGCCGCGGTGCCGCCCAGGCGCGCCACCTTGTCGTTGCGCGCGGTGAACACCCGCTGCCAGATGTCCTGCCCGATCAGCATGCCGAAGGAATAGATCAGCACATAGGTGAAGACGGTCTGGCCGCCGATGCCCAGCGGCGCGAAGTAGTCGTCCGGCAGCTGCGCCTTCATCTCGGCGAAGCCGCCCGCCTTGATGACGGCGATGGGCAGCAGGAGCAGCAGCACGCCGATCGTCTTGACGACGAACTGGACCATGTCGGTGAGGGTGATCGACCACATCCCGCCGAGCGTCGAGTACGCCACCACGATCGCGCCGCCGAGGAGGATCGACAGGGTGCGGTCGAGGCCGAAGAGGACGTCGAAGATGGTCGCGTAGGCGAGGGTCGAGGTCACCGCCAGCATCAGCGTGTACGCCCACATGACCACGCCGGAGATCAGGCCGGCGGAGCCGCCGTAGCGCAGATCCAGCATCTCCGAGACGGTGTAGACCTTCAGCCGCGCGATCCGCGCCGAGAAGAAGACGCTCAGCGCCAGCAGTCCGAGGCCGATGGTGAAGACCATCCACGCACCGGAGAGCCCGTACTGGTAGCCGAGCCCGACGCCGCCGATGGTGGAGGCGCCGCCGAGCACGATCGCCGCCATGGTTCCGGAGTACATCGCGGGGCCGAGGCGGCGCCCGGCGACCAGGAAGTCGCTCTTGGACGTGGCGCGCCGCATTCCCCACCACCCCATGGCGAGCATTCCGGCCAAATAGAGCACGATCACCGCATAGTCGACAGCCATGGGCCATCCCTTCCAGCTGCGCCGAGGGGGAGAGGGGTGAGGGGAGTGAGGGGGTGTGGCGTGGGGTGACGGGCGCTCGGCGAGCGGGGGGGGGGAGCCGCCGAGCGCCCCGTCTTGAGGGTTGACCCTAGGAGGCGGAACGGCAACGCTGAAGTGTACGTTTCCGACTCTCAGCGCCCTCCGATGTGGATGGTTCGCACATGCCGCACCCGATACCCCCGCCGTCCACCCCTCCGGTCCCCCTGGCGGATCTCCTCGCCCGCACGGATCTGGGGCTGCGCCAGATCGCCGGCCCCCGCGAGGGCGTCGCGATCCACTGGGTGCACACCTCCGAGATGGCCGACCCGGTGCCGTATCTCCTGGGCGGCGAGATGCTGCTGACGGCGGGGGTGCATCTGGCCGAGGTGGCCGGGGGCGCGGGCGAGGACTCCGCCGCCGCGCTCGAGGCATACCTCGACGGCTATGCGGCCCGTACGGTGGCGGCCGGCGCCGCCGCGCTCGGCTTCGGGATCGCGCCGGTGCACGATGCGGTCCCGGACGCCCTGGTGGCGGCCTGCGACCGGCACGGACTGCCGCTCGTCGAGGTTCCGGTGGACACGCCGTTCACCGCCGTGGAGAGCGCCGTATGGCAGGCCGTTACGGAGGCCAGGCACCGCGAACTGACCCGGCTCAGCGAGGCCCAGCGCGCGCTCGCCGCGGCCGCCGCCCGGCCGGACCCGGCGCCCGCCGTGCTGCGCGCGCTGGCCCGCCATGTCCACGGCTGGACCGCGCTGCTGGCGCCGGACGGCACCGCGCACGGCACCGCCGGACCCGCCCCCACCGCCGCCGTACGGGCCGCGGCGGACCGGCTCGCACAGGTCGTCGGCGGAGAGGGGGCGGGCGCGGGCGGCGGATCCGGGGCCCGCACGGGCTCCGCCGCCGGCCCGTCCTCGGCCACCGACACCCTGCCCGGCACCCACCTGTCCGCGTACGCGCTGACCGGCCGCGCCCCGGGCCGTTCCCCGAGCTCCCGGCTCAGCTCGGACAGAGCCCCCAGTCCGCTCGCGCTGGTGGTCGCCGCGGATCCGCACGACCCGCCCGCGCACGCCATCGCCGGCGTCGCCGCCGTCCTCCTGTCCCTGATCACCGGTCCCGCCGCCGGCGCCGGCCCGGTCGCGGCCGGGCACTCTGCGGCCCTGGTCCACCTGCTCCTCGGCGCCCGCCCGGCCGAGGTCGCCCCGCTCCTCGACCACCCCCGGTGGACCGTCGTCCACGCCCGGCGCCGCCGCGAGGCGACGGAGCCGGCGGCCGCGCTGGCCGCGGCGCTGGGCACCTCCCTCGCGGCGCCGGACGTACCGGGGGCGGAAGGCGGGCAGAGCGCGGAAGGCCCGCAGGGCACGGAAGACGCGCAGGGCACGGAAGGTCCACAGGGCGCGCAAGTGCCGCAGGGCGCGGAGGCGACGGGCCCCGCCGCGCTACGGGCCCTGGTCCCCGAGGGCCGCGAGATCACCGCGCACCCCGGCTGGACGCTCGGCGTCAGCGCGCCCGTCCCCGTCGAGGAACTGCCGGCCGCCGACCGGCACGCCGCCACCGCCCTGCGCCGCGCCCTCGCCCAGCGCGCCCCCCTCGTACGCCACCGCAGCCCCGGCCCGCACAGCGTCACCTCGCTGATCGCCCCCGACGACGCCCGGCGGCACGCCGAGGCCCTGCTCGCCCCGCTGGCCGACGCCCCCTCGCTCCTCGACACGCTCCACCACTGGATTTCCCTGCACGGCAGTTGGGACCGCACCGCAAGCGCACTGGGCATCCACCGCAACACCGTCCGCCAGCGCATCGCCCGGATCGCCACCCTCCTCGACACCGACCTGGCCGACGCCGACATCCGGATGGAGCTGTGGTTCGCGCTGCGCTGCCTCGACCGGGACGAGGAGCCGGGAGACGGTCACGACGCGGCGCGCAACGGCGGGTGACGATCCGGAACCACGGGTCCCGCACCGCCGCCATATGCGTCGCCACACACGTCGCCCTACGCATGGCCCTACGCATGGCCACACGCCTCGCCCGCCGCACCGCGGGGCACGGCGCAGGGCACCCTCGGGGGGGGGCACGGCACGGGGGTCCTCGGGACCCGGCCGGATCGGCCAACGCTTCGTCGGTAACACCGTTGTGACAGACAACCACTTGAGCAAACCAGGCCCTTTAGGGCTAAACTTTGCCCAACATTTTGCTGTAGATGGCGACGTACAACGGGAGCGGGGGGACGTCGTGGCCGGAAGCGGACTACAGGCCGACATACCGTCACTGAAGGCCGGGGGCAAGGACCTCACCAGCGTCGGGGAACGCTACCAATCCGCGGTCGGGAAGCTGAAGAACGCGCTGACCGGTCTGGAAGGCCAGGACACCCCGCCGTGGGGCGATGACGACATCGGCGAGAAGTTCGGCGTGGTCTACGAGGGCCTGCGCGACGGCATGTACGAATCGATGGGGCATCTGGCCGCCAAGCTCCAGGAGATCGGCGGCGCCCTGAACGCCATGGCCGACAACCACCAGGCCGACGAGGACTTCAACGAGTCCTTGATGAAGCAGCACGTCGCCAACGCCGAGGCGAACAGCCAGCAGATCATCGCCCTCAAATCGCCCAACGTCTGAGGGGATAGCCCGCGCCCCGCCTCCCGCTTTCCTTTTCCTTTTCCCTTTCCACACCCGCCATCATCAATTCGCTGTAATCCGGGGGAATTCCGCCATGTCACTCATGCTGCCGGACTGGCTCGAATGGGTCCTCGAGATGCTCGGCTACGACTGGCCGACCGGCGACGAGGACAAGATGATGGAGTCCGCCCAGCACTGGCGGGACTTCGCGGCCACCGTGGAACAGCTTCAGGCGGACGGCGTCAGCGCCGCGGGCAACGTCCTCTCCGCCAACTCCGGCGACAGCATCGACGGCTTCCAGAAGACCTGGGACAAGTTCGCCGACGGCTCGGGCTATTTCAACGACGCCCGTACGGCCGCCGAGCTGATCGCCGTCGCGATGGATGTGGGCGCGGGAATCATCATCGGGATGAAAGTCGCGGTGATCGCCCAATTGGCGATCCTCGCGGCAGAGATCATCGCGGCCCAGGCAGCGGCTCCGTTCACCTTCGGACTCTCCGAGGTCGCCGCGGCGGGAGCCACCCAGGCCACCCGTCTGATCGTGCGCCGCATCCTGAAGGAGGCCCGCGAGGCGCTGGTCGAGGCGATCACGGAGACCCTCAAGGAGCCGGCCGTCTCCGCCCTGGAGGCGATGATCTCCGACGCCATCGCGCAGGGCATGAACATGAACTTCGGGGCTCAGCAGGGCTTCGACGTCGGCCGCAGCGCCAAGGCGGGCGCGGACGCGGGCGTGGACGCGCTCAAGAACTCCGGCCAGACGTTCGCCGAGTCGCTGCGTGACGGCGCCGGCGCCAAGGCGGGGCACCACGCCCGCAACGGGTTGGACCACGCCGCGGGGCGAGGTGGAGGCGAGGACGGCGGCGGCGACAGCGACGGCGGCGGCTCGAACGAGACCAGTGGGTCGAACGAGACCAGCGGGTCGGGGAGCGACAGCGGTTCGGGCAGCGACAGCGGGTCGGGGTCGGGCGGCGAGTCCGGGTCCGGTTCCGGGAGTGGCTCCGGGAGCGGCAGCTCCGATTCCGGGAGCGGCGATTCCGGTTCCGGTGCCGGTTCCGGAAGCGGGTCCGGGGACGGTGCCAGCGGCGGCGGTTCGGGGAGCGGTTCCGACGGCGGCGGCTCGGGTTCCGGCAGTGGTTCCGGCGGTACGGGCGCCGGGTCTGGCGGCGGCCCCTCGCATGCGCCGCGCCCCGGGAGCGACACCGGCGCGGACGGCGGCTCCGGCAGCAACTCCTCGTCCACCCCCGGCGGTTCCACGCCGGACTCCGGCTCCACCCCCGGCCCCGACGGCGACCGCAACGCCCCCACGGCGCAGCCCCTGCCGCCCCCGGACCAGCGGACCGCCTTCGACGAGGGATACACCGGCGGCAACGACCACAATCCGTACGGCGCCTCAGGCACGCCCGACTCGGGGTCCACCCCGGACTCGGGGTCCACGCCGGACTCGGGGTCCACGCCGGACTCCGGGTCCACGCCCGGCTCCGGGCCTACCCCCGACTCCGGCTCGACGCCCGACTCCGGATCTCCGGACGCGGGCGGTCCCAGCCCGGACACGGCAAGCACCCACCCCACGCCGGACACCACCCCGGCGGACAGCGGCCCGGACACGGTCGGCACGCACCCGACGCCCGACACCACCCCCGACGCGGCGCGCCCCGACTCCGACCCGGTCAGCACCCACCCCACGCCCGACACCACACCGGACGCGGCGCGCCCGGACGCCGACTCCGGCCCGGTCAGCACCCACCCGACCCCCGACACCACACCGGACGCCGCACGCCCCAACGCCGACTCCGGCAGCGCGCAGCCGTCCCCGGGCCCGTCCGCGCACCCGGACGCGGCGCCGACGCCCGACTCAGGTCCCTCCCCGGACCCGTCGTCCCCGAGCCAGCACGCCTCCCCACCGTCCGACGGTCCGTCCCACGACGCCGGCGGCCAGCCGCAGCAGTCGTCGCCCGGCCCGCTGCCCGGCAACCCGCCCAGCAACACGGACAGTTCTCCCTACGGCGACGGCAACGGCAACGGCAACGGCTCCCAGCACGGCGACAACTCCGGCGCGGGCGGCGGCCGGCCCGCCACGCCGCATATGAGCATGCCGTCGCAGGGCGCCCCCACGCCGCACACGTCCTCCGGCCCGCCCATCGGCCAGCGCGACCCCTCCCCCGGCGACCCCATGCCGCACGCGTCCGATGACGACCCCACCCTCGCCACCCAGTCCGCGGACACCATGACCGCGCCCCCGCCGACCCAGCACACGGCGGACCCCGGCAGCGGCACGCCCACCACGCCACAACAGTCGCCCCAGAACACCCCGCAGAGCACGGGCCCGGTGATGGGCATGCCCGGCGCCATGCCCCCGCAGGGCGGCCCGGCGACGCCGCACTCCGGCCCGCCGCGCGGCGGCACCCCGCCGACCGCCGGTCGTCCGGGGACCCCGCCGGGGAGCCGTCCGGACGGATCGCAGCCGGCCCGCGACGCCAGCGGATCGCGTCGCCCGGACGGCCCGCGCAACGACCCCCGAAGCGACCGGCCCGCCCCCCGGCAGCAGCGGCCCGCCGCCGCACCGACACGCCCCGGTGCCACCCGCCCGGACACGGCGCGCCCCGATGCGACACGCCCCGACACCACGCGCCCGGACCCCAGCCGGACGACCCCACCCCGGCCCGAGGCCCCTGGTCAGCAGCCTTCCGGGGACTCGTCACGCCCCGCCGACCGCTCGACCGGCTCGGACCGCCCCAACCCGACGGACCGACCCACCGACACGGACCGCCCCAACTCGTCGGACCAGCCCGGCAACACGGACCGCCCCACCGACAACCGCCCTACGGACGACCGCCCCACCGACGACCGCCCGACCGACGACCGTCCCACCAACGACCAGCCCACGGACGACCGGCCCACCGACGACCGCCCCACCGAAAGCGACACCCCCACCACCCCCGACCCCAGCGCCAAGGACGACCACCCCACAGATCACGGCGCCGAGGACAACAACTCCTCCGAGGGTCACTCCCCCGACGACCACTCCCCCGAGCACCGGCCGGACTCCGACCCCACTCCCGCCTCGGAGACCCGTAACCGCGACAACCCCGGCGGCCTCGAAGGCCCCACCGACGACCACCAGAACAACGTCGAGAACAGCGTCCCCAAGGACGAGAACGGCGAACCGCAGCGCCACCCCGACCCCGACGACGGCAACTGGGTCAACTCCATCAACGACCCCGGCCCCGACGCCCCCGGCCGCAACAACAACTGCGTCGACACCGCCCTCGCCACCACCGACACCTTCTCCGGCAACCCCACCGCCGCCGCCAACCGCACCCCCGACACCAACCCCGACGGCACCCCCTCCGACCGCGGCGAGAACAACGGCCGCGACCGCATCGAAAACACCCTCGGCGCCCGCTTCAACGACTATGGCAACGGCCGCGACGCCTTCAACCGCCTCGAAAACACCCTCCGCGACTCCGGCCACGGCTCACAGGCCGTCATCATCACCCAGGACTCCAACGGCCGCGCCCACGCCTGGAACGCCGTCAACCACAACGGCAAAATCACCTACGTCGACGCCCAAACCGGCCAACGCAGCAACAAACCCCTCCACGACGGCACCAACGGCGTCCACGCCATCCCCCTCGACCCCAACCGCCGCCCCGTCAACGACAACACCGACCACAACGGCGACAGCAACACCGAAGGTGACCGCCGCCCCGCCGCCGAACCCGCCGGGACGAAGAACAAGGCGGACGACGAGCCCGGCGGCGAGGCAAAAAAGCAGAAGACGGGCGACGACCCCGAGCATTTGACCGAGCGGGAAAAACACGTCAAGGAGAACACCAACCCGGACGGCTCCGAGGGTCCGAACCTCCAGAGTCCGCAAGGGCTCGCCCCCGACCCAGCTCAGCACGACCTGCGCTCGGACGGCCGGAACCCCGTCTTCCGCACCGACCCCGACCTCACACATCAGAACCTCCAGGCCTGGGCCGACCCTGCGCACGGAGACACCGACGATCAAGGCCGCAGCCCTCTGGCGCAGGTTCTGGACCGTACGGCGAGGCAGCACAGCCCGGATGACCGCGTCACCTTCACCCAGGCCGAACTGGACAAGGTGCTGCGCAATCCCAACTTCAGTGAGCTCGACCAGGGGCAGCGCGGTGCCGTGGTCGCCGCACTCGCCCGGATGAGCATCTCGTTCCACGAGCAGCATGCGTCCACGGTCGAGACGAAGGACGCCGACGGCAAGACGACCGGGACCGTACAGCCCGGCCCCGCCATCCGCGAGAAGTCGAATTGGCCGACCGAGCACCGGACCGGCATGATGCCGGACATCAAACAGGCCGGGCAGGGGCTCGACCTCAATCAGCTCAATCAGAACAACGCCGCGAAGGGCGTGGAAACCCACTACAAGCGCCCCGGTCTCAAGGCACTTCTGGATGCCGCCGGAGACCACCGGCCGGACTTCACCGGAAAGAATTTCGCCGTCCTCGAGGTAAAGCGCGCGGACGGCTCGGTGGAGTACATCGCCGATTCGTCCATTCCGGCGGGCAAGCACGGCTTCACCCCCGGTCACTCGGAGAAGATGCTGCTGGACGAAGTCGAGCGGCGAAACGGTTCCAAGAACCCCGCAGACCACGTCAAGGTGCAGGGCCTGTACACCGAGCGCGAACCCTGCGGTAAGGGCGAAGGACACGCGAACTGCTCCAACCGGCTCCGCACGGATCCGGCGATGAAGGGCGTTCCGGTGCACTACACCACGACCTACCGCTCCGACCCCGTGGGCGTGGAAGCTCGACAGAAGATCCGCGATCAGTGGGAGCCCAAGATTCAGGCAATCCGCGACGACACCAAGCTCAATCCCGCTCAGAAGGAAGCCGCGATCGACGCAGTGCGCAATGAGCGTGACAAGGTCACCGAAAAGATGCGCACCAAACTGGAAGTGGAAGTCGCCAACGAATTCAAGGGATACATGCGGGGGATCGGCGACGCCTGGGTCCAGGTGATCCCTCAACTTCTCTGAGCGTAGGCTGAGATCGCCTGAAGATCCCGAACGTATTGATGCACGGAGGCCGCATGCCGCACGAGGTCACCGTCGAGGAAGCCGTCACCGACGTGCTGTCCTGGTGGCAGGACGAGCTGACCTGGGAACCCTCGGTGGTCGAGATCGCCGGTCCCCCGCGTTCCGGCCGTACGGCGGCACTGCGACGGCTGGCCGACGACGTGACCGGCGCGGAGCTGCTGGACGCGACGGGGCTGACCGCCGAGGAACTGCACGCGGCGGTGTGCGAGCTCGGCGAGGTCGACTGGTCCGCGGCGAAGGAGGGCGAGTGGACGGCACTCGGCGACCGTGACGAGGAGCGGAAGCTCATCGTCATCGTCAACGGCCACCGCGCCGGCCGCACCCGCCGGTCCTCCCACCCGCGGCGGATCACCGACCTCACGCTGGACGACCTGGCGGCCACCGGTGTGCTGGGCATCGTCATCGAGCTCGACTCCGACGTCTCCGGGGAGCTCCTGCCGGGGCAGCAGCGCCGGCGCCATCTCGTCGCGGCACCGGCGTCCGGGGAGGCGGGGGCTGCCGAGCCCGACGGGGCGCCGGTCGAACTGCATGCGCTGGCGCTCGCCGAGCTGCGCGAGGTCCCGGTCCCCGTCTGGCAGCGGCTCGCCCGGTCCTGCGGCGCGCTGGACCCGACCGTCGAGGGGCTGACCGCCCTCGCCCGCGAAGACGCCCGCCTGGAGCCGCTGCCGTCCGGACTCGTGCGGTTCCGGCACGAGGCGGAGGCGGAACGGCTGCGCGCGGCCCTCGTACGGCACGAACGGGAGCTGGTCGACAGGGCCAACGGCGAGCTCCTCGACTGGCTGTCGGGCGAGCCGACGGACCCGGCCCGTCCCGGCAGCTGGAGCGCGTCCGGCGAGGTCGGCGGCTACGCCGCACGGGCACTCGCCATGCACGCCGTCAACGCGGGGGCGTTCGACCGGATCCTCGAAGGCGAGCACGCCGCGCACCTCACCCCGGACGCACTGCTCGACGCGGCGAGCTGCCTGCCCGAGCCGCCGCCCCACGACAGCGTCGCCGCCGACGCCTTCTTCGCCCACCTGAGCGGGGTGACGCCGGCCGATCAGGGCGAATGGGTGGCCTGGCTGCACCTGATGGCGACCGCCCGCGGGGACGCGGCACTCGCCCGGTCCCTGGAGGGTTCCGGCGTACGCCTTCCCTGGAAGGTGCGCTGGGCGGACTGGCGACCTCCGGGTGGCTACCAGGCCCGCTACACCGAGCCGGGTTCCGTGGTGAGCCTCGGGATCGTGCACCGGGACGGTGAGCCGGTGGTCGTGGGATTCGGGCAGTTCAACAGGGTCTTCCGGATCTGGCGGACGGCGGACGGGGTACAGGTCTGCCCCCAGGGCGTGGAGGAGTTCGCCCCGGACGTCGCGGAGTCGCTGTCCTGGCCGGACGGGCGTACCGCGCCGCTGACCGCTCAGGCACTGCGCAAGGCGTCGCTGTCCTCCGCGCTGAACGGGCTCGACGAGGACCAGTTCAGCTGCTCCGCGCGGATCGACGGCCTCGTCGTGCTGGGCGGCGCCGGCGGTGTGGTCGCGGTCGATCCGACGGACCCGGTCGCACCGTCCGCCCCCCTGCCGCTCTCTCCGCTCCGTGGCCAGGCGGAGGTCTGGGAGTACCGGCAGCCCTCCGGCCCCGCGCCCGACCCGGAAGCGCCGCTCGCCCGCGCCCTGCTGGACGACCTCTTCGGCTCCGCCTTCACCCAACGCCCGGACGCGGACCGGCTCCCCCCAGGGCTGACCGACCCCGTCGCCCGGAGGGTCCTCACCGAGATCGGCCTGCCACCGGTCGACGTGCTGGGCCTGGGGCTGCTGCCCGTGGCGGATCAGGGCGTGCAGGAGTACGCATGGCCGGCGGACGACGCCGCGTCGGGTCGACAGGGCCCCTTCTTCCGGATCGGGGACTGGTGGGGCGGGACGGTCGTCATCGACGGGCCCAGCGGCCAGGTCCTGCGCAGCCGCGCCGAAGGCGAGCCGGCGGAGTGGAGCGCCGACCCCCTGGTCGCCTCGGACCTGGAGCGCTTCCTGCTGATGGTGCACCACTTCACGGTCGGTGCCTTCATGCTGTCCCTGTGCCCCCACCGCATCGAGGGCATCCTGCTGCGGAACGCCATCGAAGGCGGCCTGGAACGACTGGACCCGCCCGGCGCCGCGTCACCGGCCTGGATGTACCAACTGCGTCCCTGACCAGGGGTGTTCATCATGACCTGAGCGTAGATCCGGCCCGCCCGGCCTCCTTCCCCGCGGCCGATGCGTCGGACATCGAGGGTCGGCCCCGCACCGCTGCCGGCCGCCCCGACCAGCCGCAGCGCCGGCCAGAGCGGCTCGTGCACCACGCCGGAGGGGGACAGCCGAGGCGGGGCTGGTCTCCTCCTGTGACGGGGCGTCACCCGCTGCGGGTCGCGCCACTGACGAGGGAGAGCAGCCATGAGCGGTAACACCCCGGCGCTGGAGACGGTTTCCGCGCAGGAGGCCACGGATCGGCTGCTGCGCTGGTGGCAGGACTCGTCGGATCCGCTGGCGCCGGGGACCGGCTGAAGGGGTATTCCGTGAACCAGCCCAGCTCCCCCGGTGACCGCCGCCTCTCTCCCGACGAGGCGATCGCGCGCGTTCTCGAGTGGTGGAACGACGGGAACCGCACCGCGCGACGCTGCGAGATCGTGGGCGGCCGCGATGCGGACGACCTGCTGCGGGAAGTGCACCGGCGCGCGCCTCGCAGCCTGCTGCTCGACGCCACCGGGCGTACGGCCGACGAGGTCATCACGGAGGTGCTGGACTTCGTCGGCGTCCCGGACTCCGCCCGGACCGGCACGCCCTGGCGCCGCCTGCGCAAGTACTTCTCGGCCGACACGCTCATCCTGCTCACGAACGTGCACCGCGCCGGCCGGACCCGCCACTCGGCGCGCCCCGCCCAGGTGCGGGGCCAACTCGCCCAGCGGCTCGGTCACCAGCGCAGGACGGGTGTGGTCGTCACGGCCCCGTCGGAATCCGGCCCGCCGACCCCCGAGTTCGTCCTCCGCCTCGACGGCCCCGACGGGGTTCTCCCGCACGCCGGCCCGGATCAGGTACCGGCCCCCATCCGGGCCCTGGCGCTGGCAGAGCCGCGCCGGGTCCCGCTTCCGGTGTGGCGGGAACTCTCGGCGGCCGGCGGCCTCGACGATGTGGACGAGGCCGCGCTGGAAGACCTCGCAGTCCGGTTCCCCGACCTCGTGACGGTGGGCTCCGGATGCGCCGCGTTCGTCGACGAGGGGCTGGCCGAGGCCCTCCGGGAGGCCACCGATCCGGAGTGGGCACGCCAGGTCAACCGGCACCTGGTCGCGTGGCTCAGCGGGCTGGCCCCCCGGCTGCGTCACCCCGAAGGCTGGGGCGCCTCAGGCGACTTGGGCCGCTACGCCGCGGAAGGGCTGGCCGCGCACGCCGTTCGTGCGGGGCTGTTCGAGGAGTTGCTGACCGACGGCGGAACCCTCGCCAACCTGACCCGGGAAGCGCTGCTGGACGCGGCGCACTGCGCTGACGACGGCTCGGTGCCGGGGAACAGTCCCGCGGCGGACGCCGTGCACCTCTGGAGCTACGGAGTGGCCCCGCGCACCCAGCCGGAGTGGGCCGCCTGGCTTCACCTGATGGCCACCGCCCGTGAGGACACCGCCGTGGCCGCGGGCATCGCGGACTCCGGCGTGCGGCTGCCGTGGACGACGTCCTGGGCCCACTGGCGGCCGCCGGGCGGCTACCACCCCCGGTACCTCAGGCCCGGTCCCGTCGACGACCTGTACGGAGTGCACTGGCAGGGCCGCCCCGCCGTGTCCGTCGAAGCGGCGGCGGCGGAGCACATCCACGTGCGGGACGTCGCCACCGGCGAAGTGCTCGGCGGCCCGTGGCACGAGGGCGATCTGCCGGAGGACGCCCGGCGAGCGCTCACCTGGACGGACCCCGACGCGCACGACACCCATGGCCCGGCCGCCGTCAGCGATTTCGAGGACGCCGACCGGGCGGACGAGGGCCCCGACGAGGAACTGCTCCACGTCGCCCTCACCGTAGGCAACCGAGTGGTCGTGGCGGGCGTGGGCGGCCTGTTCGCCGTGGAACCCGCCGAACCGGCCGCCTTCCAAGGGCTCGAGGCACCGCGCGGCCTGCCCCTCTCCGGCTGCCCGACAGTCGCCGGCCCGACCCGCCCACTGCACGCCACCGACCCCGCTCCGACGGAACTGGCGGAACTGTTCGACGAGCCGGTGATCGTCCGGACCCCGGAGGACTCGCTCCCGGCCGGACTCACCGACGACGCCGCCCGGCGAGCGCTGTCCGGGTGCGGGCTCCCCGTCATGGACGCGAGGGGACTCGCCCTCGAACCGGATCGTCCCGAATTCCTGTCGGAGGCCGACTGGGCGGACGATCTGGAATCCCCGACGACCCCGGGTCCCTTTTTCACGATCGGACGCTGGATGGGCGGACCGCTGGTCGTCGACGGGCCCACCGGCGTCGTCCTGCGCATGCCCGCCGACCCCGACGAGGACGGCCTGGAGGGCACCTTGGTGGCCAGTGGCCTGGAGCCCTTCCTCACCATGGCGGCCCACTGGATAACCGGGCGGCAGATCCTGGACGTCACGGAGAACGAAACCGAGGCGCATCTGCTGCGGCAGCACATCGAGAACGCTCTGTGGGCCATCGACTGGCGCGGCTCCACCGCAGGCGCGTGGATCTACCCCCTCCACAACGACTGAACTCCCTCGACCCCCCGGGCCGGCACGTGGGGCCTCGACGCGAAGGGCGGCCGGCCACCGCTGTGACCGACCGCCCGGTGCGGTGTCCGTGCCCGGTCCGGGTCAGGCCTGCCGGCCCGCCGCGATCTGGCGCGACATGATCGTCGTCAGCTCGTACGCGGTGTGCGAGGCGGCGACGGCGGTGATCTCCGCGTGGTCGTACGCCGGGGCGACCTCGACGACGTCGGCGGAGACCAGGTTGCAGGACGACAGCCCGCGCAGGATCTCCAGGAGTTCGCGGGAGGTCATGCCGCCCGCCTCCGGGGTGCCGGTGCCGGGCGCGTGGGCCGGGTCCAGGACGTCGATGTCGATGGAGATGTAGAGGGGGCGGTTGCCGATGCGCTGGCGGAGCTGGTCGGCGACCTCGTCGGCGCCGCGGCGGTAGACGTCCGCGGAGGTGACGATGCCGAAGCCCATCTTCTCGTCGTCGGTGAGGTCCTGCTTGCCGTAGAGCGGGCCGCGGGTGCCGACGTGGGAGAGGGCGGAGGTGTCGAGGATGCCTTCCTCGACGGCGCGGCGGAAGGGCGTGCCGTGGGTGTACTCGGCGCCGAAGTAGGTGTCCCAGGTGTCCAGGTGGGCGTCGAAGTGGAGCAGCGCCACCGGGCCGTGCTTCTTGGCAACCGAGCGCAGGAGGGGAAGGGCGATGGTGTGGTCGCCGCCGAGGGTCATCAGGCGGGCGCCGGTGCCCAGCAGGTCGTCGGCCGCGGCCTCGACCGTCTCGACGGCCTCGTTGATGTTGAAGGGGTTGGCGGCGATGTCGCCGGCGTCCGCGACCTGGGCGAGCGCGAAGGGGGACGCGTCCTGGGCCGGGTTGTACGGGCGCAGCAGGCGGGAGGCCTCGCGGATGGCGTTACCGCCGAAGCGGGCGCCGGGGCGGTAGGAGACGCCGCTGTCGAAGGGGACGCCGACGACCGCCACATCGGCCCGGGACACCTCGTCGAGGCGGGGCAGGCGGGCGAAGGTCGCCGGACCGGCGTAACGCGGGATGCGGGAGGAGTCGACGGGGCCCACGGGCTCGTTCGATGCGCTGGCTGCGGTGGTCATGAGGTGAGGCTAGGGAGATACGCGCGCACGGCCCATGGACATTTGCGGAAGAGGGCGCGGGGGCGTTCGACATTTTGGCCAGGGGTGGGGCTGTCGGGGCCCGGAGTCCGGGGTACGAAACTCCCCCGCCGCGCGCGAGCCGTACGGGCACAATGGCGCTATGCCGATAGCCGCAGAACCCTCCGCCCCCTCGCGCGCCGAGCTTGTCGATCATCTGGTGCGCACCCGGATCGCCGGTGATGTCGCCACCCCCCGCGAGAACAACCTCTCCCACTACCGCAAGCTCGCCAACGGTGACCGCCACTACTGGCTGGGGCTGGAGCTCGGCGAACGGTGGACGGACGAGCAGGACGTGCTCGCCGTGATGGCGGAGCGCTGCGGGGTGAACGACGATCCCCACCACCGGCAGGGCCAGGACACCATCGACCCCGAGCTGACGGTGGACGCGCTGGAGCGGGCGGCGGCGGTGCTGCGCAAGGCGGCGGCCGGCCGGCACCGGGTGCTGTTCGCGACCGGGCATCCGGGCGGGCTGCTGGATGTGCACCGCGCGACGGCGCAGGCGCTGCGTGCCAAGGGCTGCGAGATCATGACAGTGCCGGGCATCGTGGCCGTGGAGGACGGCCTGGTGGTGCAGTTCGCGGACGTGGCGGTGCTGGAGCGCGGCGCGAGCCTGTGGCACACCCACTCCCCCGCGCCGATGTCGGCGATCCTGGACCAGCTGGAGCGGGACGGCAGCCCGCGCCCGGACCTGGTCATGGCCGACCACGGCTGGGCGGGCTGCGCCGCCCAGCGCGGCATCGACACCATCGGCTTCGCGGACTGCAACGACCCGGCGTTGTTCCTGGGCGAGGCCGAGGGCACGCTCCAGGTGACCGTCCCGCTGGACGACCACGTCATCAGCCCGCGCTACTACGACCCGCTGACCGCCTACCTGCTGAACGCCGCCGGGCTGGCCTGAGCCGCCCGAGGCGGAGGCCCTAGGGGGCGGGCGAACAGATCCCGTAGGGGTTGCGAGGGCCCCCTGCGGGGCCACAACGCGGCGGGGCCGAGGGGGTATTCCCGGCGCCCGCCACGTGCTTGACGGGAATCAACGAGGACCGACGAGGCCCAACAGGGACCACCGATGGGGGTCGGCGGGGACCGACGAGGACCGACAGGGACCCACGGAGATCGACGGAGATCGACAGAGACCCACAGACATCGACGGGGACCCACAGGAACCACCGGTGTGCCCGACAACGACCGCCGCAAGTCGGACGGACCCCGGCACACCGCACAGGACCTAGCCGCGCGGCACCCGGATGACGCCCTCCTGGATCACCGAGACCGCCAGCTGACCGTCCGACGTGAAGATGCGGCCCTTGCCCAGGCCCCGGCCGCCCTGGGCGGTGGGGGACTCCTGGTCGTACAGCAGCCATTCGTCGGCGCGCAGCGGCCGGTGGAACCACATCGCGTGGTCCAGGCTCGCGCCGACGACATCGCCGACCGCCCAGCCGCCCCGGCCGTGCGCCAGCAGGATCGAGTCCAGCAGGGTCATGTCGGAGACGTAGGTGACCAGGCAGATGTCCAGCAGCGGACGGGGGATCGCGCCGTCGTCGTCGAGCTTGCCCTGGGTGCGGAACCAGACCTGGGAGCGCGGTTCGCGGGGCTCGCCGACGGTGCCGAACGGCGGCTCGTCCACGTACCGCAGATCGATCGCGGCCCGGGACTCCAGCAGCCGCTCGGTCACGCCCGGCTCGACGAACCGGTCGGCGTGGCGCGGCAGCATCTCGGCCGCCGTGGGCAGGGTCAGCGGGTCGGGCGCCGGCGGCATCGGCTCCTGGTGTTCCAGGCCCTCCTCGGGGACCTGGAAGGAGGCGGAGAGGTGGAATATCGGCTGGCCGTGCTGGACGGCGACGACGCGGCGGGTGGTGAAGGACCGGCCGTCGCGGATCCGGTCGACGGTGTAGACGATGGGTGCGCCGGGGTCACCGGGGCGCAGGAAGTACGCGTGCAGGGAGTGCGGCGGGCGATCGGCGGGGACCGTGCGGCCGGCCGCGACCAGGGCCTGGGCGGCGACCTGGCCGCCGAAGACCCGGGGCACGACCGAGGCGCGGCTCTGGCCGCGGAAGATGTCCTGCTCGATCCGCTCCAGGGAGAGCAGATCGAGCAGGGACAGCAGGGCGTCGTTCACGTGCGTGGGTGCCCTACGGCCTAGAGGCCCATGGACTTGGCGATGATGGACTTCATGACCTCGCTGGTGCCGCCGTAGATGCGGTTGACGCGGTTGTCGGCGTACAGGCGGGCGATGGGGTACTCGTTCATGTAGCCGTAGCCGCCGTGCAGCTGGAGGCAGCGGTCGATGACGCGGTGTGCGACCTCGGTGCAGAACAGCTTGGCGGAGGCGGCCTCGGCCGGGGTCAGCTCGCCGGCGTCCAGGGCCTCGAGCGCGCGGTCGGCGACGGCCTCGGCGGCGTCCACCTCGGCCTGGCAGGCGGCCAGTTCGAACTTGGTGTTCTGGAAGGCGGCGACCGGCTTGCCGAAGACGGTGCGCTCCTGCACGTACTCCTTGGCGAAGCGGACGGCGGCCTTGGCCTGCGCGTAGGCGCCGAAGGCGATGCCCCAGCGCTCGGAGGCGAGGTTGTGGCCCAGGTAGGCGAAGCCCTTGTTCTCCTCGCCGAGCAGGTCCTCGGCCGGGACCTTGACGTCGACGAAGGCCAGCTCGGCGGTGTCGGAGACCTTCAGGCCGAGCTTGTCCAGCTTGCGGCCGATGGAGTAGCCCTCGGCGGTGGTGTCCACGGCGAAGAGCGAGATGCCGAAGCGGCGGTCGTCCTCGCGGGGGGCGGCGGTGCGGGCGCAGACGATGACGCGGTCGGCGTGCACGCCGCCGGTGATGAAGGTCTTGGCGCCGTTGAGGACGTAGTGCGTGCCGTCGTCCGAGAGCTTCGCGGTGGTCTTCATGCCCGCGACGTCGGAGCCGGTGCCCGGCTCGGTCATGGCGAGCGCCCACATCTCCTCGCCGCTGACGAACTTCGGCAGGTAGCGCTTCTTCTGCTCGTCGGTGGCGAGCATCTGGATGTAGGGCAGGCCGAGCAGCACATGCACGCCGGAGCCGCCGAAGGTGACGCCCGCGCGGGCGGTCTCCTCGTACATCACGGCCTCGAACTTGTGCGAGTCGATGCCGGCGCCGCCGAACTCCTCGGCGACGCGGATGCCGAAGACGCCCAGTTCGGCGAGCTTGTAGTAGAAGTCGCGGGGGGCCTGGCCGGCGGCGAACCAGTCGTCGTAGACGGGGACGACCTCGCCCTCGATGAAGGCGCGTATGGTCTCGCGAAACGCCTCGTGATCCTCGTTGAACACCGTACGGCGCATTGCTACGTCGCCTCCTTGACCGCCGCCACTGGCTAAGCGCTTGCTCAGCTTCTGTACCCGGCGAAAGCTACCGGCCGGTCACCGGAGCTGTCCAGAGGTGTTCGATGAGACCTACGACGCTGTCACGGGCTCGGCCGGCTCCACCGCCGCCACCGCGCCGAAGGCGCCCAGCGCCAGCCGGTGCAGCAGCTCCGCCATCTCCGTACGGCCCGGGAGCGCGCCGGGGCGGCCGAGGTGCGGGGTGGAGTTGAGCAGGCCGAAGACGGCGTGCACCGCGGCGCGGGCCTGTGACTCGGAGGGGCCGGGGTGGACCTGGCGGACGACCGCCACCCACAGTTCGACGTACTGCCGCTGGAGCTGGCGCACCCGCTTGCGGTCGGCCTCGCGCAGCCGGTCCAGCTCGCGGTCGTGCACGGTGATCAGCGGCCGGTCGTCGAGCGCGAAGTCGATATGGCCGTCGATCAGCGCATCGAGCACCGCCTCGGGGCTCTCGCCGCCCTCCGCGACCCGCATCCGGCCGCCCTCGAGCAGCCGCTCGCTGATCCCGACCAGCAGCTCGGCCAGCATGGCGTCCTTGCCGGCGAAGTGGCGGTAGAGGCCGGGGCCGGAGATGCCCACGGCGGCCCCTATCTCGTCCACCCCGACGCCGTGGAACCCGCGCTCCGCGAAGAGCCGGGCCGCCTCCTTGAGGATCTGCTCGCGGCGGCTGGTGGGGGCGGGCGCATGCGCATTACTCATGCGGCCAATTGTAGACAGCCGGGTTAGTGCTCGTTAACCTGGGAGAAATGAAGTTAACGGTCACTAACCACGGTCATCACCGTGGGCAAGGGGGCTCGTAAAGATGGAGCAGGCACCGGTGCTGGGGGGTGTCGCGAACCCGGCGTCCGACTCCTGGCGGGCCAACGAGGCCGCGCACCGCGAACTGACCGCCCGGCTGCGCGAGAAGCTCGCGGCGGCGCGGCTGGGCGGCGGCGAGAAGGCCAGGGCGCGGCACACCGCGCGCGGCAAGCTGCTGCCCCGCGACCGGGTCGACGCCCTGCTGGATCCCGGCTCGCCGTTCCTGGAGCTGGCGCCGCTGGCCGCCGACGGGATGTACGGCGGGGCCGCACCGGCCGCCGGGGTGATCGCCGGCATCGGCCGGGTCTCCGGCCGCGAGACGGTGATCGTCGCCAATGACGCCACGGTCAAGGGCGGCACGTACTACCCGATGACGGTCAAGAAGCATCTGCGGGCCCAGGAGATCGCCCTGGAAAACCGCCTCCCGTGTCTGTACCTCGTCGACTCCGGCGGCGCCTTCCTGCCGATGCAGGACGAGGTCTTCCCCGACCGGGAGCACTTCGGGCGGATCTTCTACAACCAGGCGCGGATGTCGGGAGCGGGCATCCCGCAGATCGCCGCCGTCCTCGGATCGTGCACGGCGGGCGGCGCCTACGTCCCGGCGATGAGCGACGAGGCCGTGATCGTCCGGAATCAGGGCACGATCTTCCTGGGCGGGCCGCCGCTGGTGAAGGCCGCGACCGGCGAGGTCGTCACCGCCGAGGAGCTGGGCGGCGGCGAGGTGCACTCGCGGACCTCCGGCGTCACCGACCATCTCGCCGAGGACGACGCCCATGCGCTGCGCATCGTGCGCACCATCGTCTCCACCCTCGGCGAGCGCGCCCCGCTGCCCTGGCAGGTGCGGACCGTCGAGGAGCCCAAGCTCGATCCGGCCGACCTCTACGGCGTGGTGCCCGCGGATTCCCGTACGCCCTATGACGTACGGGAGGTGATCGCCCGGATCGTCGACGGCTCCCGCTTCGCGGAGTTCAAGGCCGAGTACGGCACGACGCTGGTCACCGGCTTCGCGCACGTCCACGGCCACCCGGTCGGCATCGTCGCCAACAACGGCATCCTCTTCTCCGAATCCGCCCAGAAGGGCGCCCACTTCATCGAGCTGTGCGACCAGCGCGGCATTCCGCTGCTGTTCCTCCAGAACATCTCCGGCTTCATGGTGGGGCGTTCGTACGAGGCGGGCGGGATCGCCAAGCACGGCGCGAAGATGGTGACGGCGGTGGCCTGCACGCGGGTCCCCAAGCTCACCGTCGTCATCGGCGGCTCCTACGGCGCGGGCAACTACTCGATGTGCGGCCGGGCGTACTCCCCCCGCTTCCTGTGGATGTGGCCCAACGCCAAGATCTCGGTGATGGGCGGCGAACAGGCCGCATCCGTCCTCGCCACCGTCAAGCGCGACCAGCTGGAGGCGCACGGCGAGGAGTGGAGCGCCGAGGACGAGGACGCCTTCAAGGCGCCGATCCGCGAGCAGTACGAGACCCAGGGCAACGCCTATTACGCCACCGCGCGGCTGTGGGACGACGGCGTCATCGACCCCATGGAGACCCGCCAGGTGCTGGGGCTCGCCCTGACCGCCTGCGCCAACGCACCGCTGCCCGCCAGGGACAGCGCGGCGCCCGGCTACGGCGTCTTCCGGATGTGAAAGGGATGGCCAAGAGAATGTTCGACACGGTTCTGGTCGCCAACCGCGGCGAGATCGCCGTCCGCGTCATCCGCACGCTGCGCGCCCTCGGCATCCGCTCGGTCGCCGTCTACAGCGATGCCGACGCCGGTGCCCGGCACGTCCGCGAGGCCGATACGGCGGTACGGATCGGCCCCGCGCCGGCCGCCGAGAGCTATCTGTCCGTCGACCGCCTCCTGGAGGCCGCCGCGCGGACCGGCGCGCAGGCCGTCCACCCCGGCTACGGCTTCCTCGCCGAGAACGCCCGCTTCGCCCGCGCCTGCACGGACGCCGGGCTGGTCTTCATCGGCCCCTCCGCCGAGGCCATCGACCTGATGGGCGACAAGATCCGGGCCAAGGAGACGGTACGGGCGGCCGGCGTGCCGGTCGTGCCCGGGTCCTCCGGCAGCGGACTGGACGATGCCCAACTGGCCGCCGCGGCGCGCGAGATCGGCATGCCGGTGCTGCTCAAGCCGTCCGCGGGCGGCGGCGGCAAGGGCATGCGGCTGGTGCGCGACGAGGCGCTGATCGGCGACGAGATCGCCGCCGCCCGGCGCGAGGCCCGCGGCTCCTTCGGCGATGACACGCTGCTGGTCGAGCGCTGGATCGACCGCCCCCGGCACATCGAGATCCAGGTGCTGGCGGACGGCCACGGCAACGTCGTCCACCTCGGCGAGCGCGAATGCTCCCTCCAGCGGCGCCACCAGAAGGTCATCGAGGAGGCCCCGTCGGTCCTGCTGGACGAGGCGACCCGCGCGGCGATGGGCGAGGCGGCCGTCCAGGCGGCCCGCTCCTGCGGCTACCGCGGCGCGGGCACGGTCGAATTCATCGTGCCCGGCAAGGACCCCGCCTCGTACTTCTTCATGGAGATGAACACCCGCCTCCA
This sequence comes from Streptomyces sp. NPDC101227, assembly GCF_044767545.1. Taxonomy (NCBI): domain Bacteria; kingdom Bacillati; phylum Actinomycetota; class Actinomycetes; order Kitasatosporales; family Streptomycetaceae; genus Streptomyces; species Streptomyces sp. NPDC101227. Next base: position 74,626 of record NZ_JBIWOD010000003.1, on the reverse strand, counting down.
GGTCGAGCACCCGGTGACCGAACTCATCACCGGCTACGACCTGGTGGAATGGCAGCTGCGGATCGCGGCCGGCGAGCGGCTCGCCTTCGTTCAGGACGACATCGCCCTGACCGGGCACGCCGTCGAGGCCCGCATCTGCGCCGAAGACCCCTCCCGCGACTTCCTGCCGACCGGCGGCACGGTCCTGGCGCTGCGCGAACCGCAGGGCAACGGAGTCCGCACCGACTCCGGGCTCTCCCAGGGCGCGGAGGTCGGCAGCCGGTACGACCCGATGCTCTCCAAGGTCATCGCCTACGGGCCGGACCGCCCGACGGCGCTGCGCACGCTGCGCGCCGCGCTGGCGGGGACCGTCACCCTGGGCGTGACGACCAACGCCGGTTTTCTGCGCCGGCTGCTCGCCCACCCCGATGTGGTCACCGGCGAGCTGGACACCGGGCTGGTGGAGCGGGAGGCGGCCGCCCTGGTGGACGGCGCGGTGCCCGACGAGGTGTACGCGGCGGCCGCGGCGGTGCGCCAGGCGGCCCTGGAGCCGCAGCTGCCGGCGGGCGGCTGGCGCGACCCGTTCGGCGTGCCGAGCGGCTTCCGGCTGGGCGGCGAGGCCGCCCCGGTCACCCACTGGCTGCGGGTGCCGGGCCATGACCCGGTCCCGTACGACGTCCGGCCCGGGGCGCCCGCCGACGTCACACCGGACCTCGTACGGATCACCGTCGACGGGGTCCTGCACACCTTCCACCGCAGCGGCGACTGGCTCGGCCGGGACGGCGACTCCTGGCATGTCCAGGACTACGACCCGGTGGCGGCGACGCTGAGCGGGGCGGCCCGGGGACACGGCGTGGACACCCTCGCCGCCCCGATGCCCGGCACCGTCACCGTCGTCAAGGTGGCCGTCGGCGACGAGGTCACCGCGGGCCAGGGCCTGCTGGTGGTGGAGGCGATGAAGATGGAACACGTCATCGCCGCGCCGCACGCCGGGACCGTCACCGAACTCGACGTCACTGCGGGCACGACGGTCGCCATGGACCAGATCCTGGCCGTCGTCGCCCCGCACGAGCCCGCCGAGGAGCCCGCGTCATGACCACAGTCGGCACCCCCGCCCCCGGCCTTCCCGCCGGCCTGCCGATGGAGGTGCGGTCGGAGGGAATGCCCACCCGTGTGCGGATCCACGAGGTCGGCGCCCGCGACGGCCTGCAGAACGAGAAGGCGGTCGTCCCCACCGAGATCAAGGCGGAATTCATCCACCGGCTCGCCGACGCGGGCCTGCCGCTGGTCGAGGCCACCAGCTTCGTCCACCCCAAGTGGGTCCCCCAACTCGCCGACGCCGAGAACCTGTTCCCGCTCCTGGGCGATCTCGACCCGCACCGCCTCCCGGTCCTGGTGCCCAACGAGCGCGGCCTGGACCGGGCGCTCGCCCTGGGCGCCCGCCGGATCGCGGTGTTCGGCAGCGCCACCGAATCGTTCGCCAAGGCCAACCTCAACCGCACCGTCGACGAGGCGCTGGCGATGTTCGCACCGGTCGTCGCGCGCGCCCGGGACGCCAAGGTGCACGTGCGCGGCTACCTCTCGATGTGCTTCGGCGACCCTTGGGAGGGCCCGGTGCCGGTCGCGCAGACCGTACGGGTCTGCCGCGCCCTGCTCGACATGGGCTGCGACGAACTGAGCCTGGGCGACACCATCGGCGTCGCCACCCCGGGCCATGTCCAGCACCTGCTCGCCGCGCTGAACGAAGCGGGCGTGCCCACCTCCCGTCTGGGCGTCCACTTCCACGACACCTACGGGCAGGCGCTCGCCAACACCCTCGCCGCGCTCCAGCACGGCGTCACCACCGTCGACGCCTCGGCGGGCGGCCTCGGCGGCTGCCCGTACGCCAAGAGCGCCACCGGCAACCTCGCCACCGAAGACCTCGTGTGGATGCTGCACGGCCTCGGCATCGAGACCGGCGTCGACCTCGGCCGGCTGACCGCCACCAGCGTCTGGCTGGCCGAAGTCCTGGGCCGTCCCAGCCCCTCCCGCACCGTCCGCGCCCTCTCCCACAAGGAGTGACCCCATGACCCTGGATCACCGTCTGACCGCCGAGCTGGAAGAACTCCGGCGCACGGTCGAGGCGTTCGCGCACGACGTCGTCGCCCCCAAGATCGGCGACTACTACGAGCGGCACGAGTTCCCCTACGAAATCGTCCGCCAGATGGGCGAGATGGGCCTGTTCGGCCTGCCCTTCCCCGAGGAGTACGGCGGGATGGGCGGCGACTACCTCGCGCTCGGCATCGCCCTGGAGGAGCTGGCCCGGGTCGACTCCTCGGTGGCCATCACCCTGGAGGCGGGCGTCTCGCTCGGCGCCATGCCCCTCTACCTCTTCGGCACGGAGGAGCAGAAGCGCGAGTGGCTGCCCCGGCTGTGCAGCGGCGAGATGCTCGGCGCCTTCGGCCTGACCGAGCCGGACGGCGGCTCGGACGCGGGCGCGACGCGCACGACCGCGGTGCGGGACGGCGACTCGTGGGTGATCAACGGCAGCAAGTGCTTCATCACCAACTCCGGTACGGACATCACCGGCCTGGTGACGGTCACGGCCGTGACCGGCCGTAAGCCCGACGGCAGCCCGCAGATCTCCTCGATCATCGTGCCCTCCGGCACCCCCGGCTTCACCGTCGGTGCCCCGTACTCCAAGGTCGGCTGGAACGCCTCCGACACCCGCGAGCTGTCCTTCGCCGACGTCCGCGTGCCCGCCGCCAACCTGCTCGGCGAGGAGGGCCGCGGCTACGCCCAGTTCCTGCGCATCCTCGACGAGGGCCGCATCGCCATCGCGGCGCTGGCCACCGGCCTGGCGCAGGGCTGTGTGGACGAGTCGGTCGGCTACGCCAAGGAGCGCCGGGCCTTCGGCCGCCCGATCGGCGCCAACCAGGCCATCCAGTTCAAGCTCGCCGACATGGAGATGCGCGCCCACACCTCCCGGCTGGCGTGGCGCGACGCCGCCTCCCGCCTCGTCCACGGCGAACCCTTCAAGAAGGAGGCGGCGCTCGCCAAGCTGTACTCCTCCGAGATCGCGGTGGACAACGCCCGCGAGGCCACCCAGATCCACGGCGGCTACGGCTTCATGAACGAGTACCCGGTCGCCCGGATGTGGCGGGACGCGAAGATCCTGGAGATCGGCGAGGGCACGAGCGAGGTCCAGCGGATGCTGATCGCCCGGGAGCTGGGGTTCTGACAACAGCGGGTCCGGTCGGGCGTCCGAGGACGCCCGACCGCTGCGCTCACTTCGCCGGCCAGGGCACTTCCGGCGAGCGGTAGTAGTTGATCCCCAGCGCGTCCCATCGGGGCCCCTGGGCGGCCAGCCGCTCGCGGTACGAGGGCCAGTCGTGCGTGTTCGCGGGGGACCAGCCGAGCTCGGCGATGCCCGGCAGCCTCGGGAACGCCATGTACTCGATGTGCGCGGAGGTGGAGAGCGTCTCGGACCACAGGGGCGCCTCGACGCCCAGGACCGAGTCCTCGGGTGCGCCGTTCAGGTACGTCCCCGGGTCCCACTCGTACGACCGCTGCACGCTCACATAGCCGGCCCAGTGCAGGCCCAGCGGCGTGTTCTTGTCGTACTTCATGTCGAGGTAGGCGCGGTCGGCGGGCGAGAGGATGAGCCCGGTGCCGTTCTGGGCGGCGTCGGCGACCTGCTGGCGCTCGGCCGCGCCGGTGGCGTCGTAGCCCCAGTACTGGGCGACGGCGCCCTTGGCGGGGTGGGCGCCGGTCAGCTGGTGCCAGCCGATCGCGGTCTTGCCGTACTTGGCGACCACCGGCTGCACCTTGTCCATGAAGGTCACGTAGTCCTCATGGCTGGTGGAGTGCGCCTCGTCGCCGCCGATGTGGAGATAGCGGCCGGGGGTGAGCGCCGCGATCTCCCGGATGACGTCGTCGATGAAGTCGTACGTCACCTTCTTGGGCACACACAGCGAGCTGAAGCCGACGTTGGTGCCGGTGTAGAGCGGCGGCGCCTGGCCGTTGCAGTTGAGTTCGGCGTACGAGGCCAGCGCGGCGTTGGTGTGGCCGGGCATGTCGATCTCGGGGACCACGGTCAGGTAGCGGCTCGCGGCGTACCGGACGATCTCGCGGTAGTCGTCCTTGGTGTAGTAGCCGCCCTTGCCGCCGCCGACCTGGGTGGAGCCGCCGTACGTGGCCAGCTTCGGCCATGAGGCGATGGCGATCCGCCAGCCCTGGTCGTCCGAGAGGTGCAGATGCAGCTTATTGATCTTGTACATCGCCAGCTGGTCGATGTAGCGCTTGACCTGGTCGACGGTGAAGAAGTGCCGGGAGACGTCGAGCATCGCGCCGCGGTAGGGGTAGCGCGGGGAGTCGGCGATGGTGCCGCCCGGAATCCGCCACGGGCCCGGCTGCTGCCCGGCACGCTTCTCCAGGGCCCCGGGAAGCAGCTGGCGCAGCGTCTGGACGCCGTGGAAGAGGCCGGCGGGCCGTCCGGCGCTGATGGTCACCGCGCGGCCGCTGGAGGTGAGCCGGTAGCCCTCCGCGCCCAGCGACTTGGTCCCGGTGCCGCCGAGCCGCAGCACGAGGCCGTCCCGGCCGTCCTCGGTGGTGACCGGCAGGCCGTATCCGGTGGCCGGGCGCAGCATGCCCGCCAGGTAGCCGGCGATGCGCCTGGCCTCGTCCGATCCGCCGGGGACGCGGATCCGGGTGCCCGCGCCGAGCGTGTAGGAGTCCCCGCCGGGCCGTACGGAGGCGGGTGCGGGAATGATCCCGTCGAGCGGGGCCGGAGCGGCGGCGGCCGGCTGGGACGGCGCGGCGGCGGTGCCCAGGCCCGCCGCCGCGACCAGCAGCAGCGAAAAGAGGAGTCTGCGTCGTCTCATCGACGGTCCCTTCGCGAACATCGTGCACGGCAGGTGTGATCGTCGTGGTGTGCCTGGCATGTCCTGCATGGCATGGAGCGACCGAACGGTGACCATGCGTACCGTGAGCCTCGTACGCGGTCAAGGTTTAGACCAGTTTCCGGGCGCCATCTCAGGGACTTGCCCGATACCGGGCAGATTTCTTGCGAATCCCGGCGCCGCCACGCAGTATCAACGGGTGCTCGATCGTCGCCCGTCCCACGAGGACCTCGTCGACCACCTGGTGCGCAGCACGCCGCTACAGCGCGGCGAGGCAGCCCGGGTGGTCCTGGACGTGCTCGCGTACTTCGACGAGACGACCGAGGGGTTCGTCCGCCGCAGACACCGAGAGCTGCAGTCCCAGGGGCTGCGGAACGAAGCGATCTTCGAGCGGATCTCGGACGAGCTGCCACACCGCGCCGTGACCCCACCGCCGCTCTCGATACGCCAGCTGCGTCGCCTCGTCTACGGCTGAGCCGCCCGGTACGACACCGGGCACGCCCGGAGCGGATCACTCCGGAACGGATCGCACCGGAACAGATCAAGAACACAAGAACTCAAGTACGTCCGTCACCACGATTGACTCGGAGGTCGCTGTATGTGCGGGATCGTCGGATATATCGGCAAGCGCGATGTTGCTCCGCTGCTCCTTGAGGGCCTGCAGCGGCTGGAGTACCGCGGCTACGACTCGGCGGGCATCGCCATTCACGCGGGCGGCGCCGGCAAGACCGCGGGCCTGAAGACCGCCAAGGCCAAGGGCCGGGTGCGGGAGCTGGAGTCCCGGCTGCCCAAGCGGTTCGCGGGCACCACCGGCATCGCCCACACCCGCTGGGCCACCCACGGCGCGCCCACCGATGAGAACGCCCACCCGCACCGGGACGCCGAGGGCAAGGTCGCCGTCGTCCACAACGGCATCATCGACAACGCCGCCGATCTGCGCGCCCGGCTGACCGCCGACGGCGTCGACTTCGCCTCCGAGACCGACACCGAGGTCCTCGCCCACCTCATCGGCCGCTCCCAGGCCGAGACGCTGGAGGAGAAGGTCCGCGAGGCGCTGCGGCACGTCGAGGGCACGTACGGCATCGCCGTGCTGCACGCCGACTTCGCCGACCGGATCGTGGTCGCCCGCAACGGCTCCCCCGTCGTCCTCGGCATCGGCGAGCACGAGATGTTCGTCTCCTCCGACGTCGCGGCCCTGGTCTCGCACACCCGCCAGGTCGTCACCCTGGACGACGGCGAGATGGCCACCCTGAAGGCCGACGACTACCGCACGTACACCACCGAGGGCTCCCGTACGACGGCGACGCCGGAGACCGTCGAGTACGCGGCCGAGTCGTACGACATGGGTGGCCACGACACGTACATGCACAAGGAGATCTCCGAGCAGGCGGAGGCGGTGGACCGGGCGCTGCGCGGCCGGATCGACGACCGTTTCTCGACCGTCCACCTGGGCGGCCTGAACCTGGACGCCCGCGAGGCGCGCGGGGTGCGCCGGGTCAAGATCCTCGGCTGCGGCACCTCGTACCACGCCGGTCAGATCGGCGCCCAGATGATCGAGGAGCTGGCCCGTATCCCCTCGGACGCCGAGCCGGCCTCCGAGTTCCGCTACCGCAACCCGGTCGTGGACCCCGACACCCTGTACGTCGCGGTCTCCCAGTCCGGTGAGACCTACGACGTGCTGGCGGCCGTCCAGGAGCTCAAGCGCAAGGGTGCGCGGGTGCTGGGCCTGGTGAACGTGGTCGGTTCGGCGATCGCCCGGGAGACCGACGGCGGCATCTACGTGCACGCGGGCCCCGAGGTCTGCGTGGTCTCCACCAAGTGCTTCACCAACATGGTGGTCTCCTTCGCGCTGCTCGCCCTGCACCTGGGCCGCATCCGCGACCTGTCCGTCGCGGACGGCAAGCGGATCATCGAGGGCCTGCGCAAGCTGCCCGGCCAGATCGACGAGATCCTCAAGACCGAGGACGACGTCAAGAAGCTGGCGGCGCAGTACGCGGACGCCAAGTCGATGATGTTCATCGGCCGGGTGCGCGGCTACCCGGTGGCGCGCGAGGCCTCCCTGAAGCTCAAGGAGGTCTCCTACATCCACGCCGAGGCCTACCCGGCCTCCGAGCTCAAGCACGGCCCGCTGGCGCTCATCGAGCCCGCGATGCCGACGGTCGCGATCGTCCCGGACGACGACCTGCTGGAGAAGAACCGCGCCGCGCTGGAGGAGATCAAGGCCCGTCACGGCCGCATCCTGGCCGTCGCGCACCAGGAGCAGGAGAAGGCCGACCACACCATCGTCGTGCCCAAGAACGAGCCCGAGCTGGACCCGATCCTGATGGGCATCCCGCTCCAGCTCCTCGCCTACCACACGGCACTGGCCCTGGGCCGCGACATCGACAAGCCCCGCAACCTCGCCAAGTCCGTCACCGTGGAGTAATCCAGCCGACGGAACCCCCCAAAAGGCCGCCAACCGGCACCCGATGACCACCGAAGCGACAATTGAGCACCCCCCACGGCGCTCAGCCACCTCCGCGATAGCGGCGCCGGCTTAGGCGCAAGAAGGGGACGGCCGTTTCGCGCGTGCCACCCTAAGCCCGGAAACGCCCCGCCCCCGGGGCCGCGGCGCCCCAAACCCCGCCGGGTGCCCCCCCCCCCGCGGACCGCACCAACCCGGG